>NZ_VBTN01000010.1:0-579498 GCF_013277805.1 Pseudomonas sp. MS15a(2019)
CGGCATCGAGTGCTCAGGTTGGGCAGGTGCTTAGCCGGCTCCGGGTAATGAGGTAGCTAATCCCATTACCCGGGAGAGATACAAGGTTGGGCTGAGACAGCCTCACCGTCGAAGCCCAACACAGGCGGTCGCCGGACAACGCCTGTTGGGCTTCGCTAATGCTCAACCCAACCTACGAAAAGCCCTCACGCTGCCAGGGTCGCGCCGCCGTCCACCACGATGTCCTGCATGGTGATATGGCTGGCCAGGTCCGAGGCGAGGAACAGCACGGTGTTGGCGATCTCGTCGGGCTGAGCGATCTTGCGCAGCGGGATGCCCAGCTTGAAGTCTTCCGGCAGGCCGTCCACCAGGCGCTGATAGCCCTCGGGCGAGCCGAGCATGCCGGCCAGCATGGGGGTCGCCGTGGAACCCGGTGAGACCACGTTGCAGCGCACGCCCGAGCCCGCCAGTTCCAGGGCCACGCAGTGGCTCAACGACACCAGCGCCGCCTTGGAGGTGCAGTAGCCGGCCATTTGCAGGCGCGGCACATGGGCGGCGTTGGAGGCGATGTTGACGATGGCGCCCTGGCCCTGGGCCTTGAACAGCGGCACCAGCTGGCGGAACAGGTAGAAGGGCCCGGAGACGTTAACGTCCAGCAGTGCCTGCCAGTCGTCCAGGCTCAGGCTGTCGCTGGTGCCCAGACGCAGCACGCCAGCGCCATTGACCAGCACGTCCAGCCGGCGCTCCTCGGCCAGCAGGGACTGGCAAACAGTCTCGACCTGAGCCGCGTCGGCGACATCCAGCAGCTGGGTGCGGAACGGATAGCTGCTCTCGGCGAAGTGCCGGTCGAGGCCGACCACCTCGGCGCCCGCTGCCTGGAAGCGCCGCGCCACCTGCAAGCCGATGCCCTGCCCGGCGCCGGTCACCCAGACGCGCTTGCCAGTGAAATCCAGTTGCGTCATCAGAGGCTCCCTAGGCGCGAGCGCGCAACAGATCCAGCCAGCCCTGCAGGGTCGGCTGGGCGGCGAGATCGGCGAAGGTGACCGGCAGGCCGCGCTTCTGCCATTCCCCCACCAGGGTCATGACCTGCACCGAATCCAGACCGAAATCGGTCAGATTGTCGTCCAGCGCCGGCTCCTCGTCGTCGGCATCCAGCAGCGGCTGGACCTGGGCGCGCAGCCAGGCTTCGTCCAGCACGACCGCGCCCGCGCCGGTGACCTGGGTGGTGCTCAGGGTGCTGCCACAGCGAGTGGCCACGTAGCGTAGCGCCATGCGGTGCTCTTCTTCGCTGAAGTCGGCCACGGCGTCGCCGATCAGGAAGGCCTGGATGTCTCTCATGAAGGCGTCGGTACAGGTGGTCAGGCAGCCGATGTGGGCATAGACGCCGCAGACGATCAGCTGGTCGCGCCGCCACTCGGTCATCAGGTCCTGCAGGTTGGAGCGGTGGAAGGCGCTGTAACGCCACTTGGTCAGCACCACGTCACCGTCCTTGGGTGCCAGTTCGTCCACCACCTGCTGCAGTGCGGGATCGGCCTGGGTCAGACCCGGACCCCACATGTCGTTGAGCAGAGCGCGATCGGCCGGCGGCTGGTCGGTGGGCTGGGCGGTATAGACCACCGGCACGCCCTGGGCGTCGGCCCAGGCGCGCAGGGCGGCGATGTTGGCCACCACCTGGTCGATCAGCGGGCTGCTGTCGCCATAGAACTCGACGAAATAGCGCTGCATGTCGTGGATCAGCAGCACGGCGCGGTCGGCCGCGGGCGTCCAGTCGACCTTATTGGCAGGAAAGCCGTCGGGCTGGGGCAAGGGATAGGAGGCAAGACGGGGAATAGCCATGGGAAACCTTAGAGACGCTCGGTGGAAGGGGTCTGCAGCTGCTCGCGCAGGCGGCGCTTGTCGATCTTGCCGACGGCGGTGAGCGGCAGCTGGTCGAGGAACTGGAAACGGTCGGGCAACTTGTATTCGGCCACGCCCTGCTCGCGCAGATAGCGGCGCAGGGCCACCGGCTTGAGCGCCGGATCGCTAACCACCAGGCAGGCACAGCTCTTCTCGCCCATCAACTCGTCGGCGATGGCCACCAGGGCCGCGTGAGTGATACCGGGATGGCGCAGCAGCAGGCCCTCGATCTCGGCCGCGGCGATCTTCTCGCCCCCGCGGTTGATCTGGTCCTTCACCCGGCCGACCACCTTGAGGTAACCGGCGGCATCGCGCTGGACCACGTCCCCGGAAAAGTAGAAACCCTCGGCATCAAACACCTGGGCATTGTGCTCGGGGCTGCGGTAGTAACCGCGGAAGGTGTAGGGACCGCGGGTGGACAGCAGACCAGGTTGGCCATCGGGCACCGGCTGGCCGTCTTCGTCGGTGATGCGCACCTCGTCATCCGGACTCATGGGCCGGCCCTGGGTGGTGAAGAGACGCTCGGGTTCGTCGTCCAAACGGGTGTAGTTGACCAGGCCCTCGGCCATGCCGAACACCTGCTGCAGCTGGCAACCCAGTTCGGTGGGCACCCGCCGGGCCTGGGCCTCGGCGAAGCTGGCGCCGCCCACCTGCACCATGCGCAGGCTGGCCAGTCGCGCGCGTTGCTCAGGCGCCGCCGCGGCCTGCAACCAGAGCGCCACCGCCGGCGGCACCAGGGCCACCCAGTCCACCTGATGGCGCTCGATCAGCGCGAAGCAGCGCAGCGGCTCGGGATCGCGGGCCATGACCACGCAGCCGCCGGCGATGAAGACGCCCAGGGCGCCGGGCGAGCTGAGGGTGTAGTTGTGCCCTGCCGGCAAGGCGCAGAGAAAGCGCGTCGCCGGGGTCAGCTGACAGATCTCGACGCTGCGTCTGAGGCTGTAGTAGTAGTCGTTGTGGGTGCGCGGGATCAGCTTGGGTGTACCGGTGCTGCCACCGGAAAGCTGGAAGAAGGCCACCTCGCCACCCGCGGTGGGCGTCAGTTGATAACCCTCCAGGGGGGTATCCAGGCGCTGCTGCAGGCTGCGTGCATCCTGCGCGCCGTCCAGCAGCACTTCGCTCAGCCCGGGCGCCACGTCACGCAACTCGGCGACAAAGGTATCGTCACGGAACAGGTTGTGCTCGGTGGAAGCGATCAACAGCCGCGGCTGGATCTGCCGCGCATAGGCCAGCAGCTCCAGCTTCTGGTGACTGAACAGCGCATTGACCGGGGCGATGCCGGCCTTGAGTAGGGCAAAGAACACCACATAGAACTCGGCCACGTTGGGCAGCTGCACCAGCGCCGTGTCGTGGCGGCGCAGACCGGCGGCCTGCAGGTGGGCGGCCAGGCGGCTGGAGCGCTCGTCCAGCTCGGCATAGCTCAGCTGGCGCTCGCCACAGAGGATCGCCGGGGCGTCCGGCAGGGCCGCGCGACTGCGGGCCAGGATCTCGGTCATCGGCAGGTCGGACCAGTAGCCGAGGGCGCGATAGCGGGCGGCCAGGTCTTCCGGCCAGGGGGTGAATTCCAGACTCACGTGGGGTTCTCCTCGTCGAGCAAGCCACAGGCGGCGCGCATGGTGCCCAGTTTGGCGGTGACCTCGGCCCATTCCGCCGCGGGGTCGGAGGCCTCGACGATACCGGCGCCGGCGAACAGCCGCAGCCAGTCGCCCTGCACCGTGCCACAGCGGATGGTGACCACCCACTCGCCGTTGCCCTGGGCATCGCACCAGCCGACCATGCCGGTGAACAGGCCACGGTCGAAGGGCTCGATGCGCTCGATCAGCTGGCGCGCGGCCACCGTCGGAAAGCCGCAGACCGCCGGGGTCGGGTGCAGCCGGCAGGCCAGTTGCAGCGCCGAGGTGCGGCTGTCGGCCAGTTCGCCGTCGATGGCGGTGGACAGGTGCCACATGGCGTTGGTGCTGAGCAGCGACGGCGCCTCGGGCACGTCCAGGCGGCTGCACAGGGGCGCCAGCTGCTGGCGGATGTCCTCGATCACCAGGCGGTGCTCGTAATGGTCCTTGCTGGACTCCAGCAGTTCGCGGGCCACCCGCTGGTCGTCCAGGGGATCAGCGCGGCGCTTGGCCGAACCGGCCAGGGGATTGGTATGGACGAGCGCGCCCTGCTTGCGCACCAGCAACTCGGGGCTGACCCCGACCAGCTCGCCGCCCTCGGCGGTAGGGATGCGGAATTGATAGCCGGTGGGATTCTGCCGCGCCAGATTGGCGAGGATGGCCTCCACGTCGGCGGGCTCGGCCAGCTGGATTTCCTGGATGCGTGACAGCACCGCCTTGCTCAGCTCACCGCGGCGGAAGGCCTCGATGGCCTCCTCCACCGCCAGGCAGAAGCCGTCCGCGCTGGGCAGGTTGCGCACCTCGCGCACCTGCGCCGGGGTCACCGGTGCGCTGCTGACCGGTGCCGGGCGCGCCATCCAGGCATGCTCGCGGGGCACATAGAGGCAGGAGGGCTTGGTGGTATCGAAGGGAATGGCGCCCATGATCACCGGCTCGGCGATGCCGGCCTGACGGGCACGAGCGAAGGCCTCTTCCACGGCATGCAAAAACAGACTGTCCCGGTGCGCGCCGCCGCTGGCTGGCGTCTCGACCCGGGCACAGATGCCGCGTCCGCGCAGGACACGGTCACCCGACTGGAACAGGAAGGCGGCCTGCTCCTGCTGCTCGGTGGCGATCTGCCCGACCACGTCAGCCCTTTTACTCGACATTGCTACGGACCTCTACACAAATGATAATGCTTATCAATAAGCAGAAATTAACTTTTGTATCAGCGGAAGTCAATTCGTTAGCTGCCAAACGGTTTCCCTCTACAGCACGCAACCCTTTGATCTGGTCGGCAAATCGCCACTGGGCAGAACATCGGCAAGACTGTCGGACCGCTCTGGCCTTCCGCTTTGCGCGCGCTCGCCCCTGGCCGCCATCGGCAGCCCTTGCTGTAGCGAGGTGCATCTTTGAAAATGAGAGTGATTATCTTACAACCGGAAGGCGTCCATGTTCAGCTCGTCGTCAGTGTTTCGCATTCTCACCCCGCTGATCCTCGCCATTCTGGCGCTGGGCGGTACCGCCCGCGCGGCGGACTGGCCCCGACAGATCAGCGCCGACGGCAATCAGGTGACCCTGCCGGCCAAGCCGCAACGCATCGTTTCCACCAGCGTCACCCTCACCGGCGCCCTGCTCGCCATCGGCGCGCCGGTGGTGGCCAGCGGCGCCACCTCGCCCAACAACAGATTCGCCGATGACCAGGGGTTCCTGCGCCAGTGGGGGCAGGTCGCCAAGCAACACGAGGTGAAGCGGCTGTACATCGGCGAGGCCAATGCGGAGGCGGTGGCCGCCGAGGCGCCGGACCTGATCCTGGTCAGTGCCGCCGGTAACGACTCGGCGCTGCGCCTGGTCGATCAGCTCAAGGCCATCGCCCCGGTACTGGTGGTGGGCTACGACAATCGCAGCTGGCAACAGGTGGTGGAACTGCTCGGCCAGGCCACCGGTCGCGAGGACGCTGCTGCCAAGGTAGTCGCAGATTTCGACCGGCGGGTCTCCGACCTCAAGGCGCGCCTGCAGCTACCGCCGCAACCGGTGTCCGCCTTCGTCTACAACCCGGCGACGCGCCAGGCCAATCTCTGGACCGCGGCCTCGTCCCAGGGCCAGTTGCTGGAAAGCCTGGGCTTCACCCTGGCGACGCTGCCGGCCGGGCTGACCACGGGACACAGCCAGGGCCAGCGCCACGACATCCTGCAGCTGGCCGGCGAAAACGTCGCCACCGGCCTCACCGGCCAGACCTTTCTGCTGTTCGCCGCGGACAC
Source organism: Pseudomonas sp. MS15a(2019) (assembly GCF_013277805.1). Classification (NCBI taxonomy): domain Bacteria; kingdom Pseudomonadati; phylum Pseudomonadota; class Gammaproteobacteria; order Pseudomonadales; family Pseudomonadaceae; genus Pseudomonas; species Pseudomonas sp. MS15a(2019). The sequence continues at coordinate 5,726 of NZ_VBTN01000010.1, forward strand.
CAAGGAAGCCGAAGCGGTACGCGGCAATCCGCTGCTGGCGCACCTGCCGGCGGTCAAGGACAACCGCGTGGAAGCCCTGGGCGCCGAGACCTTCCGCCTCGACCCCTACAGCGCCAACCTGCTGCTGGATCGCCTGGAACAGCGCTACGCCAAGCCTTGAACCGAGAAATCGTGGAAAACGCTACGCGGTTTTCCACACTACGCAAGACGCACCGGAGCGGATCAGGCGCCGAGGCTTTCCGCCCGGCGCAGGCCGCGGGCCAGCGCCCAGCAGAGGGCGGCCACCCCGGTGGCGACCAGACCAAAGACGTAGGCCGCCTGCGCCGGCAGCAGCAGGCTGGCCAGGCCGCCGAACAGCGCTGCGCCGATGGCCTCGCCGCCGATGTTCTGCGCCGTCCACAGCGCATTGATGCGCCCCAGCAGGCGATCCGGGGTCAGGCACTGGATCAGCGCGTACTGCACCAGGGAATTGAGCGCACCCAGGTAGCCGAACAGCACCAGGCACAGCGCTGACAGCCAGAAGCCGGGCAACAGGGCGAACACCGCCACCGCCAGAAAGGTGGCCACCGCGGTCATCAGCAGGGTACGGCCGGGGCGTGGTGCCTGGTTCAGTCGACCACTGGTGAGGGCGCCGATGGCCGCGCCCAGGGGTGCGGCGGCATAGAGCCAGCCCAGGTGTCCGGTATCCAGCCCCCAACTCTCGCCCAGCGACGGATAGAGCACCCGCACCGCATTGGCCATGGTCACCAGGGCGCCGACCAGGGCGACCGCGCCCAGCAGGCGATTCTCGAAGAGGAAGGCGATGCCGCCTCCCAGGGCCTGCCAGGGCGTTTCGCGCGGCTGTTCCGGCGGGGGCAGCGGCGGCAGGCGCAGTAGCACCAGCAGGGTGATGAGGGTGCCGCCGGCGGTCAGCATGTAGTTCCAGGCCACGCCGCTCTGGGCGATCAGCAAGGTGCCCAACGGCGGCGCGACGATGGCCGCCACCCGCACGCTGAGCATATTCAGGGCGCCGGCCTGCACCATGGACTCCCGACCGACCAGGATCGGCGTCACCGCCAGCAACGCGGTGACGCCCAGGGCACCAAAGAAGCCATCCCACAGCGCCAGCAGGTAGATGGCCGTCAGCGATGGCTCGGGCAGGCTGGCGTTGACCGCCAGGCCGATGAAGCCCAGGCCGCAGATGGAGCGGGCGGCGAGGATCAGCCGGCGCCGCTCCAGGCGATCGGCCAGCACCCCGCCGGTGAGCAGGCCGACGAACATGCCGATGCCGGCCATGCTCAGCGCCAGGCCCACCTTGAGCGGCGAGTCGGTCAGGGCCTGGACCTGAATGGGTATCGCCACGGCCAGCAGGCCGAGGGACAGCACGGACACCAGACGGGCGATGAACAGGGTACGAAAGGCGGCGTGGGACCTGAGCAGGCCGAAGTCGAGCAGAAAGGACGTCTTGGACATGAATCACCGGAAAAACACAGGGGACGCTATCGAGCCGCCGAGGCAAGGCTGTTAGCATGTAATACAGACTATCATGTGTTAATACGCCTTGTTCTCATCCACTCCCCTTCCTGTCGGTCGTCCCGGATGACCAGGCGCCGCCTCTTCATCCTCGGCTGCGCCGCCCTCCTGCTGCTCCTGGTGATGGCTGCCAGCCTGGCGCTCGGCTCCACCGCCATACCGCTGGCCGACGTCTGGCAGGCGCTGGGCCACGGTTGCAGCGATCCGGCCTGTCTGATCGTGCGCGAGGCACGGCTGCCACGGACCCTCGCCGGTCTGCTCGCCGGCGCGGCCCTGGGCGTGGCCGGCACCCTGATGCAGGCGCTGACGCGCAATCCCCTCGCCGATCCGGGCATTCTCGGCGTCAACGCCGGTGCCAGCTTCGCCGTGGTGCTGGGCATCGCCCTGTTCGGCGCCAGCGGTCCCGAGCACTACCTGGGCTATGCCTTCGCTGGCGCCCTGCTCGCCAGCCTGGTGGTGCTGCTGGCCGGTATCGCCGGTGGCGGCGGCTTCAATCCCATGCGTCTGGTGCTGGTGGGGGTGGCCCTGGGGGCCATGCTCGAAGGTGTCAGCTCGGGCATCGCCCTGCTCGATCCCCAGGTCTACGATCAGCTGCGATTCTGGCAATTCGGCTCGCTGGACGTGCGTCAGCTGGAGCTGCTGCGCAGCGCCAGCCCGCCGGTACTGGGCGGGGTGGCTATCGCCCTGCTGCTGGCTCCGGCACTGAATGCCCTGAGCCTGGGCACCGACCTGGCCGTGGCCCTCGGCACCCGGGTCCGTCAGACCCAGTTGCTCGGCCTGCTGGCCATCACCCTGCTCTGTGGCGCCGCTGCCGCGGCGGTCGGACCCATCGCCTTCGTCGGTCTGATGGTGCCGCACCTGGGCCGCTGGGCCATCGGCGAGGACCATCGCTGGCTGCTGCCCTTCGTGCTGCTGTTCACCCCCAGCCTGCTCCTCACCGCCGACATCGTCGGCCGCCTGCTGGTCACCAACGAGCTGCGCGTCTCGGTGGTGACCGCCTTCCTTGGCGCACCCCTGCTGATCTGGCTGGCGCGCCGTCAGCGCCAGGGAGGTCGAGCATGAACCGCCCCGGTCGCCTGCGCCTACCCGCCGTGCTGCTGGCCCTGCTCGGCGGCGCGCTGCTGCTGGCGGTGTTCGCCCTGGGTAGCGGCAGCCTGGCCCTGAGCCCTGCCCAGGTAGTGGCCGCCCTGCTCGGCGAGGCGCCGCGCGGCATCGAACTGGTGGTCACCCAGTGGCGCCTGCCGCGGGTGGCCCTGGCCCTGCTGATCGGCGCCGCCCTGGGCCTGAGCGGGGCGCTGTTCCAGTCGCTGCTGCGCAATCCTCTCGGCAGCCCGGATATCATGGGGTTCAACACCGGCGCCTACAGCGGCGTGCTGGTCGCCCTGGTGCTGTTCCAGGCCAGCATCCTCTGGAGCACCACCGCCGCCCTGATCGGCGGCCTGCTCAGCGCGGCGCTGGTCTATGCCCTGACCTGGCGCGGCAGCGGTGTGGATACCCTCAGACTCATCATCGTCGGCATCGGCGTGCGCGCCCTGTTGATGGCGCTCAATACCTGGCTGATCGTCCACGCCTCCCTGGAAGCCGCCTTCAGCGCCGGCCTGTGGAGTGCCGGTTCGCTCAACGGTATCACCTGGGCCAAGGCCTGGCCGGCGGTGGTCTTCATCCTGCTGGCGGGTGCGGCCAGCCTGGCGCTGAGTCGCCGGCTGTTCCTGCTGGAGATGGGCGACGACACCGCCTGCGCCCTGGGCGTGCCGGTGGAGCGCACCCGGCTGTCGCTGCTGGGCCTGGGCGTGGTGCTCACCGCCGCCGGCACCGCGGTGGCCGGCCCCATCTCCTTCATCGCCCTGGCCGCGCCGCAGATCGCCCGCCGCCTGACCGGCACCCAGCGTCTGGCGCTGCCCGCCGCCGCCCTCACCGGCGCGGTCCTGCTGCTGGGCGCGGATCTCATCGCCCAGCGCCTGTTCCTGCCCTATGTCCTGCCGGTGGGCCTGGTCACGGTGAGCCTGGGCGGGCTCTACCTGATCGGCCTGCTCATCTGGGAGTCCCGCCGCTCATGAACGACGCCCCTTCCTCGCGCCTGCACGCCGAGCGCCTGACCCTGGGCTACGGCCGCAAGCTGATCGCCGAGGACCTCTCGCTGACCATTCCCGATGGCGAACTGACGGTCATCATCGGCCCCAACGGCTGCGGCAAGTCGACCCTGCTGCGCACCCTGAGCCGGCTGCTGGCGCCCAGCCAGGGCCAGGTCTGGCTCGACGGCCAGGCGATCCAGAGCTATCGCACCAAGGAGGTGGCCCGCCGTCTGGGCCTGCTGCCGCAGAGCTCTCAGGCCCCGGGCGATATCTCGGTGCGCGATCTGGTGGCCCGCGGACGCTATCCGCACCAGACCCTGTTCGGCGGCGTGCGCGCCGACGACGAGCGTGCGGTGACCCACGCCATGCAGGCCACCGGCGTCTTCGAACTGGCCGACCGGGCGGTGGACACCCTCTCCGGCGGCCAACGCCAGCGGGTATGGATCGCCATGGCCCTGGCCCAGGAAACACCCCTGCTGCTGCTGGACGAACCCACGACCTGGCTCGACATCACCCACCAGATCGACCTGCTGGAATTGCTGGAAGACCTCAATCGCCAGCAGGGCCATACCTTGGTGATGGTGCTGCACGACCTCAACCACGCCTGCCGCTACGCCACCCACCTGGTGGCCATGCGCGGCGGCAAGGTACTGGCCACCGGCCGCCCGCGCGACGTGGTCACCCCCGAATTGATCAAGGCGGTCTACGACCTGGACTGCCTGATCATCGACGACCCGGTGGCCGGGACACCCATGGTGGTGCCCCTGGCACGGCGCTCGGCTGGCTAGAGTCCTTTCAGCGCCCGATTCAGCACCGGACCGATCTGCGCCAGCTGGGCCGGGGCGATGATGTCGACATGGGCGCAATCCACCTCATGGGCCTGCAGGCGGGTGATCCAGGGCGCCCAGGTGGCCTTGACGTCCATTCCCGCGGGCAGGGTGCGGCGGGCAACGAACATCAGCGCTTCGCCGTCGAAGCGAGCGCTGCGCGCCGTGGCCAGCAGCCGAACCGAATCGGCGTAGTTGCCCTCGATGGTGGCGAACAGCTGCGCCCCCTCCCCCAGCGCCGGATCGGCCAGCCCCTGCTGGGCGGCGAGAAAGGCCTCGCGCTCGCGATTCACTTCGGCCAGCACCTCCGGATCCAGCTCGCGCTGGCCCTCGCGCTCCTGCCAGTTCTGGGTTTCCGGCGGATAGGTATCGAGCAGGCCAAGGAAGGCGACCTGCTCCCCGGCCGCCTGCAACCGCGCCGCCAGGCCCTGGGCCAGGGTACCGCCCAGGGAATAGCCGAGCAGATGATAGGGACCCTGCGGCTGCACCTCGCGCAGGGTGCGCAGATGGCGCTGGATGACGGCTTCCAGATCGGCGCCCTGGGCCAGGGGGCCGTCCGGACGCGGCGACTGGATACCGAGCAACGACCAGCGCGGATCCAGGTGCCGAGCCAGCACGCTGAATTGCCAGGCGAAGCCCGAGGCCGGATGGAAACAGAACAGCGTGGGACCGTCGCCCGGGCGCAGCGGCAGCAGGGTCTCGAAGCCGGCACGGGTTTCGCGGGCCGCGTCCTGCTCCAGCTGGCGCGCCAGGCGGGCGACACTGGAGGCCACCATGATCTGGCCGATGGACACCGGCTGCCCCAGCCGCCGCCGCAGATTGGCCGCCAGGGTCATGGCCAGCAACGAATGACCGCCCAGGGCGAAGAAGTCATCGTCCGCGCCACCGATGGCGCAGCCGAGCACCTCGGAAAAGGCCGCCGCCAATTCACTCTCCAGCCCCGGCGCCAGGGGTCGGCTCGCGGCCCTGGCCACGCCCTGGGGCGCCGGCAGAGCCTTGCGATCCAGCTTGCCGGTGGCCCCCAGAGGCAGGGTGTCCAGCTCCACCAGGGCCACTGGCACCAGATGCGGCGGCAGGCTTTCGCCCAGGCGCGTGCGCAGGCGCTCCAGGTCCAGTGCGGCGCCCGGCTGGGCGATCAGATAACCCACCAGTTGGCGCGCATCGCCACCCGCGCTGTTGGCCGCCTCGCCCAGCACCCGGGCATGGGTGACCGCCTGGGCCACGCCTGGCAGCGCCAGCAGGGCATGGTCGATTTCCGCCAGTTCGATGCGCTGCCCGCGCAGCTTGACCTGGTCGTCGCTGCGCCCGAGGTACTCGACGACGCCCTCCGGCAGCCAGCGCGCCACGTCGCCGGTGCGATACAGCCGCTCGCCCTGCCCGTCCGGCGCGGCGATGAAGCGTGCGGCGGTCAGCTCCGGTCGGCCCAGGTAGCCATCGGCGAGTTGCACCCCGCTCAGATAGAGCTCCCCCGCCACACCCGGCGGCACTGGACGCAGGCGTTCATCAAGGATGTGCAGCCCGGTGTTCCACACCGGCTTGCCGATGGGCACGCTGCTGCCGGTAACAGCCGCCAGGGCGGCGCCATGGGCCGGATGGTAGGAGACGTCCACCGCGGCCTCGGTGGGGCCATAGAGATTGTGCAGGGGCGCGCCGACCCGGCGCTCCCAGGTACGGGCCAGCTCGGCGGGCAGGGCTTCACCGCTGCAGAACACCTGACGCAGGCTGGCGCAGCGGGCCACCGCGGCCGGCTCGTCCAGGCTGGCGACGAAGGCCGCCAGCATCGACGGCACGAAGTGCACCGTGGTCACCCGCTCGCGAGCGAACAGCTCCTGCAGCGCCGCGGGATCGCGATGGGCCTCGGGCGGCGCCAGGTACAGCCGGGCGCCCACTAGCAGCGGCCAGAAGAACTCCCAGACCGAGACATCGAAACTGCTCGGTGTCTTCTGCAAGACGGTGTCGCCGGCGCCGATGGGATAGCTGTCCTGCATCCACAGCAGGCGATTGACGATGGCGGCATGGCCGACCACCACGCCCTTGGGGCGACCGGTGGAGCCGGAGGTATAGAGCAGATAGGCCGGATCGCCGGGGCGCGGCCCTTCGAACACCGGATCCTGGTCCAACCCCTTCAGGGGCGCATCCAGAATCAGCACCTGGCTATCGTCCAACCCCGGGAAACGCCCGCGCTGGCTGGCATCGGTCACCAGCACCCGTGGCCGGGCGTCGTCGAACATCAGTTGCAGGCGCTCGTCAGGATAGCCGCTGTCCAGCGGCAGGTAGGCGGCGCCCAGTTCGATCGTGGCCAGCAGCGCCAGGGACAGGAACACCGAACGCGGTAGGGCCACGGCAACGATATCGCCCCGCCCTACCCCGGCCGCGCTCAGCCGTTGGGCCAGGGCCAGCACCTGCTGGCGCGTTTCCCGATAGCTGAAGGCGTGCTGCAGATCGGCCAGCGCGGGCGCCGACGGCGTGCGCGCTGCCTGGTCGGCCAACAGGGTCACCAGGGTGGTCGCCGGTAGCGCGCGCTCAGTGGCGTTGATCGCGGCCAGCCAGTTCCGGTCTGCCGGGGCCAACAGGTCTGCTTCACCCAGGGTAAGGCCAGGGTGATCGGCGAATTGCTCCGCCAGCAGGCCAAAGCGCGCGGCGTGTCCCTGCAGCAGCTCGGCGGCATAGCGCTCGGCATTGCCCAGCAGCTTGATGTCCAGGGCACCGCTCGCCTCCAGGTAGAGGGCGATCTCCAGGTCGCGCACCGGCCCCGAGGCCAGTTCGTGGGTGATGCCCGGCACCCCGGCGAAATCCAGGGCGAAATCGAACAGCTTGAGGTTGATGACTGGTCCGGTCAGCGGCTCGGCATCGCCCGGCCGGCCGAGATCGCGGGCGATCTGCTCGGCGTCGTAACGCTGGTGGCGACGCACCTTCTTGAGCTCGGCGGCCAACCCGGCAGCCAGCTCCGGCAGCCTCTGGGTCGAGTCGGTACGCACGCCCAGCGGCAGGACGTTGAGGGTCGCGCCACCGGATTTGAGCGCCACCGACCCCATGCGCCGCATGAAGATGAAGCCGGCGCTGAAGGCCGGTTGCCCGCTGAGACGGGCGAACCAGGTGGCGGCCAGGGCCACAGCCAGATCCGCTGGCGTCACCCCTTGGGCCTTGCCCTGTTCGGCCAGTCTGGCGAAGACCTCGGCAGGTACCCGGGCGCGCGCCTCCACCACCCGCGGCGTGGGCACCTGTCCCGACAGGCCACCCGGCGCCAGGGAGGCCGCCGGCGGCAAGGTCGCACCGCGTTCGCGCCAGAAGGCTTCGTCGCGCTCGCGGACGGCCGACTGCTGATAGTCCTGATACTCGCGCACCACCTCGGCGAAGGAGACGAAGGGCGAGGCCTCGGCCGTCTCGTTCCGCATCGCGGCGCTGTACAGGGCGGCCACCCGCTTGGCCAGGGCGGCGAAGCCATAGCCGTCGATCAGCAGGTGATGATAACGCTGGTACCAGAACAGGTGATCGTCGCCCAGCTGGTAGATCCGGTTGAGCCACAGCGGACCGCCACTGGTGGCCCGCAGGTCGCCGTCGAGATCGGCGCGGATGGCCGTTCGCGCCGCATGCTCGGGATCCGCCGCATCGCGCAGATCCAGCCACTCGGGCGCAGTGATCACCGCAGTGTGGTCGATCCACTGCACCAGTTCGCCCTCACGCTCGGCGAACCTGAGCTGCAGGCTGTCCAGTTCGCCGAGGCCCTGGACGATGGCCGCCAGCAGCGCCTGGGCGTCGAGCGGCCCGCGCAACTCGACCAGATGGGCCACGGCGAAGGCATTGGCATGGGGCGACAGCTGATCGGCCATCCAGATACCGGGCTGGGCGGCGACCAGGGGCAGCTCGGGAAAGACGCAAGAGGGCGTAGAGGACACAGGAACTCCAGTCAGGAAAGCAGAGAGGCGACCGGGCGGATATCGCGCCAGTGGCTGGCCAGCCAGTCGTCGCAGGCCGCGCGCGGCGCGGGCCCGAACACCGGCGCCCAGCCGGCGGGAACGGCCATAGCCTCCGGCCAGAGGCTGCACTGGCCCCGGGCATTGCGCAGGATCAGCAGCACCTGCGCGGGATCGTCGAAGGGATTGAGAGCGTCCATCGGACCTCCTGGCAGTAGGGATTAGCGGTGGGCGTCGGCGGCGACCAGGGGTTGCCAGAGCCGGACCAGGCCGTCGAGCAGGCCCCCGCGCCACCAGAGGGCATCATGGCCCCCATCGATCTCGCGATAGTCGAGCGCGTGGCCCTGCTCGCGCAGGCGCGGGACCAGGGCCCGGGAGGCTTCGAGGATGGCCGGCTCGCGCAGCCCCGCCTCGATAAACAGCCGCAAGGGATGCCCCCTCCCCTGCCCGCTTTCCAGCGCCTCGAACAGTCGGCCTGGTTTGCCGCGTTGCGGCCACCAGAAGGAACCGGACTGGCTCAGCGCGCAGCCGAAGCGCTCCGGCCAGTGCAAGGCGGCATAGAGCGCCGCCAACCCGCCAAAGCTCTGCCCGGCGACCACGGTCGAGGTGGCCGACTGGGCATGGGCCGCCCAGTCGCGCACCTGGGGTAGCAGCTCTTCCTGCAGCGCCAGCCAGAACTCGGGATTGCAGGGCAACTCGCTACCACGCAGGGCGCGATCGCTGTGGTCGATCAGCAGATAGACCGCTTCCGGCAACTGGCCGGCATCCGTGAGCTCTTGCAACGGCACGCCGATGGGCATCGTCTGGGCCCAGAATTGCCCATCCAGCAGAATGGCCAGCGGCCGTTCCATAGGGGTGGTATTACCGGTAGCGAAGAGCCACACCGGGCGGCTGTTGCCCAGTCTGGCGCTGTCCCACTGGAATTGCTGCAGGCTCGGCCATGCCGCGGGAGACAAGGTGCGATCGGTGTCGAAGGCCGCCCAGGCCGGTTGCGCAGGCGCATCCGGCAGATGCACGCCCGACACCGCCAACCCGCGGCCACCCTGCCAGGCGCGGCGGGGATTGAGCCGGTCGGCCCGGGCCAGGGGAAAGACGCTGCGCCACCAGAGGCGGATGCCCTGCAGATCAGGCTGGGCTTCGCCTTCGAAGGGCGCCGGCTCCCCGCTGGGGATCAGGCAGTAGCTGCCCCGCCAGCGGCCATCCAGTTCGGTCTCCCAGGTCCAGACATCGGTGCCTGGCAGACGCCGCAGGCTCTGCGGCAGGCCCGGTTGATGGTGGTCGGTGACCCCGGTGATATTGAGCCAGACCCGCTGGGTACCGGAGCGCTCGGCCAAACCCTCGGGATCGCGCCAGACAAAGGTCAGGCGATAGCGCCCGGCCACAGTGGGTTCGATCAGCGGCGTGCCGCGGCAGGCGACGGCCTGCCACCAGGACTCGCTGCCCACATCGTCCCGCTGGAAGAGTGAATCTTTCATCGCATCTCAGTGCATCGTGGAAGAGATCGTCATGGCCTGCATCGCGCCGACCGACCCGAGCCTGGCCCGGGTCGGCCTGGACATCAGAAGTCGTAACGCGCGCCGACCATCACGCTACGCGAGGGGCCCTGGAAGTTGAAGGTGGAGACCGAACCTACGCGCGACCAGTATTCCTTGTCGAGAAGGTTGTTCACGTCCAGGGTCGCGGTGAGTTGCTTAGTGACCGGATAGGAGAACTTGGCATCCACGGTGGCATAGCCGGGGGCGGACACGGTGACTCCAGAGGTCTGGTTGGTCTGGGAGAAATCGCTCATCGCGGTCACCCCGCCGCCGATGCTCAGACCGGTCAGCGGACCGCCCGCCAGGGTGTACTTGGTCCACAGCGAGGCCATGTGCTTGGGCATGGCTTCGAACAGGGTATTGCCATCGCCGCTGAGGTTCTGGGTATCCATGTAGGTGTAGCCGGCGAGCATCTCCCACTGCTCGGTGAGCTTGCCGCTGACCTCGATCTCGGCGCCCTTCACCCGGGTCTTGCCGGAGCTGTCGGAATAGGTGGTGATGGCCACGCCGTTGGCGTCGAAGGGCCGGGCCGCCCGGTTCTCGTCGGTCAGCTGGAAGATCGACAGCCGTGCATTCATATCGCCGTTGAAGTAGCTGCCCTTGATCCCGACCTCGTACTGGTCACCCTCGCGCGGATCCAGCGCCTTGCCCTGGCCATCCAGCTCGCTCTGCGGCTTGTAGACCTTGGAGTAGCTGGCGTAGAGGGAATGGTAGTCGTCCAGGTCGTAGACGGTGCCCAGATAGGGGGTGACGAAGCCACTGTGCTTCTGGCTTTCCCCCGCCTCGGCGCCGCTGGCCAGGGTGGTGGTGTAGGCCTCGCCCCTGTACCAGGAAACGCGGGCGCCGCCGATCAGCGCCAGGCGCTCGATGGGCCGGAAGGTCACCTTGGAATAGAGGCCGAACTCGCGATCCTCACTATTGAAGTCGGTCTGGTAGGCGCGCGCCGGCTTGGCGAAGCGGGTTGGCGAATAGCTGTTCACATTGACCGTACCCAGGACGCTGTTGCCATTCTGGTAATCGGTGTCGTAGTGCTTGTAGTCGGTACCCACGACGAATTCGCTGACCTGCCCCAGCGCCTCGAAGGGCTGGCTGTAGCTGGCATCGAGGGAATAGGCGTCCTGCTCGAAGTCCCGGGTGCTGGCGCGGATGCTGGTGTTGCCATTGGCCTGCACCGCCCCGCCGGTGAAGGCATAGAGGTAATCCGCCTCCCGGTGCGATGCCCGGGCGGCGATGCGTCCGTAGCCGCCGTTATCGAACCTGTGGGTCAGCTCGAAGATGCCGTCGGTGGTCTTGCCGTCGAAGTAGTTCCAGTCCGCCCCCAGGAAGCGCGACTGGCTGAAATCCAGCAGATTGCCCTGGGCGTCGGTGGGATAGCCGTTGTGCGGCGTGAGGTTCTTGACCTGATGGATCAGGCCGAAGGAGATCTGGGTGGCGTCGGACAGGTCAATGTCCAGATCGCCGTAGTAACTCTGGTCGGTATTGGCGTTGTAATCCACCTCGCCATTGCTGTCGGCGCGGGAGGCGACGAAGCGGCCACGGACGTTCTTGCTCGCGGTGAGCGGACCGGCCAGGTCGATTTCCTGGTAATTGGTGTCCCAGGAGCCGTAGCGCCCGGTGATATGCCCCTGGAATTCGTCGGTGCCGCGCTTGCGCACCATGTTGACGATGCCGCCCAGCTCGCTGGTGCTGTTGAACAGCCCCGAGGGCCCGCGCATGATCTCGACCCGGTCGAAGGGCGAGAGGATGGGCACGGTGCCGAAGATGCTGGTCATGGGCGCCGGCAGGCCGTCGATGTTGTATTCGTCGTATTCGTAGCCACGCGAATAGATGGAGGAGCGCCCGCTGTCGTTGGTCAGCACCCGCAGGCCGGCGGTGGACTTGGCCAGCTCGTCCAGGGTGTTGAAGTTGCGATCCTTGATGTAGTCGCTGGTATAGGAGGTGATCGACTGGGGGATGTCGCGCAGGGCCGCCGGCGTCTTGGTGCCCACGGTCGCCGAATCCACGGTATAGCCGCCGGTCTGTTCCGAGGGCGCCATGTCGTAGAGGCGATTGCCTTCGATGGTCAGGGTGTCCAGTTCCGTGGCGTTCTGCTCGGCCACCGTGGCGGCCAGGGCCGTCAGCGGAAAGGGAATCAGCGCGCCGATCAGGAGCAACTGACGAAGGGCCGCGCGAGGAAGGCGGATGGGCTGGCAGAGGGTTCCTTGGGTGTTCATGGTGATCCTTGTGACCGTGGCGTTGCAGCCGACGCCGTGCACTTGAAGGCTGCTCTTCGCGGCATCGCGCGAGGGCCAGCACTTTAAATGATAAAAACTCTCATTATCAAATGTTACGTTAAGTAATAGCTGTTTGCATTGCGGCGAACAGGCAGCCGTGATCCACGCCTGGTACTGCGGGCGCAATGAAGAAGAAAGGAGGGAGAAAGCCGCGGTCGGACGTGCACGGTCCGACCGCAGGGGATCAGGCCTGGCTTGAGCAGGCCCCAGAGAAGCCGGCGAAGTCGTTAGAGACCGGACACCGCGGGGGTCTTGGCCGCCACCTGACCGATCACCGGGCTGGGCAGCCGGCAAACGATCTCACCGATGGCATTCATGCGTGCCAGACCACCATCGCCCTTGCAGGCGTGATAGTCGGCAAGGTGTTCGGAAGGCGAGTTGCGCAGCCCCTGATCGAGCGCAACCACCAGAGCGATGACGCCCAGCCCCAGGACGACGAGTTCGAGCGTGCTACGGGCACGATACCAGTGGATCGGTCGCGAAGGGCTCATGGCGGCTCCAGGAAGAGGCGAGTGATGGCGAAGTGACTTCCTACTCTAATCCTCCTAGCCCGGATGTAAACAGCCGTTGCTCGCCTGGGCGATAGCGGTCATCCGCTCGCCCAGGGGTATTGTCCTGCGCCTGGGCAAGGCCTTGCCATGGCCTTCTTACTTCATCCCCTGGGCACTCCGACTCGCGAGGCGCCAGGAGCAGCCCCCGCGATCAGTGACAGCAGCCGCTGTGCCCGCCCGTATCGCGCTCACCTCCCCTCCTCTGCTACCGGCCCGAAACCGACAGCGGACCGAGGACGAGACTCAGGGATTTTCCTTGCTGGGCGTCTTGATGTAGCCGGGCACGGCGGAATCGGGAGGCGAGTGGCGCCCTTCGCTGGCTGCGGCGTCATTGGCCTGGGCACGGTCTTCCTGGGCCTTGGTCTGCTCCTGGGCAGCCCGGTCGACCTTGCCTTCGGCAGCCTTTTCCTCGGCCTTCTGGCTATGGACCTGAGCCTCCCGGGCATGGTCTTCGGAAGTCTTGTCGCACGCCGCCAGGGTTGCGGCGGTAGCCAGTACGAGGGAGCACAGCAGAACTTTCGACATCGGGTATTCCTGTGAAAAGAGACCCTTCAAGGACCTGGGGATGCAGGGGTTGGTTTCTGGCCGGCCGTGTTCGCTTTGCAACCTGAGGTGTCCGTCGCACGGTGGGCGTGGCGGAACCCGCATGCCTGCCCAGCGAGCTGATAGTCGTCGAGCGCCTGAACCGCACTGCCAGGCTCTAGCGCGCGCATCTGATCATTATCGACAACAGCTGGTCGCCCGGCGAAGGCCGCACGTCCGCAGACGATGCGGAAAGGTCGGGTGATACGACTAGGCTGCGGAGCTGTTGGCCATGGACAGGCATCGAGACGCGCCATGACGTCTGCCGCCGTTGGCCTCCTGCCTCAACATCGCCAACAAAGCAGGGAACAACCATGACGCTTCTTCAACGGGTAGTCGGCGGCATCGCTCTCCTGGTGTTTCTGCTGCTGGGCATCGTCGCCGTGAGTTTCAACAGTACCCAGTCCATCCATGAACGGCTGACGGTCATCACTGAGCAGTCCGCCCCGCTCGGCCAGGCGGTCGGCGAAATCAACGTGCAGCTGCTGAGCGCCAACCAAGCCCTGCTCGGTCTGCTAGCCGAGTCCGATACCGCCCAGATCGCCACGCGCGAACAACAATTCCACCAGCAATTCGCCAACTACCTGCAGCTGCACCAGCGCCTGCCGGCGCTGTTGCGCGACCACGAGCAACTGGTCCAGGCACTCGATCAAGAGCAGAAACTGGGCAATGCCTACGGCCAGCAGGCGAAAATCCTCATCGACAGCTACCGCCAGCTGGTCACCGTGCGCCGTGAAACCCGGACCCTGCAGGGCTATGCCACGCCCGAGGCCAATCGACTGTCCAGCTACCTGCAGGCCTACAGCGCACAACGGAAGGCGGAAGGCGCCACTTCGGCGGTCCGCGCCGCCCAGTTGCTGCTGATCGAAACGGACAAGACCTACGCCGCCTTCGCCGCCCAGGCGGCACGCGTGGATCTGTCGAGCCTGGCCATGGCGCTCAACCAGCAGCAGGATGTCATCACCGACCGGCTGCGCGATCTGGCCGCCCTCGACGAGCGCAACGCGCGTATCGTGGGCGTGATGGTCACGCGCCTGCTGCACGAGATGACCGCGCCCGATGGGCTGCGCCTGGCCTACGAGCGGCAGGCTGCGGCCGAAGCCCAGTTCGACGACCAACGCCAGCGTACCAGCACGGCGCTGCAGGCGACCCTGGATGCCCTGCGCACCCTCAGCGGCGGGGCCGTCGCCGTGGCGCAGCAAGCCAAGAACGATACCGATGCCAGCGTGGCCACCAGTCGCCAGGTACTCTTCATCGTCGCCCTGCTGGCGATCTGCGCCGCCGTGCTCATCGGCCTGTGGGTCGCGCGCGGCCTGCGGCGTCCGCTGCAGGCGTTCCGCGAATCGCTGCGCCAGGTCACGGCTGGCGATCTGCGGGTCCAGTTCGATGTGAGTCGCAAAGACGAATTCAGCGAGCTGGGCAGCTATCTCAACGAACTGATCCGCTCGCTGCAAACCACGGTGACCACCCTTACCCAGTCGGCCGACGACCTCCGTCGTACCGCCCAGGCCAATGCCGACATCAGCGCCAGCACCACCCGCGCCGTGGAGGAGCAGACCGAACGCCTCGGGTCCGCCGCCTCGGCGATGACTCAGATGGAAAGCACCGTGGCCGAGGTAGCCCAGCGCGCGCTCGACACCAAGGATGCCGTGGACCACACCTTCGAGCTGAGCACCACGACCGGCACCACCGTCGCCGAGACCATCGACAGCATCCAGCGCCAGGCCCAGCAGATCCAGGTCGCCGCCCAGGCCACCGATGAACTGCAGGGCTATGGCCAGAGCATCGACGGCATCGTCGATGCCATCCGCAATATCGCCGAGCAGACCAACCTGCTGGCGCTCAATGCCGCCATCGAAGCCGCCCGCGCCGGTGAACAGGGGCGCGGCTTCGCTGTGGTCGCCGACGAGGTACGCTCCCTCGCCAGTCGCACCCAGAGCTCCACCAGCGAGATCCAGCAGCAGATCGAACAGATGCAGCAGAAGATCCACTCGGTAGTGGACATCATGGGGGTGAGTCGCGCCCACTCCGGGGAGTGCGTGCAACTGGCCTCCTCCACCCGCGAAGCCCTGCAGAACATGAGCCAGGCGGTCGGCACCATCCGCGAGATGAACACCCAGATCGCCGCCGCGACCGAAGAGCAGAGCGTCACCGTGCAGCAAACCAGCCGCATGATGGTGCAGATCAACGACGCCGCGCTCCGGGCTGCAGAAGGCGCCGAGCGTGCCGCGCACAGCAGCGAGGACCTTTCGCTCATGGCCAGCCGGCAGCGCGAGCTGCTGCAACGTTTCAGTGTCTGATCGGGGATCGACTCATGTTCAAGCCAACGCTTCGTCTCCTCGCCGGTTTCATGCTGGCCGCCACCTGCGTCAACGTGGCCCAGGCCAGTGCCCCGTTGATCGGCGTTTTGACCTCCAAGCGCGACAACTTCCGTACCGCGCTGATCAATAATGTCGAGGAACGCGCCCGTACCCTGGACGCCGATCTGTTCCTGGAAAACGCCAGTAGCGACAGCGCCTTGCAGCTACGCCAGTACCGCAACCTGATCGCCGCCCGGGTCGATGCGGTCATCGTCAATCTCATCGATGACAGCAACACCCAGGAGATGCTGTCCCTGGCGATGAGCAGCAAGGTGCCGCTGGTGTTCATCAACTATCGCCCCAACGTCTCGCCGTTGCCGGCCTATGCGGGCTTCGTCGGTTCGGACGAGGTGGAAGCCGCGACGATGCAGATGGAGGAGCTGGCCCGCCGCGCCGGCTACAAGGGCAAGGTGGCGATCCTGATGGGCGAATCGCACCACCCGGCGACCAAGCTGCGTACCGAAAGCGTCGAGAAGGTGGTGGCCAAGTACCCGGACATGCAGGTCGTGGTTAAGGCCTCGGCCAACTGGCAGCGCAGCGAGGCTACCGATCTCGTCATGCAGTGGGTCAACAAGGGCGTGGCCTTCGACATCGTCGCCGCCAACAACGACGAGATGGCCATCGGTGCGATCCGGGGTCTGGAAAAGGCCGGCAAGCCACTGGCGCAATACCTGGTGGGCGGCATCGACGGCACGCCCGACGGGTTGCAGGAAATGCGCGCGGGCAAGCTGGCGGTCAGCGTCCTGCAGGATGCCAAGGGCCAGGGCGAAGGCGCGGTGGACATGGCGCTGCGCCTGGCCAATGGCCCCACCAGCAACACGCTCACCCAGGTGCCCTTCCAGCTGATCACCCCGGACAACCTGGCGTCTTTCTAGCCCTTGGCCGCAGCGGGGTCGTCCTTCTTCGGCGGCCTCGCCTCGCGCTTAACTGCGCGCCCTGCCCGTTCCGGCACTTGGCACGCCCCGTTCAGAATCGCCAGCTGAGTCGAGCCTTGAGGTCCTGGGCCTTGGTCCGGCCACTTAGTTGCCCGTCATAGCCCAGGCCTAGCGACACCGTCTCGCTCAGCGCCATGTCCAGCGCGCCCTGCATCACGGCGGACTCACGCGCGATGGGCGCCCCCATCAGTTTGAGATCCGGCCCACCGGCGAAGGCCGCCTCGTGCTCGGGCGTGGTATCACCATAGGCATGGCGCCAGCCCAGGGTGGCGCTCGGCACCACCTTCCAGTCACCTAGCGGTTTGCTCGCCAGGCGCAGACCGAGGGTGCTGAAGGTCACGTCGGTGTTCTGCCGCGGATTGTCCAGCGCCAAGGCACCACTGCGCTCGTGGAAGCCGTCGGTCCGCAGGTGCACCTGGGCCAGGTTGGCGAAGGGCGAGAGGTTCAGGCTGCCCGCGTCGATCCGATAGGCCAGTTCGCCAAAGGCCTGGGTGGTGTCGGCGTCATAGTCCGGCGCCAGGTGCTGATTGCTGCCGAGGACCGCCAGGTCGCGCTGCGCCGCCACCGAATGCCAGCTGTGGGCCAGGCCCAGCTTGAGACTAAAGGCATCCCAATGCTGGCCGGCATAGAGCCCCAGGTGGTAGTTGGTGCTGTCGAGCGAGCCGGATTCGTCGCGCAGATCCAGATCGGTATGACCCAAGCCCACCAGCCCCCCGACGCGCCAGCCGTTGTCCAGCGGGATGTCACTGCCAATCAGCAAGCCATGGCTGTGGCTGTCCAGGCTGCTGGCGTCGTGACTGCCGTCGTTGCGGCCCCAGGCACCGAGCGCCTGGGTCCAGACCAGGCCGCGCTCGGGGCTGCCGGCCAAGCCCTGGATGCCGGAACCGGACGGAGCGTCGTCCTGGGCGTCGTGCAGACGCTCGGCCATGGCGTTGCGTACCAGGCGGCTGTCCTCCACCAGCACCGTCTTGGTCGAGGCATGTAGTTCGTTGCCCAGGCTCTGGAAGGTCGAGCGAGCACCAGTGGCATTGGTCGCGACGACCTGATTCCACAGCGCATTGCCGGCGCCGGCCTTATCCAGCCCCTCTGCAGCGGACCGGGCATTGCGGCCATCGGCCAGGTCGGCGAAGGCCACGCCATTGCGTGGCAGGCTTAGGATCGCCTGGTTAGCGCTGTAGCTCAGCGTCGGGGTGAGGAAGGCGAAATCGGATTGGATCTGCCCAAAGCGACCGCTCAGGCGGTTACCGGCGCTGAGTAGCTGATAGCTGCCCAGGGGCTGCCAGTAGGGGCTGGAAACCAGTGCCAGGGTGGCGCCGTTGACGGCGATGCTGCCCGTGGCGACCAGGCGATCGGCGCGGTTGCTGGCACCGGTCTCGACCTGATAGATCGAGCCTTGGTCGAGGGTGGCGTTGCCGTTGACGTCGAGCTGCCCTACCGAGTTGCCGGGAGCGAGAATGCCGCCCTGGGCGACGTGAAGACTGGCCAGACTGCCGTTACCGCCCAGGGTGGCGCCGGTATTGACGGTGACCGCCGAGTTGCCGAGGTTGCCATTGATGGCCAGGCGACCCTGATCGATGCGGGTGGTACCGGCGAAATCGCTATTGCCGGTCAAGCTCAGGGAGCCGACCCCGGTCTTCACCAGGCTGCCAGTGCCATGCAGTCTGTTGGCTAGGCTGTCGTTGACCGACTGCTCCAGTATCAGGGTGGCGTTGTCGGTGATGTCGCCGCTGCCGAAGGCCTGGGCATGGCCACGCAGGGTACCGCCATTGATCAGCGTGCCACCGCTGTAGGTGTTGAGACCAGTGAGGGTGAGTTCGCCACTGCCATTCTTGGTCAGGCTGCCGCTGCCACCGATGTTGTTGCGCCAGGCATCGAGGACGTTGAAGCCACCCTGGCTCGCATCCATGTTGACGCTGACGTTGCCGTTAAAGGCGCCGTAGCCATCGGCCGCAGCCATCAGGTTGAGCCGACCGTAGCCGTTGGATTCGTCGATGACCACATAGCCCGAGGACAACTCGGTGCTAGCCAGGATGTCGCGGCGCTGGCTGGCGCTGAGATAAGGGAAGCGCGTTTCCAGCAACACCTCGGCATTGACCGGTACCACCGGCGCCAGATTGGTCGGGCCAACGGGGGCGAAGCCGTAGGTCATGCGGGCGGTGTACAGCGCCCGGTCCCGCGCGTGCTGCGACTGCTGGTCGGTAGCCGGATCGACTTGAGCCACGCAGTTGTTGATGTCGCCGCCACACTGCTGAGCGAAGTAGGCCTGGGCCTGGGCGAAGGCATCGCTGCGCAACTGGGCGTTGTTGACCAGGTTGTCGATGGCGAAATAGGTAGCGGTGATGCGCCCACCGATCACGTCCAGCGGCGAGTGCATGCCGGCGACGATGCGATTGTTGCCCAGCTCAGAGGCGCGGAAGAGTTCCTCTCCCAGGCGCTGAGGCACGGCGTAGCCGTAGCCGATGCTGGCCAGATAGGCCGCATTGGTATGGCCGCTGGGAAAGCCGCCATCGCTCGCGGGCGTTTGGCTGCGCGCCGGACGCAGGGACGGCGCCACGATGTCTTCGCTGGTTTGCCTCCAGGGCCGAGGATACTGATAGAAGTTCTTCGCCGAACTGGTGGAGGCGTCGTCGCGAATCGCCTTGACCAGTTGGGCGACCTTGCCCAGGCGCGAATGGATGTCGCCCGAGCCATTGCCCTGGTCTTCGTACTTGACCGTCTGGGTCGAGGCGTCGAATTGGGGAATGGTGGTGAAGGCTCCCGCGCCGACTCGATAGGCCTCGGCCAAGGGACCCAGGCCACTGATCAGGCTGTAGCTCTGGTCACGACGGTCGTCGTAATAGGCAGCCACTTCCTGGTCGTGGGTACGGGTGTGGGACAGATCGATCACATACTGCACGTTGCGCTGCAGGATGGGCGCGCCCAGGGCGGTCGGGGATCCAGTATTCCAGGTAGCGCCCGGCGTCCAGAGCTTATTGTATCCCGACAGCAGATCGACCCCATTGGTGGCATTGCTACCCGAGCGGCTAGCGGCCTGCACCGACACCGCCAGCAGTGATGCCGTCAACACGGCCGTGATTACCGCGGGTTTATTGCCTGAACGTTTCACCGACTCTTCCCCTTAGCCTCTTTGATACAACTTGTTACAAGTTGTCTGGGGCGGCGAGCCTAGAGGGCAGATGTGACGCTATGACAATTCTTTCGAGGCGGTTTTACGACATCTTATAGAGTACAGAACGGCGACCCAGGGTCGAGGCAGGAAAGGCATGCCCCGGGTCGCTGCCGATAGTGCTGCTGGCTGAAAGCCCTGATCCTGGCCCGGTCCCGGTCACGCAGTCCAGCGCCTGAGCGCTAGCGGCGCCTCAGGGTGTCCAGATCACACCAGAGGTGCAGCTTGGTGACAAAGGTATTGCCCACAGCGACTGCCAGCGGCTCGCGGCCAAAGACCGTGAAGCCCGCCTGTTCATAGAGCGCCTGAGCGGCATGGTTGCCTTCGGTGACCGTGAGCTGAATGCCCCTGAGCCTGGACAGCTCCTGCGCATGGGCCAGCAGCTCGTCCAGCAAGGCCTTCGCTATGCCCAGGCGCCGGTACTGGATGGGCACGTACATCCCGAACAGAATCGCCTTGTGCCGGCCCTTTTCCCGCGTCTCGAGGCCAAGGCCGACAACGCCCAGCAGATCCGCGCCATGGGTCGCACCCCAGACCCGCTCGCCCGCCTGGGCGCCTTCCTGCAGACGACCCTCCCACCAACTGAGCGGCAGACTCTCCCGCTCCTGCGGGCTCGAAGTGAAGGCCTCCGGATGTGCGGTGTAAGCCTCCAACATCAGCTGCCGATAGGCCGGAGCCCAGGCCGTTCCCAAGCGCTGGATGTCCATCCTGATCTCCTTCCAAGCGACGATCCCTGAAATGGCATCTAAGCCAGCCCTACTGCACGGCCGTGACGTCGCCAGCTCTCGACCTGCGACAATGTCACGATCCGGCACGTCGTGCGACGCCTGTCCGGCGCTGTCGGCCGCGCCTTCGCTCAGTAGTCGTCGTAGCTGACCCTCCAGAACAGGTCGATGCTACCGTCATCGCGATGGGCCACGATCAGGCCTTCGGTCTCGCCAAAGGCTTCCAGCAACAGTGCCCAGTCCTCACGGCTCGCCGCCAGACGCTCCACGTGCACGTGCTTGTCGATGATCCCGCGCGCATTGTTGACCAGCCGCGACACTCGCATCGTCAGGCGCTCATAGGAGGTCGGCTGGGGCGGCTGGCTATGAGCCATGGGCACAGGCTCCATAACTGTCTATTTACACAGTAGCCCTCGATCCAGGCGACTGGCAAGTTTCCGGACACCAGCAGAACCGGTGGTGCGGGCAGAGGTGCCCAGCGCCGAACGGCAATTGCCTAACAAGCGTTCTCCTGCACTGACGCCAGACGAACGCTCCAGGCCAAGCACCTCGATTTGCTGACGGCCCTGAGTCAAGGTCATGGATCCTACTCCGCCTGCGTTCGGCTGATCAGCCCCGAGCCATCAGCCAGAATGGCAATAAGCCGTCTATCCAGAGATAACCACCAGCCATCCCCCCAAAAGCTGTGACATGGATCACTTTTTCACTCTTAAGGTCAGACTAACTCGCAACATTTAGGTTGTCCGTAAAGACGCGCGCCACTGGGCTCATCACTGCACAGATCTGGTAAGCGGCTGGTAGCAAAAAATCACACTCCATCGCGCTAGCTATTCCAGGTGCCCTCTTACACCGATAGGTATTGCGATAACAAAAAATGTATGTCCGGCTGAGGCTCACTCAACCCCGCCCCCTATCCAGGTAGTCACCATGCAGCACAATGGCTGGAATCTTCTCAGCAACATCAGCGTTCGGGCCAAGCTGACGCTTGGTTTCTCCCTACTCATTGGCATGATCCTGCTGGTGGCCTATACCGGATGGCAGGCCACGGACGCTCTGCGCGACCGCAGTGAAAGGATCAGTGATATCTCCGGATTCAGTACCCTGGCGCGCGACATGCGCATCGAGCGGCTCGTCTATATCGTCAAGGCCGACGATACCCAGGCGGCCAAATGGCTGGCCGCGCTCGACAAGATCGAGGCTCAGTTGCAGAGCGTCACGCCCAACTTCAATTCGAAGGCCAACGAAGCCCTGCTGAGCGAAGCCAAGGCCGCCCTCAAGCGCTATCGGGACTTCTACAACCAGGTGGTGACGGCAACCCGCGAACGCGCGGCCGTCCAGCAGGCTGCCACCGCCACGGCGGAAGCGGCCAACACCTATCTGCTGGCCCTAGCCACAGCAGCCAATGCCCAGGAGGGGCGTTTCGAAGACCGCCAGCAGGTGGCGGCCCTCTTCATCGATTTGCAGCAGATGCGCATTGCCCTGCGCAGCTATGCCACCACGCCCGGCAAGGAAAACGAGAGCGCTGCCCACCGCGCCTTGGATGAGATTCAGGCAAAGGTCAAGCTGCTCGGCACGACCAGCGGCCTGCCGACCGAGGCCCTGCAGACACTTGGCAATGAAATCGCGGGCTACCAGCAACGCCTGCAGCAACTGATCACCACCCAGGTACAGGTGGATCAGGGTCAGGCCGGTATCACCACGACCATCACGTCGCTGCTGTCGATTGCCGACAAGCTCACCGCGATCCAGAAGGAATTGCAGCTGACGGATGTAAGCGGTGCACGTCAGCTGTTGCTGGTATGGCTGGCCATCGCGATCGCCCTGGGCCTCATCGGCGCCTGGCTGATCACGCGGTCCATCGTCCACCCTCTGAAGGACACCGTCCTCCTGGCGCAAACGGTCGCCAACGGCGATTTTACCCGTCAGTTGGAAGTGACCCGCAAGGACGAACTGGGCGCGCTACAGATCAGCATGCAGCAGATGACCACCAACCTGCGTGGGCTGATCGGCGAGATGAAGGACGGCGTCGTCCAGGTTGCCAGTGCCGCCGAACAGCTCTCGGCGGTTACCGAACAGACCAGCGCCGGCGTGCAATCCCAGAAGAGCGAAACCGATCAGATCGCCACCGCGATGCAGGAAATGACGGCGACTACCCACGAGGTGGCGCGCAATGCCGGGGCAGCCGCCCGCTCGGCGCTGGAAGCCAGTCAGCAGGCTCAGCAGGGCGACCAGGCCGTCAGCAAGGCCGTCGCCCAGATTGAGCTGCTGGCCAGCGAGATGGTGTCGACCAAGATCGCCATGACCACCTTGCGCGGCCACGCCGACAGCATTGGCGGCGTGCTCGACGTGATCAAGGCCGTGGCCGAACAGACCAATCTGCTGGCGCTCAATGCCGCCATCGAAGCCGCCCGCGCAGGCGAGGCGGGACGCGGCTTCGCCGTGGTCGCCGACGAGGTCCGCGGTCTGGCCCAGCGTACCCGCTCCTCGACGGACGAGATCGCCCAGCTCATCACCGGTCTGCACCAGAGCACCGACCGCATGGCGACGGTGCTCGACCATAACGTGCAGTTGACCGACAGCAGCGTCGGCCTGTCCCGCGAGGCGGGCGAGATGCTCAAGCGGATCACCCAGTCGGTCAAGGACATCGAGTCGATGAACGGCCAGATCGCCTGCGCCGCGGAACAGCAGGGTGCGGCGGGCGAAGAGATCAGCCGCAGCGTCACCACTGTCCGCGACATCTCCGAACAGACCGCTGCGGCCAGCGAAGAGACGGCTTCGTCAAGCCTGGAACTGGCACGTATCGGGGTGCGGCTGCAGGAGACGACCGCTCGCTTCAAGGTCTGAAAAGACCCTAGCCTCCTCCGCGGTGCGGAGGGGGCGAGCCGTCAGGTTCTCCAACTCAACCGCCGGTCATGTGGGCTGAATCTCTAACCGAGAGGCCGGTCACAAAGTGCCATCATATTGCCACCAAACGTCAGCCTTCGGACCTTGCTATTCACCCTGTCAGCCCGGACCCCCTATGAAAACCTCTCCAGAGCTTGGTCGGCTCGTCGATCAGACGCTTGCCGTGCCCGTGGGGCCCTTTTCCTTCGCGCCGGTGCTGGAGCGCTTGTTTCATCAGGACATCCATGAACAGCGTAGCCGCCATCTCACGCGCTGCCTCCTCATCGGGACCCTGAGCTACAACAGCTTCCTGCTCTGGTGGTGGCTGCTGATGGAAGATGCCCTGCCGTGGGCAGCCGGCCAGATGCTGGGAATAGCCACCCCCTTCACACTGCTAGTCATCTGCCTGCTGCGGGTAGTCCCCGTTCGTTGGCGTGAAGCTCTGGCCTTGCTACCGTTCTACGTCGGTCTGCTGGTGGTCTACAACTTGGTGATCAATGGCCCGGCCGGCAAGGAAATGAACCAGACGCTGTTCATTTTCACCTGGCCGCTGATGCTCACCTTCGTCAACACCTGCATGAAGAGCGCTCTGCCGCCTGCCCTTGCGTTCAACGGCTTCGCGCTAACCGTCATCTGCATCGCCGTTCACGAAGCCTCCGTATCGGCCATCGTGGGCGGTTTGATGATCACCAATGCCGTCGTGATGGCGTTCTTTTCCCTTCTGGCCAGTTACTGGCTCAATGTCGAGGGTCGTCGCACCTATCTGTACAAGTTGCGCGAAGAAGTCCGCCTGGCGTCCTTGAATTCGGCCAATCAGGACCTGCAGATCCTCTCGGAAACGGATTCGCTCACCGGCCTCGCCAATCGCCGTCAGTTGCGTCCGCTGCTCGAAGCCTTCTGGCAATCGCGCCTGGCAGGTGAGCAAGGCGCCGTGCTCCTGATCGACGTGGATCATTTCAAGCGCTACAACGATCACTATGGCCACCTCGCCGGAGACGAATGCCTACGCACCGTGGCTACCACCCTGGCAGTAGGCCTAGGCGCTGGCGACCTGGTTGGCCGTTACGGAGGCGAAGAGTTTGTCGTCATCCTAAGGCACGTCGGTCCGGCTCAGGCACTCGCTGCGGCGGAAACCATCCTGCAACGCATTCGTGACCTGCAGATTCCGCATCAGGGGCGTCAAGACGACAAGACCTATGTCACCGTCAGCATAGGCATCGCGCGTAGCGGCATCGTCGGCTTGAGTACCGCGGACGATCTGCTGGATTGCGCGGATCGAGCCCTCTACCGCGCCAAACGCGATGGCCGTGATCGGGTGTTCGAAGGTGGTGTCGAGGCCGTCCTGGGTGCGCCTCTTGAGCATGCGGCATTGCTCACGCCGGACGATGTCCGCAAGGGACTCGCCAGTAATGAATTCCTTCTGCACTACCAACCCATCTATCGCGTTCAGCCGCAGCAGGTGATCGGCTATGAGGCGCTGCTGCGCTGGAACCACCCCACCCTCGGCATGGTATCGCCGGACATCTTCATTCCGCTGGCCGAACAGGGCAACTTCATCATCGCCCTGGGCGAATGGGTAGTGAAGGAGGCCTGCCTGGCAGCCAGCCAGTGGTCGCCTCACCTGAGCGTTTCCATCAATCTTTCACCGCTGCAGTTCGCCGACCCCATGCTGCACGAGCGGGTGTCCGCGGCCCTCAGACTCTCGCGCCTGGCGCCCAATCGCCTGGTGCTGGAAGTCACCGAAGGGGTGGAACTGGTCATAGATACCCGCACCCGCCAGTCCTTCGCCCTCCTCCAGTTGCTGGGCATTCGCATGGCCCTGGATGATTTCGGCAGTGGCTATGCTGGATTGGGCCCCATCCTGGAGCTGCCCTTTCAGCTGATCAAACTTGATCGCCGGATTCTGGCGATCAAGGATGAAGAACAGCGCGGCCAGGTCCTGACTTCCCTGCTGTTGCTCGGCGAGGCCATGAAACTGGAAGTGCTCTGCGAGGGTGTGGAAACTGCTGATCAGTTGGCGCAGCTGCGACACCTGGGCGTGCGGCTCGCCCAGGGCTATCTGCTGGGCAGACCCGAGGCAGATCCGGATGGCCAGGAGCGGCAGCTTACGGCGTCTCTGGAAGCCTGACGCGCAATAACCAGCCACTGCCCTCGACTCGTTCCGAGCGGCGACCACGACGCCCCACCACAGACTGCCTAGGTTTTGTACGAAAAATGCCTACGCTCGGTGACGCTTCGTTGAAACAGGCTTCGGAATGCTCATTTACCGCTCGTAAACTCCGCTTCCTCAGCCTTTTTCGCCTCGCCTGACCTTCGCTCGGCGATTTTTCTTACAGAACCTAGAAGATCGCCATTCCGTCCAGCACCGCCGTGTAGAGCGCGGTTCCGTAGGTCACCACACCGAGAGGCACCCCGACGGCAGCGCCCAGGATCAGTGTGCAAACCAGCAGCGCCAGCAATGGGATTCCGAACACTGGCTGCGCGAGGAAAGAGCCATGACTGCCCTGCTCCACCGTCTTCGCCTGGGGCGTACCGGTCGGGCTGTCGGCTGCGGAACGGGAGCGCTTGGAAGGGTCAGGTTGCTGCCGCCCAGGCCTGGCCTTGCCCTCCATCTCGATAAGATCGGCGATATCGGCGAGCGTGCCGTTGTTGCGGGTGATCTGCTCGTGGGCAGCGCGGAGCGAATCGGGCTTGGCGGTGCGGCCCGCGCCGCGGGGAGGTCTTCGTGAGGCAGTCATACGTACGAGAAAAGGCTGAGAAGGTACTAAGAATGACACAGGTCGATGTTAAGGTTATTAACCTTACCTGTCAGAGTAGCCAATTGCCACTACGTCCTTTTTTGCAGCGAGACTTCGTTGGATACGCCATTCGCTCAATGCCTGCCGGACAGTCAGGCGCTCCTGGCTCCGTTGCCAATCCTCCGCAGGGTGTGAGGACCTACCATCTTGGCTAAAGGCTGATCAAGGCAGCTTTACGAGAACCCTTAGCGCTTGGACCTGGGAGGCAGCCCCTGGTAACTCGCTCCGCTAGCCTCCTCATCAGCTGCGAGCTCCGCCATGGCCAGGCGCGTGGCTTCAATCAGATCTTCTTCGGAGTAATCCGCGAACTCCTCCTCCGGCAGATCCAGTCGCTGCTCATGCTCATCGAACGGATGCAATTCAAGGCCTTCGGCGAGACCCTCTTCAAGATGCCGAATCAGCGTATCCATAGCGCCTTCCTCATTCGCTCCGGCAAGGCAAATGGTCTTGTTCATGCACGCTTGGGGCAAGGAGTCGTAGGCAAGGGTCTGCTCATAAACAGGTACCGCTTCCCCACTGCCCTCGGCGTTGAGGGTCAGCGAAGCCATATCACGCACCAGTTCAAGGGTGTCCACTTCACCAGTTCGGTAAAGCTTCAACAACCGGGCATCTGCGTACCCTAGCAGGAGGAAACCCTCTGTCACTTCGCTGCTATCTGGGCTCATTGCCGTGCTCCGTGATGGTGTGAAGAAAGTGCACCCTGAGGTGGCGGGTCGGTTAAGTAGAACGCACCCAGATCGTAAGATCTTGCGGTATGCAAGCCTTCTTCTCGACTCACGGCCTGACACGGCAAGGATCGTCACGCCTCTGCCACATCATTCAGTGGGCAAGCGGCAGTGTAACCAGGGATCAAACGTACCGATCGCGGCCTTTCAAACACCCTGAAACGCAAAAACCCTCCTTGCGGAGGGTTTCTGGTGAAGATGGTGGGTCGTGTGGGATTCGAACCTACGACCAATTGGTTAAAAGCCAACTGCTCTACCGACTGAGCTAACGACCCGTTAGTGGCCGCCATTCTAGCGATTTTCTCAGGAGAATCAACACCCTAGATGAAATTTTTTTACTGGTAGCGGGTGGGGTCGGAAATCTTGGCCGCCTTGAAGCCTTCGGCGCGCAGGCGGCAGCTGTCGCAACGGCCGCAGGCCTCGCCTTCGCCGTTGGCCTGATAGCAGGACACGGTCAGACCGTAGTCCACGCCCAGCCGGGTACCGGTCTCGACGATCTGCGCCTTGGACAGATACTGCAGCGGGGCTTCGATCCTGAAGGTATCCCCTTCCACACCCGCCTTGGTGGCGAGATTGGCCAGGCGCTCGAAGGCCTCGACGAACTCCGGCCGGCAATCCGGATAGCCGGAGTAATCCACCGCGTTCACCCCGATGAAGAGATGGCGAGCGCCGATCACCTCGGCCCAACCCAGGGCTAGCGACAGGAACACGGTGTTGCGCGCCGGCACATAGGTAACGGGGATGCCCTCGCCCGGCGTCTCCGGCACGGCGATGTCCGGGTCGGTGAGGGCCGAGCCACCGATTCCGTTGAGATCCAGGCCGATCACCTTATGCTCGACGACACCCAGCTGACGCGCTACGCGCTCGGCAGCCTGCAGCTCGGCGCGATGGCGCTGGCCGTAGTCGAAACTCATGGTGTAGCAGGCGAAGCCCTGGGCCTTGGCCATGGCAACGATGGTGGCGGAATCCAGGCCGCCGGAAAGAAGGATGACCGCTTTAGGCTGACTCATGCTCAATGTCCCGGCTCGTCGTTCCAGAGAATCTTGTGCAGCTGCAACTGGAAACGCACCGGCAGATTGTCGGCCACGATCCATTCCGCCAGCTCACGCGGCACCACCTGGCCATGGCTGGGCGAGAACCACACCTCCCCCGCCCGCTGATCCAGGCGATATTCGATCAGCTTGGAAACCGCCCAGTCGTAGTCTTCACGCGAGCAGATGACGAACTTGACCTGATCGTTCGGTGTGAGATGAGCGATGTTGGCGTAAAGGTTGCGCCCCATTTCCCCGGATCCAGGGGTCTTGAGGTCGACGACCTTGCTGACGCGCACGTCCACGCCACTGACATCCAGAGCACCGCTGGTTTCCAGGGATACCTCGTAGCCAGCATCACACAGCTGCTCGAGCAGCTTGAGGCAATTGGGCTGCGCCAGCGGTTCGCCACCGGTCACACAGACATGGCGTGGCCGGTAGCTGGCGACCTGCTCCAGGATGGCATCGAGATGATGGATCTCACCACCGGTGAAGGCATAGGCCGTATCGCAATACTGGCAGCGCAGGGGGCAGCCGGTGAGCCGGACGAAGACGGTGGGAAGACCGACGGTGCGGGCCTCACCCTGGAGCGAATAGAAGATTTCGGTAAGACGTAGGGTATCTTTTTGCATAGAAGCCACGGGCGTGACGGCTAAACAGGCCATCCGCCTCCGTTGCGGGAGATAGAAGAAAAAAGCCTGCGCTAGGGCAGGCTTTTCAGATCCCGCTGCGCCAGCTGCGCAGCGGAGGTTCCGGGATATTGGCTGATGACCTGCTGGTACATGCCCTTGGCCCGATCGGTGCGGCCGAGCTTCTGCTCGACGCCACCCAGTTTGTACAGCGAATCCGGCACCTTGTTGCTGGTGGGATAGGCCTGGCTGACCTTGGCGAATGCCTGGCCAGCGGCCTGCAGATCGCCCTTGGCCAGATTCACTTCACCTAGCCAGTACTGGGCGTTGCCCGCATACTGGCTGTTGGGATACTTGCGCAGAAAGGCGTTGAACGCCTGACTGGCCTTGTCGAAATCCTTGGCCTTGATCAGATCGAAGGCAGCGTCGTAGTACAGCTTTTCCTTCGCCGGATCACCCGGTTCGCTACTGGCGGCCGGTGCCCCCGCGGAAGCAGGCGGAGTCGGCGCGTTGTTTGCCGCGATGGCGCCACCCTGGGCGGCACCGGCAGCGGCTCCGGCACCTGCGTTGGCAGGAGCGGAAGAAAGCTGGGAGAGTCGACCATCCAGATCCTGGTAACGATCCAATCCTTCCTGCTTGAGCTGGCGGATCTCGTTTTCCTGAACCTCGACCTGGCCACGCAGGCGAGCGATGTCATCCTGCATCTGTTGCAACTGCATGAACAGTTGACCCATGCCGGAAACGGGAGCCCCGTTTCCGGCACTGGCCGCGCCTGCGTTGCCATAGCCTTGCCCAGCGGACTGGGCAACACCATAACTACCATCCTGTACGGGAACCTGAGCCGCGGCGACAACCGGTACACCAAGGGTCAGGGCGATCAAGAACTGCAGGCGCTTGGACATCGTTTATTACTTCTTCAGCTCGACGCGACGGTTCTGAGCCCAGGAAGACTCGTCGTGACCGACGGCAACCGGACGCTCTTTACCGTAGGACACCAGCTCCAGCTGAGCCGGGGATACGCCCTGCAGCACCAGGTAGCGCTGAACGGCCTTGGCACGACGCTCGCCCAGCGCCAGGTTGTACTCGCGGGTACCGCGTTCGTCGGTGTGACCTTCCAGAACGACGCGCTGGCCGCTGGCCTTCAGGTCGCGAGCGTGAACGTCCAGAGCGCGCATGGCTTCCGGCTTCAGGTCGGAGCTGTCGTACTCGAAGTAGAAGGTGGTGATGGCGCGCAGAGCGGCTTCATCGCCCATGCTGCCGTCAACGGCACCGGCGTTGGCACCGTAGCCAGCGTTCGGGTCGACAGCACCGGCGCCAGCGCCAGCACCAGCGCCTTCACCGGAGGCGTCGCCGCCCTTGGAGGAACAGCCCACGGCGACAGCCATGGCCAGAGCCAGTGCAGCGAACTTGCCGAATTTCAGCATTTCCATCATGTAACTCCTAAAAGAACCGCAATGTTGGTGTTTCTAAGGACTTTTCTAATTAGCCGTCAGTTCAGGTAAGGAGACCAGGAAGGCTCGCGCACGTCACCCTGGGCGGTGGGAAGAGGAATCCGGACGCGACCATTGATGGAGACAAGCATCAGTACGCCTCGGTCCTGCTGGCGGGTGGCGTAGATTAGCATGGTGCCATTGGGCGCAACAGTGGGCGAATCGTTGAGGCTGGTGTTGGAAAGTACCCGCACAGAGCCGCGCTGGAGGTCTTGTGCAGCGATCTGGAAATTGGTGAAACCTTCCTGGCGATGCACCATGACCAGCGTCTTTTCATCCGCCGAAAGTTTCGGGTTGGCGTTGTAGTTGCCAACGAAAGTCACGCGCTCAGCACCCCCGCCACTGACGCTGGCCTTGTAGATCTGCGGCTTGCCGGAGCGATCGGAGGTGAAGTAAATGGTCTGACCATCCTTGCCCCAGAACGGCTCGGTATCGATGGAGGAGTCATTCGTCACACGACGAATGGCACGGGAGCCCAGGTCCATCACATAGATCTCGGGGTTGCCGTCCTTGGACAGCACGAAGGCCAGACGATTGCCATCGGGCGAGAACGCCGGAGCGCCATTCAGACCTTCGAAGTTGGTCAGCTGCTCGCGACGACCGGTATCGATGTACTGCAGGAAGATGCGCGGACGCTGTTGCTCGAAGGAGACGTAGGCGATGCGCTTGCCGTCCGGCGCGAAACGCGGCGACAGGATGGGTTCTCGCGATTGCAGCAGGGTTACCGAGCGGGCACCGTCATAGTCGGCGCGCTGCAGGGTATAGCGGGTGTTGGTCGCGGAGAAGCGCTCGGCGGTCACATAGAGGATGCGCGTGGAGAAGGCACCTTTCACCCCGGTCAGCTTTTCATAGGCCTGGTCGGAGATGAAGTGCGCCATGTCGCGCAGCTGATCGGTGCTGCCGCCGACATTGCCGGTCAGGACCTGCTGTTCGGTGGACACGTTGAACAGGGCGTAGCTGATCTGCAGTCGACCACCGTTGGGCACGACGTTGCCCACCAGCACATAGTTGGCGCCCAGGGCTTTCCAGTCGCGGAAGATCACTTCGCTGGCCTGGCTCGGCTGGCTCAGCATGTTCTGGCGCGGAATCGGCGAGAACACCCCGGAATTGCGCATGTCGTCGCTGACGATGTTGGCCAGATCTTCCGGCAGTGGCTGACCACCCTGCCACCCGAAGGGCACGACGGCGATCGGGATGGCGCGATCACTACCGCTGGAAATCACCAGCGGATCGGCCGCCTGGGCGGAGCCCACCACCAGGACCAGGCCCAGCAGAATGTAACGGATCAGGGTGTTCACAGACTCAGGTCCTCCGGTTTGAAGATCATGCGGCGCTGACGGTACAGCTGATCGAAGGTCTTGCGATCCAGCTGTTGCAGCTCACGGATACGACCGACGTTACGCACGGCCGATACCGCTGAATTATCGAATTCCTTGTTGCCACTGGAACGGGTCACCGTCGCGCTGGTGATGGTCCCATCCGGCAGCATGTTGATCTGCACTTCGACGCTCATGCCGTTGCGCGCCGATTGCGGACGCGTCCACTGCTCGCTGACCAGACGCACGATCAGGTCATCGAAGCTCGATGCCACCTCGTCGCCCTGCTCTTCGGCCAGGGCCTGCTGCCGCTGGGTATCATCGGACAACAGCTCCGCCAGCGCCTGGGCCTTCTTGTCTTCTGCCGCCTTGCGTGCAGCTGCCTGGGCAGCCTTCTTCTTGGCGTCGTCAGCCGCTTTCTTCTTCGCCGCTTCCGCTGCCGCATCCTTCTTGGCAGCCTCGGCTGCGGCCTTCTGCTTGGCTTCTTCCGCCGATTTCTGCTTGGCCGCTTCTGCCGCCGCTTTCTTGGCCGCTTCGTCGGCCGCCTTCTGCTTGGCGGCTTCGTCGGCTTTCTTCTTGGCGATGTCCGCCTGCTTCTTCTGCTCGGCAGCCTGCTTGGCTTCCGCAGCCGCCTTGGCGGCCTCGGACTGTTTCTCAGCCTCAGCCTTGGCCTCGGCGGCCTTGGCCGCCGCTTCCGCTTGCTGCGCCTTTCGAGCGTCGTCGGCTTTCTTTTGTTCCGCGGCCTGGTGCTGGGCTTCCTTCTGTTGCTGAGCCGCCTTGGCCGCCGCCGCTTCACGCTGGGCTTCCTGCTGCTCGCGACGCTGCTCCAGCTGCTCCTGCTCGTACTGTTTGGCCGCGGTCTTCTTCGCCTCCCCTGCCAACTTTTGCTCGGTCTGGACCTGCGCCGAGCTCTTCGACTTGAGCTGGACCAGGGTCGCTTGAACCACCGGGCGCGACTGGGGCAGTTCAGGGGTAAAGGCGAAGCTGACAAACAGCAGGCCGAAAATCAGCACATGCAGGGCGACTGCCCAGATGACCGGCCAGAAATAACTTTCGGACGACGAACGCTCGCGGTGTCGCATCAAGGCGCCTCGGTAATCAACCCGACGTTGGGCACGCCGGCCTGTTGCAAGGCACCCATGGCACCGGCGACGACACCATAGTTGGCGGCCTTGTCACCGCGGATGAACACCTGGGTGTCAGCACGCTGACGCATGATGGCACCGACCTGCTGACTCAGTTGCGGCAGCGACACGGCGGTCTCGGACTTGGCCTTCTGATCGGTATCCACCTCGGACCCGACGTTCCAGTAGTAGGTACCGTCGGACTTCACCGAGACGGTGAGGATCTGCTTGTCGTTGTCTTGCGGCAGGGCCTGACTGTCGACCTTGGGCAGGTCGACCTTGACGCCCTGATTGAGCATGGGCGCCGTCACCATGAAGATGACGAGGAGCACCAACATCACGTCGATGTAGGGCACCACGTTCATCTCGGCGACGGGCTTGCGTTTCTGGCGGCGAGGAACCATGGGATACCTCTTTATTCGTCGCTGGCGTGGACTTTGCGGTGCAGGATGGCCTGGAACTCGTCCGCAAAGGTGTAGTAGCGGTTGATCAGCATTTCCGAACGGGCGGCGAAGCGGTTGTAGGCCACGACGGCGGGAATGGCGGCGAACAGACCGATGGCGGTGGCGATCAGGGCCTCGGCGATGCCGGGCGCCACGGTGGCCAGGGTCGCCTGCTGCGCCGTGGACAGGCCACGGAAGGAGTTCATGATGCCCCAGACGGTACCGAACAGACCCACGTAGGGGCTGGTGGAACCGACGGTGGCCAGGAACGGCAGGGCCTGCTCGAGCTTCTCTTCCTCACGGGAGATGGCGACGCGCATGGCGCGCGAGACGCCTTCCATCACCGCATCGGGATCCACGCCGGGCTGCTGACGCAGGCGGGAGAACTCCTTGAAGCCGGCGCGGAAGATCTGCTCGACGCCGGAGTCCGGGTCGGGGTTGCTGCCGGCCTGGCGATACAGCTTGGACAGATCGATGCCCGACCAGAATTTTTCTTCGAAGGCATCCAGGGAACGCTTGGCGGCACGCATGGCATTGCCGCGCTGGATGATCATGATCCAGGACGTGACAGAGGCTGCGACCAGGATGAGCATCACCAGTTGCACCACCAGACTGGCATTGGCGACGAGGCTCCACATGGACATATGGTCGACGTTGGGTTGCACGCTTAATCTCCTGATTGAATTGACGCCGGATTTCCGGCAAGAACCGTTCGCATGGCCGTCGGGATCGCCCGGGGCCTGAAGCTGTCAGCACGCACGCAGGCGACCGTCACCCACCCTTCACAGAGCAGGACCTCGTCTTCTGCCCGCCGCACCTCTTGGTAAAACCTGAGGCTGGCGCGCTTCGCCTCGACCACCTCGGCGCCGATCAGCAGTTCGTCATCCAGGCGCGCGGGCGCATGGTAGCGCGCTTCGCTGCTGTGGACGACAAAGAGCAGACCGTCCCGGGCGAGTTCGGACTGGGCATAGCCCAGCGCGCGCAGTCGCTCGGTGCGGGCGCGTTCCATGAACTTGAGGTAGTTGACGTAGTAGACGATGCCGCCGGCATCGGTATCTTCGTAGTAGACACGACACCTGAGGACGGACGGCGACGGGCTCCGCGATTGCGCGTGCATACTCTAGAACCTAGCCTCGCCGTTGCCAATCAGAAATGTTCGCAACTGCATTTAGTTACCATTGACCTCGAACAGATCGGGCGTACCGCCCTGGGCCAGACGCGTCGGCAGGTTGAGTCCGAAGTGCAGATAGGCATGCCGGGTCACCACCCGCCCGCGCGGCGTGCGCATGATATAGCCTTGCTGGATCAAATAGGGTTCCAGCACATCTTCGATGGTGTGACGCTCTTCGCTGATGGCTGCCGCCAGGCTATCCACCCCCACCGGGCCGCCATCGAACTTGTCGATCATGGTCAGCAGCAGACGGCGATCCTGGTGATCGAAGCCCTGGGCATCGACGTCCAGCAGGTCGAGGGCACGACTGGCGATGTCGTGGCTGATATGGCCCTGCCCGCGGACCTCGGCGAAGTCCCGTACCCGCCGCAGCAGGCGGTTGGCGATCCGCGGCGTGCCCCGTGCCCGGCGGGCGATCTCCATCGCCCCTTCGGCTTCGATGGCAAGGCCCAGGATGCCGGCCGAACGCGTGACGATGGTGGCCAGGTCCGCGGTGCCGTAAAACTCCAGGCGCTGGACGATCCCGAAGCGGTCACGCAGCGGATTGGTCAGCATGCCGGCGCGGGTGGTCGCCCCGACCAGGGTGAAGGGCGGCAGATCCAGCTTGATGGAGCGCGCCGCCGGACCCTCGCCGATCATGATGTCGAGCTGGTAGTCCTCCATCGCCGGATAGAGCACCTCCTCGACGATGGGCGAGAGCCGATGGATCTCGTCGATGAAGAGCACATCGCCCGCTTCCAGGTTGGTCAGCAGCGCCGCGAGATCGCCCGGGCGCTCCAGCACGGGGCCTGAGGTGCTCTTGAGGGAAACCTGCATTTCCTGGGCGATGATGTTGGCCAGGGTGGTCTTGCCCAGGCCGGGTGGGCCGAAGATCAGCGTGTGGTCGAGGGCCTCGCCTCGGCCCTTGGCCGCCTGGATGAACAGGCCCATCTGGTCGCGCACTACCGGCTGGCCGATGTAGTCGGCCAGGCGCACCGGACGGATGGCGCGATCCTGGAATTCCTCTCGGTCGCGGCCACCGGCCGAGATCAGGCGATCGGTTTCTATCATGGGATCAGACCATGCCCTTCAGGGCGCGACGGATGAGTTCCTCGCTGGAAAGGTCTTCCCCTTCCACGGCAGCGACGGCGCGACTGGCTTCCTGGGGCTTGAAGCCCAAGGCGACCAGGGCGCTGACCGCATCGGCCTCGGCGCTGGCGGCGCCGGCGGCCTGGTTCGGCAGAACCAGAGGCGCGATGGTCGGCAGATTTTCCCAGGCCTTGAAGCGGTCCTTGAGCTCGACCAGCAGGCGCTCGGCGGTCTTCTTGCCCACTCCCGGCACCTTGACCAGGACAGAGGTGTCCTGGGCCTGAACACAGCGAACCAATTCATCCACCTCGAGACTGGACATCAACGCCAGGGCCAGCTTGGGGCCGACACCATTGAGCCGGATCAGCTCGCGAAACAGCTCTCGCTCGCGTTTTTCGCCAAACCCGTACAGCAGGTGCGCATCTTCCCGTACCACGAGGTGGGTATGCAATGTGACGACCTCGCCCTGGGCCGGCAGCCGATAAAGGGTCGTCATGGGCACTTCGACCTCATAGCCGACTCCGCCCACGTCGAGCAGGAGATGGGGCGGCTGCTTTTCCGCCAGGGTGCCACGTAGACGACCGATCACAGGGATACCTTCCTACTTCTGGAGCGAGATGTTTGAGCGGATGAAACTAGAGACGCAGCCGGCCGCCGCGGCGGCGAGTCGCCAGCAGGCCATGGGGGACCAGGCTCTGCCGGGTATGGGCATGGCACAAGGCAATGGCGAGGGCGTCGGAGGCGTCGATCTGGGGCTTTTCGGTCAGCCGCAGCAGGTGCATGACCATCAGCATCACCTGCTGCTTGTCCGCTCCGCCGTTGCCGACCACGGCCTGCTTGACCTGACTCGCGGTGTATTCGGAGATCTCCAGGCCACCCTCGGCGCCAGCGACGATGGCCGCGCCCCGAGCCTGACCCAGCTTGAGCGCCGAGTCGGCGTTGCGCGCCATGAACACCTGCTCGATGCCCATGGTGACCGGCCCGTATTGGGCGATGACGTCGCGCACACCGCGATAGACGATCTGCAACCGTTCCGGCAACGGACCGTTACCGGTACGGATGCAGCCGGAGGCCACGTACTCGCAGCCCCGTCCAGTGTCTCGCACCACGCCGAAGCCGGTCAGCCGCGAGCCCGGGTCGATGCCCAGCACCAGGGTGCCGGGCGCATCGGGCGGCAGGCGCTCGTAGAGGGACATCAGCCGAGCTGCGCCATGACGTCGTCGGGGATGTCGGCATTGGAATAGACGTTCTGCACGTCGTCCAGGTCTTCGAGCATGTCGATCAGCTTGAGTACCTTCTGCGCGGTATCCAGATCCAGAGTCGCGGAGGTCGAGGGGATCATGGTCACCTCGGCTTCGTCGGCCTTGTAGCCGGCGGCGGTCAGGGCTTCGTTGACGGCGATGAAGTCGGCGAAGCTGGTGAAGACGTCGATGGAGCCATCGTCGTTGGCCACCACGTCATCGGCACCCGCTTCCAGCGCGGCTTCCATCAGGGCGTCTTCGTCCAGGCCAGGGGCGTAGCTGATCTGGCCCTTGCGCTCGAACAGATAGGCGACCGAGCCGTCGGTACCCAGGTTGCCACCGCACTTGTTGAAGGCATGGCGGACTTCGGCCGCGGTACGGTTGCGGTTGTCGGTCATGGCTTCGACGATGATGGCGACGCCGCTCGGGGCGTAGCCTTCATAGGTCAGTTCCTCGA
Source organism: Pseudomonas sp. MS15a(2019) (assembly GCF_013277805.1). Taxonomy (NCBI): domain Bacteria; kingdom Pseudomonadati; phylum Pseudomonadota; class Gammaproteobacteria; order Pseudomonadales; family Pseudomonadaceae; genus Pseudomonas; species Pseudomonas sp. MS15a(2019). The sequence continues at coordinate 42,554 of NZ_VBTN01000010.1, forward strand.
CGTTCTCGCCTTCGCCGGCGCCCACGCCACGGGCGATGGCCCGGTCGATGGTGTCGCGGGTCATGTTGGCGGTGAGCGCCTTGTCCACCGCCAGGCGCAGACGGGGGTTGTCGGCTGGAACGCCGCCGCCCTGGCGCGCGGCCACGGTCAGCTCACGGATGATCTTGGTGAAGATCTTGCCTTTCTTGGCATCCTGGCGTTCTTTGCGATGCTTGATGTTGGCCCATTTGGAATGACCGGCCATAAGCTACTCCAATGTCTTGACGAAGACTGCGCCGGCCGCGAGGGCCGCGACGCAATGAAAAAGGGAAACGGAGGGCGCCGACTTGGGCGCCCTCCTCCGGTAAGGCTTATTCCGCCTTGGCCTGCTCGCGCAGGCGGATGTGCAGCTCGCGCAGGGCCTTGGCGTCGACGGCGCCGGGCGCTTGGGTCATGACGTCGGCCGCGCTCTGGGTCTTCGGGAAGGCGATGACTTCGCGAATCGACGAGGCGCCGGTCATCAGCATCACCAGACGATCCAGGCCGAAGGCCAGGCCGCCATGGGGCGGTGCGCCGAACTTCAGGGCGTCCAGCAGGAAGCCGAACTTCTCTTCCTGTTCCGCTTCGCTGATCCCCAGCACCTCGAAGACGGCTTGCTGCATCTTCTTGTCGTGGATACGAATGGAACCGCCGCCCAGCTCGGTGCCGTTGAGCACCATGTCGTAGGCGCGCGACAGCGCGGCACCGGGGTTGGCCTTGAGCTCTTGCGGGCTGCACTTGGGCGAGGTGAAGGGGTGGTGCATGGCGGTCAGGCTGCCATCGTCGTTTTCCTCGAACATCGGGAAGTCGACCACCCACAGCGGCGCCCACTGGCAGGTCAGCAGGTTCAGGTCGTGACCGAGCTTGATGCGCAGCGCGCCCAGAGCCTCGGAGACAACCTTGGTCTTGTCCGCGCCAAAGAACACGATGTCGCCATCCACCGCGCCGACGCGGTCGAGGATGACGTTGATGTTGTCCAGCGGGATGTTCTTGACGATGGGCGACTGCAGACCCTCGACGCCGGCGGCGCGCTCGTTGACCTTGATGTAGGCCAGGCCCTTGGCGCCGTAGATGCCGACGAACTTGGTGTAATCGTCGATCTGCTTGCGCGGCATGCTCGCCCCGCCCGGTACCCGCAGCGCGGCGACGCGGCACTTGGGATCGTTGGCCGGACCGGCGAAGACCTTGAAGTCGACGTCCTTGAGCTGGTCTTCCACGTCCACCAGTTCCAGCGGAATGCGCAGGTCCGGCTTGTCGGAACCGAAGCGACGCATGGCTTCGGCCAGGGTCATGTGCGGAAGCGTACCGAACTCGACGTCCAGCACTTCCTTGAACAGGTTGCGCACCATGGTCTCGGTGATGTCCATGATGTCTTTTTCATCGAGGAAGCTGGTCTCGATGTCGATCTGAGTGAATTCCGGCTGGCGGTCGGCGCGCAGGTCTTCGTCACGGAAGCACTTGGCGATCTGATAGTAGCGGTCGAAGCCGGCGACCATCAGCAGCTGCTTGAACAGCTGGGGCGACTGCGGCAGGGCGAAGAAGCTGCCGGGATGGGTGCGGCTGGGCACCAGGTAGTCGCGGGCACCCTCGGGGGTGGCGCGGGTCAGGATCGGGGTTTCCACGTCGAGGAAACCGTTTTCGTCCAGGTAGCGGCGGATGCTGGAGGTGATGCGCGAGCGCAGCTTGAGCTTCTCGGCCATCTCCGGACGACGCAGGTCGATGAAGCGATAGCGCAGGCGGGTCTCTTCACCGACGTCGGTGTACTCGTTGAGCGGGAACGGCGGGGTCTCCGCTTCGTTGAGCACTTCCAGCTCGTAGCCCAGCACCTCGATGGCGCCGGAGGCCATGTTGGCATTGCGCGCGCCTTCGGGACGCAGGCGCACCTTGCCGGTGAGCCTGACGACATATTCGCTGCGCACGCGGTCGGCCTTGGCGAAGGTTTCGGCGCGATCCGGATCGAACACCACCTGGGCCAAGCCTTCGCGATCGCGGATGTCGAGGAAGATGACCCCGCCGTGGTCACGGCGGCGGTGGACCCAACCGCAGAGGGTGATTTCCTGGCCGTCCAGGCTCTCGTTCAACTGGCCGCAATAGTGGCTGCGCATCATGGTCGTGGTTTCGCTTCTCTAGAACAGGCTGAATGCGTGGAGGCACCGGGCCGCCAGGGCCGGGTGCTCGACTGAACGGGAGATTCTATATCATCCGTCACGATTTTACCGTAGCCGGGCGCGCAGCTCGACACGCGAACACTGGCTAAACGGCCAGCAGTTCTGTGATAGCCTCGGAGCCCTTCGCAACCGACGCACAGGAGCCGTCAGCATGGAAATCAACATCGGAATCGCCGAACAGGATCGTGCCCAGATCGCCGAGGGCCTGTCGCGCCTGCTGGCCGACACCTACACCCTCTATCTGAAGACCCATAACTTCCACTGGAACGTGACCGGGCCGATGTTCAACACCCTGCACCTCATGTTCGAGACGCAGTACACCGAACTGGCCGTGGCGGTGGACGACATCGCCGAGCGCATCCGCGCCCTGGGCTTCCCGGCACCGGGCACCTACGCCGCCTATGCGCGCCTGTCGAGCATCAAGGAAGAGGAAGGCGTACCGGACGCCGAGGCGATGATCCGCCTGCTGGTGCAGGGTCAGGAAGCCGTGGTGCGCACCGCGCGGGGCATCTTCCCGCTGCTGGACAAGGTCAACGACGAGCCCACCGCCGATCTGCTGACCCAGCGCATGCAGACCCACGAGAAGACCGCCTGGATGCTGCGCAGCCTGCTCGCCGCCTGAGTCCGGGCACCGTCGCAGGCGCGGACCTGCGACGGTGCCACGATTGAGTGGCCTTCACCTTTTGGGTTTAATAAGGACGCGCACCTAGCGCCGGGTCACGCCGCTGTCGAGCACTGTTTCGGCAGTTTCGGCAGACCCGTGTTCTCTATCCCAAGGTGATTTCACATTGAACACGTTATCTACTGTCCATGTCGTGGTGGGCGCTGCTGCGCTCCTGTTATCGGCAATTCCCGGACTGCAGTCCGACACCTCGTCCTTCGATCAACCCGAGTCCATCCATCTGGCCCTGCTGGGTCTTGCCACCCTCCTCTTCACGCCTTTCTCCCGTAGCCGCAGCAGCGGTGCCCAGAAACTCGCCAGCGCCCTGCTGGTGATCGCCGTCGTGGCCCAGACCTTTATCCTGCTGGCGCCCCTCGAGCAGATCGGCGGCCTGCCGGCCGAATTGCTGCCGCTGGGGCTGACCCTGGTCGCCGCTCTGGCCAGCCTGCCGGAAAAGTTTCGCCCCACGGCAGGCAACGCCGCGGTGGCCGACAGCGAGATTCGTCCGCGGCAGGCCGCGCGTCCCGCCCCTGCCGCCGCCGCTCCGGCCCGTCCGCTGGCCGATGACCGCGAGCGCGGCACGGTGAAATGGTTCAACACCTCCAAGGGCTTCGGCTTCATCTCCCGCGACACCGGCGACGACATCTTCGTGCACTTCCGCGCGATCCGTGGCGAAGGTCATAGAGTGCTGATGGAAGGCCAGCGCGTGGAATTCTCGGTGATCCAGCGCGACAAGGGCCTGCAGGCCGAAGACGTGGTCATCGCGGCCTGATCGCTGCCGGCAAAAAAGAAAGGCCGCCCTCGGGCGGCCTTTTTCATGGACGACGAGACTACTGCCGCTGAGCCTCGGCAGCCTTGCTGTCGGTCATGCCGGTGGTATTACCCAGCAGGCTGGCGGTCGCGGTCTGGATAAAGGCCTCCAGGCGCTTCTGCAGCTCGGGCGCACTGGCGTCGCCCTTGAGCACCTCGCCACCGGCCTGGGTGCCCAGGTGATAGCGATAGAGCACGGCGTCGCGGTCGCGCGGCTTGACCAGGATGCGATCGCCGGTGACCAGGGCCACGGTCTGGTCGCTGCCCGAGGGCTTGATCACGGCCACGCCCTGATCGCCCTGGGGTAAGCTCAGCAGGTCACGGCCCCAGCACTGGTGCTGAGTCGGCTTGCCGAAGCGCGCCAGCACGGTGGGCACCACGTCGATCTGACTGCCCACAGTATCGCGACGGGCGCCAAAGGTGTCCTGCACGCCCGGACCGATCAGCAGCAGCGGCACGTTGAAGCGCGACAGGTCCATCTCGGTGATCTGCTCGTTGTTGCCGAAGCCATGGTCGCCGAGGATGACGAACAGGGTGTCCTGGTACCAGGGCTCGTGCTGGACCTTGGCGAAGAACTGACCCAACGACCAGTCGGCGTAGCGCATGGCGGTCAGGTGCTCGTCGAGCGAGCCGTGGCCAGTGACCGGCGCGACCGGCAGGTCCTTGGGCAGCGCATAAGGGGTGTGGTTGGACAGGGTCTGCAAGAGCGCATAGAAGGGCTTGCCGTCCGGCGCCTTGGCCAGCTTGTCCAGTTCCTGCACCGAGCGGTCGAACATGTCCTGGTCGGAGACGCCCCAGGTCGGATCCATGAACACCGGATCGACGAAGTCCTCGCGCCCGACGAAGCGGGTCATGCCCTGGTTGCTGAAGAAGCCGGACTGGTTGTCCCACTGGAAGTTGCCGTTGTAGACGTAGACGTCGTCGAAGCCACGGGTACTGAGCAGCTGCGGCAGGCCGGAGAACTGGTGCGCGCCCTCGGGCATGCGCATCAGGTACTCGAAGGCCGGCAGATTGGGGAAGCAGGCCATGGTCGCGAACATGCCCTGGTGGGTATGGGTGCCGTTGGAGAAGAAGCGGGTGAACAGGGTGCCCTGCTTGGCCAGGGCGTCGAAGTTCGGCGTGATGCCGTCTTCATTGCCCAGGGCGCCGATGTAGCGACCGGCCATGCTTTCCATGAGGATCACCACCACGTTGCGCACCTTGGGCAGCTGGCCGTCGGCGGGCGGGGTATAGATCCGGCGGACGGCGGCCTTGTCGGCGTCGATCAGCTCATCGCGCGGAGTCAGCAGCAGCTGCCGGGTGGTGGCCAGGGCCTCGGCGGCCGGCATGGTGGCCTTCCAGCTGTTGTCGCGGTGATCGGAAAAACTGTTCTCGGCGGCGTCGATCAGGGTCAGGGTACCGTTCAGGCCGAGGTGGTTGGCGAACATCGAATCGGTGGTATAGGCGTCGCCCCAGCGCAGCGGCGGCCCGGATCTCAGGGTGCCACGGGCGGCGATGACGGCCACCACCAGGCAGAGCATGAACACCGCACCCCGGCGGTACCAGGCGGCCGGTCGCAGCGCGGCATGGCGCCGGGTGGCTCGTTCGATGCCAAAGAACACCAGGCCCAGCAGCAGGGTCGCCACCGCCCAGGCCAGCAGCAGGCGCACCACCGGGAAACCGTTCCAGATCATGCTGGTGACGGTGTGCAGGTCTTCCTGCAGGTACTGGAACACCAGGCTGTTCAGCCGCTGGTGGAATTCCCGATAGAAGTTCAGCTCGGCGACGCCCAGCAACAGGCAAAGGCTGGCGGCCAGGGTGAACCAGCCGGCTTGCAGCCGGCGCGCGGCCATGGCCCTCAGGCTGAACAGGCAGAACAGCGAGGGGGCGCAGATATAGACCACCAGGCGCAGGTCGAAGCGCGCGCCATTGAAGAAGGCCTCGGCGAAGGTGGCGAAGGGCGACGCGCCGATCAGGTCGGTGTTGTAGCCCAGCAGCGCCAGACGCAGCAGGGTGAACATGACCAGCAGCGCCAGGCCGCAGCCCAGGACGAAGCTCAGGTGGCTGCCCAGCGTCGGCAGCGGGCGAGCGCCCGCGGCGCGCGGGGTTTGGGGGACTTCCGTTTGCGACATGAAAACACCTTGTCAAAAGCAGCAGGGATTCGCGGCGGGTGGCCAGCGGCTCGGGATCGGCCACGCAGAGGCCTCGGGCGCGGTCGGTAGGCGTGGGAGTTTAACCATCCAGCGGTAGCACGCCAGTCTTGCCGCACCGCGCCATGCCGAAGCGAGACCTCTGCCGCGTCGACAGTCGCCCAGCCTGATCAGGAGCACGTCAAAATTTCGTCAAGGGCTGCTCTGGACGCGACGTCAGCGCAGGCATGGGCGGCAGCCGCCGCTTGCAGTAAAATCCAGCACCCTTGACCGCTCCAGCGCCGTATTCAGGATGCCCCATGGCTCATCGTGACGCTCTGCAGGTGCTTCGCACCTACCTGACCAGCCAGATCCTCGGCCAGGAAACCCTAGTGGAGCGCCTGCTCATCGCGGTCCTGGCGGATGGTCACCTGCTGGTGGAAGGCGCCCCGGGGCTGGCCAAGACCAAGGCCATCAAGGACCTGGCGGAAGGCCTGGAAGCAGACTTCCACCGCATCCAGTTCACCCCCGACCTGCTGCCGGCCGACATCACCGGCACCGAGATCTATCGTCCCGACACGGCGAGCTTCTCCTTCCAGCAGGGACCGATCTTCCACAACCTGGTCCTGGCCGACGAGATCAACCGGGCGCCGGCCAAGGTGCAGTCGGCGCTGCTGGAAGCCATGGCCGAGCGCCAGGTGAGCATCGGCCGCACCTCCTATCCCCTGCCTGACCTGTTCCTGGTGATGGCCACCCAGAACCCCATCGAGCAGGAAGGTACCTATCCGCTGCCCGAGGCCCAGCTCGACCGCTTCCTGATGCACGTCAAGATCGGCTATCCCGACGCCTCGGTGGAGCGCCGCATCCTGGCCCAGGCCCGTGGCGAAGCCCTGGACGGCGAGACCCTGCCGACCGAGCGCGTCACCCAGGCGGCCATCAACGCCGCGCGCCGCGAGGTGCTCGGTCTGTACATGGCCGACGCCGTGGAGGAGTACCTGGTCCAGCTGATCATGGCGACCCGTACCCCGGGCCGTTTCGACCAGGACTTGGCGCACTGGATCACCTATGGCGCCAGTCCGCGCGGCTCCATCGCCCTGGATCGCTGCGCCCGCGCCCATGCCTGGCTGGCCGGGCGGGACTTCGTCAGCCCGGAGGACATCCAGGCGGTCGTGTTCGACGTCCTCCGTCATCGCGTCATCCTGTCCTTCGAGGCGGAGGCCGCCGGCATCGACCATGACCGGGTGGTGCAACGCATCCTCGATCTGGTAGCCGTGGCCTGAGATGCCCGAGCGCGACGGCGTGACCCTGGGCCTGGCCGAGCTCATCGAGATGCGCCACCGGGTGGTCGAGGTGCAGCTGTTTTCCGCCGCCGGACGGCGCAGCCCGCTGATCGGCCTGCACCATTCGCGCCTGCGCGGTCGCGGCGTGGACTTCGACCAGGTACGGGCCTATCAGCCCGGTGACGACGTACGGGCCATCGACTGGCGCGTCACCGCCCGCACCCGGGAACCCCATACCAAGCTTTTCCACGAAGAGCGCGAGCGGCCGGTCTATCTGCTGCTGGAGCAGAGTCCGCGCACCTTCTTCGGCACCCGCCGGCAATTCAAGTCGGTGCTGGCCGGACGCCTGGCCGCGCTGATCGGCTGGGCGGTGCTGGAGCACAACGACCGCATCGGCGGCATGATCTTTGGCGGCGAACGCCTGCACGAGGTCCGCCCACGGCGCAGCAAGCAGAATCTGCTGCGCTTCTTCGATCACCTGATCAACGCCAATCGGGCGCTGCAGGATCCGGCCCTGGCCCAGGTGCCGCGCATTACCTTCAACCAGGTGCTGCGCCGCGCCCGTGAGGTGCTGCGCCCCGGCAGCCTGGCGCTGGTGATCTGCGACGAGCGCAGCCTGGACGTGGCCACCGAGCAGCATCTCACCCTGCTCTCGCGGCACAGTGACCTGGTCCTGCTGCCGCTTTCCGATCCTCTGGATCACGAACTACCCCAGGCCGGTCTGCTGCGCTTCGCCAGTGGCCAGGCGGAAGTGGAATTGGATACCGACCGCGCCGACGTCCGCCAGGGCTATGCCGAGCAGGCCGCCCAGCGCCGCGAACGCTGGACGGAACTCAGTCTGCGGCTGGGCATTCCGCTGCTGCCGCTGTCCACCGCGGACGACCTGATCGAGCAGTTGCGGCATCTCTTGCGCCAGCACCGTCCGGGGTACACCTCGTGACGCCCGGGCTGCCAAGTCTGGAGCCGCTACGGCTGCCGCCGGAACCGGCCTTCTGGCCACCGGCGCCGGGCTGGTGGCTGCTGGTATTGGTCGTGGTAGCGCTGGGCTTCTTTCTGCGTCACCGCCATGGTCGGCGGCCCCTGGTCAGCGCGCCCCTCGTCGAGCCGACTACCGAAGAGGACCTGCGCACCACCGCCCTGGCCGAGCTGGCGCGGCTGCCGCGCCCCTATGGTGCTCCGGCCGGGCCCTGGTTGCAGGCCCTGAACGCCCTGCTCAAGCGCCTTTGCCGGGCCAGCTATCCGGATCAGCTCAGCCAGACCCTGAGCGGGCGCGACTGGCTGGCCTTTCTCGATTCGCGCTGTCCGGCGGCCGGTCTGACGCGCTACATGATCCTGGTCGATGGCGGCTATCGCCCGGATTGCCGGCTGGACGACCGCGCCATCGACGGCCTGCAGGACGCCGTCGCCACCTGGATCCGCAAGCATGTTTGAATTTGCCTGGCCCTGGTTGTGGCTGCTGCTGCCGCTGCCCTGGCTGCTGCGCATACTCCTGCCGGCGGCCGACAGCGGCCAGGCGGCCCTGCGTGTGGAATTCCTCGGTGAACTCGAACACCTCGGCGGGCGCACCCGCCATACCGGCGGCCTGGGCGGCGCCCGCCGTCTGCTGCCCTTTCTGCTGGGCTGGCTGCTGATCCTGGGCGCGGCGGCCCGGCCGCAATGGGTGGGACCGCCCCAGCCGCTGGACGTGAGCGGTCGCGACCTGCTGCTGGCGGTGGATGTCTCCGGCTCGATGGACACCCCGGACATGCAGCTGGGCGACGAGAGCGTCAGCCGCCTGAGCCTGGTCAAGCAATTGCTTGGCCGCTTCATCGACAGCCGCCAGGGCGATCGCGTCGGGCTGATCCTGTTCGGTTCCCAGGCCTATCTGCAGGCGCCCCTGACCGCCGACCGGCGCACGGTGCATGCCCTCCTCGAAGAAGCCCAGATCGGACTCGCGGGGCGCAACACGGCGGTGGGCGACGCCGTGGGCCTGGCGGTCAAGCACCTGCGTAAGCGCCCGGACAACAGCCGCACCCTGATCCTGGTCACCGACGGGGCCAGCAACGGCGGCGTGCTGACGCCCGCGGTGGCAGCCAGCCTGGCGGCCAGCGAGCGGGTGCGCGTCTATACCCTGGGCATCGGCGCCGACCCGGATACCCTGGGTGCCGGCACGACGCCCAGCGACCTTGACGAACCCATGCTGCGGCACCTCGCCGAGGTCACCAACGGCGCCTACTTCCGGGTGAGATCCAGCGCCGAACTGGCCGCCGTGTCGCACCAGCTCGACCGTCTCGAACCCATCCGCCAGCAGCCGGACCAGGCCCGTCCCACCCGCGAGCTCTATGCCTGGCCGCTGGCCGGGGCGTTGCTGCTCGGCCTGGCCCTGGCCCTTGGCCGCCTGCCGTGGCCACGGCGCTGGCGGCGCGGAGGCAAGGCCACATGAACGACTGGCTGCCGCTGTTCCTGCGTCCCTGGTGGCTGCTGGCGCTGCTGCCGGTCGCTCTGGTGATGTGGTCACTTCGCCAGCGCCGCCATCGCCACGGGCGTTGGCAGGCCCTGCTGCCGCCGGCGCTGCAACCCTGGCTGCTCAGCGACAGCGAGCGCCAGCGCTCGCCCCTCGGCCTGATGCTGCTGGGTCTGACCGGCCTGCTGGCCTGCCTGGCCCTGGCCGGCCCCAGCTGGCAGCAGGGCGAACAGCAGAACTTTCGCCGCAACGATCCGCTGGTGGTGGTGCTGGCGCTGACGCCCGACCTGCTCGCCACCGACGTCACCCCCAATCGCCTGCTGGCGGTGCAGCGCAAGTTGCAGGACCTGCTCAAGGCGCGCCAGGACGGCGAGACCGCCTTCGTCGTCTATGCCGGCAGCGCTCACACCCTGGTACCCCTGACCGACGATCTGCCGACCATGGACAATTTGCTCAAGGCGCTGCGGCCGTCGATCATGCCGGTGCCAGGCCAGCGCGCCGATCTGGGCATCGCCCAGGCCCTGGAGTTGCTCGGCCCGGCCCCCAGTGCCAGCGCCCGACTGCTGCTCATCGCCAGCGACCTGGATGACCGCGAACGGCAGGGGATCGAGCGTCAGTTGCAGGGTCGGCTGCGCCAGCTGGCGATCCTCGGTCCAGGTACGCCTCAGGGCGCCCCGGTGGCCGCCGAGACCGGCAACTACCTGAGCGACGCCGCCGGCGGCATCCGCATCGCTCGACTGGACGAAGGCCACCTGCAAGGCGTCGCCCGCGAGCTGGGCGGGCGCTATCAACGTCTGCAGCGCGACGACAGCGACCTGCGTCGCCTTGGTCTGCTGGAACGCCCCGACGCTGTGCGGGCCAGCGATGGCCAGGGCCCCTCGGACTGGCGCGACCAGGGCTACCTGCTGCTTCTGCCCCTACTGCTTCTGGTCGCCTGCGGCGCGCGCCGCGGCTGGTTGCTGTGCCTGCCCTTCTGCCTGTTGCTGACGCCGCCTCCCGCCCAGGCCGGCAGCTGGGACGACCTCTGGTTGCGCCGCGATCAGCAGGCCCTGCAGCTGCTGGCCGACGACCAGCCCGCGGCGGCCGCCGACCTCTTCACCGACGAGCGCTGGCGCGGCGTGGCACGCTATCGCGCGGGCGACTTCAGCGGCGCCGCCGCGGCCTTCGCCCGGGATCCGTCGGCGGACGGCCACTACAATCGCGGCAATGCTCTGGCCATGGCCGGACGCCTGGAAGAGGCTCTGCGCGCCTACCGGGCGGCGCTGGTGTTGCGCCCCGATCTGACCGCTGCCCTGCGTAATCGCAACCGTCTCGAACGCCTGCTCGCCCAGCGCGCCGCGGCCCAGGCCGAGGCCGCCGCCCGCAGTCGCAAGGCGCAGAACGCCAGCCAGAGCAGCGCCCAGGCGGACGAGCCGGCCAGCAGCAGTACCTCGCCGTCCACGGCGACCGCCGCGGCCAGTCCGCAGCAGCAGGCCCAGGCCGGCGCGGATTGGCTCGTCGCGCCGGCCTATGCCGAAGATCCCCTGGCGGAAGAACAGCGTCAGGCCGTCGAGCAATGGCTGCGAGAGATTCCCGACAACCCGGCCGAGCTGCTGCGCCGCAAATTCTGGTACCAGCAACAACAACGCGAGGAGAACGCGCTGCAATGAAGTCCCATCCGTTGCTGCTACCCCTCATGCTGCTCGCGCCCCTGGTCCAGGCGGCGGATCTCAGTGCGCGCCTGGAGCGTAGTCAGCTCAGTCAGAACGAGACCCTGGAACTCATTCTCGAGACCACCGATCCCGCCCAGTTCGGCAAGCCTGATCTCGGTCCGCTGGACCAGGACTTCCGGGTACTCGGGGTGCGACAGAACAGCCTGCCGCCCGGCGAGCGGGTGACCACCCGCTGGAACGTGACCCTGCAACCCAAGGCCAGCGGCGCCCTGACCATTCCCGCCCTGACCCTGGACGGCGCCCGCAGCCAGCCGCTGACCGTCACCGTGGAGGCCACTGCCGCCAAGCGCCAAGCCCGCGAACCGGTCTATCTGGAAGCCGCAGTGGAGCGCACCCGGCTCTATGTGCAAGCGGAAACCATCCTGACCATCCGCCTCTACCACGCCGTGGCGCTCTATGACGACCATGTGCTCACCCCGCCCAACCCCAGCGAGGCGCGCGTGGATCTGCTGGGCACCCCGCAGGTCTACGAGCGCGACGTCGAGGGGGTACGGCATGGCGTGATCGAATGGCGCTACGCCATCCATCCGCTGCAGAGCGGCACCCTGGTGCTGCCGCCCCAGACCTTCAGCGCCACCCTGGCCGGCGGTCTCGACGACAGCTCCCGTGCCGGTCAGCCGATCCAGTTACGCACCCCCGCGCTGACCCTGGAAGTCCTGCCGCAGCCGGCCAGCTATCCGCCGCAGACCCCCTGGGTGCCGGCGCGCAGCCTGACCCTGACGCAGCAATGGAATCCCGCGCCGGCAGACGCCCGCGAAGGCAGCGCCCTGACCCGCACCCTGCAGCTGCGTGCCGAAGGCCTGGCGCCCGGTCAGCTGCCCCCGCTGGTATTGCCCGATATCGAGGGCGTGAAGCGCTATGCCGAGCAGCCGCGGCTGTCCCTGCAGACCCAGGCGCGCGGCCTAGTCGGACAGCGCGAGGAACGGGTCGCCCTGATACCCACGTCCACGGGGGACAAGGTCCTGCCGCCGGTGGAGGTGGTCTGGTGGAACACCGAGACCGATACCCTCGAACGCGCCACCCTGCCCGCTCAGCCGCTGGTGGTCGCCGAGGATCCGACCCTGCAGCCCGTAGCGGCTCCGGTCGCTCCCCAGGCCAGCGTCAATGCCAAGGGACTCTGGCGCTGGCAGTTGGCGACGGCCTTCTTCGCCTTGACCACGCTGCTCGGCTTCGGCCTCTGGTGGCGCGCCCGCCGCCAGCCAGCGGTCCTGCCGACGGCCCCCGATCTCGACAGTCGCCTGCAGCGCGAAGAGCTGCGCCGTGCCTGCCAGAGCAACGATCCCCATGTGACCCGCCACGCCCTGGACGCCTGGGCGCGGCAGCAGCCGGAAACCCTGGCGGCCATGGGCGCGCGATTCGAGCCCCTGGCCGCTGCCCTCGACGATCTCAATGGGGCGCTTTACAGCGAAGCCGGTCAGCGCTGGCAGGGCGAGACGCTGTGGCAGGCGATCAATGCCCTGCCGCCGCTTACACCCGCGGCCGTGCACGATACCCTGCCGCCGCTCTATCCGCGCTGAGTGGCCTCCTCCAGCCGCGCCAGGCGCTCTTCCAGGGCGACGACCCGGGCTTCCAATGCCTCCAGTCGGCCTTCGCGTCCTCCTGCGGACGGGCTGCCTTCGGCGGCGCTGCCGAGCTGGGCGACCTGGGCATCGCGTTCCGCCACATGGCCGAACAGATGCAGATAGCGCTCTTCACGCTGACCGGGTTGCCGACCCAGGCCGGTGGCCAGACCGCGAGCGATCAGGCGCTCCAGGTGGTGGCGCACCTGCTCGGTATCGTCGAAGGCATGCATCCGACCGCTGCGGGCAAGGAGCTCACCCAGGGTCTGGGGGCCCCGCAGGAACAGCAGCGCGCAGAGCACCCACTGGGGCGGCGGTAGCTCCAGGGCCTTGTCCAACCGCTGCTCCCAGCGATCCGCACGGCTGCCCATGACCAGGCGCGCCAGGCCGCGCTCTTCCAGACGCCGCAACCCCTGCCCCACTTCGCCCGGGGTGAGGTTGAGCACCGGCTCGCGGCTGGTCTTCTGGTTGCAGGCCAGCACCAGGGCATTGAGGGTCAGGGGATAGCTTTCCGGCGTGGTCAGCTGCTTTTCGATGAGGCTGCCGAGGACGCGGATCTCGCTGGCTTCGAGCGGCTCTTCGGCAAAGGCGGGGGTGACTGCTTGGCTCATGGCGGACTCCGCTGGGATGACGCGCCAGCCTAGCCTGCCCTCTGAGCCTGTTCAACGTCTCGCGAGCTAGAGCCAAGCAAGGCGAAAATGGCTGAGGAAGCGGAGTTTACGAGCGGTAAATGAGCATTCCGACGGGGCTGGCCTTCCAGGCCTTTTCAACGCAGTTTGGCCGACGCGCAGCAGACTTTGATCAGGCTCTCAGCGCCGTCGCCACTGCGGCAGCCCGATCAGCACCACCGCGCCGACGATGACCAGCATGGCCAGCATTTCCGCCGGACCGATCCGCTCACCGGCGAACAGGGTGCCCAGCAGCACCGCTACCACCGGATTGACGTAGGCGTAGCTGGTGGCGGCGGCCGGACGTACCCGCCCCAGCAGATAGAGATAGGCGCTGAAGGCGATCAGCGAACCGAACACCACCAGATAGCCCAGCGCCAGCCAGCCGCCCAGAGCCGGCCAGTGCTGCAGGCGCTCGCCGCTAAGGTAGCTGGCGCCGAGCAGCACCGCACCGGCCACCAGCATCTCCACCGCGCTGGCCATGGCCCCGCGTGGCAACGGCAGATAGCGACTCCAGATGGAGCCGAAGGCCCAGGCCGCCGCCGCGAGCAGGATTACCGCGGCCCCCAGCGGCGTGGCGCTCATGGTATCGCCCAGGTTGAGCAAGGCGATCCCCACCAGGCCCAGAGCAATACCGGCCCACTCCAGCAGGGTATTGCGCTGCCCCCAGAGCAGGCCGAACAGCAGGGTGAACAGTGGGACCGTGGCGATCGACAGGGCGGCGATACCGGAGGTCACGCCCCAGTGCTCGGCCAGGGTCACGCCGCCGTTGCCCACGCCCAGCAGCAGGATGCCGATCACCGCGGCCGCCGCAGTCTCACGCGCCCTGGGCCAGGGCACCCCGCGCAGGCGCAGCCAGCCCAGCAGCAGACTCCCCGCGATCAGGAACCTCAGCCCCGCCATCAGCAGCGGCGGCCAGTGGGCCACGCCGATGCGGATCACCAAATAGGTGGAACCCCAGACCACATAGAGCGCGAAAAAGGCCGCCAGCAAGGGCAGCCAGGTGGGTAGGCGCGGCGCGAGGCAGGGCGAGGCGGAGGTATCCATGCGCGAGAGATTCCTGATGGGTCAGGCTGACATTGTAGGAGCGCACGACCGGACGGCTAAGATACAGTCGAGACAGAAAGGGCCTAACCAGCCTTTGATTCAGCAGACTTTAAGGACAGTGACCTTCGATTCGAAGGCAGGAAACGGAAATGGACCATATTGATCGCCGCCTCATCGACCTGCTGCTGGTAGAGGGGCGCGCCAGCTACGCCGACCTGAGTCGCCGGCTGGGTCTTTCCGCGCCGGCCATCGCCGAGCGCATCGCCAAACTCGAGGACGCCGGCATCATCACCGGCTATGGCGCCCGCATCGATCGCCGCGCCCTGGGCTACGGCACTGAATGCCTGATCTCCCTGCGTCTGCACAGCACCAGCCAGGGACCGTTGTTGAAGAAACTGGAAGCCCTCCCCCAGCTTCTCGCCTGCCACCGGGTCACCGGCGAGGACTGTCTGATGCTACGCGCCGCCGTGCGCGACATGAGCGAACTTGAGGCCCTCATCGATACCCTCACCCAATTCGGCATGAGCCGTACCGTGGTGGTGCTGTCAACACCCTTCGAACGCCCGCTGCCGCTTGCCTCCAGCTGAAAGCGCCGACAAAGAAGCCCTGGGGCCTCATGGCACCAGGGCTGGCTCGACACGACAGGCTAGATGAAGGAATCGTCGTCGCCACTGTCGTCGAGGAAACCGCCGCCGGTATCGCCATAGTCGGCCGCATCCTGGAAGCCGCCGTTATCCTGGTAGCCGGCATCCTGGAAACCACCACCGTTGTCGTAGCTGGCGTTGTCCGACCAGCCACCCTGGGCGCCGGCATCGGCCAGGCCCTGATCGGCGGCTGGGGTCTCGTTGATGACGTTGACGATCTCCTCGGGTTGCGAATGATGGAACAGACCCGAGATGGCCTGGGCCGCCAGCACGCCACCGGCGACCCCGGCCGCGGTCTGCAGCGCGCCGCCCATGAAGCCGCCCATGCGCGAGGGCGCCGCCTGGGGCGCGCCATAGCCCGGGGCAGGCTGGCCATAGCCGGGGTTGGGCTGGGCATAGCCCGGAGTGCCAGGACGTGAGGCGGCCGGACCAGGATCGTTCCAGCCCCGCGACGGCGCGGCATTGACCGGTGCCTGACCACCCGCGGGCTGATTGCTACCGCCGCCGAACAGGCTGGAGAGAAAGCCGCCGCTGCTTGGACGATTCTGCTGGACCTGGGCCATCTGGCTTTCCAGTTCCTTGACGCGCTGGTCCAGGCGCTTGATGGCGGCCTCCTGGATCAGCATCGCCTGGGCCATGTAATAGGGCGCTGCGGGCTGCTCGCGCAGGCGCTGCTGGATCAATGCCTCGGCTTCCCGGTCACGGGGCGCCGTCTGGGCTTCCGTGGTCTTGAGACGGTCGAACAGACCTTCGATCAGCTGGCTTTCTTCGCGTTGCATGATGACCCTCCCGCAGACGGTCTATTGGTGGCCTTCCCCTGGGAATGGCCTGGATGTCGAAAGGCGCAAGGTTGCGCGCCGTTATGCCAGATAAAGGCGCAGCGGTCGCTTTTCAAGTTGAGTCCACACGGCATTCAGCAGGGGTTCAGCCAGTGACCCGTGGATGCCCTTTCCATCTGAAGAGCCGCCTTAATAGGTAGTTCCGGGTGGGCATCCATGACTGGACAACCGGCCGGGGCTGCGGGAATCTGAGCCTTTGTCAGCGAGGCCTCCCATGCCGCCCCTGCTCATCCTGATCGACCAGCAACAGGGGATCCGCGCCCCGCACCTGGGGCCGCGCAACCATCCCGATGCCGAACGGTGCATGGCCGATCTGCTGGCGGCCTGGCGTCAGGCCCGAGCGCCCCTGCTGCATGTCCGGCACCTGTCGCGCAATCCGAGTTCGGTGTTCTGGCCGGGCCAGCCCGGGGTGGAATTCCAGCCAGCTCTGGCGCCCCTGCCCGGCGAGCCGGTGTTCGACAAGCAGGTCCCCGACGCCTTCGCCAACAGTGGTCTGGAGCGCTGGTTGCACCAGCGCGGCATCGCGTCGCTGCTGATCTGCGGCGTAGCCAGCGAGAATTCGGTGGAAGCCACGGCGCGCAGCGCCGGCAATCTGGATTTCACCACCTGGGTCGCCGAAGATGCCTGCTACACCTTCGCCAAGCGCGACTTCGCCGGGCAGCCGCGCAGTGCCGAAGAAGTCCATGCGATGGCCATGGCCAATCTGCACGGCGAGTACGCCACCGTCACCTCCAGCGCGGCCATGCTCGAACGCCTGCGGGCGACCGGGTCACCCTGCTAGACTGCCCTCCTGCCCGTCTGGAAGAGCTGCATGAACCCTGTCGATATCCTGCGCGACTCGCTGTCTTTCTTTGCTCGCAATCTGCGGCCCCTGGCTGTCCTCACCCTCCCCTGGCTGCTGCTCGAGGCTCTGTTGCGCTATCAGGTGCTGGAACGCTTCGGCGTCGACGGCGGGCTGTGGGACATGCTGGTCAGCCTGCTCTGCTATCCGCTGTACACCGCCGCGCTGCTGATCTTTCTGGAAGCACGCACCCAGGGCACCACACCACGCCTGAGCGGCGCCTGGGCCGCCGCCCTGCTGCTCTGGCCACGCTTCGCCCTCCTCGCGGCCCTGACCTCGGGGCTGGTGATGCTGGGCTTTTCGCTGTTGATCGTGCCGGGCTTCCTGATCATGGCCAAGCTGGCCTTCGCCGAGAATCTGCTGGTCCTTGAAGGACGGGCACCGCTGGACGCCCTGCGCGGCAGTCTGCGTCTGAGCCGCGGGCACTTCTTCACCCTGCTGGCCTGCATCCTGGCTACGGTGCTGCCGGCCTGGCTGCTCGACGCCTGGATCACCCGGCAGTTCGCCGAGGCCGCGGTGCCGGAGATCATGCTGCAAACCCTGTCGGGCTTTCTGCAGCTGATCCCCAGCATCGCCGTCTATCGCATCTATATGCTGGTCAGACAGAACGCCTGACCCGCCGCCTTACCACATCAGGTCGTCCGGCACCTGATAGGCCGCGTAGGGATCGTCCGGATCCGGCTCGCCGCTCTGCACGTTGAGCAGCACCACGCGCTTGGGATCGCGTTCCTGGATGCGTTCGGCGGTAGCCCGCGGCACCACCTCGTAGCGGCCTTCGTAGCGCACGATGGCCAGGCTGCCCTTGCTGAGCTTGTCCCTCATCATGACGTTGACCGACAGGCGCTTGACCTTCTTGTCATCGACGAAGTTGTAGTAGTCCTCGGTGCTCAGCTTGGGCAGGCGGCTGGTCTCGATCAGCTGCTTGATCTGCGCCTGCTCGGCCTTGCGCTTCTTCTTCTCTTCCTGGGCACGGTTGAGTTCCTGGTCCTTGGCCAGTTTTTCCGCCTGAGCCTGCTGGACGGCCAGCTCTTGGGAGCGGTCCTTTTCCGTCTGCCCACGATGCTCCATGCGGGTCTGCTTCTGCTTTTGCTTGACGGCCTGCTTGGCCTGCTTTTCATTGACCAAGCCGGCTTTCAGCAGTTGGTCGCGTAGGGACATGCTCATCGATACGACTCGTCTAGATCATCCAAGGGGGCGCGGCTCGGAAGCGGCCGCGCGCCAGGGTGTCCATCCTGCGCAGCCGACGAAGCGAGTGCAAGCCTTTCTCTGGGGTGAAATAATGCAGTCATTACCTATCCGCCCCTGGTTCGGGCGCTGCCGATCACCATTCGCCCATGATTACCTTCGCGATCGTCCTGCTCTTCGTCGCCAGCGTGCTCTTCGTCCATCTTCGCGGACGCGCTCGCCTGCCCTTCCTGCGCCAACTGGTCAACCACTCCGCGGTGTTCGCGCCCTACAACGCCTTGATGTACCTGTTCTCCAGCGTGCCCTCCAAACCCTACCTGGATCGCAGCCGCTTTCCCGAGCTGGACGTGCTCAAGGACAACTGGCAGGAGATTCGCATCGAAGCCCTACGGCTGTTCGACGAGGGCTATATCCGCGCCGCGGAAAAGGACAATGACGCCGGCTTCGGTTCCTTCTTCAAGAAGGGCTGGAAGCGCTTTTACCTGACCTGGTACGGCGAACCGCTGCCCTCCGCCCAGACCCTCTGCCCGCGCACCGTCGAACTGGTGCGGCAGATTCCCAACGTCAAGGGCGCCATGTTCGCCCTGCTGCCGGGCGGCAGTCATCTGAATCCCCATCGCGATCCCTTCGGCGGCTCGCTGCGTTACCACCTGGGTCTGGCCACGCCCAACTCGGACGCCTGCCGCATCTATGTCGACGGCGAGCCCTATGCCTGGCGTGACGGCGAGGACGTGATGTTCGACGAGACCTATGTGCATTGGGTCAAGAACGAGACCGACCAGACCCGGGTCATCCTCTTCTGCGACGTGGAGCGCCCTCTGCGCAATCGTCTGCTGACCCGCGTCAACCAGGCGGTCAGCCGCTTCCTGGGCAGCGCCACGGCGCCGCAGAATGTCGAAGGCGAACGCGTCGGCGGCATCAACCAGGCCTATGCCTTCAGCAAGAGATTCGGGGATCGTATCGGCGGCGGTGTGAAGAAATTCAAGCGGCGCCACCCCAAGGCCTATCGCGTCGCCAAGCCGGTGCTGGCGGTGCTGGTGGTGATCGCGCTCTATCACTGGATAGTCAGCTAAGGCGGCGATCCTGCGGCGGCGGCGGTCAGCCGGAACGCTGCTGGCGCTGCCGATGCAAACGGGCCACCAGCTCGGCTTCGGCCTGGGACAGGCCGCAGGCCTGGGTGAGATCATCAGCGCTGGCGCCCAGTCCAACCAGACGCGCGGCCTGGGAAAACGACAGACTGGTGGGGTCGCTCTGCTCGATCTGGGTCAACCGATCGGGCAAGGGTGCCACCACCTTGGCCAGCCCCTGCACCTGCTCACCCATGCGCACCTGCCCGGCCTGGTAGGTTTCTAGACGCTTGAGCAGGATCTGCATGCGCTTGTCGACCAGGGCCTCCCGCTCGGCCAGCTTGGCCGCCTGCTGCTGCTGGCGTTGCCAGAGCAGCCAGCAGCAGCCACCGAGGCCGGCACAGGCCAGCCCCAGGGCGACGCTGAGCAGGATCAGCCCGACGAGCATCAGATGCTTTCCAGCTCCGACCACTCTTCTTCGGTCATCAGCTTGTCGAGCTCGACCAGGATCAGCAGCTCGCCGTTCTTGTTGCACACGCCCTGGATGAACTTGGCGGATTCGTCATTGCCAACGTTGGGCGCGGTCTCGATCTCCGACTGCCGCAGGTAGACCACCTCGGCCACGCTGTCGACCAGGATACCGACGACCTGCTTGTCGGCCTCGATAATGACGATACGGGTGTTGTCGGTCACTTCGGTGGGCAACAGACCGAAGCGCTGACGGGTGTCGATCACCGTCACCACGTTGCCGCGCAGGTTGATGATGCCCAGCACGTAGCTCGGCGCACCGGGGACCGGAGCGATTTCGGTGTAGCGCAGGACTTCCTGGACCTGCATCACGTTGATGCCATAGGTCTCGTTATCCAGGCGGAAGGTGACCCATTGCAGGACCGGATCTTCGGAACCCTGTGCGGACGTTTTTTTCATGTTCCCTAGCCTCGTCAAATACCGCACGTGCGGCGAAGCGGGCGAACCCGCTGGTTAGTTGCAGCGAGCAGCCCTAGCGACGGCCACCCACCACCTGTTCAGCGAGCGCCGCCACATCCAGCAGCGCACACATCTGATCGATCACCGTACCGGCCAGCCACGGGCGAGTGGCCCGCTGATTCCGCCATTTGACCTCGGCAGGATCCAGCCGTACCGAATGGCTGACGCCATGCACGGCCAGCCCCCAATCCAGGCCTTGCAGCGATATCACGAATTTCAGCCCTTCGCGATAGTCGTCACGATAGCGTTCGGGCATTACCCAACGTGCGGCGTCGAGCACGCGCAGGTTACCAGCCTGGCAGGGTAGCAGGCCCAGAAACCAGTCTGGCTGACCGAACAGCGGCGTCAACTCTTCGGCGGCGAGCGGATAGATGGAGCCCAGGCAGACCAGGGGAGCGGCCAGGGTCAGGCCGGCGACGTCGAACAGCAGGCATTCGAAGGGCTCTTCACCCCACTCGGGTCGACCTTCCAGATATACGGCGCTGGGCGGTACGCCAGCCGCCACTACCGGCTGCACCGCCGGAGTCCCCACGGCAATGCCCTCCACCACCGGACGCACCGGCTCGGCGACTGGCGTCAGTTCGGGGACGCGCCAGTCCAGCTCGATGTCGGTTTCCGGCGCCAGCAGCGCCTGGGGCTCAGGCAGCAGCACCTCGGGCGGGGCGATCCCGGCACGGCGGGTGGCCAGCGGCACGACTCGGGGCTGCCACGCGGCATCCCGTTCGAGCTCCTCACGCACCGCAGCGGCGAATTCGTCTTCGCTCACGCTGACGATCGGCGCGGCCGCAGCCACCACGGGAGCCTCCACTGGGGTGGCCTCGGCGGTGGGCAGTTCCAGGAACGCATCCAGCAACAGGGCATCGAGATAGCCCTGGAGGACACGCTGAGGACGATTGTCGAGGGACGTCGGTTGGCTCATGGCGTTCTACGTGGGTGAGTTGTCCAGCCTATCGGCCGGAGGGGTGGAAAACTTGAATCAGGCCACCTGGCTGCTGGGCGCGCCTTCGAGCAGATGCCGCAGCAACGCCCGGTAGGCGATGACGCCGCGGCTGTTGGCCTCGTAGCGCGATGGCACCTGGCCGGAGCGACTGGCATCGCGCAACCGGGTATCGATGGGAATGAAGGCCTGCCACAGCTGGGCCGGATAGGTGTTGCGCAAGACCTTGAGGGTACCGATGGAAGCCTGGGTCCGGCGGTCGAACAGGGTCGGCACTATGGTGTAGGGCAGTGCCTGCTTGCGCGAGCGGTTGATCATGGTCAGGGTGTTGACCATGCGTTCGAGCCCCTTGAGCGCGAGGAATTCGGTCTGGGTGGGAATCACCAGATGCTGGCTGGCCGCCAGGGCATTGACCATGAGTACGCCGAGCAGCGGCGGACTGTCGATCAACACATGATCGAAGTCGTTCCACAGCTGAGCCAGGCTCTTAGAGATCACCAGGCCCAGGCCGCTCTGACCCGGCGACTGACGTTCCTGGGTAGCCAGCGCGGTGCTGGACGGCAGCATCGACAGCTGTGGATGGCTGGTGGGCAGCAGCAGCCGCTTCGGCAGGCCTTCCGGCACCTGGCCACCGTGCTGGAACAAGTCGAACGCGCTGTGTTCGAGACTGTCCGGATCCTGACCGAAATAACTGGTCAGGGAACCGTGGGGATCGAGATCCACCAACAGGACGCGCTTGCCCTCATCGCCGAGCAACCCGGCGAGGGCAACGGTGGTGGTGGTCTTGCCCACCCCACCCTTCTGATTGGCGACAGCCCAGACTCTCATGTGCAGACTTCCTCCCGACGACACGACCAGCCGGGTCAAGGTGCCGGCGTAGCAGCCGGCGACGAAGATTTGACAGGCGCCACCTTGGGCGCCGGTTCTCCAGGCGATGCTGCAGATTGTGTGCCAGTCGACGAATTTTGCAAGGTGCTCTGCGGCCGGAACAGGTCGAGATTGCGCGAGATCAGCAGGACGACCCGCCGATTACGGGCTCGATTGACGTCACTGGTGTTGTCGACCACCGGCTGATAGGCGCCATAGCCCACCACGGCCAAGCGTTGCGGGGCGATGCCATTGCCGATCAGCAGCCGCACGATACTGGCGGCTCGGGCCGCCGACAGTTCCCAATTAGTGGGGTACAGCGCTGTGCTGATGGGGCGGTCGTCCGTGTAGCCCTGTACCTGGATCGGATTCTTGAACGGCGCCAGAATCTTGGCCACCTTCTCCATGAGACCGAAGGCGGGATTGCTCGGCAGCGAATCGCCACTGGCGAAGAGCAGATTGGAGCTGAGCTCGATTTCCAGCCACATTTCACTGGCCTTGATGTTCAGCTGGTCACCGGCGATGAGATCGCCGAAGGTGGCTCGCACGCTGTCGGCGATCTGCTGCAGCGGATCGCTGGGGGTGCCCTTGGCCGGTTGAGCGGCGCTCGCATCCATCACCGTCGGCGTCACGCCCGCCGGACGCTGGTCGCCGAGGGGGATGGGTTTGAGCGAGCGCTCTGGCTGGCTGAAGATGCCCGAGAGGCTGTCCGAGAGCACCTTGTACTTGCTCTCATTCAGCGAGGAGATGGAATACATGACCACGAAGAAAGCGAACAGCAGGGTGATGAAGTCGGCGTAGGAGACCAGCCAGCGTTCGTGGTTCTCGTGTTCTTCGGGACGGCGACGACGACGAGGCATGCGGCGTCCTCTAGTGTGGTGTATCAGGAGTTCGCACAAGAATTGGCGAGTGATTTTTTGATCTGGGCCAGGCGCCGCGACGAGTCATAGCAGGGCTATGGCGAGGAGTGGCAACACCGCCCAGGCCAAAAAAGCGCCGCCAAAATTGTGTATATAACTTCTGATACACCGCACTAGTCCAGAAAACCTTGCAGCTTCATTTCGATGGAGCGGGGATTCTCGCCCTCGCCAATGGACATCAGGCCTTCCAGCAACATTTCCCGATAGCGGGACTGTTGCTGAGCCAGCGCCTTAAGCTTGTTGCCGACGGGCAGCAACAGCAGGTTGGCGAAGCCGACGCCATAGATGGTGGCGACGAAGGCCACGGCGATGCCGCTGCCCAGTTGCGAGGGATCGGCCAGATTCTGCATGACGTGGATCAGGCCCATCACCGCACCGATGATGCCTACCGTGGGCGCATAGCCCCCCATGGCCTCGTAGACCTTGGCGGCGGCGATGTCACGGTCTTCCTGGCCGTAGAGGTCCACTTCGAGAATGCTGCGCAGGGCTTCCGGTTCGGTGCCGTCCACCAGCAACTGCAGGCCTTTGGCGGCATAGGGATCGGCTTCGCGGGCGACCAGGGGTTCGAGGCCCAGCAGGCCTTCCTTGCGCGCCACGTTGCTCCAGTTGACCACCTTGCGGATGCCGCCGACGAGGTCCAGCCGTGGCGGCACGAACACCCAGGCCAGCATGGTCAGGGCGCGGCGCAGCACCGGCAGGCGGGTCTGCAGCAGGACGGCGCCCAGGGTGCCGCCGACCACGATCAGCGCGGCCGGTCCATTGGCCAGGGCGGTAAAGGAACCGCCCTCCAGCAGGTTGCCACCCATGATGGCGGTAAAGGCCAGCAGGATGCCGATGAGACTGAGCACGTCCACGCTCAATGCCCTTCCGGCCGGTGAACGTCTGGCGTCACGAACAGGCCTCGGTCAGGTGTCTGCCGATGTCGTCCAGGCCATAGATGGCATCGGCCAGATTGGCCTTGGCGATGGCCATGGGCATGCCGTAGATGACGCAACTGGCTTCGTCCTGGGCCCATACCTGGCTGCCGACCTGCTTGAGCATCCGCGCGCCTTCGCGACCGTCGGCGCCCATGCCGGTCAGGACCACTGCCAGCACCTTGTCGGCATAGGCCTTGGCCGCGGAGCCAAAAGTCACGTCGACGCAAGGCTTGTAGTTGAGGCGCTCGTCGCCGGGCAGGATCTTCACCATCCCGCGACCGTCCACCATCATCTGCTTGCCGCCGGGTGCCAGCAAGGCCAGCCCCGGACGCAACTGGTCGCCATCCTCGGCTTCCTTGACGCTGATGCGGCAGAGCTTGTCCAGACGCTCGGCGAAGGCCTTGGTGAAGGCCGCGGGCATGTGTTGGATCAGCACCAGCGGCGCCGGGAAATTGGCTGGCAGCTGGGTGAGCACCCGCTGCAGGGCCACCGGGCCACCGGTGGAAGTGCCGATCGCCACCAGGCGATAGTGCTTGCGCTTGGGCGGCGGCGAAGCCGGAGCCACGGGCGCATGCGCGGACTGGGCGCCGCTGGGCGCCGCCGGACGTGGTGCCGGGCGGGCAGCAGCAGGCGCGGCCGAGGCACCAGTGGGCACCGCCGGCGCGACGCTGGGGGCCACGGCGAAGCGCCGGTTGGAACGGGCGATATGGTGGATCTTCTCGCACAGCAGCTTTTGCACGCTGGCCGGATTGCGCGAGATGTCCTCGAAATTCTTCGGCAGGTAGTCCACCGCGCCGGCATCCAGGGCATCCAGGGTGACCCGGGCGCCTTCATGGGTGAGCGAGGAGAACATCAGCACCGGGGTCGGGCACTTCTGCATGATGTGGCGGACCGCGGTGATGCCGTCCATCATCGGCATCTCGTAGTCCATGGTGATGACATCGGGTCGCAGCGCCAGGGCCTGATCGACCCCTTCGCGCCCGTTGCTGGCCGTGCCCACCACCGAGATGTTGGGATCGGCCGCCAGGATTTCCTTGAGCCGACGCCGGAAGAAGCCGGAATCGTCCACCACCAGTACTTTTACCGGCATACGTTGAAACTCCTAACCTGGGGCGGCGCAGGCCACCCAATGGCGCCGAGAACGGGCCCGACGCCGCTCGTACCTGGCC
Source organism: Pseudomonas sp. MS15a(2019) (assembly GCF_013277805.1). Lineage (NCBI taxonomy): Bacteria > Pseudomonadati > Pseudomonadota > Gammaproteobacteria > Pseudomonadales > Pseudomonadaceae > Pseudomonas > Pseudomonas sp. MS15a(2019). Next base: position 67,401 of record NZ_VBTN01000010.1, read on the forward strand.
GACTCAGAGCCCGCGACGGGCGTAGCGCTTGAGCATGCTGGGCACATCGAGGATGAGCGCGATGCGCCCGTCGCCGGTGATGGTAGCCCCGGACATGCCGGGCGTGCCCTGCAGCATCTTGCCGAGGGGCTTGATGACCACCTCTTCCTGGCCCACCAGCTGATCGACCACGAAGCCGATGCGCTGGGTGCCTACCGAGAGGATCACCACATGCCCTTCCCCCTGCTCGACATGGGCTGCATTGGGCACCAGCCAGCGCTTGAGGTAGAACAGCGGCAGCGCCTTGTCGCGCACCACCACCACTTCCTGGCCGTCCACCACGTTGGTGCGGGACAGGTCGAGGTGGAAGATCTCGTTGACGTTGACCAGCGGGAAGGCGAAGGCCTGGTTGCCCAGCATCACCATCAGCGTCGGCATGATCGCCAGGGTCAGGGGCACCTTGATGACGATCTTGGAGCCCTGGCCCTTGGTCGAGTAGACGTTCAGGGTACCGTTGAGCTGGCTGATCTTGGTCTTGACCACGTCCATGCCCACGCCGCGGCCGGAGATGTCGGAGATCTCGGCCTTGGTGGAGAAACCTGGAGCGAAGATCAGGTTGAAGCACTCGGTCTCGGTCAGACGATCGGCCGCGTCGCGGTCGAGCAGGCCCTTCTCCACTGCCTTGTTGCGCAGCAGATCCGCGTCCATGCCCTTGCCGTCGTCGGAGATCGACAGGAGGATGTGGTCGCCTTCCTGCTCGGCGGAGAGCACCACCCGTCCGGCGCGGGACTTGCCGTTCTCTTCGCGCTCGGCAGGGCCTTCGATGCCGTGGTCGACCGCGTTGCGCACCAGGTGCACCAGCGGATCGGCCAGGGCCTCGACCAGGTTCTTGTCCAGGTCGGTTTCTTCGCCCACCAGCTCCAGGTTGATCTCTTTCTTCAGACTGCGCGCCAGATCGCGGACCAGGCGCGGGAAACGGCCAAAGACCTTCTTGATCGGCTGCATCCGGGTCTTCATGACCGAGGTCTGCAGGTCGGCGGTGACCACGTCGAGGTTGGACACGGCCTTGGCCATGGCCTCGTCGCCGCTGTTCAGGCCCAGGCGGACCAGGCGGTTACGCACCAGCACCAGTTCACCGACCATGTTCATGATCTCGTCCAGGCGCGCGGTATCGACCCGCACGGTGGTCTCCGCCTCGCTGGTGGGACGCTCGGCAGGCGCTGCCGCCACCGCAGGCTTGGGCGCCGCGGCCTCGGCGACTGGCGTCGGCTTCGGTGCAGGTGCCGGCGCGGGCTGAGGCGCGGCGACGGGCGCCGGCGCTGCCGCAACGGGCGCAGCCACGGACTCGGCGGCTACCGCAGGACCGCTGAACTTGCCCTTGCCGTGCAATTCGTCGAGTAGGGATTCGAATTCGTCGTCGGTGATCTCGTCACCGCCCGTCGCGGCGGCTGGAGCCGCCGCAGCAGGCGCTGCTGCAACCGGTGCCGCGGCCTCGTCCGCGACGAACTTGCCCTTGCCGTGCAATTCGTCGAGCAGAGCCTCGAATTCGTCGTCGGTGATGTCGTCGCCACCAGCCGCAGCCACGGCAGGAGCCGCAGCGACAACCGGCGCGGTGGCCGGTGCCTCGTTGAACTTGCCCTTGCCATGCAACTGATCGAGCAGGGCCTCGAATTCGTCATCGGTGATGTCGTCGCCACTGGCGGCCGCAGGCGTTGCCGCTGCCGCGCTCGGCTCGCTGCCCAGGGCATCGAGCAAATTCTGGAAATCGGCATCGCTCAGCTCCGGCTCGGCGGCCGCCGGGGCGGTCGGCGCGGGCGCTGCGGCCACGACCGGGGTGGCAGTCACGGGCGCAGCCGGGACCGGCGCCGGCTCGCTGCCAGCGGGCTCGGCCAGGCGGGCCAGGGCCGCCAGCAATTCAGGCGAGGCCGGGGTCGGCTCTTCTCGTTCACGGACTTGACCGAACATCTCGTTGACGGAATCCAGTGCCTGCAGCACCACATCCATCAGCTCGGCATCCACGCGGCGTTCGCCCTTGCGCAGGATGTCGAATACGTTTTCCGCGATATGGCAGCACTCGACCAGGGTATGGAGCTGCAGGAAACCGGCACCGCCCTTTACGGTATGGAAGCCACGGAAAATGGCGTTCAGCAGATCCATGTCATCCGGGCGGCTTTCCAGCTCGACCAATTGTTCGGACAACTGTTCGAGAATCTCGCCGGCCTCTACCAGGAAATCCTGGAGGATTTCTTCATCGGCGTCGAAGCTCATTCCTGCACTCCCCAAGAGGGTCTGGGTCAGAAGCCCAGACTGGATAGAAGATCGTCGACGTCGACCTGAGCGGCCACGACGTCTTCACGCTTATCGGCATGAATCTGCGGACCTTCACCCTTCATCGTCTTTTCTTTTCGATTCTGTTCGATCAGCGCGGTGTGATCGTGACTGAAGCCGGTATAACGATCGACCTGGCTGGCCATCATCACCAGCTTGACGAGGTCTTTCTCGATCTGCCCGACGAGGTTGACCACGCGTTTGATCACCTGACCGGTGAGGTCCTGGTAATCCTGCGCCAGGAGGATGTCGTTGAGCTTGGACGACAGTTGTTCGGCGCTGCTCTCGCTGTGGCTGAGAAAGGCATCGACGCGCTTGGCCAACTCGCGGAATTCGTCCGCGCCCATTTCCCGGCGCATGAACTTCTTCCAGTCGGCATGCACGGCACGGGCTTCGTCACCGAAGTTACCTACCAGCGGGGCACTCTCCTCCACCAGATCCATGGTCCGGTTGGCGGCGTTCTCGGTCATCTTCACCACGTAGGAGAGACGATCGGTGGCATCGCTGATCTGGGAGACCTCTTCGCCGGCCATGCCGCGCGGATCGATCTCGAAGTTGACGATGGCGTTGTGCAGCTCGCGGGTCAGCTTGCCGACTTCCTGGTAGAGCCCCCGGTCACGCAGTTGATTGAGCTCGTTGATGACATGCACGGCCTGGGTGAAATCGCCGCTTTCCAGGCATTTCACCAACTCTTGGGCGTGCTGTTTGAGATTCGACTCGAAGTCGCTGAAGCTGGTGGAGCCAAGCTGATCCATAACGTCCCCGCGGCTTTCTTCAGCCGTTCACCCGCTCGAAGATCTTGTCGATCTTTTCTTTCAGCACCTGGGCGGTGAAAGGCTTGACCACATAGCCGTTCACGCCGGCCTGAGCGGCCTCGATGATCTGCTCGCGCTTGGCTTCGGCGGTCACCATCAGCACCGGCAAGGTCTTCAGCCGCGCGTCGGCGCGGACCTGACGCAGCAGGTCGATGCCGGTCATGCCAGGCATGTTCCAGTCGGTGACGAGAAAATCGAAGTTGCCGCTCTGCAACATCGGCAGTGCGGTGTTGCCGTCGTCTGCTTCGGCGGTATTGGTGAATCCCAGATCGCGCAGCAAATTCTTGATGATGCGTCTCATCGTGGAAAAATCGTCCACGATGAGGATTTTCATGTTCTTGTCCAAGTCGACCTCCGTCCTAATCCGCACACACGCCACGAGGCGCGTCTAAGCAATCGTAGTAGCCTGAGTACCATCCGGTTAACGCGAACGCCATTCCGCCAGCCGCGCCCGCAGGCGTGCCGCGCATTGACTGTGAAGCTGGCAGACGCGTGACTCGCTCACGCCCAGCACCTCGCCGATTTCCTTGAGGTTGAGTTCCTCGTCGTAATACAGCGAGAGCACCAGACGTTCACGCTCCGGAAGATTGGCGATGGCGTCGGCCAGGGCCTTGCGGAAGCGCTGATCTTCCAGACCGCGACCGGGTTCGAGTTCATGCGAACCGCTCTCCTCGAGCCCATGCTCACCACCCTCCATGAGGTCGTCGAAACTGAACAGGCGACTCCCCATGGTGTCGCCAAGGATGCCGTAGTACTCATCCAGACTCAATTTAAGTTCGGCCGCGACCTCGGAATCTTTAGCGTCGCGACCCGTCCGCGCTTCCACGGCGCGAATGGCGTCGGTGACCATACGCGTGTTGCGATGCACGGAGCGTGGCGCCCAGTCACCCTTGCGCACTTCGTCGAGCATGGCGCCGCGGATGCGGATGCCAGCGTAGGTCTCGAAGCTGGCGCCCTTGCCGGCGTCATATTTGCGTGAGGCCTCAAGCAGCCCGATCATGCCGGCCTGCATCAGGTCCTCGACCTGCACGCTGGCCGGCAGACGCGCCAGGAGGTGGTAGGCGATGCGTTTCACCAACGGCGCATAGCGGTTGATGAGTTGCTCCTGCTGGGTACGTTCCGAGGTTTTGCTGTACATGCGAAGCCCGCTGGATGCTGTCATGCGTGGGTACCGATGGCTGGTTGCACAAGGCGCTCGACAAAGAACTCGAGATGGCCGCGCGGATTGGCGGGCAGCGGCCAGCCATCGACTTTCTGGGCCACCGCACGAAAGGCCAGCGAGGCCTTGGCACGCGGAAAGGCTTCAAACACGGGGCGCTGCTTCTGCACGGCTTTGCGCACCGCCTCATCGAACGGAATGGCGCCCACGTATTGCAGGGCGACATCCAGGAATCTGTCGGTCACCTTGGTCAGCTTAGCAAAGAGATTGCGACCTTCCTGGGGCGTCAGCGCCATGTTCGCCAGAACCCGGAACCGGGTGACGCCATGATCGCGATTGAGCAGCTTGATCAGCGCGTAGGCGTCGGTGATGGAAGTGGGTTCGTCGCACACCACCACCAGGACTTCCTGGGCGGCGCGAACGAAGCTGACCACCTGATCGCCGATGCCGGCAGCGGTATCGACGATGAGCACGTCGAGGTTCTCGCTGATGTCGCTGAAGGCCTGGATCAGACCGGCGTGCTGGGCCGGCGTCAGATTGACCATCGCCTGGGTGCCCGAGGCCGCCGGGACGATGCGGATGCCGCCCGGGCCGTGCAGCAACACGTCGCGCAGCTCGCACTCGCCGGAGATGACGTCGGCCAGGGTGCGCTTGGGCGACAGGCCGAGCAGAACGTCGATGTTGGCAAGGCCCAGGTCGGCGTCGAGCAGCATGACGCGCCGCCCGATATCGGCCAGGGCCAAGGCCAGGTTGACCGACACGTTGGTCTTGCCGACACCGCCTTTACCGCCCGTGACCGCTATGACTTGGACGGGATGCATGCTACCCATTGCCTGATACCTTTGATTGAAATCCGTCACACTTTAGACCAAGTGCATTTGGCGTGCCCAGGCATGCGATGCACCACTACCGTTCGTCTGCGCTAACCGGCGCGGCGGGCATTGCTCTGATACAGGCCGGCCAGCATGCCAGCCATGGTTTCTTCGCTCGGCTCCTCGGGTGCCTGCAGGCTCACGGCGCGGCTTACCAACTGGTGGCTGCGCGCCGGATGCAGGTCGTCCGGGATGCGCGGGCCGTCGGCGATGTAGGCCACCGGCAGGCGCTGGCTGATGGCCAAGCCCAGGGCTTCGCCGAGGCTGGCGGCTTCGTCCAGCTTGGTCAGCACGCAGCCGCTCAGGCCGCAGCGCCGATAGCTGTGGTAGGCCGCCTTGAGCACCTGGCTCTGGCTGGTGACGCCCAGCACCAGGTAGTTGCGAATCTTCAGCTGGCGGTTGGCCAGGGCTTCGAGCTGCGCCTTGAGCGCCGGATCGTTGGCGGGCATGCCCGCGGTGTCGATCAGCACCAGGCGCTTGCGCGCCAGGGGGGCCAGGGCCTGTGCCAGGGACTGGCCAGGATCGACCAGGGTGACGGGCACGTCGAGGATGCGGCCCAGGGTCTTGATCTGCTCCTGGGCACCGATGCGGAAGCTGTCCATGCTGACCAGCGCCAGGCTCTGGGGGCCGTACTTGAGCACGTAATTGGCGGCGAGCTTGGCCAGGGTGGTGGTCTTGCCCATGCCGGCCGGGCCGACGAAGGCGACGACACCGCCCTCCTCCAGGATCTTGGCGTCGGTGGTCTTGGCCAGCTGGGCGAAGTTGGCCAGCAGCATGCGCCAGGCATGGCGCGGATCCTGGATCTTGGCCACGCTGTCGAGCAGGTGCCGGGCCAGATCGGCCGGCAGGCCCATGCGCTGCAGGCGACGCCAGAGGCCAGCCTGCTGCGGACGGGTGGACTGTACCTGGGTCCAGGCCATGGAGCCGAGCTGGACTTCCAGCAGTTCACGCAGGCCGCTGAGCTCGCTGCGCATGGCTTCCAGGGCACGCCGGTCTTCCGGCGCGGCACTGGCGGCAGGCGCGGCGGCGGCCGGCTCGGGGGCACGCGGCGGCGCGATCACCGGCTCGCGGCGGCTGTCGGCGGCGCTGATGGCGCCGAGCAGTTGCTTGTCCTTCGGCGCGGCCGAGGGGACGCCCGGCGCACGGATACTGAGGTCGGCATGGGCCTGGGCGATCTTCGCATGGGTCTTGCGCAACTCCGCCTGCAGCTCCGCGTTGGGCGCGGCCGGTGCCGGAGCCTGGTAGTCCAGCGCCGCGGTCAGCTCGACCCCGCCGGCGACCCGGCGGTTGCTGAGGATGGCAGCGTCCGGGCCCAGCTCGTCGCGTACCAGCTTCATGGCTTGACGCATATCGGCGGCGAAGAAACGTTTGACTTGCATGATCTAGACCTCAGCCATTCTGGCCAACGGTAGCGACGATGGTGACCTGCTTGTTGTCCGGAATTTCCTGGTAGGCCAGCACACTCATGTTCGGTGCCGCCATCCGGGCGAAGCGGGACATCATCCCGCGGATCGCACCGGCTACCAGCAGCACCACTGGCTTACCCATCATTTCCTGACGCTGCGCCGCCTCGACGAGGGAACGCTGCAGTTTTTCGGCCATGCCAGGTTCGAGGAACATGCCGTCCTCGGCGCCTTGACCGGCCTTCTGCATACTACTTAGCAACATCTGTTCCAACCTTGGTTCAAGGGTGATAACAGGCAGCTCAGGCTCCATTCCTACGATGTTCTGGACGATTGCGCGGGACAGGGCGACGCGCACGGCACCGGCGATGGCGGCGGGATCTTGACTCCGCGGCCCGACATTGGCGATGGCTTCGGCGATGGTACGGATGTCACGGACCGGTACCTGCTCCTGCAACAGCTGCTGGAGGATCTTGAGCAGGGTCGACAGGGAGACGATGCCGGGCACCAGTTCTTCGGCCAGCTTGGGCGAGCTCTTGGCCAGCACCTGCAGCAATTGCTGGACTTCCTCGTGGCCGATCAGCTCGTGGGCGTGCTTGAAGAGCACCTGGTTGAGGTGGGTGGCGACCACGGTACTGGCGTCGACCACGGTGTAACCGAGGGACTGAGCCTGGTCGCGCTGGGTGACGTCGATCCAGACGGCCTCCAGACCGAATGCCGGATCCTTGGCGGCGACGCCATTGAGGGTGCCATAGACCTGGCCGGGGTTGATGGCCAGCTCACGATCGGGATAGATCTCGGCTTCGGCCACGCTCACCCCCATAAGAGTCAGACGATAGGCGTTGGGCAGCAGGTCCAGGTTGTCGCGGATGTGCACCGAAGGCATGAGGAAACCGAGGTCCTGGGACAGCTTCTTGCGCACGCCCTTGATCCGCGCCAGCAGCTGGCCACCCTGGTTGCGATCGACCATGGGGATCAGGCGGTAGCCGACTTCCAGACCGACCATGTCCACCGGGGTCACGTCGTCCCAGCCCAGCTCCTTGGCCTCGGCCGGGCGCTGCACGGGGGCCAGGTCCTGTTGCTTCTTGGCTTCGACCTCGGCGGTCTGCTTGGCCTGACGCTGGCGCTTGTGGATCAGCCAGGCACCGGCGGCGGCGGCGCCGCCCAGGCCGAGGAACGGCAGGTGCGGCATGCCCGGGACCAGGCCCATGGCGATGATGATGAAGGCCGAGACCGCCAGCGCCTTGGGCGAGGCGAACATCTGACGATTGACCTGCTGGCCCATGTCTTCCGACGAGGACACCCGGGTCACCATGATGGCGGCAGCGACCGACAGCAGCAGCGAGGGAACCTGGGCGACCAGACCGTCACCGATGGTCAGCAGGGCGTAGATGCGCGCCGCTTCGCCGAACGGCAGACCGTGCTGGGCCATGCCGATGGCCATGCCGCCGATGAGGTTGATGAAGAGGATCAGCAGGCCGGCGACGGCGTCACCGCGGACGAACTTGCTGGCACCGTCCATGGAGCCGTAGAAGTCGGCTTCCTGGCCCACTTCGGTCCGGCGCTTCTTGGCTTCGGCCTGGTCGATGATGCCGGCATTGAGGTCGGCGTCGATGGCCATCTGCTTGCCGGGCATGGCGTCGAGGGTGAAGCGCGCCGACACCTCGGAGATGCGGCCGGCACCCTTGGTCACCACCACGAAGTTGATGATCATGAGGATGGCGAACACCACCGCACCGACCACGTAGTTACCGCCGACCACCACCTCGCCGAAGGCCTGGATGACCTTGCCCGCGGCGTCGTGGCCGTCCTGGCCATGCAGCAGCACCACGCGGCTCGAGGCCACGTTCAGCGCCAGGCGCAGCAGGGTCGAAACCAGCAGAATGGTCGGGAAGACCGCGAAATCCAGCGGCCGTAGGGCATAGACGCTGACGAGCAGGACCACGATCGACAGGGCGATGTTGAAGGTGAACAGCACGTCCAGCAGGAACGGCGGCATCGGCAGGGTCATCATGGCGAGCATCGCCAAGACGGCCAGCGGCACGCCCAGGTTGCCGCGCGCCAGACCACGCATGTTGCCCATCATCAGGGATTTGTCGACTTTCACACCCATTCCTCGCTTGCCGGTGCCGGCGTCACGGAAAGTTGACGCAGCGCACTGTTCGCAGGGGCTTGAGCAAGCTCCGGGCCAACTGCTCAAGACCTTGAATCAGCGAGGTTTTCCCGCGGGTGATACAGGACTGGTTACGGATCGCCTGAGCCGCTGGCTGAACCGCGGGCACAGGCCATGAGTCTGTCTAGGGACCCGCGCTAGCGCGCCTATCCGAGGAACATCACCATGAAAATCTGGACCGCGACGCTGTTGGCCACCTGCCTGGTCGGTACCGCCCAGGCGGCCGAATCCCTGACGATCCCGCTGAACAAGGTCACCACCGACGGTGTAGGCGAAAGCGTCGGCAGCGTGCAGGTGACCCGTTCCAAGTACGGTCTGGTCTTTACCCCCGACCTCAAGGGCCTGGAGCCCGGCATCCACGGCTTCCATGTCCATACCAAGCCCAACTGCGGCGCGGCCGAGGTGAACGGCACCCTGACCGCCGGGGGCGCCGCGGGCGGCCACCTGGATCCACGCAATACCGGCAAGCACAGCGCGCCCTGGTCGGACGACGGTCACCTGGGCGAATTGCCGGCGCTCTATGTGACCGCCGACGGCCAGGCCACCCAGCCGGTACTGGCGCCGCGGCTGAAACGTCTGGAAGAGATCAAGGGGCATGCGTTGATGGTGCATGCCGGTGGCGACAACTACTCCGACCAGCCCAAACCCCTGGGCGGTGGCGGCGCCCGTGTCGCCTGCGGCGTCATCAAGTAGGCGCCTTCCCCTCCTCATCCCGCCGCAAATCTGGCGGGATGGGCAGATCGGACAGCTTGGGCTTGCGCCCGCGCCCCGCACGGAACTGCCGGAGCTGATAGACATAGGCCAGGACCTGAGCCACGGCGACGTAGAGACCGGCCGGGATCTCCTGATCCACCTCGGTTGAGAAATACACCGCCCGCGCCAGTCCCGGCGACTCCAGCAGCGAGACCTGGTGCTCCTGGGCGATCTCGCGGATCTTCAGCGCGGTGAAGTCGCTGCCCTTGGCCACCAGTACGGGCGCCCCGCCCTTGGCCGCGTCGTACTTGAGCGCCACGGCGAAGTGGGTCGGGTTGGTGATGACCACATCGGCATTGGGTACCTCGGCCATCATCCGCCGCTGCGCCATCTCCCGCTGCATCTGGCGGATCTTGCCCTTGACCTCCGGCTTGCCCTCGCTGTCCTTGTACTCGTCCTTGATCTCCTGCTTGGTCATCATCAGCTTCTTGCGATTGCTGAAGATCTGAAAGGGTACGTCCACGGCGGCGATGATCAGCAATCCCAGGGCCAGCAGCAGGGTGGCATGCCCCACCACCTGCATGCTGTGCAGCAGCGCCTGCTCGGTCGGCAGCTTGGCGATCTGCAACAGCGCCGTGCGCTCGCTCATCAGCACCAGTACCGACACGCCGAGGATGATGAAGAACTTGCCCAGGGCCTTGAGCAATTCCACCAGGGAATTCTTGGAAAACATCCGGGCGATGCCGGACATGGGATTCATCCGGCTCGGCTTGGGCGCGAGCATCTTGCCGGAAAACAGGAAGCCGCCCAGGGCGATATGACCGATGATGGCGGCGATCACCACCAGGACGATCATCGGCAGCATCCCGATCATCGCCGCCTTGCCCGAGGCCAGCAGGAAGGTGCCCATGAAGCGCTCGTCCATGACCTCTTCGCGCCGCAGTGAGAAGTTGCTGCGCATCACCTCCAGCAGCTTGCCGCCCAGAAAGGCGCCATACATCAGCAGGCCGCCGACTCCCGAGAGCATGACCGCCACCGTACCGAGTTCGCGTGATCGCGGGAGCTGACCCTCCTCCCGGGAATCACGCTTGCGTTTCTCCGTGGGGTCTTCTGTGCGGTCTTCGCCATCGGATTCAGCCATGTGGCGTATCTCCTAGCGGGCTCGGGCGAGTTCGCGCAGCCATCGCAGCGCCTCGCTGGCGAGACTTTCATAATGAGAGAGGATATCGGCGGTACCGAGCCAGACAATGACCATGCCCAGCACCACGATCAGCGGCATGCCGACGGAAAAGATGTTCAGCTGCGGTGCGGCGCGGGTCATGATGCCGAAGGCGATATTGACCACCAGCAACGCGGTGATGGCCGGCAGCACCAGCAGGACGCCGGCGCCTAGGACCCAGCCCAGTCGTCCGGCGATCTGCCAGAAGTGCTCGACGCTCAGGGTATCGCCCACCGGCAGGGTGACGAAGCTTTCCGCGAGGATCTCGAACACCACCAGATGACCGTTCATGGCCAGGAACAGCAGCGTCACCAGCATGGTGAAGAACTGCCCCATGACCGGGGCCGAGGCGCCGTTGACCGGATCGATCATGGACGCGAAGCTCAGGCCCGCCTGAGTGGAAATGATCTGCCCCGCCACCACGAAGACATGGAAGAACAGCTGCAGGCTGAACCCCATCACCGCGCCGATGAGGATCTGCTCGACGATCAGCGGCAGGGCCTGGGGACTGATGGCGTCCACCTGCGGCATCGGCGGCAGGGTCGGCACCAGCACCAGGCTCAGGGCCAGGGCCAGGTACATCCGCACCCGCACCGGGACCAGGGTGGTGCCGATGATCGGCATGGTCATCAGCAGCGCGGCGATGCGGAACAGCGGAAACAGGAAGCTGCCGACCCAGCCGCCGATCTGCGCGTCGCTGAGGGCCAGCATGGCCTAGCCGATCAGCCGCGGGATGTTGGCGACCGAGGTTTGGATGAATTCCATCAACTGCCTGATCATCCAGGGTCCCAGGACGATCAGCGTCAACAGGGTGACGATCAGGCGTGGCAGAAAGCTCAGGGTCTGTTCGTTGATCTGGGTCGCGGCCTGGAAGACCGCCACGATCAAACCGACGATCAGACTCGGCACCACCAGCACCGTTACCAGCAGCGCGGTGAGCCAGAGACCCTGGCGGAACAGGTCGACGGCGACTTCAGGGGTCATTTCGCTTCTCCACGCAAAGGGGGCACCGCTAGACGGTGCCGAAGCTGCTGGCCAGGGTGCCCATGATCAATGCCCAGCCATCCACCAGCACGAACAGCATCAGCTTGAACGGCAGGGAGATGATCATCGGCGACAGCATCATCATGCCCATGGCCATCAGCACGCTGGCGATCACCAGATCGATGACCAGGAAGGGAATGAAGATCATGAAGCCGATCTGGAAGGCGGTCTTGAGTTCGGAGGTGACGAAGGCCGGCACCAGGATCGACAGCGGTGCCTGATCGGCGCTGGGGATGTCGGTGCGCTTGGACAGCCGCATGAACAGCTCCAGGTCCGATTGCCGGGTCTGTCCCAGCATGAAGTCCTTCATCGGCACCTGGGCCCGGGCGATGGCGTCCTGGGCACTGAGCTGCTCGTTGAGATAGGGCTGCACGGCGGTGGTGTTGATACGGTCGAACACCGGCGCCATGATGAACAGCGAGAGAAACAGCGCCATGCCCACCAGCACCTGGTTGGACGGCGTGGTCTGTAGCCCCAGCGCCTGGCGCAGGATGGCGAAGACGATGACGATGCGGGTAAAGCTGGTCATCAGCATGACGAACGCCGGGATAAAGCTCAGCGCCGTCATGATCAGCAGGATCTGCAGGCTGACCGAATACTCCTGCTGCCCCTCGCCATTGGTACTCAGGGTGATGGCGGGAATCGACAGCGGATTGGCCTGCCCGGCCTGCTGCGCCAGCGCCAGGGGCGCGAACAGCAGCACGGCCAGTCCCAGCAACCAGCCCAGGGTACGTCCCAAGGCGGCCGGTAGACGCAAAGGGGTCATGGTTTCGCCTTGGGATCGCGGCTGATGAGTTCCAGCAGGCGCTGGGCGAATTCCGGGGCCGGCGCTTCCGTCTCGCCGAGCCGCACCGGCTCGCGCAGACTGTGCAACGGCGTGATGCGCCCCCCGGCGACGCCGATCAGCAACTGCTCCTGACCGACCTGCACCAGTACCAGCCGCTCGCGCGGCCCCAGGTGCTGGGTGGAGATCACCTTGATCAGCTGCTGGCCGCGTGGCCCCTGCTGCTGTACCCGGCGCACCAGCCAGGCCAGACCGAGAATCAGCGCGATCACCAGCAGCAGGCCGAGCAGCAGCTGGCCGAGCTGGGCCCCCACATCCAGCCCCGGTGAACTGGCTTCGGCAGCACGCGCGGTCAGGGGCAGGAGACCCAGCGGCAGGAGCAGACTCTTCATGGATCACCGCAGCTTCTTGATACGTTCCGTGGGGCTGATGACGTCGGTCAGGCGGATCCCGAATTTCTCGTTCACCACCACCACCTCACCATGGGCGATCAGCGTACCATTCACCAGCACGTCCAGCGGTTCGCCAGCCAGACGGTCGAGCTCGATGACCGAGCCCTGATTGAGTTGCAGCAGGTTGCGGATGGAGATATCGGTGTGGCCGACCTCCATGGAGATGGTCACCGGGATGTCCAGGATCACATCCAGGTTGGGACCTTCCATGCCGCTCACCGCCAACCCCCCACTGCTCTGACCAAATTCTTCCACCGGCGCCTTGGGCGGCTTGGGGGTTTCGACCTGGGTACCCTGGGCCATCAGGGCATCGATGTCGTCCTGGCTGGCGTCGCCGGCCTCGACCAGGGCCGCAGCCCACTCATCCGCCAGGGCTTGTTCTTCGGGGTTGTCTGCCATCGTCTGGGTCTCGTGCTACGCCGGGCCTCGGCCCGGACAAGAAAACGGTTGTCGCTCAGCGGCCGCGGCTGACCGGTTCGAGAATCTGCAGGGCCAGGTTGCCCTTGCGTGCGCCCATCTTGACTTTGAAGGTGGGCATGCCGTTGGCTCGCATGAGCATTTCCTCCGGCATTTCTACCGGAATCACGTCGCCGGGCTGCATGTTGAGGATATCGCGGAGTTTGAGTTGGCGCCGGACAACCGTCGCCTCCAGCGGCACGCGCACATCGAGCAGGTCCTCGCGCAGGGCCTTGACCCAGCGTTCGTCCTGGTCGTCCACGTCCGACTGGAAACCGGCGTCGAGCATTTCGCGGATCGGCTCGATCATCGAATAGGGCATGGTCACGTGCAGTTCGCCGCCACCGCCATCCAGTTCGATGTTGAAGGTGCTCACCACCACCACTTCGCTGGGGCTGACGATGTTGGCCAGCGCCGGGTTGACCTCGGAGTTCATGTACTCGAACTGGCAGTCGAGCATGGCGCCCCAGGCTTCCTTGAGGTCGACGAAGCACTGGTCGAGCACCATGCGCACCACGCGCAGTTCGGTGGGGGTGAATTCCCGGCCTTCGATCTTGGCGTGGCGGCCGTCACCGCCAAAGAAGTTGTCTACCAGCTTGAATACCAGCCGGGCATCAAGGATGAACAGCGCGGTGCCGCGCAGTGGCTTCATCTTGACCATGTTGAGGCTGGTGGGGACGTATAGCGAATGGATGTACTCGCCAAACTTGGTAACCTGCACCCCACCCACGGAGACGTCCGCCGAACGCCGCAGCAGGTTGAACATGCTGACCCGGGTGTAGCGGGCGAAGCGTTCGTTGATCATTTCCAGAGTCGGCATGCGTCCGCGGACGATGCGATCCTGGCTGGTGAGGTCATAGCCCTTGATGGTGCCCGGCTCGGCATCGGTCTCGGTCTCGACGATGCCATCGTCGACCCCGTGCAGCAGGGCATCGATTTCATCCTGAGAGAGCAGATCTTGCACGGCCATGGTGTTACCTATTGCAGGACGAGATTGGTGAACAATACCTGTTCGATGGCAGTCTGGCCGGTCAGTTTCTTCGCCAGCTCCTGAACCTTGCTGGTGGCCTGCTGGCGCAGCATCTCTTTGCCCACCGGGGTAAGGAGGCTGTTGAAGTCCTGGCCGGAAAACAGCATCACCAGCTGGTTGCGGACCTGCGGCAATTGCGCCTTGAGCGCATCCATCTGCCCCTGGTCGCGTCCCATCAGGGTGACCGTGACCTGCATGTAGCGCTGACGACCCTCAGCGTTGTAGTTGACCACGAAGGCTGGCACCAGCGCCTGGTAGACCGCGGCGAGATGCACCGGTGCCGCCGGCGCGGCCGGCGCCGCGTGCTCGGGCTCGGCGCTCTTCTTGCCGAGCAGGAACCAGGTCGCGCCCACCGAGGCCCCGATGACCAGCAGCAGGGCCACGACGATGATGATGATGAGTTTGAGCTTGCCCTTGCCCTTGCCTTCTGCGGCTGCACCCTCTGCCGCAGGGGCCTGCTTCTTCGCCATAAGTACTCGACCGAATCCTGTGCTGCCCGTCACCCTTGCCGAGTGACGCAGCTAACCTATTGATACGAAGGGGATATAGCAGGTGCGGCCGAGGCTGTCACCTGGCAGCCGGCGGCCTGTCACGCGTAGTAGTCGACCAGACTGCGCGCCGCGAGCGTGGCCGAGCCGCGCGTTTCGGCGACGTTCGCCACCGCTTCTTCCTCGCCACCACCTGCCACACCGCCTCGACCCCGACGCGAGCCGTCGTCCTGGCCGCCCTGCTGCGACTGCTGCCAGGCCTGACCGGACGACTGGTCGGAGACGTTGACGTTGGCCAGGTTCATGCCCTGCTGAGCGAAGAGTTCGCGCAGCCGCTGGCTGCCATTGTCCAGGGCCTCGCGCACGTCGGCGTGGGGGCTGGCGAAGGTGACCTGGGTCTGGTCCTGGGTCATGTCGATGCGCACCTCCAGCTTGCCCAGTTGCGCCGGTTCCATCTGGATGTCGGCGGTCTTGAGATTCTGGCTGGACATCCACATGACCTTGTCGACCACCGCCTCGCTGAAGTTGCCGGCCTGCGGACTGAGCGGCTGGCCAGGCACAGTGGCGGTGACCGGGCGAGCCGTCGCCGCGGGCGTACTGAGCGCTTGCGATAGGGAGGTGAGTTTATCGGCAAAGGCCTCGGCCTTGCTCGGTACCGCCGCGTCCTGGCCATCCCCCTGATCCAAGACCGCGACCAGCGCAGCGCTGGCCGCCTGATCCGCTGCGGGGGCGGGCGTACCATCCCCTGGCAACAGCCCCTGCAGCTGCGTTGCTGCCAGGTTGTTGGCGTTGGTGGCGGCCTTGTTGGCATCACCCTGAGCCTGAGGCAGCTGACCCAGCAGTTGCGCCAAGCCGGCATCCGGCGCCTGCTGCTCGCCGGTCTTGGTCGCGGTGGCCGTTGCGCCAGCCGCCACTCCCGTGGCGGTTCCCGGAATGGCAGAGGCCAAGGCGCCGCCCAGCACCGCTGTCGGATCAGGGGTCTCGGTAGCGGTGGCGGTGGTGGTCGCTTCGGCGGTCGTCCCGGTCGGGGCCTGGGCGGTCGCCACCGGCACGGCTACCGGCTGCGGGAGCTGACCGGTCATACCGAACATGAACAGCGGATCCAGTACCGCATCGAGCGGCGCCTTGGCGTCTTCGTCCTTGGCCACCGGCAAGGCCTTGCCGCTGTCGTCGGTGGCGGCTGCCGATTGCTCGCCGCTCTTGGCGGTGCTGTCGGCCTGGGGCTTGGCGTCCGCCGTGCGGTCGTCATCAGCAGCGCGTGGCGTCTGGTCATCGGCATCCCGGGCACGCCCGGATTCGCTCTTGCGCGCCTGGCTGGGCGCCTTGCTATCGCTGGTATCGCGCGGCTTTTCGCTGCGCGCCGGCTCCCGCGGCTGCTCCTGGGCAAAGACGTCGGCGAACCGCTCCTGCGCCGCCGGGCGATCCTGGGAAGGGGTCTTGGCCGCTGCCCTGCCGGTAGCGGCTGGAGAGGTGGCGGTATTCAGAAGGAAATCGGGCACGACTGCCATGGAAAGCTCCGAACGACGGGTTTTCGGATACCTAGCAAGTTACGCGCCAGCCGCAAACGCCAGCGCTTTGACGAGTCAGCCGGCGTAGCGTTGCCGCTCGACCTTGAACAGGATGCGGACAATGGCGAATTCGCGCTCCATGGCGGAGATGCCCATGGCCAGCTCGGCGGTGGAGGCCCGCCGCCGAGCGCCCTCCTCCACCTCCCGACACAGCTGCGCCAGAGGCGCTGCGCCCATGTTGCCGGCACTGCCCTTGAAGCTGTGTGCCAGCTGACGAACCTGCTCAGCATCAGCACCGATCACGCTACGCTTGAGCTCGGCGATACGCTCTTCGCAATCGACCAGAAAGGTTTCGATGAGGTCGACGTACTCCTCCTCCATGCAGTCGCGCAGGGCGGCGAGCGTTTCCGGATCGAGGTGGGAGGAAAACATCGGCATTCTCACTGGCTAAGACAAGGGACGAGGGGCAAGGCCCGGCCTATATATAGGTCGAACGGGCCCGCTGGGCGTACTCGTCCATCTGTTTCTGCTCGCGCTTGTCCTCGACCAGGCGCTGCTCCTGGCGATAGCGCTCGACCAGCTTGCGCAGGCCTTCGAGACGAGCATAACGCTCCTGCCACTGGGTGCGCGCCTTGGCCACCACGTCGCGGTGCCATTGGGCGTTTCGCTCCTGCTGGCCGATCGCCTCTTCCAGCTGGCTGAGAAAGCGCTGATAGCCGATCAGCCACTGCCCGGTGACACCACGGCTGCCATTGACCACCAGCCGTTGCTGGTAATCCTCGCGATAGCGCTGCAATTCCCCCAGCTTGAACTCGGCCTGGGCCAGTTGCTGCTGGCATTGCCCCAGGCGCTGAGCGGCGTCGCGCTCGTCGCGTTCGCTCATCTCCACCACCGGCCCCAGACGTTCGGCTCTGCCTTTCATGATCTATCAGCCTCCCAATACGGCTTGGAGATTGGCGGCGCTCTGCTCCAGCGATTCGCTCTCGCGCAGGCCCTGGCGCAGGAACTGCTGCATGGGCGCATAGCGGGCGATCGCCAGATCGGTTTCGGCATTTCCGCCGGGCACATAGGCACCGACGCTGAGCAGGTCCTTGGCCTGCTGATAGAGCGACCAGAGCTGCTTGACGCGCTGCGCGTTGCGCAGATGCTCCGGACTCACCACCTGGGGCATGACCCGGCTGATGGACGCCTCGATGTCGATCGCCGGATAGTGCCCTTCCTCGGCCAGCCGCCGCGACAGCACGAAGTGACCATCCAGCACGCCACGCGCCGAGTCGGCGATGGGATCCTGCTGATCGTCGCCTTCCGAGAGCACAGTATAAAACGCCGTGATCGAACCCCCACCTTTTTCTGCGTTGCCGGCCCGCTCCACCAGGCGCGGCAGCTTGGCGAACACCGACGGAGGGTAGCCCTTGGTCGCCGGCGGCTCGCCGATGGCCAGGGCGATCTCCCGCTGCGCCTGGGCATAGCGGGTTAGGGAATCCATCAGCAGGAGCACGTTCTTGCCCTTGTCGCGGAAGTATTCGGCGATGCGGGTGCAATACATGGCCGCGCGCAGGCGCAGCAGGGGCGCATCGTCCGCCGGCGAAGCCACGACCACGGCCCGCTTGATGCCTTCCTCGCCAAGGATGTGCTCGATGAATTCCTTCACTTCGCGGCCCCGCTCGCCGATCAGCCCGACCACGATGATCTCGGCCTTGGTCAGCCGGGTCATCATGCCGAGCAGCACGCTCTTGCCCACGCCGGTACCGGCGAACAGACCGAGACGCTGGCCGCGACCCACCGTCAACAAACCGTTGATGCTGCGGATGCCGACATCCAGGGGCTCGCTGATGGGCTCACGCTTGAGCGGGTTGATGGTGGGACCATCCATCGGCACCCAGTCTTCGGCACGCATGCGGCCCTTGCCGTCCAGGGCATTGCCCAGGCCATCCAGTACGCGGCCGAGCATGGACATCCCCATGGGCAGGCGGCCGGTATCCGGCACGGGCACCACCCGGGCGCCGGGGGCGATGCCGGCCAGGCTGCCCACCGGCATGAGAAAGGTCTTGTTGCCGTTGAAGCCCATCACTTCGGCCTCGACTTCCACCGGCTGGTAGCCACCGCCATTGATCAACCGGCAACGACTGCCAACGGCGGCGCGCAGGCCTTCGGCCTCCAGGGTGAGACCGACCATGCGCAACAGGCGGCCTTCGATCACCGGCTGCTGTTCGACCCGGATGGCTTCATCGTAACCGCTGAGGCGGCGTTCGAAACTCAGACGCTCAAGACGCATGGGAGGCATCCTCGATGTCGATGTGCAGATCGGCTTCCTGGGGCTGGGTCGCCTGGTGGCGCTGCTGTTCGGCCAGCTGGGTCAGGGCCTGGGTCAGACGAGTCTCGATGCTGGCATCGATGACACTACTCTCGGTCTCGATCCGACAGCCGCCGGGCATCAGGGTCTCGTCTTCGAGGATGCGCCATTTTTCCTCGTGGCGATCGCGCAGGGCCTTCATCAATTCAAAGTCCTGGGGGCTGACCTGGATACGGATGTTCTCGGCCCCCATGGGCAGCAGCTTCAGCGCCGTGCGCACCACCTGAACCAATTGACTGGAGTCTAGCGTGAGTTCGCGCTGGATGACCTCGCGGGTGATGTGCCGGACCAGCTGCACCATGCCGGCTTCCAGGGCCTGGTCCTGCTCGCCGATGGGATCGAGCAGATGACTCATCAGGGTTTCCAGGCTGGCCAGCCGGGCAGCCAGCGCGGCCTCGGCTTCCTGGCGCGCCCTGAGCTGGCCAGCGTGGTAGCCGTCGCGCTCGCCGGTGGCGAAGCCCTCGTTGTAGGCCTCCTGACGGATCGCCTCCAGCTCTTCGAGGGTGATCGGCTGGACCTCTTCGGCCGGTACCTCTTCGATCTGGGGTTCCGGCTGGGCCTCGGGCTCGGCAGCGGTGGGCGCTGGGATCACCTCGGGCTCGTCGAAGCTGTCGAAGGCTGGCAGGCGCCAGACATCGAAGGCTTCCAGATCCCGCGCTCTGATCAGTTCGCTCGCCGCTTCTTTGCTCATTACCTGTCCGTCAGAAAACCGCTACTGACCAGACCTTAGCAAAGCACAGGCCAATCCTTGCAAGCCGTCAGACCATTTCCTCGCCACCCTTGCCACCGAGGACGATCTCGCCGGCGTCGGCCATGCGGCGGGCCACGGCGAGCACCTCCTTCTGCGCCCCCTCCACCTCGGAGAGCCGCACAGGGCCCTTGGCCTCCAGATCGTCGCGCAGCAGTTCCGCCGCGCGCTTGGACATGTTGCGGAAGAACTTCTCCTTGATGCCGTCGTCGGCGCCCTTGAGCGCCAGCACCAGCACATCGGAAGACACCTCGCGCAAGAGCGCCTGGATGCCTCGATCGTCGACGTCGGCCAGATTGTCGAAGACGAACATCAGGTCCTCAATCTGCCCCGACAGATCCTGGTCCGCGTCGCGGATCGCCTCCATCAGCGGGCCTTCGACCGAGCTGTCCAGGTAGTTCATGATGTCGGCGGCGCGTTTCACGCCACCCAGGGCGGTACGGGTGGTGCTGGCGCTGCCGGAGAACTGCTTCTCCAGGATAAGGTTGAGTTCCTTGAGCGCCGCCGGTTGCACGGTGTTCAGCGAGGAGACGCGCAGGACGATGTCCAGGCGCACCTTGTGATCGAAGTGGCCAAGGACTTCGGCCGCCTGGTCGGGATCCAGGTAGGCCACCACTATGGCCTGGATCTGCGGGTGCTCGTAGCGAATCACGTCCGCCACCGCCCGCGGCTCCATCCACTTCAGGCTGTCCAGACCGCTGGTGTTGCCACCCAGCAGGATGCGGTCGATCAGGCCGCTGGCCTTGTCCTCGCCCAGGGCCTGGGTGAGCATCTTGCGGATGTAGCCGTCGGCGCCCACGCCCAGACTGGTCTGGTCGCCCACCACCTCGATGAAGTCGCCCAGCACCCGCTCGACCTGCTCGCGGTTGACGTTGCGCATCTGGGCCATGGCGGTACCGACCTTCTGCACCTCCTTGGGCCCCATGTGGCGCAGGATCTGCGCGGCATCGGCTTCGCCCAGCGACAGGAGGAAGATGGCGGCCTTCTCTACCTTGGAAAGTTGCGCTTCATTCGTCGCCATTGATCCAATCCTTCACTACCTGGGCGACACGGCCCGGATCATCGTTGACCAGCTGCTTGATGGCGGTCAGTTGAGCGTCATAGCCCTCGCTCGGGCTCGGCAGCAACAGCGGTGCCGGACCGGCCAGGCTCACCTTGTCGTCGGCCAGATCGTCCGACAGGCCATCCAGACCACCGGCACCCAGGGCCCCGGCACCACCGGCAGCGGCCAGGGCGGCGGCGTCCTTGGTGTTGCCGCCGGACAGATTCTTCAGCACCGGACGCAGTACCCCAAAGACTAGCACCAGGATGAAGAGGACGCCGAGGGCCTGCTTGATCACCCCCCAGAACCAGGGCTGCTGGTAGAAGGGAATGCTCTCGATCTCTTCCTGCTGCACCGGGGCGAAGGGTGCGTTGATCACGCTCACGCTGTCGCCACGGCTGGCGTCGAAACCCACGGCATCCTGCACCAGGCGGGTGAAGCGAGCCAGGTCTTCGGGGGTCCAGGGCTGATGGCTGACCTTGCCAGTGGCATCGACCTTGACCTGATCGTCCAGCACCACCGCGACGGAAAGCCGACGCAGACGACCCTGCTGCTGACGGGTATAGCTGATGCTGCGGTCCAGCTCGTAGTTACGGGTGTTCTGCTCACGCTTGTCGGTCGGGTACGGCAGGGTCGCCGGCAGGCTGGTCTTGCTGTCGTAGATGTACTGGTCATTGGCGTCGCGCAGCGGCTGACCCGGCGCGATGTAGTTGGCGCCGCCACCCTGGGCACCGGCCTTTTCCGGGGTCGAGGACGGACCGGGTGGCTGGTTGGACAGGGCACCGGGCACGCCCTGGGCGCCGCCGCCGGAAGTCTGACGCTGCTCGCTGTTCTGCTGCTCGCTGCGCAGCGCCGGCTGATCCGGGTTGAACTGCTCGGAGGTCGACTCCACGGCATTGAAGTCCACATCGGCAGCCACTTCGGCCTTGAAGCGACCGTTGCCCACCACCGGCTGCATGATGTTCTGCACGCGCTGAGTCAGGGAGCCTTCCATCTTGCGGGTGTAGTCCAGCTGCTTGCCGGCGATCGACAGCTCGGAAAGATTCTGCTGATCGGACAGCAATTGCCCCTTCTGGTCGACGATGGTGACCTGGGACTTGTCCAGTTCCGGCACGCTGGTGGCGACCAGATTGATGATGGCCATGACCTGACCGGCATCCAGGGTACGGCCGGGATACATCTCGACCAGCACAGAAGCGCTCGGCTTGCGCTCGTCGCGGACGAACACCGAACTCTTCGGGATCGCCAGGTGTACCCGGGCGCCCTTGATGCCGTTGAGACTGGAGATGGTCCGGGCCAGTTCGCCTTCCAGGCTGCGACGATAGTTGGCCGCCTCCATGAACTGGCTGGTGCCCAGCGGCTGCTCCTTGTCCAGCAGCTCGAAGCCGACATTGCCATCGGAGGGGGTGATGCCGGCTGCGGCCATCTTCATGCGCGCGCGGCCAATGTCATCGGACTTGACCAGCAGGGCGCCGGAATTCGGATCGACCTTGTAGCCGATGTCGGCCGCGCCCAGGGCCTGCAGCACCTGATTGGCGTCGAGACCATTCATGCTGGTGTACAGCGGCCGATAATCCGGCTGCTGGGTCCAGAGCACCACGGCGAAACCCAGGGCGACGCTGGCGGCCAGGCCGATCAGCAGCCCCATCTGCCGCAGCAGCGGCATGTCGGCCAGGTTGTCGAGAAAGCTGAGACCCAGCAGCGACTTCTTGGGCTTGTCTTCAGCCTCGGGCTTGGTCGTGGGGACGGGGGCGTTGGTAAGAGCGTCAGCCATTTTCTAGACCGTCCTCAAATCGACATTTGCATGATGTCTTGGTACGCCTGCACGAACTTGTTGCGTACCTGGGTCAAGGCCTGCACGGAGACGCTGGCCTTCTGCGAAGCGATCATGACTTGAGTGAGGTCGACGCCACCCTGACCCAGCTCGAAGGCCTTGGCCATCTCGCTGGCGGTCTGCTGGGTCTCGTTGACGGAGCCCACGGCCTTGCTGAGCATGTCGGCGAAGCTCGGACCCTGGACCTGTTCCGCGCCGGCAGCAGGCGCTGCGACGGCTTTCGACCGGGCCATGGCTTCGGTCTGCATGGAGCGCATTTCCAGCATCAACCGATTGAACTCGACACCTTGAACCATTTTGCTCTGCTCCTCTGGCACGGGAAATTGACGCCGTACCCACTCGTGTCAGAGATAGAGCAATGCCTGTGCCAGATCCTAAAAATCTAGCTAAAACAATGGCTTGGTAAAAAGGTGCCGAGAACCGGTTAAAGTTTGCCGAAAATCAGTCGACGCTGAGGAGTTCGCGGTTACGCTGCAGCAGGGCCTTGCCGATGCCCTTGACCTCGAGCAGCTCGTCCACGGAGGCAAAGGCGCCATGGGCTTGGCGATGGTCGACGATGGCTTGTGCCTTGACCGCCCCGATACCCCGCAGCCGTTGCAGCGCGGTGGCGTCGGCGACATTGATGTTCAGCGGCGCCGGATCGGCAGATTTGGTCGCGGCAATCGCGCTGGGCTCGCAAGCACCCGCCCAGGGACTGAGCAGGGCCAGCAACGTCACTATCCAGATGAATCTCATAGAGGAACCTCCTTGTTCCGCTGTTTGATTCGAGGAGCTTAACGCAAAGGATCAGGCGGTCAACTCACCAGCGACCGTGCCTGGGCGCGCTCGGTCCTGAGCGCCAGCAGGGTCTGGCGCACACCCTGGCGCCAGTCGCTGGGCGGGATAGCGAAATGCTGCTCCAGGGCGCTGGAATCCAGCATGGAATAGGCTGGGCGCTTGGCCAGGGTGGGAAACTCGGAGGTGGCGATGCCAGTGATCAGCGGCGCACGCTCCAGCATGCCCAGCTCCTGGCCGGCATCGATGATGTAGCGCGCGAAGTCGCACCAGCTCAGGCCGCTGTCGCCACCGAAGTGATAGAGCCCGTAGGCCACCTGCTCGGGCTGAGCCTTAGCCTGGACGGCGATCTGCAACAGGGCGTCGGCGATATGGCCAGCATAGGTCGGGCAACCCACCTGATCGCTGACCACGCGCAACTCGTCGCGATCGGCGGCAAGTCGCAGCATGGTCTTGAGAAAGTTGTTGCAGTGTTCGCTGAATACCCAGGCTGTTCTCAGCACCACCGAGCGCGGGCAAGCGGAGAACACCCGATTCTCCCCTTCCAGCTTGGTCATGCCGTAGACCCCGGAGGGGCTGACTGGATCCTCGACCTGGTAGGGCTCGGTCGCCGTACCGTCGAAGACATAGTCGGTGGACAGATGCAGCAGCGCGATACCGGCAGCGCCGCAGGCCTGGGCCAGAACTGCGGGACCTTCGATATTGCCACGGGCGGCGATCTCCGGCTCCTGCTCGGCCTTGTCGACCGCCGTGTAGGCGGCCGCATTGATCACGACGTCCGGCGCGAATCGCTCGAGATGGCTGGTTACCGAGCCTTCGTCAGCGATATCCAGAGTGGCACGTCCATGGGCCTCCCATGCCAGTTCTGAACGCTGAAGCCGATCGGTCAGACAACGTCCGACCTGACCGTTCGCGCCGGTAACCAGTATCTTCATCTATACAGCTCCGCCAATCGAAGACCTTGTGCATCTTTGGCGGACAGGATGGGATCCGTTACCCGCCAGTCGATATTCAGATCCGGATCATTCCAGATCAAAGACCCTTCATCAGAGGGATCGTAATAATCTGTGCACTTGTATTCAAAATCAGCGGTTTCCGATAGCACCACGAAGCCGTGGGCGAGGCCCGGCGGTATCCAGAGCTGGCGCTTGTTGTCTTCCGAGAGGATCTCGGCGACCACGTTGCCGAAGGTCGACGAACCGCGACGGATGTCGACGGCCACGTCCAGCACCTCGCCGCGCACGACGCGCACCAGCTTGCCTTGCGGCTTGCTGCGCTGGAAATGCAGACCGCGCAGCACATTGCGGGCGGAACGCGAGTGGTTGTCCTGGACGAAGGCCAGGGTGATCCCCGCCTGCTGGGCATAGCGCTCCGCCTGGAAGGACTCCAGGAAGAAGCCGCGGTCGTCACCGAAGACCTTGGGTTCGATCAGCTTGACGTCCGGGATCGCAGTGTCGAAGACCTGCATCAGTCCTGCTCCTTGCACAAACGGGCCAGGTACTGGCCGTAGCCGGTCTTGCTCAGGGCTTCGGCCTGCAATGCCATCTGCTCGCAGGTGATCCAGCCTTTCTGGAAGGCGATCTCTTCGAGGCAGGCGACCTTCAGGCCCTGGCGTTTCTCGATGGTCTGAACGAAGTGGCCGGCTTCCAGCAGGGCATCGTGGGTACCGGTATCCAGCCAGGCGAAACCACGACCCAGCAGGGAAACGTTCAGCGAGCCACGGCGCAGGTACTCGTTGTTGACGTCGGTGATTTCCAGCTCGCCGCGGGGCGACGGCTTGATGTTGGCAGCGATGTCCAGCACGTCGTTGTCGTAGAAATACAGACCGGTGACGGCGTAGTTGGATTTCGGCTTCTTGGGCTTCTCTTCGATGCTCAGGGCCTTGCCCTGCTCGTCGAACTCGACCACACCGAAACGCTCGGGGTCGGCCACGTAGTAGCCGAAGACGGTGGCGCCCTTCTCCACGCTCGCCGCCTTGAGCAGCGTCTCGCTGAAGCGCTGACCGTAGAAGATGTTGTCGCCCAGGACCAGACAGACGTTGTCATCGCCGACGAATTCGCGACCGATGATGAAGGCCTGAGCCAGGCCGTCCGGACTGGGCTGCTCGGCATAGCTCAGCTGCATGCCGAAGTGGCTGCCGTCACCGAGCATGCGCTGGAAGCCGGGCAGGTCGGCCGGCGTCGAGATGATCAGGACTTCCTGAATACCGGCCAGCATCAGCACGGACAGCGGATAGTAGATCATGGGCTTGTCGTAGATCGGCAGCGACTGTTTGGACACGCCCAGGGTAATGGGGTGCAAACGGGTACCGGAGCCACCGGCCAGCAGAATTCCCTTGTATTTGCTCATGGCAATCGTCCTCTGAAAATTGACTGTTGCTGTCGGTCGGACACGCCTGCAGGCGTGCCCGCGATAGGATCGTTAAACGGCGTCGCCGAGACGTTCGAGGCGATAGGCGCCGGACAGTACCCGCTGCCACCACTCACGATTATTCAGGTACCAGGTTACGGTCTTGCGCATGCCGGTCTCGAAGGTCTCTTCCGGCGTCCAGCCCAGTTCGCGACCGATCTTGCTGGCGTCGATGGCGTATCTCATGTCGTGACCGGGACGGTCCTTGACGAAGGTGATCAGGTCGCGATAGCGCTCGACGCCTTCGGGCTTCTGCGGAGCCAGCTCTTCGAGCAGGTCGCAGATGGTCTCGACGACCTGCAGGTTGCGCTTCTCGTTGTGACCGCCAATGTTGTAGGTCTCACCGATCTCGCCCTGAGTCACCACGGTGTAGAGGGCGCGAGCATGGTCTTCGACGAACAGCCAGTCACGCACCTGGGAGCCGTCGCCATAGACCGGCAGCGGCTTGCCGTGGATGGCATTGAGGATGACGTGGGGAATCAGCTTCTCGGGGAAGTGATAGGGGCCGTAGTTGTTCGAGCAGTTGGTCACCAGCACCGGCAGACCGTAGGTCCGGCCCCAGGCACGCACCAGGTGGTCGCTGCCGGCCTTGCTGGCCGAATAGGGCGAACTCGGCGCATAGGGGGTGGTCTCGGTGAAGAGGTCATCGGTACCGTGCAGGTCGCCGTAGACCTCGTCGGTGGAGATGTGGTGGAAACGGAAGGCGGCCTTGGCTTCCGGCGCCAACTCGTTCCAGTAGGCGCGGGTCACTTCCAGGATGACACCGGTGCCGACCACATTGGTCTGGATGAAGGCGGCAGGGCCCTCGATGGAGCGGTCCACGTGGGACTCGGCAGCCAGGTGCATGACGACATCGGGCTGGAAGGACACGAAGACCTGCTGCAGGGCGGCGAAGTCGCAGATGTCCACCTGGTGGAATTCGTAGCGGTCGGAGTCGGCGACTTCGGCCAGGGAGTCCACGTTACCGGCGTACGTCAGCTTGTCGACGTTGGCAACCTTGCATTGGGTTTCGTTGATAAGAAAACGTACCACGGCGGAACCAATGAAACCCGCGCCACCTGTTACCAGTACCTTCATCCTGAATCCTGCCTATATCGATTTGTACATCATCGCGCCCGGCGCTGCGGACGAGACATCGGAGGACGGCGCAGCCATCCCTGGCTCGGGTCACAGCCACAGCCATGCACCCAAAGACCTGAGTTAAACAGTGGCAGGAAAAGAAAGTTCAGCCTAGCGCTGGGAGGCTGCCGCTTCTGTGCTCGGCTTCAAATCCAGGCCGAGGGAAAGCGTGGACGGGATCACTCGATGGATCTCTTGCCGTGCAGCCAGTCGACGATGTCTCCCTCTGGCGAATAGCCGGCGACGGTGTCGCGCAACAGCTGCCGGACGCGAAGGTAATCACCCGCCTCGATCGCGCGATTGAGCTCGACGAGGGCGGTGCGAAAGGCATCCCAGGCCAGGAAATCTTCACTGGCGCGCATGATCTTCGGATGGGAGGTCGGACTGACATCGTCACCGATGAGCAACTCTTCATAGAGCTTTTCACCGGGTCGCAGCCCGGTGAACTCGATGGCGACATCACCATGGGGATTGGTGGGCGAGCGTACGCTCAGGCCCGACAGCTTGATCATCTGCTCGGCCAGTTCGACGATGCGCACCGGCTCGCCCATGTCGAGCACGAAGACATCTCCCCCCTCGCCCATGGCGCCCGCCTGGATGACCAGTTGGGCGGCCTCGGTGATGGTCATGAAGAAGCGCGTGATCTTGGGATGGGTGACGGTGACCGGCCCGCCCTTGCGGATCTGGGTCCGGAACAGCGGGATGACCGAACCGGACGAACCTAGCACGTTGCCGAATCTCACCATGGTGAAGCGGGTGCGATTGACCTGGTGGATGCCGTCGGCCTGACCATGCAGCACAGGCGCCGCTTCACGGCTGAGCGCCTGCAGGATCATCTCGGCCAGGCGCTTGGTACTGCCCATGATGTTGGTAGGCCGTACCGCCTTGTCGGTGGAGATCAACACGAAGCTGGTCACGCCGGCCTGGATGGCCGCCTGGGCGGCATTGAGGGTACCCAGCACGTTGTTGCCGAAACCCTCGGCGATGTTGTGCTCGACCATGGGCACGTGCTTGTAGGCGGCCGCGTGGTAAAGCGTGGCGACCTTCCAGTGTCGCATCACCTGCAGGAGCAGCGGCGCGTTGCGGATGGAACCCAGCACCGGCACCAGGGTGACCGGCAGGGCTTCGCGCTGGATATAGGCCTCCAGCTCGCGGTGGATGCTGTAGAGATTGAATTCGGCATGGTCGAGCAGGATCAGGGTGCGCGGCTTCTGGCCGATGATCTGCCGGCACAGCTCGGAGCCGATGGAGCCCCCTGCCCCGGTCACCATGACCACCTGACCGGTGATGCAGCGCGCGAAGAGTTCGGGCCGGGGGGTAACGGGATCCCGACCCAGCAAATCGGCGATGTCGACCTCCTGGAGATCGTCTACCTGCACCTTGCCGCAGGCCAGGTCGCTGATCCGCGGCACGGTTCTGACGTGCAGCGGATAGGGTTCCAGCAGCCCAAGTACTTCGCGCCGGCGTGCACGCGTAGCGGAGGGTATCGCCAAGAGGATCTCCTCGGCGCCCGTCTCGTCGATCATCTGCTGGATGTGTTTGGGAGTGTAGACCTTGAGCCCGGCGATGATGCGATTGGCGATGCTCTTGTCATCGTCGATGAAAGCTACCGGACGCATGGCCCGGCCCATGCGCAGCGCCGCGACCAGTTGGTTGCCCGCCGAGCCGGCGCCGTAGATGGCGACACGGGGCAACTCGTCCGGCTGCTTGATGAAGGGCACTGTGATAGCGCGATACCAGTCGCCCAGGAAGTACTGGCGCAGCGCGAGACGCAGGCCGCCGATCAGGATCAGGCTGACGATCCAGTAGTTGAAGATCATCGAACGCGGGACGATCTCGGGTAGATCGCGATACCAGTAAATGACTACCGATAGCAGCAGCGTCGACAACGTCACCGCCTTGGCGATGGCGATCAGAGCGTCGTTGCCTAGGTAGCGCATGACCGCGCGGTACATGCCGAAGCGGATGAACAGGGGAATGGCGATGGCCGGCGCAGTGATGAACAGCCAGGCATGCCCGCTGAAGGGCTCGATCATCTGCACGGAACCCAGGCGCAGATAGAAGGCCAACCAGAGCGAGAGCCAGATCAGCAACAGGTCGACCGCGACCTGAATGACTCGTTTTGTACGCCGGTTCAGCTTGACCAGGTGGTCACGCAACATGTCAGTGTCCCTAATCCCTGAATCCGGTGGACTGCGCAGCCATGGCTACCTCATCGGTCCCAGCATGGTATCGAAGGGCCAGGCAAAGCAAAGGCCCATAGGCAAGCAAGAGCCCCAGTATGGCACTTAAAAGCCCCAGCCCCACCAGCAAAGCGATAGGCAGCAACCAGAACAGGTTGATGGCGAGCACCGCCAGGGTCACCGGGCGATGGGCCCCGTGCCGGCGCGACGCCCACTGGTAGGCGTGGGTGCGGTGGGCTTCATAGGGCTTCTTGCCCCGGCTCAGCCGCCGCAACAGGGTCCAGGTCGCATCCACTACGAAGACGCCGAGCAGGATCAGCCAGGCCCAGAACAGCGCCAGGTCGGCCAGTGCCGCCTGCAACGACAGCATGCCGAGGATCAGACCGAGAAAACCACTGCCGACATCGCCCATGAAGATGCGCGCGGGCGGAAAATTCCAGCATAGGAAGCCACCCACGGCCGCCGCCAGCAGCAGCGGTGCGCCCAGCAAGGCGCCATGGCCGGTCATGGCATAGATCAGCGCCATGCCCAGACAGACGACGAGCGCCTCGACGCCGGCGATACCATCGATGCCGTCCATGAAGTTGTAGAGATTCAGCATCCAGACCAGATAGAGGACGCCAAGGGGCATCACCAGCCAGCCGGGCAGCCCCAGAACAGCGGACAGCTGCGCAGGAAGCGCGCCATAGCCGCCCAGCCACAGCAGGACAGCGACCGCCGCCAGGAAGTGACCCAGCAGACGCCAGCCGGCGCCCACGTGCCGATGATCGTCGACGAAGCCGAGCACCGCCACCAGCAATCCCGCCCCGATCAGTACCCCGGAAGAAGCCGCATCGAGTTGCCCCAGCAGCTGCAGCACCACACAGCCGAGCACGAACACCACGACGATCGCCAGACCGCCACCGCGCGGGGTCGGAACCTGGTGCGAACTGCGGGCATTGGGTTCATCCAGCAGGCCACCGGACAGGGCATAGCGGCGGAGCGCCGCCGTGCCTAGCCAGCTGCAGCCGCCGGCCAGGAGCAATAGGAGCAATAGGAGCAGCATCATTTCCGGCCCTCCGCACCGACCCGTTGCGCGCCCAGCGCACGCAAGGCGGCGCGTGCCGACAGCGGGGGCTGCCAGCCCAGCAAGGCCTTGGTGGGCTGGATGTCGACCTGCAGCGACCCACAGAGACGCTGCGCCACCGCACTCCGCCCCAGCAATCTGGCGCCCCATTCGAGCCAGGCAGACGGAACGGCGATCAGCCGGGGTTTCCGGCCCAGGCCTTCACCGAGGGCTTCGAGCAACTCGGCGGTGGAAAGATCGTCATCGTCGCTGACCAGCAGGATGGCACCTGCTGCCTTGGGCTCCGCGATGCACAGGATCAACAGATCGAGCAGATTCTCCAATGCGAGCAGGCTACGCCTGTTGTGCCGAATGCCTCCCAAAGGAAGCGGCACTCCCCGCGCCAGGGTGTCCAGCAGGCGGGCCACATTGGCCTTTACCCCAAGCCCGTAGATCAGCGGTGGACGCACGATGACCACTTCCAGCCCGGTCTCGGCCATCAGCGCCAACAGCTGCTGTTCGGCAGCGGCCTTGGAACGCGCGTAGGCATCGGTGGGTGCGGGAAGATCGTCAGCGCGAAAGGGCTTGCCGGGAAGGGTCCAGTCACCATTGACCTTGATGCTGCTGACGAAGATGAAGCGACGGACGCCGGCAGCCTGGGCATCCCGGGCCAACTTGAGAGTTGCCGCCCGATTCACCTCGTCGTAGCGCGCCTCGCTGGCTGCGCCGGGCTGCTCGCCCAATTGGTGGACGCGGGCGGCGAGGTGGATGACGGTATCCACCCCTGTCAGAGGCGCGGACCAATCGGTAGCGGCGGACAACTCGCGAATCACCGGAGTGACCTTGCCGTCGTCGGAGGCAGCTGCCACCTGACGTTGCGCCGCGACCACCGAATAGCCCTTGGCCTGTAGTTGCCGGACCAGGGCCGCGCCAACGAAGCCCCCCGCCCCTGTCACCAGAATCTTGCGTTCCATCAAGGTGTTGCGCCGTGCAGTCAGCCAGGAAAGGGCGCTTATGGTAAGACATTGCCCCGCAGGGGCCTAGCGACGCAAAACGCAGGCATAAAAAAGCCCGCCGAACCTGAGCGCGGCGGGCCGAAAAAACTTAAGAACCTTAGAAGGTCTTGGCGGAAGTCTGGACTTCAACGGCCTGGAAGCGCGCGGCCGGCTGGGCGACATAGTGACGCGAGAAGCTCTCGACACGCTGAGCGGGCTGCAGGAACAGCGCAACCATCCAGCTACCGGCCAGAGCGGCTACTGCCAGGAAAGGGTGGCCGAAGTGCATGCTGGTGAAGCAGGCGGCGATACCGATCCAGATGAAAAGATAGTGGCGCATGACAACTTCCTCACTCGGCGTGGACTACGAGGTCACCCAAGACCTTATGTGAAGGAAGTCTCATACAAAAATCGGAACCCGTCTACAAAAATATCAAAACGTCTTGACTTTTTTTGTAAACGTCAAAATACCGATAAAGACCTTATCGATAACGCTTTTTTGACAGCTTTGAGGAAAGCAAAAAAGACAGGAAAATCAAAACTTTGGCGAGAGACGAAGAAAAGGCGGGAAACCAGCGACGGCTTTATGGCTCCAGCTCGTTGACCCTGTCCCTCAACTCCTTACCCGGCTTGAAGTGCGGAACGAACTTGCCGTCCAGCAAGACCGACTCGCCAGTCTTGGGATTGCGCCCGGTACGCGGAGCCCGATAGTGCAGAGAGAAGCTGCCGAAACCTCGGATCTCGATACGGTCCCCGGTGGAAAGCGCCTGGGCCATCTGCTCCAGCATGGTCTTGATCGCCAGCTCGACGTCCCTGGACGACAGCTGCCCCTGATAGGAAACGATGCGCTCGATCAACTCCGACTTGGTCATGGATTTTTCCTTCGTTATCAAGCGGCTAGATCACCTTCAAGGACTTTTAGCACGCTGGCCGATTTTTGAAAAGTCAAGCTGGCGGCTTTGGCCTCCACAACTTTTTACGGGTCGTGACCACCCTGCCCGCTTTCTTCCAGACAAAAAAAAGCGACCCCGAAGGGCCGCCTTTTATTCAAGCTCGAACTTAGTTCTGGCTTTCCATCTGCGCCTTGATCAGGTCGCCGATGGTGGTGGGGCCAGCAGCAGGCTCTTGCTTGCTACGCAGGGAGCTCATGGCTTCCTTCTCGTCGTCGACGTCCTTGGACTTGACGGAGAGGCTGATCACGCGGCTCTTGCGATCGATGCTGATGATCTTGGCTTCGACTTCGTCGCCTTCCTTCAGCACGTTACGGGCGTCTTCAACGCGATCACGGCTGATTTCGGACGCCTTCAAGACGCCTTCGATCTCGTTGCCCAGGGTGATGACAGCGCCCTTGGCATCGACTTCCTTGACGGTACCGCGCACGATGGTGCCTTTCTCGTTCAGGGAGGCGTAGTTGGAGAACGGATCGTCTTCCAGCTGCTTGATGCCCAGGGAGATGCGCTCGCGCTCCGGATCAACGGACAGGATCACAGTGTCCAGCTCGTCACCCTTCTTGAAGCGACGCACGGCTTCTTCGCCGGTTTCGTTCCAGGAGATGTCGGACAGGTGTACCAGGCCATCGATGCCGCCTTCCAGACCAATGAAGATACCGAAATCGGTGATCGACTTGATGGTGCCGGAGATGCGGTCGCCCTTGTTGAACTGACCCGAGAACTCTTCCCACGGGTTAGCGCGGCACTGCTTGATGCCCAGGGAGATACGACGACGCTCTTCGTCGATATCCAGAACCATGACTTCCACTTCGTCGCCGACCTGAACGACCTTGGACGGGTGGATGTTCTTGTTGGTCCAATCCATTTCGGAAACGTGCACCAGGCCTTCCACGCCCTCTTCCAGCTCGGCGAAGCAGCCGTAGTCGGTGAGGTTGGTGACGCGCGCCTGAACGCGGGTGCCTTCCGGGTAACGGGCCTTGATGGCGACCCACGGATCTTCGCCCAGCTGCTTCAGACCCAGGGAGACGCGGTTGCGCTCGCGGTCGAACTTCAGCACCTTGACGTCGATCTCGTCGCCGACATTGACGATTTCCGACGGATGCTTGATACGCTTCCAGGCCATGTCGGTGATGTGCAGCAGGCCGTCTACGCCGCCCAGGTCGACGAACGCACCGTAGTCGGTGAGGTTCTTGACGATACCCTTGACTTGCTGGCCTTCCTGCAGGGATTCCAGCAGAGCTTCACGCTCGGCGCTGTTCTCGGCTTCCAGGACGCTACGACGGGAAACGACAACGTTGTTGCGCTTCTGGTCCAGCTTGATGACCTTGAACTCGAGTTCCTTGCCTTCCAGGTGAGTGGTGTCACGCACCGGACGGACATCGACCAGGGAGCCCGGCAGGAACGCGCGGATGCCGCTGACGTCGACGGTGAAACCGCCCTTGACCTTGCCGTTGATGACACCCTTGACCACTTCGTCGGCGCTGAACGCGGCTTCCAGGACCAGCCAGGACTCGGCGCGCTTGGCCTTTTCGCGAGACACTTTGGTTTCGCCGAAACCGTCTTCGACGGCATCCAGGGCTACGTGGACTTCGTCACCCACGTTGATGGTCAGCTCGCCTTGTTCGTTGTAGAACTGCTCGAGCGGAACCAGGCCTTCGGATTTCAGGCCGGTATCGACCACAACCCAGTCGCCATCGATCGACACCACGGTGCCGACGATGATGGCGCCCGGCTGCATGTCGAGGGATTTCAGACTTTCTTCAAAGAGTTCTGCGAAGCTTTCGCTCATGTTTATACCTGTTGTATGGATACCCGATGTATCCGGCTACCGCATGACCAGCCCATGCGGGGTGAGTGGTTACCATCCGGCTGCCGGGATGCGACTGGTTCCCGGCAGCTTTCACCGACGACTCGGATGAGTCTCGGCCTTCATCCCGCCAGGTCGCGTTCGGCGGCCAGGGTCAGGATGCGTTCCAATACCTGTTGTATGGAGAGATGCGTGGAATCCAGCTCGACGGCATCGTCGGCCGGCTTGAGCGGAGCAACGCTACGCTGACTATCGCGGGCGTCCCGCTCACGGATCTCTTCCAGGAGGGCAGGCAAGCTAACATTTTCGCCCTTCTGCTTCAACTGAAGATAACGCCTCTGTGCCCGTTCCTCGGCACCGGCGGTCAGAAAGATCTTCAGCTCGGCGTCCGGGAACACCACGGTGCCCATGTCGCGACCGTCGGCGACCAGACCGGGCGCTTCGCGGAACGCCTGCTGGCGCTGCAGCAGGGCATCGCGCACGGCCGGCAGGGTGGCGACCTGGGAGGCACCGGCGCCGACTTCCTCGGTCCGGATGACATCGGTGACGTCCTCGCCTTCGAGAATGATGCGCTGGCCGTGTTCATGGCCGGCGAGGAACTGGACGTCCAGATGGGCCGCCAGCAGCTTGAGCGACTCCTCGTTGGTGTAGTCCACGCCATGGTTGCGCGCAGCGAAGGCCAGCAGGCGATAGAGCGCGCCGGAATCCAGCAGATTCCAGCCGAGCTGCCGGGCGACCAGCGCCGCGAGGGTGCCTTTCCCCGAACCGCCGGGACCATCGAGGGTGATGACGGGTGCGGTACTGCTCATGAGTGCCCCTCCGTAAGAGAATGATGGGCGGCGACCTGGGCGCCAGCCTGGGTACGACTGGCGAGGATGCGCCCGAAGTATTCGCGCGCGCCGCGCGCATGGGTCAGCACCTCCATGAGGAACTGACCATCGCCGGCCTGGATGGCGCCGCGCAGTTCGTCGAGATCGGTGCGATAGGTGTCCAGCGCCTGCAGCACGGCTTCGCGGTTGGCGATGAAGATGTCGTGCCACATGGTCGGATCGCTGCCGGCGATGCGGGTGAAATCGCGAAAGCCACCAGCGGCGTAGTGGAAGATTTCGCGGTTCTCGCTGCGCTTGGCCAGGGAGTCCACCAGATTGAAGGCAAGTAGATGGGGCAGATGGCTGGTGGCGGCGAGAACCTGGTCGTGGTGCTCGACGGTCATGTGCTCGACATCGGCCCCTATGGCGCGCCAGAGCCGATCGACCTTGTCCAGATCGGTCGGCAGGGTTTCTTCCAGGGGCGTCAGGATGACCTTGTGGCGATTGAACAGCGCCGCATTGGCCGCCGTGACGCCACTGCGCTCGGAGCCGGCGATGGGATGACCCGGCACGAAGCGCAGCGACTGGCCGGCGAAGGCCCGCCGCGCAGCGCGTACCACATTGCCCTTGGCGCTGCCGACGTCGGTGAGGATGGCGCCCTGCAGTGGCAGGGCCGCAAGATCGGCCAGCACCCGCTCCATGGCGAGAATCGGTACGGCGAGCTGGATGACGTCGGCACCCGGGCAGGCCTCGGCCAGCTCGGCGACGCAGCGGTCGACGACGCCCAGTTCGACCGCCAGCCGGCGAGTCTCCGGATCCCGGTCGACCCCGACCACCTCACGGCAGAGGCCGCTGGCGCGGGCGCCCTTGGCGAAGGAGCCGCCGATCAGGCCCAGGCCGACAACGACGAGACGTTCGATCAGGGGGGTGGCCACTTCAGCCACGACCCAGGACCTTGCTCAGCGCCGCCAGGAAACGAGCATTTTCCGCTTCGGTGCCGATGGAGACGCGCAGGAAGGTAGGCATGCCATAGCCGGCGACGGGCCGCACGATGACGCCCTCCTGCAGCAGCCCCTGGTTGATCGGCGCGGCCTCGCGCCCCAGGTCCACGGCAATGAAATTGCCGCGGGAGGGGATCCACTTGAGGTCGAGATCGCGGAAACCGGCTTCCAGCTGGGCCATGCCGGCATCGTTGAGGGCGCGGCTGCGGGCCAGGTAATCGCTATCGGCCAAAGCCGCACAGGCCGCCGCCTGGGCCAGGCTGTTGACGTTGAACGGCTGGCGCACCCGGTTGAGGACATCGGCCACGGTCGGCGAGGAGAAGGCATAGCCGACGCGCAGGGCAGCCAGGCCATAGGCCTTGGAAAAGGTCCGCGAGACGATGAGGTTGGGATACTGGGCCAGGAACGCCAGGCCGTCCGGCAGTTCATCACCTTCGGCGTATTCGATGTAGGCCTCGTCCAGTACCACCAGGACGTGCTCGGGTACGCGGGCGAGGAAGCGCGCCAGGGCCTCGCTGTCGAACCAGGTGCCGGTGGGATTGTTGGGGTTGGCGACGAAGACCACCCGGGTGTCGGCATCGACGGCGGCGAGCATGGCCTCGAGGTCATGCCCGTAGTCCTTGGCCAGGACGCTACGGCCTTCCGCACCGATGGCCAGGGTCACCAGGGGATAGACGGCGAAGGCATGCTCGCTGAACACGGCGTTGTAGCCGGGTGCCAGGTAGGCGCGGGCGACCAGTTCGAGGATGTCGTTGGAGCCGTTGCCCAGGGTGATGCCAGTGGCGGCCACGCCGAAACGCTCGCTCAGGGCCTGCTTGAGGTCGAAGGCGTTGCCATCGGGATAGCGGGTCAGCTCGGCCAGTTCGGCGCGGATGGCGTCGAGGGCCTTGGCGCTGGGCCCGAGGGGGTTCTCGTTGCTGGCGAGCTTGACGATGCTGGCCGGCGCCATACCCAGCTCGCGGGCCAGTTCATCGACGGGCTTGCCGGGCACGTAGGGCGAAAGTTTCTGTACGCCGGGAAGGGCTTGTGCCAGGAAATCGCAGCTCATGGAGACCTCTTCAACTTGCGATGACGACGGTCGGGCCGCCGAAAATGGGCGCCATCTTAAAGCCAAGGCGGGTCGCGGACCAATCGAAGTTGCGCCTGCGCGACGGAAAGCCCCTCGCTGATGGCGCTGTAACGACCCGGTCACGGGTTGATCGTCAGGGTCAGATCGAGGATCGCGCGCCGGTCGGCAATCCGGCCTGGCGATGGAGATTGACCGCCAGGGCGATCATCCGCGTCGCGTTGAGCAAGGCCAGCACGTGTTCCGGCACAGTGTGCCGCTGGGAGGTCATGGGTCCGTCCTGGCGCAAGCGAGAGGCCGACCCCAGGGCGGGTCGGCCGGAAGCCGGTTAGCCGAGTTCGGCCAGCAGCTTCTCCCACTCCTTGGTTTCCTTCTTGGAAGGCGCACCCAGCAACTCGACCGCCTGGCGCAGGCGGAAGCGGGTGAGGTCCGGCCCGAGGATTTCCATGGCATCCAGCACCGAGACCGAACTGGCCTGGCCGGTGATGGCGGCGAACAGCAGCGGCATGACGTCGCGCAGCTTGAGCTGCTGGTGCTCGGCGACGGCCTGGATCACCGCGGTGATGCGCTCCTTGTCCCACTGGCGCAGGGCTTCGAGCTTCCACAGCAGCAGCTGCATGACCAGGCGGACCTGGTCGGCGGACAGCTTCTTGTGCTGGAACAGCGCCGGATCCAGATTCAGGGCGCCACTGAAGAAGAAGCCGGCCAGTGGGGCGATCTGGCTGAAGGTCTCGACGCGCTGCTGCACCAGGGGGGCGATCTTGAGCAGGTACTCGGGATTGAGCGCCCATTGCTGCACCTCGGCGGCGAAGCGCTCGGGGCTCAGCTCGCGCAGCCACTGGCCGTTGAGCCAAGAGAGCTTCTCGACGTCGAAGATCGGACCGCCCAGGGACACGCGCTGGAGGTCGAAATGCTCGACCATCTCGTCTAGGGTGAACTTCTCGCGCTCGTCGGGCATGGACCAGCCCATGCGGCCGAGGTAGTTGAGCATGGCCTCGGGCAGGTAGCCCATGCGCTGGTAGAAGGTCACCGAGGTGGGATTCTTGCGCTTGGAAAGCTTGCTCTTGTCCGGATTGCGCAGCAGCGGCATGTAGCAGAGTTGGGGCTGTTCCCAGCCGAAGTACTCGTAGAGCTTGATCAGCTTGGGCGCCGAGGGCAGCCACTCCTCGCCACGCAGGACGTGGGTGATGCCCATCAGGTGGTCGTCGACCACGTTGGCCAGGAAATAGGTGGGCAGGCCGTCGGCCTTCATCAGCACCTGCATGTCCATGCGATCCCAGGGGATCTCGACATCACCACGCAGCAGGTCGGGAACGACGCAGACGCCCTCCTCCGGCACCTTCATGCGGATCACATAGGGCTGGCCGGCGTCCAGGCGCTGTTGCACCTCGTCCTGGCTCAGGCGCAGGCCGCGACCGTCGTAGCGCGGGGTCTCGCCGCGCGCCTGCTGCTCGGCACGCATCTGGTCGAGTTCTTCGGGCGTGGCGAAGCAGTAGAAGGCATGGCCCTTCTCCACCAGCTCACGAGCGTACTTCCAGTAGATCTCACCGCGTTCGCTCTGCCGATAGGGGCCATGGGGGCCACCGACGTCCGGGCCCTCGTCCCACTCGATGCCCAGCCAGCGCAGAGCATCGTAGATCTGTTGTTCGGATTCGCGGGTCGAACGGACCTGGTCGGTATCCTCGATGCGCAGAATGAACTGCCCCCCGTGCTGACGGGCGAAGCAGAGGTTGAACAGGGCGATATAGGCGGTACCGACATGCGGGTCGCCGGTGGGCGACGGCGCGATGCGCGTGCGAACGGTAGTCATCGGCTTTCTCGAAAAACGCGAAGGGACAAAGGCGGAATGGTAGCAGCGCCGGGGTCGGCGCTGCCAGTTGGAGCAGGCTTACACCTGGACCAGGCGCTCGCGCAGCGCCTGGATCTCGTCACGCAGCTGGGCAGCGGACTCGAACTGCAGGTCGCGCGCCAGTTGCAGCATCTTTTCTTCGAGCTGACGGATGCGCTTGCCGATCTCGCTCGGCGAGCGCAGTTCGGCGGCGTACTCACCCTGATCCTCGGCGGCCTTGGCCACGCGCCGCTTGCCCTTGGCACCCGGGGCCGCGGCGCCTTCCATGATGTCGCGAATGTCCTTCTTGATGCCCTGGGGCACGATGCCGTGCTCTTCGTTGAAGGCTAGCTGCTTGTTGCGCCGGCGTTCGGTCTCGTCGATGGCCCGCTGCATGGAGCCGGTCATGTTGTCAGCATAGAGGATGGCCTTGCCGTTGAGGTTACGTGCCGCCCGGCCAATGGTCTGGATCAGCGAGCGCTCGGAACGCAGGAAGCCTTCCTTGTCGGCGTCGAGCACCGCCACCAGGGAGACCTCGGGCATGTCCAGGCCTTCGCGCAAGAGGTTGATGCCCACCAGGACGTCGAAGGTGCCCAGGCGCAGGTCGCGGATGATCTCCACCCGCTCCACGGTGTCGATGTCCGAGTGCAGGTAGCGCACCCGTACGTCGTGGTCGGCCAGGTAGTCGGTGAGGTCCTCGGCCATGCGCTTGGTCAGGGTGGTACAAAGCACCCGCTCCTCCTGGGCCACGCGCAGGCGGATCTCGGAGAGCAGATCGTCCACCTGGGTGGTGGCCGGGCGGATCTCGATGATGGGGTCGACCAGGCCGGTAGGTCGCACCACCTGCTCGACCACGCGGCCGGCGTGTTCTTCCTCATAGGGACCGGGGGTCGCCGAGACGAAGATGGTCTGGGGCGCACCGGCTTCCCACTCCTCGAACTTGAGCGGCCGGTTGTCCAGCGCCGAGGGCAGGCGGAAGCCGTATTCCACCAGGGTTTCCTTGCGCGAGCGGTCGCCCTTGAACATGGCGCCGATCTGCGGAACGGTGACGTGGGATTCGTCGATTACCAGCAGGGCATTGCTCGGCAGATAGTCATAGAGGGTGGGGGGCGGCTCGCCCGGACCACGCCCAGACAGGTAGCGGCTGTAGTTCTCGATGCCGTTGCAATAGCCCAGTTCGAGGATCATCTCCAGGTCGAAGCGAGTGCGCTGCTCCAGCCGCTGGGCTTCGAGCAGACGATTCTGGCTGCGCAGCCATTCGAGGCGGTCGGCGAGCTCCAGCTTGATGTTCTCGATGGCGCCCAGCAGGGTTTCGCGCGGCGTGGCGTAGTGGGTCTTGGGATAGAAGGTGAAGCGCGGCAACTTGCGGATCACTTCGCCGGTCAGCGGATCGAAGGCCGACAGACTCTCCACCTCGTCGTCGAACAGCTCGATGCGCACCGCTTCCAGATCGGATTCCGCGGGGAAGATGTCGATGACGTCGCCGCGTACCCGGAAGGTGGCGCGGGCGAATTCCATGTCGTTGCGGCTGTACTGCAACTCGGCCAGCCGGCGCAGGATGGTGCGCTGGTCGATGCGGTCGCCGCGATCCAGGTGCAAGACCATCTTCAGGTAGGCCTCGGGACTGCCCAGGCCGTAGATGGAGGATACCGAGGCGACGATGATGGCGTCCTTGCGCTCCAGCAAGGCCTTGGTGGCGGACAGGCGCATCTGCTCGATGTGATCGTTGATGGACGAGTCCTTCTCGATGAAGGTGTCCGACGAGGGCACATAGGCTTCCGGCTGGTAGTAGTCGTAGTAGGAGACGAAGTACTCCACCGAGTTGTTCGGGAAGAAGGCCTTGAATTCGCCATAGAGCTGGGCGGCCAGGGTCTTGTTCGGCGCCAGCACCATGGTCGGGCGCTGCACCTGGGCGATGACGTTGGCGATGCTGAAGGTCTTGCCCGAGCCGGTCACGCCGAGCAGGGTCTGATGCGACAGGCCCGCCTCCAGGCCTTCCACCATCTGGCGAATGGCTTCGGGCTGGTCGCCGGCCGGGGTGTAGCGGGTGGAGAGCTGGAATGCGGACATGGCTGCCTCAGTAGCGCGGAAATGCACGGACACCACCGCGCTGACGCAAGGCCAGGGCGGTGTGGGCGAGGAAAAAGCTGGAAGCCCCTAGATGAGGTCGCATGCGCCCCTTTGCAATCCGCCCGCAGCGCCGCACGTCAGGAAATCTCCTACCGAGGTCGGGTCGCGATGGTGCCTGCAGGGGGCTATACTCCTGGTTCCTAAGCGTTCCGCCCTTCCCTTCACCCCTCATTCGAGCCCCTGCCCCATGAGTTTGTTCTCCGCCGTCGAAATGGCACCCCGCGACCCCATCCTTGGCCTGAACGAGGCCTATAACGCCGACGCCCGTCCGCACAAGGTCAATCTGGGCGTGGGGGTCTACTACGACGAGCAGGGCCGCATTCCGCTGCTGCGCGCCGTGGCCGAGGCCGAGCGCCAGCGCGTGGCCGCTCAGGCGCCGCGTGGCTACCTGCCCATCGAGGGCATCGCCGCCTACGACCAAGCCGTGCAGCACCTGCTGTTCGGCGCCGAGTCGAGCCTGGTGCGCGAAGGTCGCGCCATCACCGTCCAGGCCGTCGGCGGCACCGGCGCCTTGAAGATCGGTGCCGACTTCCTCAAGCGGCTGCTGCCGGATGCCGTGGTCGCCATCAGTGACCCGAGCTGGGAAAACCACCGCGCGCTGTTCGAGGGCGCCGGTTTTCCCGTGCAGAACTATCGCTACTACGACGCCGCCAGCAATGGCCTGAACCGCGCCGGTTTCCTGGCCGACCTCCAGGCATTGCCGGAGCGCTCAGTGGTAGTGCTGCACGCCTGCTGCCACAACCCCACCGGCGTGGATCTGCAACCGGCCGATTGGCAAGCGGTGCTGGACGTGGTCAAGGCTCGCAACCTGGTGCCCTTCCTCGACATCGCCTACCAGGGCTTTGGCGACGGCATCGAGGAAGACGCCCAGGCCGTACGCCTGTTCGCCGATTCCGGTCTGACCTTCCTGGTCTCCAGCTCCTTCTCCAAGTCCTTCTCCCTGTACGGCGAGCGGGTCGGCGCCTTGACCCTGGTCAGCGAAAGCCGCGAGGAAAGCGCCCGGGTGCTGTCCCAGATCAAACGGGTCATTCGCACCAACTACTCCAACCCGCCGACCCATGGCGCCACCATCGTCGCCAGCGTGCTGAGCAATCCCGAGCTGCGCGCCCTGTGGGAAGCCGAGCTGGGGGAAATGCGCCAGCGCATTCGCACCATGCGCAACGCCCTGGTGGAAGGCTTGGCCGCGGCTGGCGCTACCCGCGACTTCGCCTTCGTCAACGCCCAGCGCGGCATGTTCTCCTACTCCGGCCTCACCGCCGAGCAGGTCGAGCGGCTGAAGAGCGAATTCGGCATCTATGCGGTCAGTACCGGACGCATCTGTGTGGCCGCGTTGAACGAGCGCAATCTGCCGCCCACCATCCAGGCCATCGCCGCGGTATTGCAGGGCTGACGACGAGCGTTCGGCGGCCCGTTTTTCTGGTGCCACCGAGGCTTGACTTCCCGTTATCTATCAGTAAGATACGCCCCGTTGTTCCGCGATAGCTCAGTCGGTAGAGCAAATGACTGTTAATCATTGGGTCCCTGGTTCGAGTCCAGGTCGCGGAGCCAAAATCTGAAAAAGCCCGTAGCGGGCGACCGCTACGGGCTTTTTCATGGGCGCGATTTGGTCAGCGCCACAGCTGTCGAGTGCTTAGACAGGATTCATTTGAGCACCGGGCGCTGGGCAACTGCGGTGCAACGCCTCCAGATCCCAGGGTTTGGGCAGAAAGGTCGCCCGCGCCGCGCGAGCAGGGTTGTCGTCGCAATAGCCCGAGGTGATGACGATGGGCAGGTGGGCCTGACGGCCACGCGCCTGGAGTGCCAGATCCACACCACTCAGAAGACCCGGCATCCGCACATCGGTAAAGAGCAGATCCAGCTTGGGCTGCGCTTCCTGCAAGAAGGCGCAGGCGGCATCCGCGCTGCCAAAGGCATACACCTGATAACCCC
This sequence comes from Pseudomonas sp. MS15a(2019), assembly GCF_013277805.1. Taxonomy (NCBI): domain Bacteria; kingdom Pseudomonadati; phylum Pseudomonadota; class Gammaproteobacteria; order Pseudomonadales; family Pseudomonadaceae; genus Pseudomonas; species Pseudomonas sp. MS15a(2019). The sequence goes on from NZ_VBTN01000010.1 coordinate 109,826, forward strand.
AGCCTTCGAAGAGTTCCTGCAACAGCTCGCGCAGAACAGGCTCATCCTCGGCGACTAGCACACGCTGGCGATTCATGAGCGGATCCTGTGATTGAAAGGTTGCAATCGTTTGACCATAGCAATCCACTAGCGTCCTGAGCTGTACGACCAAGGGCACTGTTGTACAAGAAACATACCTGACCGATTAACGAGCGGGGGAAACGGCCGAGGCGGTCCAACTCTTGTACAGGCTGCCGCCGTCGGACCGGGCAAAGCCACCTTTGGTGCGCTCATCCCCCTAAGCGAGACCGCTATGCGTTAAGCTTGCGCCGCCGTTGTCTACCCCACAGGTTAGAGCCTTGGATCCGTCGTCTCGTCGTCATTGGATCAGCGATCTCAGCAGCAGGATCCGCGCTCGCCCGGTACTGGCCTACGGCCTCGCGCTGCTGGCGTTCGCCCTGGCCCTGGCGGCACGCTTCGCCCTGGTGGACGTCCTGCTGCAGGGCTTTCCCTACCTCACCTTCTTTCCCGCCGTCATCCTGACCACCTTCTTCTGCGGCAGCCGCGCCGGCACCCTGTGCGCCGTGCTGTCCGGGTTGGCCGCCTGGTACTTCTTCATTCCTCCGGGCTGGACCTTCGATGTCGGCGCCCAGGGCTTTCTGGCCCTGGCCTTCTACGTGGTCATCGTCGGGGTGGACATCGCCCTGATCCACTACATGCATAGAGCAAGCGCCCGACTGCGCGCCGAGCAGCAGGTGATCCACGACCTCTACGACGTCCAGACGACGATGTTCCAGGAGTTGCAGCACCGGGTAGCCAACAACATCCAGTTCATCGCCTCGTTGCTCATGCTGCAGCAACTCAAGTTGCCCGGCGACAGCCAGGCGTCCCAAGCCCTGGAAGAGGCGCGTTCGCGACTGGAGAGCATTTCGCGCATCCACCGGCGACTGCACGATCCGGCCGACGCCGCGCAGCCAGTGGCCCATCACCTGCAGCTGCTGACCAATGACCTGCTGGCCGCCGCGGGACAGGCCAACGTCTCCTGCGCCATCACTGCCGAGCCGCTAAATTTCGACCTTCCCCGCCTGACCACCCTGTCGATGCTGGTGGCCGAGGTGGTGACCAACTCCCTCAAGCACGCCTTTGACGCCAGCCAGCGTGGGTTGATCAGCATCAGCCTGCAACGCGACGACGATCAGCGACTGCTGTTGCGCATCGCCGACAATGGTCGGGGCATGCCGCAGCAGTTCAATCCGCGCACCAGCCAGCGCCTGGGCTTCAAGATCATCAACAGCCTGGCCGAACAGCTCGGCGGCGAAGCCCGCTATCGCAATGACAATGGCACCGTGGTCGAGGTGCAGCTGGCCGCCTAGTGCAACGGCCTCACAGACACCCAGGTGCGGCTAAAACCCTATACAATGCGCGGCTTTTCCAGCCAGGTGTCCTTCGCCATGACCGCTCTGCCGCCCTGCCCCCTCTGTGCTTCCGAATACACCTACGCCGACGGCGCTCAGCTGATCTGTCCGGAGTGCGCCCACGAATGGACGCCCGGTGACACTGGCGCCACGGATGAAGCCAAGGTGATCCGCGATGCGGTCGGCAATACCCTGCAGGACGGCGACACCGTCAGCGTGATCAAGGATCTCAAGGTCAAGGGCTCGTCCCTGGTGGTCAAGGTCGGCACCAAGGTCAAGAACATCCGCCTGGTCGATGGCGATCACGACATCGACTGCAAGATCGAGGGCATAGGTGCGATGAAGCTCAAATCCGAGTTCGTCAAAAAGGTCTGATCGTCGTGCCGGGGTGTTCCCTGGCGGAGCGATGGCCTACCCTTGAAGCTCTTTTCCTTCTGCCAAGGACTCTCCATGTCTCAGCGCTTTCTCCGCCCGGCCCTGTTCCTCGCGCCCCTGCTGCTCGCCGGCCAGGCCTTCGCCCAGTCGGCGCCTGCCAACGCCCAGGAACCCCAGCCGTCGGTCACGGAGAAGTATGGCGACTGGCAGGTGATCTGCCGCATCGCCCGTAATGCGGACCGTTCCGTGCAGCTGTGCGCCATCACCCAGCAGAAGGACAGCGCCAAGGGCCAGCGCATGCTGGTCACCGAGCTGCGCCCCAATCGCGAAGGCGTGGACGGCATCCTGGTGCTGCCCTTCGGCGTGGCGGTGACCAAGCCGATCTCGCTGCAGATCGACAAGCGCAGCCTGGAGAATCGGCCCTTCCATACCTGCATCCCCCAGGGCTGCGTGGTGCCGGTGGAATTCGTCGGTGACGTCTTCAAGCAGCTGCAGCGCGGTGGGCGCCTGACCGTGACCACCCCGGTCGCCAACGGCGAGACCGCCAGCGAAAGCCTGTCGCTCAAGGGCTTCTCCAAGGCCTATGACCGCGCCAAGGAACTGACCAAGCCGCTGTGATCGCTACTGCACCGGCAGGAAGTTGATGAACAGCAGGCTCTGGGCGTAGTTGACGCCGATGCGCCGATAGCGCTCGTCCAGCAACTGGGCGAGCAGGTCCAGGCGAGCGACGATCTTGCCGAACTCGGTGGCGAAGCTGAGGTTGCTGCCCTCCTCCGAGATCTCGTTGGCGAACAGCAGCGGTTCGCCCTCGGCGTTCTTGCGCTGGCCGAGCAGCCAGGTGGCCTTCTCGATGTTGCGGGCCGCGTTGTTGACGAAGCGCGCATTCACCACATCGGTGATGTAGAACTCGGTGCGATTGCCGTGGGCGGCGATGATCATGCTGCCGATGGCATAGATGAAAGCACCGACGCGGTCACCCTGGTAATCGTCACCCAGCACGTAGCTCAGGGCCGCCACGTCCTTGCGTCCGCCCAGTGCCGGCAGGCTGCGCTGCTGCTCGATGGCCATGCGGATCTCGCGCTCGGCGCTGGCGGCATCGGGCAGCCCAGTCTTCTTCCATTCGGCCGGATTGCGCAGGTAGAGCTTGTTCATCAGCCGGTAGAGACTCTGCAGATTGGCCTGCATGGCGAGGGTAGCCATGCGGTCGGAGCTGGTCTGCAGGAATTCGCTGGGGCGGGTCTTGCCGAATTGCCGGGCAATGTCCTGAGCGGACTGGCTGCTACAGCCGGTCAGACTCGCGAGCAGGAGGCCAATCACACACCCGAGACGGGCGACGGCTGTGAAGGTAGGGGCAGGCATGGAAGCTTCGGCAATGGAGGGCAGCCGAAGGGTAAAGCCTTCCCTGGCCGGCCCGCTGTGCGGCAGGCCAAGGAATGAGCCTTTCCGAGCTTATTTAAAGGCTCGCGAGCTAGAGACAAACAAGGCGAAAATGCCTGAGGAAGCGGACCGGGCTGGCGACCCAGGGCATTTTCAACGCCGTTTGGCCGACGCGCAGCAGCCTTTAAACAGGCTCAACCGTTGCTGGGGAAGGCGAACTGCGAAGCCTCCTGGGTCTCACGTTGCGGCCAACGCTGGGTGATGGTCTTGCGACGGGTGTAGAAGCGCACACCGTCGGGGCCATAGGCGTGGAGGTCGCCGAACAGCGATCTCTTCCAGCCGCCGAAGCTGTGGTAGGCCACCGGCACTGGCAACGGCACGTTGATGCCAACCATGCCCACTTCGATCTGATCGGCGAACAGCCGCGCCGCTTCGCCGTCGCGGGTGAAGATGCAGGTGCCATTGCCGTATTCGTGGGCATTGATCAGGGCGATGCCCTCTTCCAGGCTCTTGACCCGCACCACGCAGAGCACCGGTCCGAAGATCTCTTCCTTGTAGATGCGCATCTCCGGGGTGACCTGATCGAACAGGCAGCCACCGAGGAAGAAGCCTTCTTCGTGATCGGCGACCTTGAGGCTGCGGCCGTCCACCACCAGCTTGGCGCCAGCGGCGACGCCATCGACGACGTAGCCGGTGACCTTGTCCAAATGCGCGCCGGTCACCAGTGGGCCCATGTCCAGGCCGCACTGGGTGCCGGGGCCAACCTTGAGCTTCTCGATCTCTGGCACCAGTCGGGCGATCAGGGCATCGGCGACCTGGTCACCGACGCAGACCGCCACCGAGATGGCCATGCAGCGTTCGCCGCAGGAGCCGTAGGCGGCGCCCATCAAGGCATTGACGGTATTACCGAGGTCGGCATCGGGCATGACCACCGCGTGGTTCTTGGCGCCGCCCAGGGCCTGGACGCGCTTGCCCTTGGCCGTGCCGCGGGCATAGATGTATTCGGCGATGGGGGTGGAGCCGACGAAGCTCAGTGCCTTGACCTCGGGGGCGTCGATCAGGCCGTCCACGGCTTCCTTGTCGCCATGCACCACGTTCAACACGCCCTTGGGCAGGCCAGCTTCCTCGAACAGCTGGGCGATGGCCAGGGTAGAGCTGGGATCACGCTCGCTGGGCTTGAGGATGAAGGTGTTGCCGCAGGCGATGGCCAGCGGATACATCCACAGCGGCACCATGGCCGGGAAGTTGAAGGGGGTGATGCCGGCTACCACGCCCAGGGGCTGGAAGTCGGACCAGGTGTCGATGCTCGGACCGGCGTTGCGGTTGTATTCGCCCTTGAGCAGCTCGGGTGCGGCAGTGGCGTATTCAACGTTCTCGATGCCACGGCGCAATTCGCCGGCGGCGTCTTCCAGGGTTTTACCGTGCTCTTCGCTGATCAGCTGCACCAAGCGCTCTTCGTTGCTCTCCAGCAGCTGCTTGAAGCGGAACAGCACCTGGGCGCGCTTGGCCGGTGGGGTGTTGCGCCAGGCGGGAAAGGCGGCCTGGGCGGCGTCGACGGCCTGCTGCAGAGTGGCCGCATCGGCCAAGGGCACTTCGCGGATCACTGCACCCGTGGAGGGGTTGTAGACGGGTGCGCGACGGCTGCCACCGTCGACCAGCTGGCCGCCGATGAGATGCTTGAGGCTCATGAAAGGACTCCTTGTACGAGGGATGGGCGCTCCCGTTGAGGAGCGCCGGAAAGAGGGTCAGTCGAGGCGATTGAGGACATCACCGACCGCGGCGAAGACACGATCCAGGTCTTCGATCCTGGCGTTGAAGGTAGGCCCGAATTGCAGGGTGTCGCCACCGAAACGCACATAGAAGCCGGCCTTCCACAGGGCGATACCGGCCTCGAACGGGCGGATTACCGCATCGCCATCGCGCGGGGCGAGCTGCAGGGCACCGGCTAGGCCGCAATTGCGAATGTCCACCACGTGCTTGGCACCCTTGAGGCCATGCAGCGAGGCCTCGAACTTGGGTGCCAACTCGGCGGCCTGTTGTACGAGGTTCTCCCGCTCCATGAGCTCCAGCGCCGCCAGACCCGCGGCACAGGCCACCGGATGGGCCGAATAGGTGTAGCCGTGGGGAAACTCGACCATGTGCTCAGGGGTGGCCTGGTTCATGAAGGTGTCATAGATGGCGCTGCTGGCGATTACCGCCCCCAGGGGTACGGCGCCATTGGTGACTTGCTTGGCGACGTTCATTAGGTCTGGCGTCACGCCGAAGTATTCGGCGCCGGTGTGACGACCCATGCGGCCAAAGGCGGTAATGACCTCGTCGAAGATCAGCAGGATGTCGTGCTGGGTACAGATCTCGCGCAGGCGCTGCAGATAGCCCACCGGCGGCACGATCACCCCGGCCGAGCCGGACATGGGCTCGACGATGACGGCCGCGATATTGGAGGCATCGTGCAACTCGATCAGCTTGAGCAGTTCATTGGCCAACTCGACGCCGCCGGTCTCGGCCATGCCCTTGGTGAAGGCCATGCCCGGTTGCAGGGTATGGGGCAGATGGTCGACGTCCATGAAGGAGCCGTACAGCTTCCGGTTGCCGCCGATGCCGCCCAGGCTGGTGCCGGCAATGTTGACGCCGTGGTAGCCGCGGGCCCGGCCGATCAGCTTGGTCTTGGCCGGTTGACCCTTGATGCGCCAGTAGGCCCGCGCCAGCTTGACCGAGGTGTCGGCGCTCTCGGAACCCGAGCCGGTGAAGAAGACATGATCCAGACCGGCCGGAGTCAGTTCGGCCATCTTTTCGGCCAGCTGGAAGGACAGCGGATGGCCGTACTGGAAGCCTGGCGAATAGTCGAGGGTACCCAGCTGACGTGCCACGGCCTCCTGGATCTCCTTGCGCGAGTGACCGGCGCCGCAGGTCCAGAGTCCGGAGAGGCTGTCGTAGATGCGCCGACCCTGGTCGTCCGTCAGCCAGCTGCCCTCAGCGGCCACCACGATGCGCGGATCCTTCTGGAAGGCGCGATTGGCGGTGAAGGGCATCCAGTGGGCGCGCAGATTGAGCTGCGCGGCGACGGGTGGGGAAACGGTCAGCGGCTGGTTCATGACAGGGCCTCGGAGCGGTGACGTTGAGCCTGCAGAGTACGTTCAGCTTTGCGTGAGTTAAATGGTTTTTTTCTCACACTTGGATTCAGTAAAAATCACGTTAATTCTCTGGTTCCGTTTTTGGGAAATTTTTTTCCTGCCGCGGTGAGTAGCCTTTTATTTCGGCATATCAAGGATTTACCGGCTGAGCTCAACTGGAGCTGCAGCACTTTTACGGCAGCGCTGCTGAGGAAGCCCGTTGACAGTCCCAATTCGCCACTCCTAATCTGCATGCAGCGCTGAATACAACTACACACACAAAAAAGCTTTTTTGCCTCCTGCCTATAACAATCGTCCAAATGGAGTAGCAGCTATGGCTCGGCGTCTATCGCGTTCGCAATCCCTTCGTGCAGTCCTGGGTAGTCTGGCAATCGCCGGCGCCCTGCTCTGGCAGCCGGCCGCTCAGGCCGAGCAGGCCGGCGTGTGGCAGCAGGTCCAGAAAGCCGGCGTCTTGAAATGCGGGGCCGCAGTCGCCGCGCCCTATGTGATGCGCGATGCCGCCTCGGCGAAATACAGCGGCTACTTCGTCGATCTGTGCCGTGACTTCGGCGAGCGAGTGCTCAAGGTCAAGGTGGAGTTCGTCGACACCAACTGGGACAACCTGGTCGCCGGCCTGCAGGGCGGCAAGTGGGATCTGGCCATGGCACTCAACCAGACACCCGAGCGGGCCCTGGCCGTGGCCTTCAGCACGGCCGCCACCGACTATCAGATCTCGCTGTTGCTGAACAAGGACAACCCCAAGCTGGCCCAGGCCGGCGAGACCTTGACGGACTACGACAAACCCGGCGTGACCTTCGCAGTGATGTCCGGTACGGCCGCGGACAAGGCGATTTCCGCCGTCATCAGGCAAGGGACCGTGATGCGTCTGCCCGGTATGGACGAGACACGTCTGGCGGTGATGTCGCGCCGCGCCGACGTGCTGGTCGATGCCAGCGACACCAATCACCTCTTCGCCATCGCCAACCCCACCTGGGCCAAAGAAGTAATGCCCAAGCCGGCGCTGGCCAAGCAGGGCGTGGCCTTCGGCGTGCGCCGCGACATCTCCTGGGTCGACATGCAGGTGTTGAACATCTATCTCACCCAGCGTCGCGAGACGGGTGAGATCGCCGCCCTCGTGGACAAGGCCTCCGAGCAGGTCAACGCCCAGAAAGCCCCGTAACCCGCCGCTGAGACAAAGGACTCGTCCTGACGAGTCCTTACCGGAGTTCGCCCCTATGAAAGCCGTTTCCATCATGCCGACGCCCCTTGCCACCGCCGCACCGGAGACCCGCCCGGGTCCCGATGGCTTCGTCCAGTTCCAGCACGTGTGCAAGAGCTATGGTCCGGAGCTCAAGGTCATGGACGACTTCTGCCTGGACATGCGTGCCGACGACCGTCTGGTGATCATCGGCCCGAGTGGCAGCGGCAAGAGTTCGCTGCTGCGCGTGATGATGGGGCTGGAAAGCATCCAGGACGGCCGCATCCACTTCCAGGGCCAGCCCTATATAGAAGGTCGCAACGGACGTAGTCAGGTGCTGGATCGAGAACTGCACCGGCAGATCGGCATGGTCTTCCAGCACTACACCCTGTTTCCCCACCTGTCGGTGCTGGGCAATCTGGTCCTGGCGCCCATGAAGGTACGCGGATTGTCGCGCGCCGAAGCCACCGAAAAGGCTCGGCTGTACCTCGCCCGACTGGGCCTGGAAAGCAAGCTGCACGCTTATCCCAGCCAGCTGTCGGGTGGCCAGAAGCAGCGCGTCGCCATCGCCCGCGCGCTGATGCTGGAACCGGCGCTGATGCTCTTCGACGAGGTCACCTCCGCCCTCGACCCGGAAATGGTGATCGAGGTGCAGAACGTGATGCTGCAGCTGGCCGAGCAGCGCATGGCGATGATCATCGTCACCCACGACATGCACTTCGCCAAGCACATCGCGACCCGCGTGGTGTTCTGCGCCAACGGCCGACCGGTCGAGGAAGGCCCGCCCGAGGAACTGTTCAGACGTCCGCGCGAGCCCCGCACCCGGGAATTCCTGGAAAAGGTCCTGCACCTGGATTGAGGACGGCGCCATGAACTACCAATTCGACTTTCATTTTCTCAACGGCACCCTGGGCCCGCTCTGGCAGGGCCTCAAGGTGACCCTGCAACTCGCCCTGGCCGCCAATCTCATGGGCCTGGTGATGGGTTTCCTGCTTTGCCTGCTGACCCTGAATCGCTGGCGCCTGGTACGGCTGCCTGCCCAGCTGTTCATCGAGTTCTTCCGCTGCACCCCGGTCCTGCTGCAGATCGTCTGGTTCTTCTATTGCGTGCCCATGCTGTTCAACGTCTTCGTCGACCCCATCACCATGGGCGTGCTGGCGCTGGGCCTTAACCTCACCGCCTTCAATGCCGAGGCCTACCGCGCCGGCGTACAGGCCGTGCCGCGTGAGCATCTGGATGCCAGCGTCGCCCTCGGCCTGGGGCCCTTGAATCGCACCCTCTATGTGGTACTGCCGCAGGCGCTGCGCAGCGCCCTGCCGGTACTGATGACCAATGGCATCGGCATCCTCCAGCAGAGCGCCCTGGTCGCCATCGTGGCCGTGGCCGACCTGATGTACATCGGCAAGTCCATCGCCACCGAAGCCTATCGCCCGCTGGAAACCTACTCGCTGATCGCCCTGATCTACTTCGCCCTGTCATTGCCGATCGCCCAGCTGGTGCGCCTCGTCGAACGCCGCCAAGACGCGGCCCTGGAGCGCTGAGATGGATATGCAACTCGACTTCTCCATCGTCCTCGGCTACTGGCAGGTGCTGCTCAAGGGGCTGGGACTGACCTTGACCATCACCCTCGGCTGCGCCCTGGTGGGCAGCCTGCTGGGCTTCGGGCTGAGCCTGATGCAGCTGGCGCCCAGCCGCCTGCTGCGGGCGCCGGTCCGGCTCTATGTGGAGTTCTTTCGCGGCACTCCCCTGCTGATCCAACTGTTCTGGGTGTTCTTCTGCTTTCCCGTGGTGTTCGGCCTGTCGATCTCACCCTATGTCTCGGTGGTGATCTCCCTCACGCTGTTCATGGCGGCCATCACCAGCGAGACCTTTCGCGGCGCGCTCAAGTCCATCGCCGGCGAGCAGCACGATGCCTGCGTGGCCCTCGGCCTGTCGCCCGGGGTGAAGGTCCTCTACGTCATCTTTCCCCAGGCGCTGCTGCGCGCCATCCCGCCGTTACTCTCGAACGTCATCAGCCTGTTCAAGGAAAGCGCCCTGATCTCCTCGGTCGGGGTGGCGGACCTGATGTTCGTCGGCCAGAACCTTTCCAACAGCACGGCGCGTCCGGTCGAGTTCCTCTCGGCGGTGGCCGTCATCTACTTCTGCATCGCCTTTCCCCTGACCCGTCTGGTCGGCCTCGTCGAGGCCCGGCTGTTGCGACGCTTCGCCTACTGATCGCCCATCCCGAAGAGGTAATTCCATGAACATGCACGGCATCCTTCCCGCTCTCGTCACCCCCTTCGACCAGGCCGGCCACGTCGATTGCGCGACGCTCGCCTCCATCGTCGAGTATCAGCTCAAAGCCGGGGTATCCGGCTTCGTCGCCCTGGGTTCCACCGGCGAGTACTACGCCCTCGACAACGCCGAACGCCGCCTGGTCCTGCAGACGGTCAAGGAGGTAGCCGAAGGCAAGGGTACCCTGATCGCCAACTGCAACGGAGCCAGCACCCGTGAGGTGATCGAGCAGATTCGCCAGGCCATCGAATGCGGCTTCCGCAACATCCTGCTCGCCCCGCCCTTCTATGCGCTGCCGACCCAGGAAGAGCTGATCAACCATTATCAGGTCGTGCTGGATACCTTCGCCGACATCAACGTCATCCTCTACAACTACCCGATACGCACCAACGTCGAGGTGGGCACCTCGGTACTGGCAGCCTTCCGCGACCATCCGCGTGTCATCGGCATCAAGGAAAGCTCCGGCAACCTGCTACGCGCCATTGAGGTCACCGAGACCTTCAAGGGCGACTACCAGTTGTCCTGCGGCTCGGACGACCAGGCGCTGGACTTCTTTCTGTGGGGCGCCACCAGCTGGATCTGCGGCCCGGCCAACTGCTTCCCAGATCAAATCGTCGCCTTCCACAAGGCCTTCACCGCCGGCGACATCCAGGGTGCCCAGGCGGTAATGCGCTCGCTGTTCCCGGTGATGGCGAGCATGGAACAGGGCAAATTCATCCAGAAGGTGAAATACGGCTGCGAGCTGGCTGGCTTCAATTCCGGCAATGCCCGGCTGCCGCTGCTGCCGCTGAGCGACGCCGAGAAAGCCGAATTCCGCGCCGTCTTCGAAGCCTCTCAGCGCTGACCCAGAGCCTACCCCGCTGCCATGGGGTAGGCGGAGGATTTCCATGAGCCCAAGCTTCAACGGCGCCCAAGGCCAGGTGTGGAGAACGCGAGCGGCGTCTTGCGCCCCTAGCGTGGACGCCTCTGCGCCGGCCTGGCAGGGTTGGCCATCCGGTCCGCGCGTCAGGCAGTCATCCAGCGAGAGAGCACTATGAATCAGGAGTCAGGCGTTCCCAGGACCGCGATCGTCGTCGGGGGCGGTATCGTCGGGGTGTGCTGCGCCCTCTGGCTGCAACGCGATGGCCTGGCGGTCACGCTGATCGATCCCGCCGCACCGGGCGACAGCACGGCCAAGTGGAGCTGCGGCCAGATGGCCGTCAGCGAGGTGGTCCCCCTTTCCAAGCCGGGCATCCTGAAGAGGATCCCCGGCTGGCTGCTGGACCAGCAGGGTCCGCTGGCCCTGCGGCCCAGCGCCTTGCCCAGCATCCTGCCGTGGTTCCTGCGCTTCCTGGCCTGCGCCCGGCCCACGCGCATCCAGGCGATCGCCGCGGAACTGGCGACCCTGACCCGGGAGGTCTACCACGACTACGCCGTGCTGCTGGAGGCCTGTCCTGACAAGCGCCTGCTTGGCGAGCGCCCCATTCTCGAAGTGTTCGACACGCCCCAGGGACTGGCCCAGGAGCGCCATCATTTCGAGCTGCGCGAGCGGCTGGGCTTTCAGGTGGAAGAACTGGACGCCGCCGCCATCGCCGATCTGGAACCGTCCCTGGCCGGCCGCTTCAAGCACGGTCTGTTGTTTCCCGACTGGCGCGCGGTCAGCGACACCGAAGGCTTCATCGCCGCCCTCACCGCCAGCTTCGAGCAGGCTGGCGGACGTCGGATCCGCGAAAGAGTCGCGCGCCTCGACGAACATCAGGGTCAGGCCACCGGGGTGACCCTGGCCGACGGAAGACGACTGCCGGCCGAGCGAGTGGTCATCGCCGCAGGCAATGGCTCACGGGCCTTCTTCGGCCAACTCGGACTCTCCATCCCCCTGGCGGGAATCGCCGGCTACCAGGTGGTCCTGCCAGAGCCCGAGGTCGAAATCCACCACTCCACCATCTATGCCGATGGCGGTTTCTGCTTCGCGCCCATGACGCGCGGGCTGCAGATCGGCGGCACCATCGAATTCGCCGGTGAAGGCGCCAAACCCAACTTCGCACGGGCCGACATCATCCTGGAGAAGGCACGGCGCGTGCTGCCGCAGCTGCGTACGACCGACTTCGAATACGGCATCGGCTATCGCCCCTTCCTGCCCGACACCAAACCGATCATCGACCGCAGCCAGCGCCTGCCCAACGTACTGCTCGCCTTCGGCCATGGCCAACTCGGCCTGACCCTGGGCGCCACCACCGGGCGACTCATCGCCGATCTCGCCAGCGGTCGTGCCACCTCCCTCGACCTCCACCCTTTCCGCGCCTCGCGCTTCTGACAGGACTTCGCCGATGGCTTCCTATGACCACCTGTACATCGACGGCCAATGGGTGCGCCCCCTGCGCGGCGGCACCTTCGAGACCTTCGACCCGGCCCTCGAGACACCCCTTGCCCAGGTCGCCGCGGCGACCGCCGAGGACATCGACCTGGCCGTGCGCGCGGCCCGCCGTGCCTTCGATGAAGGCCCCTGGCCGCGGCAGAGCGGCGCCGAACGGGCGACGGTGCTGCGCCGCATCGCAGCAACGATCCGTGAGCGCCAGCAGCAACTCGCCGAACTGGAAGTGCGCGACAACGGCAAACCGCTTCCCGAAGCGCTGTGGGACATCGGCGACGCCGCCGGTTGCTTCGACTTCTACGCCGACCAGGCCGAACGCCTGGACCGGGATCGCGAGCGTGCCATCACCCTGAGCGATGCACGCTTCAGCGCCGTCGCACGCCAGGAACCCATCGGCGTGGCCGGGGCCATCATTCCCTGGAACTTTCCGCTGCTGATGGCCGCCTGGAAGGTCGCCCCGGCCCTGGCCGCCGGCTGCACCCTGGTGCTCAAGCCCTCGGAACTGACCCCGCTGACCGCCCTGGAGCTGGCCGACATCTGCCACCAGGCCGGGCTGCCTGCCGGCGTGCTCAACGTGGTCACCGGCCTGGGGGCCGAAGCGGGCGCTCCGCTGGCCGAGCATCCAGACGTCGACAAGCTGGCCTTTACCGGCAGCGTGCCCACCGGCAGCCGGATCATGCAGGCCGCGGCCCGCGACATCAAAAACATCAGCCTGGAGCTGGGCGGTAAATCGCCCTTCGTCATCTTCGCCGACGCCGACCTGGAAGCAGCGGTCGAATGGATCCTGTTCGGCATCTTCTGGAACCAGGGCGAGGTCTGTTCGGCCACCTCACGTGTCCTGGTGCAGCGAGATCTCTATGAATCGCTGCTGCAGCGTCTGGCCCAGGAAGCCCAGCGCATCACCATCGGTCCGGGGCTCGAATCCGGCGTGCTGCTGGGCCCCCTGGTGAGCCGTGGCCAGCACGAGAAGGTGCTGGCCGCCATCGCCCGGGGGGAAGAGGAAGGCGCCCGCCTGGTCACTGGCGGTAAGCGTCCCACGCAGCTGCCCACCGGGTACTACGTACAACCCACGGTCTTCGCCGATATGGCCGAGGACAGCTGGATCTGGCGCGAGGAGATCTTCGGTCCGGTGGTCTGCGTGCGGCCCTTCGACAGCGAAGCCGAGGCGGTGCGCAGCGCCAACGATTCCCGCTTCGGGCTGGCCGCCGCGGTGATGTCTCGCGACCTGGACCGTTGCGAGCGGGTGGCCCGCGCACTGCGTGCCGGCATCGTCTGGATCAACTGCTCGCAGCCGACCTTTACCGAGGCGCCCTGGGGCGGCTACAAGCAGAGCGGCATCGGTCGCGAACTGGGTGAATGGGGTCTGCAGAACCACCTGGAAACCAAGCAGATCACCCGCTACGACAGCGACCAGCCCTGGGGCTGGTACATCAAATAGGACGCCCATCATGCGCTGGAAGAAGACCCTGCAGCTGGCGGAAGTCCACTGCGAAGGCGAGATCGGCAAGGTCATCACCGGGGGCGTGCTGGACGTGCCCGGGCGGACCATGCTCGACAAGATGAACCATATCAACGAGGTGGATGACAGCCTGCGGCGCCTGGTGACCTTGGAGCCGCGGGGCTGCCTGCAGATGTCGGTCAATCTGCTGCTGCCGCCGACCCGCCCGGAGGCCCAGGCGGGGTTCATCGTGCTGCAGGCGGACAAGGCCCATCCCATGTCGGGCAGCAACTGCATCTGCGTGGTCACGGCGCTGCTGGAGCTGGGTATCCTGCCGATGCAGGAGCCGCTGACCACCGTGACGCTGGATACACCGGCCGGTCTGGTGGTGGCCCAGGCCGAGTGCCGTGACGGCCGCTGCCTGAATGTCTCCCTGGACATGGTGCCGGCCTTCGTCGAGGCGCTGGATCTGCAGGTCCCTACCGCCCAGCATGGCACCCTGACGGTAGACGTGGCCTTCGGTGGGGTCTACTACGCGCTGATCGATGTCGATCAGGTCGGGCTGAGCATCGCGCCGAAGCATGCCCGCGCCCTGGCGGAACTGGGTGTGGCGCTCAAGGACGAGATCGGGCGACAGGTGCGCGTACAGCATCCCTTGCTGCCCAGCGTGAACGAGATCGCCTACGTGATGTTCCGCAAGCGCCTGGACGCCCGCACCTACCAGACCTGCACCACCCTGCCGCCAGGCCGGGTGGATCGCTCCCCCTGCGGCACCGGCAGCTCGGCGAATCTGGCCACCCTCGCCGCGCGCGGACTGGTCGCGGTAGGCGATCAGCTCACCTCACGCTCGACCATTGGCGGTGAATTCACGCTTGGCTTGCGCGGACTGACCGAAGTGGCGGGTCGGCCAGCGGTCCTGCCCAGGGTCACTGGGCGTGCCTGGCTCTATGGGCTACAGCAACTCGGCATTGATCCGGATGATCCGCTCGCCGCCGGCTTCATGCTCAGCGATACCTGGGGCGCCGGGTTCGGTTAGCGCTGCAAACGCGATGCTAGACTGGCCCTCCAACCTCCGAGCGTGAAGAACTCCTCGATGGCTCCCAAAGACGCTGATCCCACCGTTGCCGCCCGCCGTCACGGTGGGCGTTACATCTATGAAGAGCTGCGCCGGCAGATTCTCACCCTGCAGCTCAAACCAGGGATGCCCCTGGACGAAACATCGCTGGCCACCCAGTTCGGGCTGTCACGCTCGCCGGTCCGCGACGCCCTGGCGCGCCTGGCAAGCGAGGGCCTGGTCACCATCCTGCCCAATCGCACCCTGCTGGTAACGCCCTTCGAGATCGAGGAATTCCCCAACTACGTGTCCGCGCTGGATCTATTGCAGCGCGCCGTAACCCGCCTGGCCGCCATCAGGCGGACACCGCGCGAGCTGGACCTGATCAAACAGGCGGACGCGCGCTACCTGGACGCGGTCGCTAGCGGTGACTTCCAGGCCATGTCGGAACTGAACAAGGCTTTCCACCTGGAGATCGCCCGTGCCGGCAAGAATGCCTATCTCACGGCCAGCTACGACCGATTGCTGGGCGAGGGACAGCGATTGCTACACCTGCACTTCGACTACATCATGAACAGTGCTGGCTCCACCCAGCTCGGTCGCGACCATGATCGTATCGTCGCCGCTATCGAACACCAGGACGGCGACGAGGCCGAAGCCGCAGCCCATGAACACACCATGCTGTTCCGCCAGCGCTTTCTCAGCTTTCTCGAACAGGATCTGTTGCGCGGTATGGCAGTGGGCTGACAATGAGCCCTGCTTGGTGTGCCTGCCAGACCCAACGTCAGCTTCGATCCATGACTGAGAAACCCCTGACCAGAGGTCATGGGCGTGCCAACTCCATTGACAGAAACATCTTGAAAACAACAAATTTGATTAGTAATCAGTAATTTGCCTGAAACACTTTAAGCTGGCCGCCTGCCACCGTAGTCCCGTGGCGCCGAGGCCTCCTCGCCTCACCTCTTTTCCCGGCGCGTAGTCCTGCCGGGCGCGGTAGCCTGTCCGCCGTCTCTGCCGCGTACCCCACTGTCCGCTTTCGCTAACCCGTGCCCCTCCTCCGAGGCAGAGCGCGTGGTTTACCTATTCCTCAAGGAAACCTCTCCATGCTGATTCAGCTCAACTGGATCCGCGGCCTGGCGGCCGTCCTCATCGTTTTCCACCATATGACCGTGGGCAGCTACCAGACCACCGAGCACCAGCAGATCGCATTGAATCTGCTATCGCTGGAAACCACCTGCATCTTCGTCGCCCTCTCCGGTTTCTTCTTTCGCTACAACCTCGGCAAATACAGCTACCAGGTCTATCTGGGCAAGAAGCTGCAGAACGTCATCCTGCCCTACCTGCTGATCTCGATTCCTGCCGTGCTGCTCTATGTTTCCGGGCTCAAGCAGGAGCATGAGTGGATCGACATGAACGCCTTCCATGACTGGCCGCCCTTCGCCCAGACCGCCCTGCTGCTGGCCACTGGCGCCCACCTGGGCCCGCTGTGGTTCATCCCGGCACTGACGCTGATCTTCCTGCTCGCGCCGGTCCTGGAGTGGATCGTCCAGCGTGGCCTGTTGCCGGCGGCGACCATGGTCGGCCTGCTCTATTTCCTGGTGTCCGACCGCCCGGCCAATGATGCCGATCCGCTGCTGGCCGCCCTGCATTTCCTGCCGATCTACCTCTGCGGCATGCTGGCCTGCGAACAGCGCGAACGCCTGCAGCGTCCCCAGGCGCGCTACTGGCTGCTGGCGGCCCTGGTGCTGCTGAGCGGTGCGGCGGTACTCGACAGTGCCTTCTATGGCCTGCAGAAACTGGCGCTGTGCCTGTTGCTCTTCGCCGTCTTCAGCCAGCAGGTCAAGACCACGGGACGTACGGACGGCCGCCTGGCCAAGGGTATGGCCCTGCTCGGTGCCTACAGCTTCGCCATCTATTTTCTGCACGGCTATCTCGCCGGCGCCTATCGGGTGCTCGGCCGCCTGCTGGGTGAGCAGAACTTCGCCCAGTACCTGGGCACTCGCCTGTGCCTGACATTGATCACCTTGCTCTGCTGCATCGCCGCAGTCTGGCTGGTCAAGCAGGTCAGCCAGCAGCGCAGCCGGGTGTTGATCGGCGCCTGAAGCCAGTCGCTGGCGCCGTGCCAAGCGGCGCCTTATGCTGTCCCGCATTTGCGGTGGCAGCCATGAAGACGACGCGCAAGGCCCTGCTCGCCCAAGTCGGCGATTTCGAGATCCGACTGCTGCGGCTGTTCAAGACGGTGGTGGAATGCGGCAGCTTCACCGCCGCCGAAGGTCGCCTGGGCATCACCCGCTCGGCCATCAGCCTGCACATGAACGACCTGGAAAAGCGCCTGGGCATGCGCCTCTGCCAGCGCGGTCGCGCCGGCTTCTCGCTGACCGACGAAGGCCGCGAGGTGCTCAAGGCCAGCCAGTCGCTGTTCGCCGCCCTGGAAGGCTTTCGCAGCGAGGTCAACCAGCTGCACCAGCACCTGCGTGGCGAGCTGAACCTGGGCATCATCAACAACCTGGTGACCCAGCCGCACATGCGCATCACCCATGCCCTGGCGGCGCTCAAGCGTGCTGCGCCGGGGGTGGTGGTCAACATCGGCATGACCCTGCCCGGCGAGATCGAGACCGGCGTGCTCGACGGCCACCTGCACCTGGGCGTGCTGCCGCTGATCAATGCCCTGGCCGGTCTCGACTACCTGCCGCTCTACGAAGAGCGCGCGCTGCTCTATTGCAGCCGCAGTCATCCGCTGTTCGCGGTGGCCGACGCGGCGCTGGACGAGAGCACCCTGGCCACCCAGGATGCGGTAGGCCCCAACCATCTGCTCAACCAGGACGGCCACGAGCGCCATGCCGCGCTGAATTGCACGGCGCGGGCCTCGGATCGCGAAGGCGTGGCCTTTCTCATCCTCACCGGCTGCTACATCGGCTACCTGCCCGACCACGTCGCCCAGCCCTGGGTGGCCCAGGGCCAGTTGCGTGCCCTCGATCCCGAACGCTTCCACTTCGACACCACCCTGGCCGCCGTCACCCGCAAGGGACGGCGGCCCAATCTGGTGCTGGAGCGCTTTCTCGAAGCCCTGGCCGAAACGGTCTAGTTGGCGCTGCGGGTCGGGCGGACCACGATCTCGTTGACGTCCACGTCGTCCGGCTGCTCGATGGCGTAGCGCACGGCCCGGCCGATGGCGTCGGGCTGCAGGGCGATGGCGCGGTAGCCGTCCATCATCGCTCGCGTCGCCGCATCGGTGATGGTCGAGGCCAGCTCGCTTTCCACCACGCCCGGATGGATGCAGGTGACCCGCAGATCGTCACGCTCCTGCCGTAGTCCTTCGGAGATCGCCCGTACCGCGTGCTTGGTGGCGCAATAGACCGCCGCCGTGGGCACCACCGACAGGGCGCCGATGGAGCCCAGGTTGATGACGTGGCCAGCGCCGCGCGCGGTGAATTCCGGCAGCACCGCGGCGATGCCGTTGAGCACGCCCTTGATGTTGACGTCGACCATATGCATCCACTCTTCGGTCTTGAGCGAGGCCAGGGGCGACAGCGGCATGATCCCGGCGTTGTTGACGATGACGTCCACCCGGCCCCAGCGCTCGCGAGCCGCCTCGGCGAAGGCGGCCACGTCGGCGCTGTCGGTGACGTCCAGCCGGCGGCAGGCGGCTTCGCCACCCGCGGCGTTGATCTCGGCTGCCAGGGCCTCCAACCTGTCGATACGGCGAGCGCCAAGCAGCAGCTTGCAGCCGGCCGCGCCCAGTTCACGCGCGATGCCCGCGCCTATGCCACTGGAGGCGCCGGTGATGAGTACGACCTTGTCGATAGTCATGAGGTGTTCCTTTCGAATTGGGGTGGATTGCCTGGACGACCTGCTGGTCAGCTGCGTGCCCTTCCAGCACTGCGCCCTTCCAGGCTTGCCACCACCTTAGCGAAGGCTCATTGTCGTGATAATTCCCCCGCTCCTGACTGCCATGGTTAGCCAGACTCACCAATGCACACTGATCTGAATCTGCTCAAGGTCTTCGTCGTGGTGGCCACGGCCGAGAATTTCCGGGTGGCAGCTGATCGCCTGGGCGTCAGTCGCTCCGCGGTCAGCCAGGCCATCCGCCGTCTGGAAGACGAACTGGGCAGTTCGCTGGTGCAGCGCACCACCCGTAGCGTGCGCCTGACCGAGGCCGGTGAACGCTTGCAACGGCAGGTCGCAGGCCCCCTGGCCGGTCTGCTGGGCGCCCTGGAAGACGCTAGCCACGCCGGACCACCGCGGGGCCTGTTGCGGGTCGCGGTCACCTCCATCGCCGAGCGCTTTCTCGATGGCCCGCTGCTGGCCGGCTTCGTCGAGGCCTATCCGGAGGTGACCCTGGACATCACCGTTACCGACGAGGAATTCGATATCGTCGCCCGTGGTTTCGATGCCGGCGTACGGCTGGGCGAGGTGATCGAGCAGGACATGATCGCCATTCCAGTGACCGGACCGCAGCGCGAAGTGGCGGTGGCGACCCCAGGCTATTTCGCCCGTCATGGCCGACCTCGGCATCCGCGTGACCTGGCGGACCACCGCTGCATCGGCTGGCGCCCGGCACCGGAGGTGGCGCCCTGGCGCTGGGAATTCAGCGAGAACGGTCGCGCCTTCGATGTGGCGGTTGCACCCCGGATCACCACCAACGACATGCTGCTGATGGTACGCACCGCCCTGGCCGGCGGCGGCATCACCTTTGGCATGGAGGACACCTTCAGGCCCTATCTGGACCGTGGCGAACTGGAGCGGGTGCTGGAAGATTACCTGCCGCCCTTTCCCGGCTTCTATCTCTACTATCCGAATCGCCACAACCTGGCGCCCAAGCTGCGGGCGCTGGTGGAGCATGTGCGGGGGTATCGGGCGGAGAACGGGGGGTAGCGCGGGGTTTGGGTGGCGCTCACCCCGGCCCTTTCCCAAGGAGAGAGGAGGCGCACAGGCGGGCCCTGTAGCAAGGAGGTAAATGGCGCAGCCTTTTCCACATGGTCGAGGGTGAGCCTTGTTGGGCTTCGCTGCGCTCAACCCAACCTACAGGACTACCGACACGTAGGTTGGGTTGAGCGCCGCGAAGCCCAACATCACCAACCAGCCATCAGCTCCCCAGGATCCACCGATCGATGGCCTGGGCCAGGCCGTCTTCCTGATTGCTGGCGGTGACCCGGTCGGCCGCTTCCCGCACTCCTGCGCCGGCCTGGCCCATGGCGATGGCCAGGCCCGCCTGGCGGAACATGGGCACGTCGTTGCTGCCATCGCCAATGGCCGCAGTGCGCGCCACGGGCACGCCCGCGGCCTGGGCCAGCTCGATGAGGGCATCGCCCTTGTTGGCCTTGGGGTGGGTGATGTCGAGGTAATAGAGCTGGGAGCGCAATACCGTGGCGCCCTCCCCCAGCCGCTCACCCAGTTCGCCCTCCAGGGCTTCCAGGCCGGCGTGATCGCTACCGGCCGCGACGATCTTGTCGACGCGATCCAAGTAGGGTTCGAAGGAGTCCACGACGGTGGGGCCATAGCCCAGTGCCCGGGTCTCGCGGGGGACGTAGGGCCCCTCCCCGTCGCGGGTCAGCCAGAGGTCGTCGGCGAACAGCCAGACTTCGAAGGCCTCGCGCTCAAGGCGCTCCAGCACCTCGCGGGTGACCTGCTCCGCCAACCGATGGGCGCGGATCAGGGTGCCATCCGCTTCCACCAGATTGCCGCCATTGAACCCGGCCACCGCCTGGTCGATGCCCAGCTGCCGCACCAGCGGCAGCAGCGCCCGCGGAGGGCGGCTGCTGACCAGGGTGATGGCTTTACCAGACGCCTGGAGCCGCTTGACGGCAGCGATCACCGCCTCGCTCAGGCTCTTGTCGTCACGCACCAGGGTGCCATCGATATCCGACACCAGCAGGTCGATGGGGATCAGGTCAGGGGATGCCATGAGCGGCCGTCCTTTTGCAGAAGTTCGTCGGCACCGGCGGGACCGGCGCTGCCCGCGGCATAGCTTTCCACCTCACCGCCCTGCTGCCAGGCGTCGAGGAACGGCTGCACGGCGCGCCAACCGTTCTCGATGTTGTCGGCGCGCTGGAACAGCGTCTGGTCACCGATCAGGGAATCGTAGATCAGAGTTTCGTAGCCGGTGGACGGCTGCATCTCGAAGAAGTCGGTATAGGCGAAGCCCATGCGGATGTTTTCCAGCTCCACCAGGGGCCCCGGGCGCTTGGCATGGAAATCGAACCACATGCCTTCGTCGGGCTGGATCTGGATGATCAGGTAGTTGGGCTTCATCCGGTCAATCTTGGTATCGCGGAATTGCGCATAGGGCGCGTGCTTGAAGCAGATGGCGATCTCGGTGTCGCGCGCGGTCAGGCGTTTGCCGGTACGTAGGTAGAAGGGCACCCCGGCCCAACGCCAGTTATCGACGAACAGCTTGAGCGCCACATAGGTCTCGGTCTGGCTTTGCGGATCGACCCGCTCTTCCTCGCGATAGCCTTTCACCGGCTTGTCATTCATGGTCCCGGCGGCGTACTGACCGCGCACCGAATTGACCAGGGCCTCTTCGGTGGTCTGGGGCCGGATGGCACCCACCACCTTGGCCTTCTCATCGCGCACCGAGGTGGCGTTGAAGGACGCCGGCGGCTCCATGGCGACCATGGCCAGCAGCTGGAACAGATGATTGGGCACCATGTCCCTCAGGGTGCCAGTCTTCTCGTAGAAATCGCCACGCGACTCCACGCCCACGGTTTCCGCTGCGGTGATCTGCACATGGTCGATGTAGTGGTTGTTCCAGAACGATTCGAACAGGGCGTTGGAGAAACGGCTGACCAGGATGTTCTGCACCGTCTCCTTGCCCAGGTAGTGGTCGATCCGATAGATCTGCTTTTCTTCCATGTTCGCCAGCAGGCGCTGGTTGAGCGCCTGGGCGCTGGCCAAGTCGGCGCCAAAGGGCTTTTCCACCACCAGTCGGCGGTAGGCGTCTTCGCGTTCTTCCAGCAGCCCGGCCTTGCCCAGGCGCTCGGCCACATCGCCAAAGAAGCGCGCGGCGGTGGCCAGGTAGAAGACGGCGTTGTCGGTATCGGCCTGGGCGATACGCTCACCCACTGCCTGATAGGTGGCGTCTTCGAGGAAATCGCCCTGCAGATAGCGGATACGTCCGCGCAGCAGGCCCCAGAGATCGGCATCCAGCGCCTCGTCCCGGGACTTGCCCTTGGCTTCGGCCTGGTCACGGATGAAGGCTTCCAGGCGGTCGGCAAAACCTTCGTCGGTGTTGGGATTGTGGTCGACACCGATGATCTGGGTGCGGTCATCGAGCAGACCGTCACGCAGCAGGTTGTACAGCGAGGGGATCAGCAGTCGCTTGACCAGGTCGCCATTGGCACCGAACAGGAAGAGCGTGGCTGGCGGCGCGGTGGGCGCCTTGGTGCAGGAGCGCCGCGCCTGGGCGGCGGTGCTGGGGGTCACAGCAGGAGAATCGGTCATGACAGGGCCTTATCCACGAGGGCGGCTGGTGCCGTCCCCCGGGACGCGGCCCGTGGCCGCTCCACAGGGGAACGGCCGGGGTTTTATTGCGGGATTTCGACGTGGCCGCCGAAGCCGAAACGCATGGCCGACAGCAGCTTGTCGGCGTAGGTGGCTTGCTGGCGGGAGCGGAAACGCGCATAGAGGGCGGCGGACAGGACGTTGACCGGTACCGCTTCCTCGATGGCCGCTTCGATGGTCCAGCGGCCTTCACCGCTGTCGGCCACCGAGCCGGAGAATTTCTCCAGTTCGACGTCACCGGCCAGGGCCTGGGCGGTCAGGTCCAGCAGCCAGGAGGACACCACGCTGCCACGACGCCAGACCTCGGCGATGTCGGCCAGGTCCAGGTCGAAGCGCTCGTCTTCCGGCAGCTTGCTGCTGTTCTTCATCTTGAGGATGTCGAAGCCCTCGGCATAGGCCTGCATCAGGCCGTATTCGATGCCGTTGTGCACCATCTTGACGAAGTGACCGGAACCGGCCGGACCGGTAAAGATGAAGCCGCGCTCGGCCCGCTCATCCGGGGCGTTGCGGCCACGGGTACGCTCGATGCTGCCATAGCCAGGGGCAAGGGCTTCGAAGATGGGCTCCAGGCGCTCGACGGCTTCGGACTTGCCGCCGATCATCATGCAATAGCCACGCTCCAGGCCCCAGACGCCACCGGAGGTGCCGACGTCGACATAGTCGATGCCTTTCTCGGCCAGGGTCTTGGCGCGACGGATATCGTCCTTGTAGTAGGTGTTGCCGCCATCGATGATGACGTCACCGGGAGCCAGGCGGTCGGCCAGCTCGGCGATGGTCTGCTCGGTCGGCTCGCCGGCCGGCAGCATGACCCAGATGGCCCGCGGCTGTGCCAGGGCGGCGATGACACCGTCCAGGCTGTCGGCGGTGATGGCGCCTTCCTGGCCGAGGCCGGCCACGGTTTCGGCACTGCGGTCATAGACCGCGACTTCATGCCCATGCTTCATCAAACGCCGTGCGATATTGCCGCCCATGCGGCCCAGTCCGATGATTCCCAATTGCATGCTGATGACTCCTTGAGGTCAGGCGACCGCCGCCTCGACCAGTTCGACGATTTGTTGCAGGCCGGCGTCGATGTCGCCGCCCTTGATATGCACACGCAGATAGCGCCGTCCCCGTTCGGCCAGCACCTCGAGGTCGCCCTTGGCCTGGGCGGCCTCGACGACACCAAAGCTCAGACTCCGCCCTGGAATCTCCAGGTCGTTCTGGGCATCGGCGGTAATCTGGATGAATACACCCGAGTTGGGACCGCCCTTGTAGGCCTGTCCCGTGGAGTGCAGAAAGCGGGGGCCGAAGCCGCCGACGGTCGCTACGCGCTTGCTGTCGCGAATGCTATCACGCATGGCGCTCAAGGCCTCCTCGTGCACGGCATTGCGCTCCAGATAGGCCAGCACCGCCAGGTAGTCGCCGGGCTGCAGACGTGCCAGGTGCGCCTTGATCGCCGCGCGGGCGGTGTCCTGCCCCTGCAGGTCGGCATCGCCGAACAGGGTCAGGGCGCCCTCCTCCAGCAGCGGCTCATCACCGGCCAGGCGACCGTCGCGCTCATAGCCATCGGTTAGCGCACGGGTCTTGATCTTGCTGGCTTCCACGTCGGGCTGATCGAAGGGATTGATGCCGATGACGGCACCCGCTACTTCGGTAGCCACCTCCCAACGGAAGAATTCCTGGCCGATCAGCTCGGCACGGGCGAGACGGATGTCCACCACCGGATGCCCGGCCGCGGCCAAGGCCTGCAGGCGACTGTCGCGCTCGGCGTCTTCCTCGCCGGCCAGCACCAGGCTGACGAACACCCGATCCGCACCATAGACGTCCGGACTGCCCAGCGGCTCCAGATCCACCGGGATGATGCCCTTGCCCTGTTTGCCAGTGCTTTCGGCCAGCAACTGCTCCAGCCAGGCACCCAGACTGGCGACACCCGGCGAGGCGATCAGGGTGACCTTGTCACGTCCGGCACGCACCGCCTCGCCCAGGACCACGCCGAGACGGATACCGGGGTTGATGGCAGGCGGCGCACTGGGACCGCAGGCCAGCACCATGGGTTGGGTCACCTGGAAGAAATCGGCCACCGAGTGCCCGAGCAGCGCCAGAGGCACCATGCCGAACACCGACAGCACCGAATAGCGCCCACCGATGTGGGGATCGCCCTGGAAAATGGCCCGGTAGCCTTCGGCCGTGGCGCTGGCTTCGAGTTTGGAGCCGGGATCGGTAATGGCGACGAAGCGGCGTTGCACCTCGCCCGAACCCAGAGTCCGCTCGACAGCTTGGTGAAAATAGGCGCGCAGGATTTCCGGCTCCAGGGTCGAGCCGGATTTGCTCGATACCAGGAACAGCGTCTTGCGCAGGTCCAGTTGCTCTTCCAGGGCAGTGATCTGCGCCGGATCGGTGGAATCGAGCACCTTGAGGGTAAGCCCGCCAGTGGCAGTACCCAAGGTATTGGCCAGCACTTCCGGACCTAGGCTCGAACCACCCATACCCAGCAGCACCACGGTATCCAGGCCTTCCTTGCTCACGGCGTCGGCCAAGGCCTCCATGGCCACGGGATCGGCTTGACGCCCCTGGGCGGCGGCTAGCCAGCCGACCCACTGGTCTTCGTCGCGACCGGTCCAGAGCGAGGCATCACCCTGCCACAGCCGGCGCGACCAGCCTTCACGTCGTGCCTCGTCAAGGCGAGCCTCGACGGCTTCATTCAGTTCCTGCGGCAGCCGATAGTCCGCCGCATTCAGGCGCTCGCCGAGAAAATCGAGGCGCTTCTGGCCGACCGCGCCCAAAAGGGCATCGGCGGCGTCCTCGAATTGGCGGGCACCGTCCTTGACCAACCGCTTGGCCACGCCATCGAGATCCAGCCCGAAACGGGCAGTCGCGTCCACCACCCGCTGCGCGGCTTCGATATCGGTGCTCAGCATGGGAGCTGCCGTGCCATGGTCGCGGAAGGCGTCCATGGTCTTGGGCGGCATGGTGTTGACGGTATCCGGACCGATCAGCTGATCCACATAGAGGGTATCGGGATAGGCCGGATCCTTGGAGCCGGTGGAGGCCCACAGCAGACGCTGCGGATGAGCGCCCTTGGCTGCCAGCACCTTCCAGCGTGGCGACTGGATGAGACGCAGGTAATCCTGATAGGCCAGCTTGGCGTTGGCGATGGCGACCTTGCCGCGCAGCTCGGTCAGTTCGCCGTCGTTACCCTTGCGCTCGTCGATTAGCTTGTCCAGCACGCCGTCGACCCGGCTGATGAAGAAGCTGGCGACACTGGCGAGCCGACTGATGTCCTTGCCCTGGTGCAGCCGGGCTTCCAGACCCGCGATATAGGCCTCCGCCACGGCCATGTAGGCATTGCGATCGAACAGCAGGGTCACGTTGACGTTGATCCCCTCCTCGATCAGCTTGCGGATGGCCACCGCCCCTTCGGGCGTGCCGGGCACCTTGACCATGAGGTTGGGCCGATTCACCGCCTGCCAGAGGCGGCGCGCCTCGTCGAGGGTGGCGCGGGTATCCAGCGCCAGATAGGGCGAAACTTCCAGGCTCACATAACCATCGCGCCCTTCGAGCCGGTCATAGACCGGCCGCAGGATATCGGCGGCCTGCTGGATATCCTCGATGGCCAGATGCTCGTAGACGTCCATCGGCTCGGCATCGGCCTGTTCCAGAAAGGCCTTGAGGCTGGCATCGTAGTCGCTGCCGTGGCCCATGGCCTTCTCGAAGATCGAGGGGTTGGAGGTGACGCCCGTCAGGCCGTCACGCTCGATCAGCTTCTGCAGCTCACCCTTGGCGAGGAACTCGCGGCTGACGAAGTCGAGCCAGACCGCCTGGCCCTGCTCCGTCAGTTGTTTGAGTGGATTGCTCATGTGGCGCTCCCTTTGCGTTGCGCCTGTTCCTTGGCCAGCTTGACCACGTTTTCCACGGTGTAGCCATATTTCGCCTGCAGCTTGCCGATGGGCGCGGAGGCACCGAAGGTGCTCATGGTCACCGAGGCGCCTTTGCGCCCAACATAGCGCTCCCAACCCAGGGGACCGGCCTGTTCGATGGCGACGCGGCCCAGGACCTCATCGGGCAACACGGACTGCTTGTAGGCCTCGTCCTGCTCTTCGAACAGCTCCCAGCAGGGCATGGAGACGACCCGCGCCTTCACGCCCTCGCCCTTGAGCTGCTCGTAGGCCTGCATGGCCAGACCCAGCTCGCTGCCAGTGGCCATGAGGATCACCTGGGGCGTACCGCCCTCGGCATCGGCTACCACGTAGGCCCCCTGGGCTACGCCTTCGGCGCTGGCGTATTTGCTGCGATCCAAGGTCGGCAGCGGCTGGCGCGACAGCACCATGCAGGACGGTCTATTGGTTTGCTGCAGGGCGATCTTCCAGGCCTGCACCGCTTCGTTGGCATCGCCCGGACGCAAGGTCAGCAGACCGGGCGTGGCACGCAGCTGCGCCAGGTGCTCGATGGGCTGGTGGGTCGGGCCATCTTCGCCGACGCCGATGGAGTCGTGGGTGAAGACGAACACCACCGGCAGCTCCATGATGGAGGCCAGGCGGATCGGCGGCTTCATGTAGTCGCTGAACACCAGGAAGGTGGCGGTGAAGCTGCGCAGGTAGCAGAGCGCCATGCCATTGGCGATGGAGCCCATGGCGTGCTCGCGGATGCCGAAGTGCATGTTGCGCCCGGACGGCTCACGGGCGGAGAAGCTGCCCGCGCCGTCGAACTTGAGATTGGTCTTGGTCGAGGGCGCCAGGTCCGCTGCCCCGCCGACCAGCCAGGGGATCTGCTCGGCAAAGGCATTGAGCGCCTTGCCACCGGATTCGCGGGAGGCCACGCCCTTGGCGTCGGTGTCGAAGGTAGGCAGCTTGGCGTCCCAGCCCTCGGGCATCTCGCCGGCGCGCATGCGCTGGAGTTCATCGGCACGGGTCGGATCGTCCTGACGCAGGCGATCGAAGGCACGGTTCCAGTCTTCGTAAAGGCCGCTGGCACGTTCCAGCAGGGCGTCGCGCAGGTGGTGACGGGCTTCGTCGGGCACCAGGAAGTCGGCGTCCTCCGGCCAGCCATAGGCCTTCTTGGCCAGCTTGATCTCGTCCGCGCCCAGGGGCTCGCCGTGGGCCGCCGCGGTGTTCTGCTTGTTGGGCGCGCCGTAGCCGATGAGGCTGTCGACCACGATCAAGGTCGGCTTGCCGGTATTGCCCTTGAAGCGATGCAGGGCGGCGGCCAGGGCTTCGGCGTCGTTGGCATCCTTGACGTGCAGGGTGTGCCAGCCATAGCCGCGGAAGCGTTCGGCTACGTCTTCGCTGAAGGCCAGTTCGGTGTGGCCTTCGATACTGATGGTGTTGTTGTCGTAGATCCAGCAGAGGTTGTCCAGGCCCAGGTGGCCGGCCATGGAGGCCGCCTCGCCGGTGACGCCTTCCATCATGTCGCCGTCGCCGCAGAGGACGTAGACGTCATAGTCGAACAGCGTCACGCCCGGCTGGTTGAAACGGGCAGCCAGCCACTTCTGCGCCAGCGCCATGCCGACGCTGTTGCCGCAGCCCTGCCCCAGCGGACCGGTGGTGGTCTCGATGCCGGTGGTCATGCGGTACTCGGGATGACCCGGGGTCTTGGAATCCAGCTGGCGGAATTGCTTGATGTCGTCGAGGCTGACCGCTTCCTTGCCGGTAGCGGTGCCGTGCTCGTCGATTTCCTTGACCCCGGCCAGGTGCAGCAGCGAATAGAGCAGCATGGAGGCATGGCCGACCGACAGCACGAAGCGGTCGCGGTTGGGCCAGTCCGGATGCTCGGGGTGATAGCGGAGGAAGCGGCTCCACAGCGTGTGGCCGACCGGGGCCAGGGCCATCGGCGTACCGGGGTGGCCGGAGTTGGCCTTCTGTACCGCGTCCATGGACAGGGTACGGATGGTATTGATGGTCAGTTGGTCGGCGTTGGAGCTGGAAGGTGCGGTGGAACCCATGGCAAGCGTCCTCGTGCTGGCAGACACGCCACCCGCGGCGAAAACGGTCTTTACGGTCCCTGAAACCGTTTTCAACAAAGGCAGCGCCTAAGAGAAAAAGCAAAGCGGCCGGACGAGGTCCGGGACGGCGGGGGCAGGCATCCTCTGCGACCCCACGCCGCAGTCGCGATCCTTTCTCTAGAACAGCACGCTGGAGGGTTGGTTCCATGGCGGTAGATAGCCGGCTATCGACTTGCGCGCTCAGTGTCCGGCGGCAAGCGACTGCTCGACGTCCAGGCCGGCGTCACGCATCTGCGCCAGCTTGTACCTCAAGGTGCGGGCACTGATGCCCAGGCGTTCAGCGGTCTCCTTGCGCCGACCGCGCTCGGTCCTGAGGGTATCGAGAATCACCTGGAATTCCCGGTCGCGCAGATCGGCGTCCAGCGGGCGCAAGGCCTCGTCAGGGTGTGCCTCGGGTACGGGCGCCGCCCGAGGCGCCAGGGATACACCCGTGGCCAACCAATGCAGCCCGAAATCCTCGGCCTGGATCTGCTGGCCCGGTTGCAGGATCAGCGCCCGCTGCACGGCGTTGTCCAGTTCGCGCACATTGCCCGGCCAGGGGTGCTCGGCCAGGGCCTGGCGCGCACCAGCGCTCAGGGTCGGTACCGGCCGATTCATCCGCGCGGCCTGGACCGCCAGCAGCCGTTCGGCCAGGGGTACGATGTCGGCCGGCCGCTCGCGCAGCGGTAGCCAGGCCAGCGGAAAGACCGACAGCCGATAGAAGAGGTCTTCGCGAAAGCGCCCGGCAGCCACCTCCTCCGCCAGCTTGCGGTTGCTGGTGGCCACCACGCGGATGTCCAGGGCCATCGGCTTGCGCGCCCCGACCCGCTCCACCTCGCGCTCCTGCAGGACGCGCAGCAACTTGGCTTGCAGGCCCAGAGGCATTTCGGAAATCTCGTCCAGCAACAGGGTGCCGCCCTGGGCCAGTTCGAACTTGCCGGGCTGGGTGGCGATCGCCCCGGTGAAGGCGCCCTTCTCGTGACCAAAGAGGATGGCTTCGAGCAGGTGATCGGGAATGGCCGCGCAATTGACCGCCACGAAGGGACCATCCGCCCGTGCCGATTGATCGTGGATGAAGCGCGCCAACACTTCCTTGCCGGTACCGGATTCGCCGGTGATCAGCACCGTGGCCTCGCTCTGGGCCACCCGGCTGGCCAACTCCAGCAGTTGTCGACTCTGGGGATCGGCCGCCACCGGCTGGCGAGCACCGGGCACGCGCCGTCCCTGGGGGCAGCAGCGCGCCAGGGTATCCAGCAGCAGCCGCGGCTCGAAGGGCTTGACCAGGTAGTCCGCCGCCCCGCCACGCATGGCCTCGACGGCGCGTTCGATGCTGCCGAAGGCGGTCATCAGCAGTACCGGCAGCGCCGGATCGCGCAGCCGGATACTGGCCAGCAACTGATGCCCATCGATGCCCGGCATGTTGACGTCGCTGATCACCAGGCCGAAGGGTTCCTCGGCCAGCGCCAGCAAGGCCGCCTCGCCGCTGTCCACGGCGCGATAAGGGTAGCCGCCGAGCTCCAGGGTATCGGCCAGGGCTTCGCGGAGGGCGCGGTCGTCTTCCACCAGCAGGATGGGCAGGGTCATGCCGAGGTCTCCTCGCCCGCCAGCAGCGGCAGGATGAAGGTCACCAGCGTGCCGCGCCCCAAACGCGAGCGCACGGTCAGACGGCCGCCATGGGCCTTGGCCATTGCGAGGGCGACGGGCAGGCCGAGACCGGTGCCGGTGGTCTTGGTGCTGAGAAAGGGTTCGCCCAGCCGTTGCTGGACCGCCAGCGGGATGCCAGGGCCGCTATCGCTGATCGCCAGGCGCAATTCTCCGCCACGGCGATGGAGATGTATCTTGAGGCGCGCCGGGCGACCGCCGCCGGCCATGGCCTGCAGGGCGTTATGGATGAGGTTCAAGGCAGCACCTACCAGCATGTCGCGATTGCAGGCGAGCAGCCCGCCCTGGGTGTCGAGTTGCCAACGCACGGGGCAGTCGCCCAGATGAGGGATGGCGGCCTCGCGCAGGGCATTGAACAGCGCGCTGGGCGTCAGTCGATCCGCCAAGGGCAATTCGCCGCGGGCGAACACCAGCATGTCGCGGACCTGATTCTCCAGTTCGTGCAGCCGTTCCTTGAGGCGGCCGGCGAAACGCTGCTGTTGCGCCAGCGCCAGACCGCCCTCCTCCAGGTGGCTGGCATAGAGCAGCGCCGCGGTCAGCGGCGTACGGATCTGATGAGCCAGCGAGGCCATGGTCCGCCCCAGTGCCGACAGCCGTTCATGCCGCGCCAGTTCGCCTTGCAGATGGCGGGTTTCGGTGAGGTCGTTAAGCAGCACCAGTTGACCCGGCTCACCGTCCAGGGAGCGAATGGCGATGGACAGGCGGCGCCCATCACGCAGGGAGACTTCATGGCCGTCGTCATGACGCGGAGCGAAGGCCCGTGCGATGACCGAGCGCCACAACTCGCCTGCCAGCGGCTCGCCGAGCAGGGCCTCCGCTACGGGGTTGGCATCACGCACGCGCCCGGCGCCGTCCAGCACCACGATGCCGGCGGGCAAGACGTCGAGCAGATTCTGCAGCCGGCTGGCCAGGCGTTCCTTTTCCGCCAGCTCCTGCAAACGCTGAGCAGACACCCACTCCAGTTCACCCTGCAGCGAATTCATCCGGGCTTCGAGCAACTGGAAAGATTCGCTCAGCTGACGCGACATCTGCCCCAGGGCTTCACGGGCCTGCGCCGAAGCGGAGGCCTCCACGGCAGCATCGTTGGGGACAGCAGAAGAAAGGGCTTGCGCAGGCATTGGCTAGGGCTCGCGACGGACAATTGACATTGTCCGGGTTGGAGCAAGACCCATGCCGCTTAGTAGTGACGCCTATTAGGAGAGAAACGAGCCGTAGGTTGGGTGGAGGCGGCTTCATCGTCGAAGCCCAACCGCATGGCCGAGTTGAGCACCGTTGGGCTTCGCTGCGCTCAGCCCAACCTACAAAGAGCCCGCTAGATCTCTTCGTCGAACTCGTCGTCGCGACGGCCCATGCCGTACTTGCGCATCTTCTCGACCAGGGTGGTCCGGCGGATGCGCAGCCGCTCGGCAGCACGGGCCACGACACCACCGGCATCGTCCAACGCCTGCTGGATGAAACTCTTTTCCAGATTGGCCAGGTAGTCCTTTAGATCCAAGCCTTCGCTGGGCAGCAACGCAGAGGACGACACCTCGACGGTGCCGATCCCAGCCATGGCCTCGCGCTCCTGCAACTCCTCGCGCAGGGACTCCACCATGGGATCGGCTTCGTCCTCCACGTAGCGGAACTTGAGTGGCAATTCGGCCACGCCGATGACGCCATAGGGATGCATGATCGCCATGCGCTCCACTAGGTTGGCCAGTTCGCGGACGTTGCCCGGCCACTCATGGCGGCACAGCGACATGATGGCCGCCGAGTTGAAGCGGATGGAGCCACGCTTCTCGTGCTCCATCCGGGCGATCAGTTCGTTGATCAGCAGCGGGATGTCTTCACCCCGCTCGCGAAGGGGCGCCATGTCGATGGGGAAGACATTGAGGCGATAGTAGAGGTCTTCGCGGAAGGTGCCCGCGGCGATCATCTGCTCCAGATTCTTGTGGGTCGCCGCGATGATGCGCACGTCCACGCTCTGGGTCTTGTTGCTGCCCACCCGCTCGTAGGTCCGTTCCTGCAACACGCGCAAGAGCTTCACCTGCATGGGCAGCGGCATGTCGCCGATCTCATCGAGAAACAGGGTGCCGGTGTTGGCCAGCTCGAAGCGGCCGGCGCGGCTGGTGATGGCGCCGGTGAAGGCGCCCTTCTCATGGCCGAACAGCTCGCTTTCTAGCAACTCGGCCGGAATGGCACCGCAGTTGACCGGCACGAAAGGCGCCTCGCGGCGCTTGGAGTGGAAGTGCAGGTTGCGCGCCACCACCTCCTTGCCGGTGCCGGACTCACCGAGGATAAGCACCGTGGCCTCGGTATCGGCCACCTGCTGCATCATCTTGCGCACACCCTGGATGGCGCGGCTGGTGCCTACCAGGCTGCGGAACAGTTCGGGCTCGCGCTGACGCCCGCGATCCCGGGCCTGGTCATACATCTCGCGATAGACCTGGGCACGGTGCAGGGAATCCAGCAGCTTGTTGTAGGCCAGCGGATATTCGAGGGAGACCAGCACACGACGGCGAACGTCGTCCGGCCACTCCGGTTGCGCCGATTCACCGAGCAGCAGCAAGGGGACCATCTCGTCCCAGGCGACGATCTGCTTGAGCAGCTCGACACTGTTGCCGCGACTGTCGACGCGCCCAACCAGCACGCAGCTGACTTGCCGACTGCTGTCGAGCGCTTCGAGGGAGGACTGCCAATCGGAACTGGTGCAGGCGAGATGAGCCTCGCCGAGAAAATCGAGAATGACCGATACCGCCTTGCGCCGCTCGGCTTCATCGTCGATCAGAAGGATCTTGGTTTCACGCCACATGTCCCTGCCCCAATTCGGCTTGTCGGTTCGCTACGCGCAGGTGTCGCCTGCATCCAAGTGCCAACTGGTCGGCATCTTGCGCAAGTTAAGACAAATTGTGATGCGGGGTCAATTTTATGGCGGCGAAATATCCAAACTTTGAATTACCGTCCAACAGATGACAGTCAACCGAACAGTTGATAGACCTTAGCAGCCTGGTTCGATTTGTTGAGCCTGGTCAGCTCCTGGGCGGTGGCGTCCCGCTCTGCCTTGCAGCTCTGCAGCAGGGAGGTATAGAGCGACAGCAGGCGCTCGAGGCTGGCACGCAGGGCTACGGCCTCGTCGCCCGTGGCATACATGGCTTCGTCGACGAACAGGCGGCAATCCAGATCCAGCTCGGCGATCCGCGTCCAGTCTCCGGCCTTGAGCGCAGCGGCCATCTGCTCATAGACGAGCTCGACGCGTTCCACCGGGGTCTTTTGCATGGCGACGTTCATCGGTCGACTCCAGATCAGGGGGCAATGGCATCCCAGCCGGATTTGATCTCGCGGATCAGGCCGGATACTTCTTCCAGGATAACAGGATCATTGTTGCGGTTGGCTTCGCTGAGCCGGCGGATCATGTAGTCGTACAACCGATCCAGGTTGGTGGCGAGCTCGCCACCCTGCTCGAAATCCAGGACGTCCTTCAGACCCGCGATGATGGATACCGCCTTGCCGATCAGCTCGCCTTTCTCAGGCAGCCAACCACGCTCCAGCGCACCTTGCGCCTTGGCCAGACGGTCCAGAGCGCCCTGCATGAGCATCTGGATCAGCTGATGGGGACTGGCTTCGAACACCTGCGCCTGCAGGCCTACCTGCTGGTACTGGCGCATGGCTGTCATTGCGTTCATGTCATGACCTCTGTGTGTTTCCGATACTTCCTTTATCGGTCAGGACGCGAAGAACTTGACCCCTTTATCGACCGGATGGGCCGAATCCGCCTACTTAACTCTTGTTGGCAAATGGCATGGCCGCCAGCTGCTGGGAGAGCGAAGACGCTGTACTCGACAACGACGAGTACAGCTGGTCCATGGTGTTGTACTGCTTGTAGAGACGGTCCGAGAGCGCGGTCATCCGGGTATTCAGCGTCGCGGTCTGGGCGTCGACCTTTTTCAGGGTATCGCTCAGGGAATTCGAACGCTGCTCGAGGATGCCATTGGTCATGGTGTAGGGATCGAGCTTGCCCTTGAGGCGCGCTGCCAGGCCCTGGTCGCCGGTGAAGAAGCCGGGCAGATCGCTGAAGTTGGAGCTGACCATCTTGCTAAGCTTGGTGTCGTCGATGGCCAGGGTGCCGTCTTTCTGAGTCGTGATGCCCAGATCGGCAAGCGCCTTGACCGCGCCCGTCCCCTGCATGGTGCTCAGCTCACTGCGGATGGTGGTGGTGAGGCCGCGGGCGGTCGCATCCCCCACCAGCGCGGCCGTAATGGGCGCACTGTTTTCCCCGACAGTCGTGACCGAGGTCTGGGTCTTGATCACGCCCATGAGCTTGTTGTAGGAATCGACGAACTTCTGGATATTGCCCTTGACGCCCGACTCGTCCTGGCTGACGCCGACGGTCATCGGGCTGCCCGCTGGGGTGGTCGCCTTGAGCGTGAAACTCAGACCATCGACCGCACCGCTCACCGTGTTCGAGGCGCTGGTGATCTTCAGACCATCGATGGTCATCTGGGCGCTTTGGGCTTTGGTGAGCGAATGGGCGGCAGCGGGATCGCTGGACTCGCTGTCACTTGGGTTATAGGCCAACTTGGTCAGGCTCTGTTTGCCCGAACCGTCGTCACCGCTCACCGATACCGAGATGTTGTTACCGTCTCCGGTCTTGGTACTGCTCAGTACCAGTCGTGACCCAGAGTCGTCATTGACGACGCTGGCGCTGAGCCCCTGGCTCTGCCCAGCCTTGTTGATGGCATCGCGGATGCCACTCAAGGTGTTGTTGGTGGCATCGACCTGGATATCCGACAACTTGGTATCGCCGATCTTGATGCTCAGCGTGCCCTTGCCGAAGGTGGTGGGAGACGTAGAGGTAGTTCCGTTGCTGGCAGTCGTGGTAGAGGTGGCCGGCACGGATGCTAGGGCCACCTTGCTGCTAGTAGCCAGCTTGCTGACCTCGACCTGATAGCTGCCGACACTGGCACTGGTACTGGCCGTTGCCGTGAGGTAGTCGCTCTTCGACAGGGTAACGCCCCTAGCCTGAAAGCTGGTGGGGCTGTTGAGCGTGGTCAGCGCGGTCTGGAATTCGCTGATGGCGCCCTTCAGGGACCCGATCGCCGTGAGCTGCGCGGTCGCCTTGCTCTGGGTCTTGGTGAGCTGATCCTGTTTGGGTGCCTTTTCGGCTGCCACCATCTTGG
Organism: Pseudomonas sp. MS15a(2019); assembly: GCF_013277805.1. Taxonomy (NCBI): domain Bacteria; kingdom Pseudomonadati; phylum Pseudomonadota; class Gammaproteobacteria; order Pseudomonadales; family Pseudomonadaceae; genus Pseudomonas; species Pseudomonas sp. MS15a(2019). The sequence goes on from NZ_VBTN01000010.1 coordinate 144,676, forward strand.
TGACGATGGAGTCGATGTCCAGCCCCGAGCCACCAATCCCGCTGATACCTGCCATTTCACTATCCCCCTGCCAACGTTACGTCGTCGCCTCAGCTTTCAGTGAGCTTGATACAAGTTCCGCGCCAACTAGGCTTCGGCCTTGAACATCAGGCTGCGCATATCATCCAGCTGCTTGGCCAGCTTGAGCACTTCCTCACTGGGCATCTGCCGAATGAGCTTGCCGGATTCGCCGTCCAGCACCTTGACCACCACCTCGCCGGTGGAGTCGTCGATGCTGAAGTCGAGGTTGCGGTGATCCTCTTGAAACTTCGATTTCAGCTTCGACAGGGCGCCATCTACATTGCCGTCTTTCGGCTTTTCGGCATTGTCCCCGTCCACCTTGCTGGCCTGGGAAACCGGCTTGACCGAGGAATCCGCCGTAGGCGCCGAAGTGCTTAAGGACGTCGCGGCCGCAGGGCTCGATTGAGCGCTATAGGGCCTTACCGCTGAAAAACCCGTTGTCTTGACGATGTCCATTGTAATGTCCTCACAACGCATGAAAGGGAGAAGGGGCGTCCCCCTTCTCCCTGCCTAGACCGATCTCTGCCCTTACTGGAGCAGGCTGAGAACCGACTGCGGCAGCTGCTTGGCCTGAGCCAGGATCGCAGTACCAGCCTGTTGCAGCACCTGGTTCTTCGACAGGTTCGCGGTTTCCGCGGCGTAGTCGGTGTCCTTGATGCGGCTACGGGCGGAGGTGGCGTTCTCCGAGATGTTGGTCAGGTTGCTGATGGTGTTGTCGAAGCGGTTCTGCACCGCACCGAGGTCAGCGCGCTGGGAGTCGATGTTGGCCAGGGCCTGGTCGATCACGGACAGGGCCTTCTGAGCGCCGTCAGCGGTGGAGATGTCGACGTCGGAGACCTTGCTCAGCGAGGACTTGGTGTCACCGAAGATCTTGGCGGTGTCACCGGTCATGGCGAAGGTGGTAGGCGAATCGAGCTTGACGTAGCCCATACCCTGGCCGCCGTTGGCCCGCACATCGACACCCGAGCTGAAGGTACCGTCGGACTTCTGCGAGGCGACAGTGATAGCGCCTGCAGCGGTGCCGGTATCCTTGCCGAAAGTGACGTTTTCACCGGTGGCCGAAGTAATGGTCAGCTTCTTGGACTGACTGTCGTAGTTGGCAGTGACGCCCAGCTTGGCGGCGTTGGCGTTGAGCTGGTCAGCAATGTCCTTGGTGCTGGTCACACCGACCAGGTTCAGGGAGTTGCCGCCCACGGTCACCTTCATGTTGGCCGAACCACTGCTGATGCTGTCGGTCACGGTCAGCACGGTACGCGCCGAGGCGGCGAGACCGGGGATCTGGCCGTTCATTGCGCCAGCGATGGTTTTGGCGGAATCGCCAGCCTTGTAGTTGACGTCCTGGCTCTTGCCGCCGCCCACCAGAGTGATCTTGCCGCTGGTGGTCAGAGCACCACCGCTACCGGCAACCACGCTGCCTGCGCTGGTGCTGGCGCCGCTACCAACCTGGTTGGAACCCAGGGCGGTGGCCGAGGTGTCCTTCAGGGTAACGTCGATGGTTTCGTAGGCGTTGGCGCCGATCTGGAAGCTGGTGGTGCCGAAGGAGCCGTCCAGCAGCTTGCGACCGCCGAAGGTGGTGGTCTGGGCGATCCGGGTCAGTTCGTTCTGCTGCGCGGTCACTTCCTTTTGCAGGGCGGAGCGGTCGGCGTCGCTGTTGGAGCCGTTGGCGGACTGCACGGCCAGATCGCGGATACGCTGCAGGATGTTGGTGGACTGCTGCATGGCGCCTTCAGCGGTCTGCGACAGGGAGATACCGTCGTTGGCGTTGCGAGTCGCCTGGTTCAAACCGTTGATCTGGTTGGTCAGACGGTTGGAGATCTGCAGACCGGCGGCATCGTCCTTGGCGCTGTTGATACGGCTACCAGTGGACAGGCGCTGCATGGAAGTGGCCAGCGAGCTGGACGCGTTCTGCAGGTTGCGCTGGGTGTTCAGGGAAGGGATGTTGGTATTGACGGTAAGTGCCATGGTGGCGTCTCCAGTTGAACCTTGTGTGCCTGAGCATGCGAATGGGACCTGCTTGCTCAGACGCCCCTGTATTTCGCATTCATCTTGTTTATCGGCGCCTGTCGCTAGAACTTTAAGGGTGTTTGGCGATTTTCTTCGCCAGACACTTGACAGTGATCAAACGCCGGAGAGTGACATCCAGGTTATCGACGGGAGAGCCGTTTTATTTAATGGCGAAGCGCACTTTTCATCGCGGCGTTCAACCGGGGAGCCACGCGGACTGCCAAACATCCAGATTCGACCCGTCAAGCATCCAACGCCCGAGTACCTGCTCACGCAGCAGATCGCCCTGCCCCGCGGTAGCATCCAGATCGGCCAGCTGACCACGGATGGCATCGCACCAGTCCTTGAATCGGTTGCGTACCCGGATGACCGGCAGGTCGCCCTGATAGGGCTCTATATCCGAGCACACCACCGGGAAACCGCAGGCCCCGTATTCGAGCAGCCGCAGATTGGTCTTGCAGCGGTTGAACAGGTTGTCTTCAAGTGGGGCGATGGCCAGATCAAGATTCAGGCTGGCCAATTTGGCCGGGTAGTCATCAATGAAGACCCCCGGATGGAACTCGTGCACATAAGGCCTGAGCCGGTCAGGGCACATGCCGAAGAAGACCCACTCCACCTCATCAGCAAGCGCCTGGATAACATCCACCACCAACTCCAGATCGCCGGTATGGCTGCTGCCCCCCGCCCAGCCCACTCGCGGCTTGCGTCCCTGTCTACGCTGGGGTTGCCGCCCCGCCCACCAACGTGGAGGCAGGAAGTTCGGTACGACGCGTATATCGGCATTCATACCCGTCAGGGCAACGCCCAGCGCTGGCGTGGAGACCACCAGGCGATCGCAGGTCGCCACAGCCTGACGCAGCGCCTTGAGGATGTCCTTGGGTATCGAAGCGCGGTGCACGCTCTTGAGCGGCAGGTTGGGCAGATAGTCGTCCAGTTCGAACACCGTGAAGGTGCGCGACAGCTTGTGCAAGCGGCGCAGGCTGTCCCGCTGGTCATCGGTGATCTGCCGCTGCAGGACCAGGGCATCGACCGAGAAGCGCTCCAATTCCAGGGGGGTCGGATGCTGGGCGCAGATCAGCCCTTCCACCCGGCCGGCATCGCGCAACGCCATCAGCGGCTGTCGTACCCGGTAATGGCCGCAGCCTGCTTCGTCAGCGGGACAGACCAGAATCTGCGGCAGAACGGCCTGCTGCAGGCGTCGGGTGCCGTATTCGAAGGTGAAGCCGCTGCCAGCCAGGGACAGTTGAGGGTTATAGGCCGGATCACGCGCCAGCACAGATAGCCAGCGCTCCTGCAGCGCTTCGCGCTCGACTGCGCGCTGTCGATCGACGGCGGCAGCGTCCAGACCATCCTGAACGACGGTCACCTGAGGGGTCCAGACGTTGAGATAACCGGCCTGACGCAGCCGCAAACAGAAATCCACCTGGCCATAGGCCAGTGGAAAGCGCTCCCCATCCCAGCCATCCAGCGCCAGGACCAGTTCGCGCCTGAGCAACAGGCAGGTCGCGCCGAGGGCGCTGTAATCCTGGACCAGCTGCAGCCGGCTCAGATACCCCGGAGCCTGCAGGTCTTCTCCGGCGAAAGCGGCACTAGCCGCATCGTCCAGGCCCAGCAACATGCCTGCTTCGAGAATTTGTCCCTGGGCGTCGCAGATCCGTGGCCCGACGGCGCCGACTTCCGGCCGCTGCCCCTGATCGAGCAGGATTTCCAGCCAATCCGCCTGCACGACCACACAGGTGGGTTCGAGCAGCAGCAGGAAATCGGCTGAACTGGCCTGGGCCACGGCGTTGACCAGCGCCGAGCGATTTGGCTCACCGTCAAAGCGCCAGACCTTGACCTGTTCTGCATCCAAGGCTTCCAGGTCATCCAGCCAGCGGCAGGTCGCCGCGTGGCGGCTACTGCAGTCGACCAGCAGGACCTCGAAATGGGGGTAGCGTGTCTGCTCCAGCAGACTGTCCAGGCAGCGCTGGACGTATTCCAACTCATCCTGCACCGGGATGATGACCGACACGCTCGGTGTCGCCTGGTGGCCATAAACGATGTGATAGCGCCGCGGCAGGAAGGCCTCGACCCGGGCGGCCGGATAGCCACGCGCTTGGAGGTGTTGCTCCAGCGCGACCTGTTCCCCCGGTTCCACGGTCAAGGCGGGGGCATCCGCGACCAGCAGGACCTCAGGCAGATGCTCGATACCGGCACCGGCATGGCGCTGGATCAAACGCAACACCAGGTCCAGCGGCGCGGCTATCCCATAAGCCGGTTCCAGACCACCAATCGCCAGCAGACTCTGCTGGCGTACCGCCCAGTGGCGTCCGAACAGCGCCGGAAAGCTCAGCAGTAGGTCCAGGTTGAAATCGGGGCGGAAGCAGGCGCCGATGGCACCTTCGGCCGAGCGCTGTAGTTCATCGGCGAAACAGGCATGGCTGAATGCACCTTCGGGATCCTGCAGTTGCAGACGCGCCAGCGTCGACGTGAACAGCAGCGGACCGCTACGGGTGAATTCGCTGCCGGCCATGACGGTCAGCCACCAGTCGCAGCGGGTCGGGCCCTGTTCCAACATCCGGGCCGCAGCGGCCATCATGATCTCCCCTGCCCCTACCGATAGCCATTCCATACCGGCCTCCAGGGTAGCGGGCGGGGACGCGGTACTAATAACCACCGGTGTCCAGGCCGCACCCAGGGCCTGCTGCAGGCTGCTCAAGGTCCGCTGTACCGCAGCATCGTCCTGGTCATCATCGAGAATCAGGATACCCAACAGCTGCCGGCCGCGACCCAGCTTGGTCAGCGGGCCATTCAACACCTCGCGCTCCGCCGTGATGGGTAGCCGGGCATCCAGCCAGGCCAGCAGCCGGGGGACCAAACCGACGGCCATCTCGCCCATCAGTTGCGCCACGCGTCGAGCGGCATCGCCCTCTTGAGCGACGTTGTAGTAGGGAGCATGGAGCGCGCTGGCGGCGACCTGGCGTGCCCGGGCGGCCGGATCGCGCAGCAAGTGGCCCAGTGCCTCGGGCAATTCCGCTGCAACGACGTCGGCGATACCAGCCTCGGCTGCGTAACAGGGTCCGAAGGGCATATTGCCGGGATGCCGCAGATTGATGGCGGCAGTACCGCACAGCAGGGCTTCCACGCAGTAATTGGAATCCACGGCGATCAGCACATCGGCGACCACCGGCCACAGCGGACCATCCTCGATCAGATAGAAATAGCGGCCTGGATCGGCCTTGCGTTCGCGTAACAGCTCCCCTACCCGCGTCTCGCCGAACTGGAAGTTAGGTGGCCGATCCTTGATCACCGGATTGAAGGTCAGTCCCGCACTGAACAACGTCTCGCAGGCCTCAATGAAGGCCGCCACGGTCCTTTCGAAGATGGCCTGATCACCATGGGCGCTATGACCGCTAGCCCAGGTGGTGCCGAACACCACAATGGGTTCCTCGGCGCGCAGACCGTGCTTGGCGCGCAGGGCCTGCGCATGCTCCGCTCGGGCGACACATCGTTCGGGAATGCCATCCCAGGCCGGGTTGCCAGTGACCCTTAGGCGCTCCGGCGGCACCCCATAATCCAGATAGCCCTCCAAACCACGCTGGCCATAGACGGCGGTGATGTCGGCGACCTGTCGCCCATGCACCGTGTAGGGATCGTTCAGGGCCAGGGCATGGGACAGGTGCAGGGAGGGAATTTCCTGGGTGCGCGCCCAGAGCATGGTCACCTTGGCGATGAGCATCACGTCTTCGCTGCCCAGTATCAGGCTCAGTCGGTAGTCGCGTTGCACGCGGGCAAGGCTTTCCAGCAGCGTCACCACAGTGGGCAACTCGGCTTGCAGGCGGGCATCGATCAGGGTGCGCAGCGCGGACCAGTCTTCGTTGTGCAAGCGCGCCGGGGGGCCCTGGTCGAACCAGAGCTGCAGGCGGGTATGCCAGTGATGGGTGTCGCGCTCAACGGCGAAAACGCCCGCATCGTCCAGTTCCTGATCCAGCACGAAGACCTTGCTACCCGCTTCGTCCAATACGTCCAGCAGCCCCTGGGAGACATAGGGAGACAGGGTGATCAGGGTCAAGGGACCGTGCCGGCGGAAGAACTCCCGCAGCACCGGCAGTTGATTGTCCCAGAGGAAGGCGACGATGGCCGGGGCTTTCACGAGGGCGTTCTCCGTGCCGGAAGATACTGCCGCAACAGCGGCGTCATCAGGGAATAGTCGAGGCCACGCAACAGCTCCTCCTGCTCGCCAGAGCCATGTGCCCAGGCCTCCAGGATCATCATGGCCTGCTGATCGATCGCTTCGGCGGCCTGCCACTCCTGCAATTGTCGCACCGCTGGCGTAGGTAGCAGGGCCAGCCAGTCCAGCTGCGGATAATGCCGCTGCAATACCTCACCGAGCATGAGCAACACCTGCTGGGCACGAAGAGAGGCGGTGACTTCGGCCTGACTCGCTGCCAGCACCTGTGTACCTGGCACCAGGCCCAAGGGATCGCGCAAGGTTTGGTCGCGCTGGGCTAGCTGCTGCAATACCGCGCCGGGATCTACCGGCACGGCGCATTTTTCCGCAGCGATCAGGCAGCGCCCGCTGGCCCGCGGTGCCAGCATGGCGAAGACCTCCTGCTCCAGACGCAACGCCCAGGCCAACAGTGGCTCATCGCTGGCGAGCCAGGACAGTAGACGGCGCCACTTGTGTCTGTGATTCACACCGCGATAGAGCCAGGCGTTGTCCCAGAGCCCGGCATAGGGTTCGACGGCAATGACCGCAAGGCCCTGCGCGCTCAACTGGCTGATCAGTTCGCTGACACTGCAGTACGGCGTTCGCGGATCCTTAGCTGCCAGTCGCCGTCCGAAACTCTGCCAGTGCTCTGCAGGACGGACATCCAGGACCAGTCGACCGCCCTCCTCCAGGGCCGCGGCATACTCACGCCAGCGCTGCTCGGCCGCCACATCGACCGGCAGCGCGGCATAGGCTTGCAGGTTATGGGTTGTGGGTATGGATAACTGCTCGGCGCTCAGCCGCCAGGGTTCGCTACCGGGATGCAGATAGCGCCGGGCGAAGGCATCTTCCACCTGTTGCCGCAGCCGATCGATACCCGCATTACCAAATAGCCAGGGACCGTCGGAAAGTGGAAGGTCGGTCGTGGTCCAGTCCTGGAGTGGCTGGCTGGGTACGTGTTGGAGGGTCATGGTTGACACCGTCTCCCAAAAAAAAAGGTTTCAGCCTCAGCCAGGCCGACGCCGGTATAGCGCCAGATCACTGCGAACCTTCACAGAATGGACGTCACCAGCAGGTCCTGGCGTAAACACAGGCACTACTGATCGCGCTCTTGGAGGTGATGCCAGTCCAGGGCCTGGCCCCGCTTGAGCGGTCCTTGAGCGACGCTATTCAGGACCCGCTCCAGATGCTTGGGCGCCAGGCCCAGGCCAGGACGGATGGCGCGGACATTGGCCTCGCTGAAGGACTCGCCGGCTGCCATGTCGCGTACCACATAGAGCGAGCGGCGGAAAACCAACGACTTGCGTTCGTCGGGCGTAGGTCCGTAGTGCACTTGCCCCAATGCCTGCCAGGCACGCTCGGTCTCCGCCACAAGGGCCTTGAGCTCGTCAGGCTCCAGCGAAAAACTCGCATCCACGCCGCCTTCCGCCCGGGACAGGGTGAAGTGTTTCTCGACCACGCTCGCGCCTAGCGCTACGGCGGCTACTGCCGCTCCTACGCCTGGCGTGTGATCGCTGAGTCCGATCTCGCAGCCGAACAACTCGCGCATGTGCGGAATGGTACGAAGGTGAGTATTGGCCGGACTGGCGGGATAGGTGCTGGTGCATTTAAGCAGGATCAGGTCACGACACCCGGCCGAACGGGCGGCCTCCACACATTCCTGCAGCTCGGCGAGGCTGGCCATGCCAGTGGAGATGATCAGCGGCTTGCCGGTTGCGGCGACGCGCCGAATCAGCGGCAGATCGACGTTCTCGAAGCTGGCGATCTTGTAGGCCGGGACGCCAAGGGACTCGAGGAAGTCCACAGAGGACGCATCGAAGGGTGTCGAGAACACCTCAAGGCCACGCTCGCGGGCGCGCCGGAAGATGGGCTCGTGCCATTCCCAGGGCGTATGGGCTTCACCGTAGAGCCGATAGAGCGAGGTCCCGGCCCAAAGGCTGGCCGGATCACCGATATGGAATTCGCCCTCGTCCAGATCCAGGGTCATGGTATCGGGTGTATAGGTCTGCAGCTTAAGGGCATGGGCCCCCGCGTCGGCTGCGGCGTCCACCAGAGCCAGTGCCCGGTCCAGGGACTGGTTATGGTTACCGCTCATTTCGGCTATGACGAAAGGCGGGGCGTCGCGCCCTACCGGCCGGTTACCAATACGCAAGGCAGTCATGATGAGATTCTCGGCAGAGAAAGCTGAAGTTGATGATCACGCAGCAGGAAACCTGCGCGCTGGAAAAGCTGAAGAGAGGCTAGGTTGCCTGGACGCACCTGTGCCTCTATGGATTCCAGATCGGTCCAATGACGCTGAACAGCCTGCTCGCCGCACCGCAGCAGGTGCTCTCCCCAACCCTGACCAAGGCGTTCGGGCAGTAGGTAGATAGAGACCTCGGCCCCCTGCCCCCGTTGACGGTCGTAGCGCAGTACGCCAACAGGCCCATCGAGCGTCTCGGCAATCAGCAGCAACCGCCGCTCAGGCTGGGCCAGCACCTGTCGCAGCCAGTCCTGATGCTGCTCCCAGCCGATAGGATCGGTATTGACGGAGGCCTGTCGCACCCGCTCGGCGTTGCGGCCACGAAAAAGCAACCGTGTATCCTCGAACGTCGCCGGACGCAGATGCAACTCCATACCCAACAGCGCCGTCGCTACACGGGTGGCGCCCCGGCCATCCACCAGCGTCCTGCCTCGTGCCGCTAGGCTCTGTCGGAGGCCTGGACTCGCCTGTAGCGTCTGCACGGCCGCACGATAGGCCGCGCCACTGACCTGCGCTGCATCGCCTAGGTACAGATGGGCCCCGGCAACCGCCAGGGCCTCGGCATTGGCGCGTTGATTTGGCGCCAGAGAGACGCAGAGACTGGGAATACCCAGGCAGGCCCGCTCCCAAGCCGTGCCGCCGCCGGCACCTATGCTCAGATCAGCTTTCCGTAGCAGGCCAGCGAAGTCTTCAACATGCTGCCAGAGCCGCCAGGTCGGACGTCCCCTGCAGCGTTCGACAAGTTCGATCCAATGGGGATTGGCTGGCCCGGCGACGACATCCACCTGAAGCTCGGACAGGTCGGCAAGGGCAGTCAGAACCTTGAGGGTCTCCCCGGCCGCATCCACACCACCAAAGCTGACCAAGACACGCTTGATCGGGCCCTGGCACTCCGGACGTGGATTGGCGAAGGCCGGTCGCAAGAGGGCGAAACGAGGCCCCGCCAGAACATGTGCCACTTCCGGCAAGGCAATAGTCCGCATTTGCGCCGAGAGATTCTGGTCCAGAAACAGATCGACGGCATGGCGACGAGTATCCAGGTCATCAATGGCCATGACTCGCCGAGCTCGCAGACGTACGGCGGTCTCCCATTCGTGACCGAGCCCATAGTGATCCACCACGCACCAGGCAAAATCCAGCTCCGCTGGTAATGCCTTCCAGAGTGCCTCGATATCTTCCTGCCAGGGCAACGCTGCTTCAAAGTCGCTGCGTCGGTCCGGGACCGATAGCGCATGAGCTTCATAACCGCGGCTGGCGACCAGCGCCAGCAGGTCCCCCGGGCCGGAGCGACAGGCGAAATGTACCTTGCAACCCACCGCAGCCAGAGCGTCGGCCAGGGTGAGACAGCGCATCACATGGCCTGAGCCAAGCGACAGCGAGGCATCGCATCTGATCAGGATGTGCATGAGCGTTCCACGTCGGTCAGCAGAGCCTCATACAGCAGCTCAGCTCGCTGCCAATCATCGAGCGTATCGATGTCCTGCACCCGATGGCGCGGCAGGCGTACCGGCAACGAGTGCGGCGCATGCAGGGGCGCGCCCTGCTCCCAGGCTTCAGTGCGCCCCCAATAGAACTGGCCGGCATCGTGGAAGGCGGGTTCCAGATCCTGGGAACGGGTTTCATAGAATTGTGGATAGAGGGATTCGACACCACCATCCGCACGCAGGCGCAGGGCCCGCTGCACCGGCGAGGCGAAGTCGGTCACGGTGAAGGCATAAGCCTTTTCCGGATGGCCTTCGAGCATGTTCAGACCCCGTGCCAGATCGGCCGGGGTCACGAAGGGCGCGGTGGCATAGAGGCAACAGGCGTAGGTAAAGACCTCGCCCTGCTCGCATAGAAAACCCACCGCATGCTGGATCACCTCGACGGTACCGGTATGGTCATCGGCCAAGGTGGCGGGACGCATGAAGGGTACTTCGGCGCCATACGCTCGCGCCACCTCGGCGATTTCGGCATCGTCGGTGCTGACGATCACCCGGGCGAACAGTCCGCTGTCCAGAGCGGCCCGGATGGAGTAAGCGATCATGGGCCGCCCATGGAATGTCTTGATGTTCTTGCGGGGGATGCGCTTGCTGCCACCGCGGGCCGGAATGATGGCGATGGCGGTCACGCCTGCTTCTCCAGCAGGAACCAGGAGATGTCATCGGCCGGGAACAGCGGATCGCGGTGATAGGCGAAGCCATAGTCCAGCAGCCGCAGGTCGGCATGGCGGTCGAGCAGCTCACCGGCGAAGTCGCGCTTGAACAGCCGCTCGGCGTGGCCGCGATAGCTCACCTCCACCGGCGTCGGATTGTAGTACTCGGCAACCAGGATGAAGCGCTTGCTGGCCTGGTACAGCTTGTCGTAAGCGGCCGGCAGCAGATCCGGTGGCAAATGGATCAGCACCCCCTTGGTGAAGGCCAGGTCGAAAGCCGCGGTCACGGAATAGTCGAACAGCGAACCCTCCCAGATCTCGGCTACTTCCAGTGCCCGCGCCAGGGTACAGGCCTTGCCATTGAGCTCCACACCCTGCAGCTGGGCATGGGGCAACAGGGCCCGCAAGGCTTGCAGATTGAGGCCACGGTTGCTGCCCAGCTCGAGGACGCTATCCAGGGTGCCGGCACGGGCCAGGGCGCGGCCGAAGAAGGCCAGGCTGCTGGCCACGGCCGCAGCGCCGGCGTTGCGATCGACATAGGCGTCACCGAATTCACCCTGCCAGAAGCGCTCCTGGGCGGTCATCTCTCGCATTACTCTCTCCTCTAGTTCAACAGGGTGGCCAGCGTTTGAACCACCCTATCCTGCTGCGCCTCGCTCAGGTCGGCGTACAGCGGCAGGCTCAGGGCCTGGGCGTAGTAACGCTCGGCCTCTGGAAAATCACCGGGCGCGAAACCCAGGGCGCGGTAATAGGGCTGCAGATGCACGGGAATGTAGTGCAGATTGACGCCGATACCGGCGGCTCTCATCCCGGCGAAGACGTGAGCGCGCTGGCCCCCATCCACCCGGATAGGAAAGAGGTGCCAGGCCGACTCGGCTCCGGCCTGGTCGCCGATGAGGCCGACCGGCACTTCTGCCAACAGCTCGCGATAGCGCTGGACCAGCGCGCGCCGGCGCGTGATGAAGGGCACCAGGCGCTCCAGTTGCGAGAGCCCCAGAGCGGCCTGGATATCGGTCATGCGATAGTTGAAACCCAGCTCCAGCTGCTCGTAGTACCAGCCACCCTGTGCCTGGTCCTGCAGCAGCCCCGGGTCGCGGGTGATGCCGTGGCTGCGCAGTCGCCGCAGGCGTTCTGCCAACGCGGCATCCTTGGTGGTGAGCAGCCCGCCTTCGCCGGTGGTGACGATCTTTACCGGGTGGAAGCTGAACACGGTGATGTCGGCCTGGGCACCGGAGCCCACGGGCTGGCCGGCATAACGCGCGCCTATGGCGTGAGAGGCGTCTTCGATCACCTTGAAGCCGTAGCGCCGTGCCAGGACCTGGATCGCGGCCATGTCGCAGCTCTGGCCGGCGAAGGCCACTGGAACCAGGATCTTCGGCAGGCGCCCTGCCCGCTCGGCGCCTTCCAGCTTGGCAGCCAGCGCCGGGACGCTGAGATTGAGGGTGATGGGATCGATGTCGACGAAGTCGACGTCGGCGCCGCAATAGCGCGCACAGTTGGCGCTGGCCACAAAGGTATTGGGCGAGGTCCAGAGCAGATCGCCTGGCCCCAGGTCCAGTGCCAGGCAGGCGAGATGCAGCGCCGCCGTGGCATTGCACACGGCCACGCCATGCGCTGCTTCGCAGCGTCCCGCCACCGCCTGTTCGAAGCGCTCGATCATCGGCCCCTGGGTCAGCCAGTCGGAGCGCAGCACAGCGGTGACCGCGGCGATGTCCGCTTCGCTGATGGATTGCCGACCATAGGGAATGCCGCTCATGGGCAGCGCTCGACCAGCTGTCGGAGCGCCGCGACGTCCAGATAATCGGGGTTGCTGTCGGACAGGTATTCGAAACCCGGTTCGACCGGCCGGCCCTGCTCGCCCAGGCCATCAAGGGAGTAATCGCAGGGCTGGTTGAAACTCATCGCCGGCGCGATGACATAGTGGCGCGCGAATTCCAGGGTATGGGGGCTGTCATCCCGGGAGATCATCATCTCGTGCAGCTTTTCACCCGGACGGATACCGACCTGGCGCTGTGGCAGGTCCGGCGCCAGGGCGGTGGCCAGATCGACGATGCGCGCCGAGGGAATCTTGGGCACGAACAACTCGCCGCCCTGCATGCGCTCGAAGCTGCGCATGACGAAATCCACACCCTCGTCGAGGGTGATCCAGAAGCGCGTCATGCGCGCATCGGTGATCGGCAGATCCTCGGCGCCCTTGGCGATCAGCTTGCGAAACAGTGGCAGCACCGAGCCGCGGGAGCCGACCACGTTGCCGTAGCGCACCACGGCGAAGGAGGTGTCGCGACTGCCGGCGATGTTGTTGGCGGCAACGAACAGCTTGTCCGACAGCAGCTTGGTGGCGCCATAGAGATTGATCGGACTGGCCGCCTTGTCGGTGGACAGGGCGATGACCTTCTTCACGCCGTTCTGCAGCGCCGCGGCGATGATGTTTTCCGCACCATTGACGTTGGTGCGGATGCATTCGGTGGGATTGTACTCGGCCGCCGGCACCTGTTTGAGCGCGGCGGCATGCACCACCAGATCGATGCCGCGCATGGCCTGCTGCAGGCGCTGCTCGTCGCGCACGTCGCCGAGGAAATAACGCATGCAGGGCGCGTCGAACTCCTGGCTCATTTCGTACTGCTTGAGTTCGTCGCGGGAGAACACCACCACCCGCTTAGGCTGGTAGTCGCTCAGCAACCGCTTGACGAAGGCGCGGCCGAAGGAGCCGGTACCACCCGAGATGAAGATCGACAGGCCATCAAACATGTTGCTATCCCTTCGCGATGAGTCAAGCGGCCAAGGCGGCGGAAAACCGGCGCATCTGGCCTATCGGAAGAGTAGCAGCAAAAAATCGGCCAATCCCGATTCTATCGGGCCAGTGACCTTACAGATAATTGAACAGACTCAACTGCGACACCTTCACGAAACTCTGCTGCGTCGCCTGCAGCACCGTGTTCTGCAGCGCGTAGCGTGACAGGGCTTCAGCATAGTCCAGATCTTGAAGATCCGACTGCACCGACTTGTTGACCAGGCTGACGTCGGCGATGAAGTCGCTGGTGGAGTCGATGACGTTGAGGCGCGCACCGACCTTGCCGCGGATACCATCGACCTGGGTATAGGCCGTATCGAGGTTGCTCAGGGCTACTGCAGCACTGTCGCGCATCTTGTACACGCCCTCGGTGCTGCCATCGCCGCTCTCCAGGGCCTTGCGCAAGTCGGATACCACGTTGAGCAGGCTGCGCTTTTCGTTGGCGGTATCGCGGGTGATCTTGAACTCGTCACCGGCCGCCGGAGCGCCGTCCATCTGCACCTTCACCCCGCCATAGCTGATGAACTTGCTGGCTTCCTGGGTGCTGTTCAGGCTGTCCGCCTTGAGCTGGCCAACCGGCGGATTGGCCGGGTCGTAGGCCGCCCATTCGGCAGCGGTAGGCGCCTTGGAGAGGTCGTAGACGACGTATTTCTTGTCATCGAGGAAATGGATACCGACGCCATCGGTCGCGGCCGGCGGATTGCTGGCGGGAAAGGTCTCGTCGTAGGCCTTTTTGTCATCCACCAGTCCGAGCGAGATCCGCCCGGTCCCGGTATTGCCAGGCACCGGCGTGGTCGCGACGCGATTGGCGTTGAAGTTGTTTTCGAAGGCGTCCTTGCCGCTGTCGCTGATGGGCACGAAGGTGGAACTGGCGATCTGCACGCTGCGCTGGCCTTCGTCGCCATTGTAGCTGTAGGTGCCGTCAGCATTGCGTACATAGGGCTGGGTGTCGCCCATGGAGCCGGAGAACAGGTATTTGCCGCTGGCATCCTTGCTGTTCATCAGGTTCATCAGCTCGTCTTCGCGCTGACCGACTTCCTTGGCCAGGGATGCGCGATCGGTTGGATCCAGGGCACCGTTGCCGGCCTGGACGGCGATCTCGCGGATGCGCGTCAGCACTGTTTCCACCGAGGTGAGCATGGCTTCCCCGGTGTTGAGGCTGTTCTTGGCGGCGGTCATGCCGGTGTTGTACTGGCTGTTGAGCGCCTCCTCCTGGCTGATCTGCAACAGCTTGATCGACGCCACCGGATCGTCCGCGGGCGTGAGGATCTTCTTGCCGGTGCTGATCTCTTCCTGGGTACGGGTCACGTTGCCGTAGTTATTCTGCAGGCCACTGATACCGTTGTTGAACGCCTGAGCGGTAGAAATGCGCATGGCCGGTTTCCTTATCTGAAGGCGCCGAGCAGGGTGTCGAACAGCGACTGGGCGATCTTGATGACCTGCGCCGAGGCACCGTAGTACTGCTGGAACTGGACGAGTTTGGCGGCTTCCTCATCGAGGTTGACGGCCGACAGGGAGTCACGATTGTCCTGGGACTGCTTGAGCACGGTTTCGCTGGCGGCCGAATCCACCCGCACCTGGGCGGTCAGGGTACCGACCCGCTCCACCAGGCCGCCGTAGGCGTTGTTGTAGGTGGTGCCGGTGTTGCCATAGCCCCCCATGGTGGGTTTGGTCTGCAAAGCCACCAGGTTCAGGGCGTTACGGTTGTCCGAAACGGCGCCCTTGTTGGTGCTCAGGGTGAAGCTGTCGCCGGATTGCGGCACGCCGCTGAGGTTGAAGTCGTAGGTGTAGCTGTTGTTGGTGGTCGGGTCGGTGTACTGCAGACGGAGCGTATTGGTCTGGCCGCTGGTGAGCACGCCGGCCGTGGGTGACAAGTAGCTGAGCGTTGCGCCGCTCGGCAGAGTGCCATCCAACTGGTTGGTAGTGCTGTTGAAGCTCAGCTTCAGGCCATCGGCCCCGAACAGCCGCCCGAAGTCGGCGGTATTGACCGGCGAGACTGAAGTGGTCAGCGCCGGCTGGGTAATGGCACCGGTACCGCGGTTATTGGTGGTAGCCCCCGCCTTGGCCGTGCCGGCGAAGCCCAGCTGGTCGGCCTGGGCCAGATCCACCTTGAGCTGGGAAGCGCCGCGACGGGTGGGCTGCAGGCTGAACACATCGCCCGCCTGGGCCTTGGCGAGCTCGGCGGCACTGAATTGCACCTTGAAGCCCTGATCGTTGCCGTTGGCATCGGTCAGGGTCAGGGTGACCGGATCGCTACCGCTCTTGTTGACCGTGAGCGCCGCGTTGTCACTGGCACGGCGCGCCGTGAAGCCGGTGCCGTTGTAATCGAGGCGGTAGTCGCTCGGCGAGAGCTTGCTGGTATCGGTGATGCTTAGGGTCGCGTTGGCCGAGCCAGTGTTGGTGGACCGACCCATGACCCGCAGACCGATGCTCTGAGTGTCGTTGATATTGCCGAACAGCGCGGAGCCGGCATTGCCGGACAGGTCCAGGCCCTGCCCCAGTTGCCGGTTGACGGTGTCCGCCAGCGTCAGCGACAACTGTCCCAGGCTGTTGTAGGCATGGTCCAGCGCCGTGTCGCGATAGGACAGCAGACCGCCCATCTCGCCGCCGCTAAGCTGGCTGGTGACGTTCTGCTCGGTCGAGCCCGAGGTCAGGACGATCTGGAAGCGTGAGGGATCGTCGGTACCCGGCTTGGCCGTCATGCTGGATACGGTATTGCCCACCACCAGCGGCTGGCCGGTGCCGACGAACAGGTTCAGCGCGCCGTCGTCCTGTTCCACCACCTGCAGACCGACCATACCCGACAGTTGCTTGATCGCCTGCTCACGGGAGTCGATGAGATCGTTAGGCGCGCCGCCGGCAGCCTTGGAACGGGCGATGGCGTCGTTGAGACTGCCGACGCTCTTGGCCAGGGCATTGACCTGATTGGTCAGCGCCGACAGCTGATCGTTGATCTGGCCGTTCTGCTTGTCGACCTGGTCGTACAGGGTGTTGAACGACTTGGCCATGCCCTGGGCCTGGGCGAGCACGGCCTCCCGCGCCGGAATCGACGAAGGATCCTGGGCAGCGGTCTGCAGGGTGGCGAAGAACTTCTGCATGGCCGGGGTGATACCCGTCGTGCTGTCGGACAGCAGGCCGTCGAGCTGGGAGATCTGGCTCTTGAAGGTCTGCAGTTCGCTGTTCTGGCTGTTGGCCGAGCGTACCTGGCTGGTGAGGAAATCACTGGCGAGGCGACGCACATCCACCGTCTGGGAGCCGGAACCGACATAACCCGAGCCGTTGTACTGGGCGATGTTGGTCTGCTGGATGGTCTCCTGCCGCGAATAGCCAGGCGTGTTGACGTTGGCGATGTTGTGGCCGGTGGTGGTCAGAGCGTTTTGCGTGGATCTCAGGCCCGACAGACCAATGGAAAGTAGATCAGCCATGGCTCACCTCAACCGCGGGACGGACTGGTGCCCAGGGAGGCAACCGTCTGATAGGTGTTCATGTTGCGGGCGATCTGGATCACCTTGCGTGCGTATTGCGGATCGGTGGCATAACCGGCCTGCTGCAACCCCTGCATGAAGCGCTCGGAATTGCCGTTGGTGGACAGCGCCTTGTCGTAGCGATCATTGCTCTGCAGGAAGTTCACGTAGTCGTGGAAGCTGTCGGCGAAGGAATCGTAGGTGCGAAACTTCGCGGTCTCGGTCACCGCCTTGCCGTTGACGAACTCCTGGGTCACCGCGGGAGCGCTGCCGCCATCCCAGCCGTGGGACTTGATGCCGAACAGGTTGTTGCTGTTGCTGCCATCGGCCTGCTTGACCATGTGCTTGCCCCAACCAGTTTCCAGCGCCGCCTGGGCGACCAGGTACTTGGGATCCACGCCCAGGCGCTTTGCCGCGGCCTCGGCCATGGGCATCATGGTGTCGACGAACTCCTGACGGGTACGGAAACGGGTCTTGCCGGTAGCGGCGGTGCTGTCCACGCTGGCGACGGCCTCGGTCGAAGCGGCCGGCTTGCCGGTTGGCGGCGTAGCCTGCCGGCGCCAGGCGCTCTGGGCGGCCGCGACCTCCTGGAAGCTCTGCTTGAGGGCAGCGCCCTGCTCCGCCGCGCCGGAAATGTTGGCGGCGGTACGCTCGGCCAGTCGCCCGGGCAAGGCAAGCCGGCGCGAATTGAGCGCGCTGGAATCGTCGCGCCCGGCGGCGACGGCATTCGCCGGCTTGAGGCCATGGCTCGCCACGTCGTTGAGCTTGGCGTTGCGACCGGCGGCCAGTTGCCCTTCAGTGGGCGCCGCCTGGCCAACCTGAGCGAAGGGATTGGGGCGGGTCGACGGCTGGGCGGTCTTGCTCAGCTGACGCTCCAGGACATTGGCCAGGCCGATACCGCCGCCATCCCGGGACAGGGAGACGGCCAACTGCTGGTCGTACATGTCCTGATACTGCTTAGTGGTCTCACTGGAAAAGGGGCTGTCCTTGTCCGCCAGCGCCTGGTTGGCGCTGCGCATGGACTTGAGCATCTGGTTCAGGAACAACGACTCGAATTCGCCCGCGACCTTCTTGACGTTTTCCGCGCTGTCGCGATCCTTACCCTTCATCTGGGCCAACCGATTCAGGTCGGTAAAGGCCCCCGAATCCTTGACGTTGCCGTAGTTGCCACCCAGACGAGATTCCATCGCCCGTTCTCCTTAAATTACGATCAGATCGGCCTGCAAGGCGCCGGCCTGTTTCAACGCTTCGAGAATGGCCACCAGGTCGCTGGGCGCCGCGCCCACCTGATTCACCGCTCTCACGATTTCGTCCAACGTGGTGCCCGGACCGAACTTGAACATCGGCTTCGCCTCCTGCTTGGCCTTGACGGTCGACTGGGGCGTCACCACCGTCTGCCCACCCGACAAGGGATTGGGCTGGCTTACCTGAGGGTCCTCGCTGATGGTCACGGTCAGGCTGCCCTGGGTCACCGCCGCCGGCGAGACCTTGACGTTCTGGCCGATGACGATGGTCCCGGTGCGGGAGTTGACGATGACCTTGGCCACCGCCTGCCCCGGATCGACCTCCATGTTCTCCAGGATCGAGATGTAGTCGACGCGCTGGCTGGGATCCACCGGCGCCGTGACGCGAATCGATCCGGCATCAACAGCTGATGCAACACCCGCGCCAAGTGTCTCGTTGATCTTGTCGACGATGCGTTTGGCGGTGGTGAAGTCGCTGCGATTCAGGTCCAGCGTGATGCTGTTGCCCTGGTCGAAGCCACTCGGCACCGGTCGCTCGACAGTGGCCCCATTGGGAATACGCCCGGACGACGGAACGTTGACGGTGATCTTCGAACCGTCACGACCTTCGGCGTCAAAACCCCCGACCACAAGGTTGCCTTGGGCGATGGCGTAGATCTGACCATCGATACCCTTGAGCGGCGAGAGCAGCAGGCTGCCGCCTCTCAGGCTCTTGGAGTTGCCGATGGAAGACACCGTGATATCGATGGTCTGACCGGGTTTGGCGAAGGCCGGCAGATCAGCATGGATGGATACCGCCGCGACGTTCTTCAGCTGCGCCGTGGTGCCCGGTGGCACCTTGATGCCGAACTGGGCCAGCATGTTGTTGAAGGTCTGCACGGTGAAGGGCGTTTGGGTGGTCTGGTCGCCGGTACCGGGCAGACCCACCACCAGGCCGTAGCCGATCAGCTGGTTGGTCCGCACGCCTTGGATGCTGGCGATGTCCTTCAGACGATCCGCCTGGGCCAGGGGCATGACCAGGACCAGAGCGGCAGCGACGATGAGGCTCTTGAACATGGCGCTCATCCTCAGAAGGGCATCAAGGGGCTGCCGAAGAGCTGGCTCAGCCAGCCCGGCTGACTGGCATCGGCGAAGGCGCCGGTACCCGAATAGGTGATACGTGCATCGGCTACGCGGGTAGAGGACACGGTGTTGTCGGTGGCGATGTCATCGGCGCGGACCATGCCCTGGATGCGCATGAGTTCGTTGCCGGTGTTGAGGGTCAACCACTTCTCGCCACGTACTACCAGGATGCCATTGGGCAGCACTTCGGCGATGGTCACGGTCAGCGAGCCGGACAGACTGTTGCCTTGGGCCGCCGTGGACTTGCCGGTGTTGGAGCGGTTACCGGAGAAACCGGCGTCCAGACTCAAGTCGCCATCGGCCAGCGGATTGGGAATCGAGGGCTTGGCGCCGAACAGCGAGGTCAGCCCCAGAGTCGCCTTGGTGTTCTTGGCGATGTCGGAACTGGCGTTCTTGCTGGCCTGGGTCCGCTCCTGCAGGGTGATGGTGATGATGTCGCCGATGCGGAAAGCCTTGCGGTCGGTATAGAGATTCTGCTCGAACCCCGACTGGAAGATGGCGCCGTTGTTCTGTGCGGCTGGCACCGGGGTACGCGGCAGCACCGGGGCGTAGTAGGGATCGTCCGGCTTGGCGGCCGGGGCTACGCATCCTGCGAGTACGAGCGCTCCCAGGAGCGGGGCGACGGCGAATAGAGGTTTCATGGAGCGCGTCCTCACAGGGGATTAGAGCTGCTGGGTAACGAAGCCGAGCATCTGATCGGCGGTGGAAATGACCTTGGAGTTCATCTCGTAGGCGCGCTGGGTGGTGATCATGTTCACCAGCTCCTCGACCGTGCTCACGTTGGAGTTTTCCAGGGTGCTCTGCAGCACGGTGCCAAGGCCGTTCAAGCCCGGGGTACCGACCTGAGGCGCGCCGCTGGACGCGGTCTCGCTGAACAGGTTCTGGCCCACGGCCTGGAGGCCGCCCGGGTTGACGAACTGGGCGATCTGCAGGTTGCCGATGACCTGGGGCGCGGCCTGACCGGCGGTGGTGACCGACACGGTGCCGTCTTCGCCGACGGTAAAGGTCTTGGTGTCGGCAGGCAGCACGATGGCAGGCTGTAGTGCGAAGCCATTGGCGGTGACCAGCTGGCCATCGGCATTGAGGTGAAAGGTGCCGTCACGGGTGTAGTTGATGGTCCCGTCGGGCATGGTCACCTGGAAGAAGCCATCGCCGTTGACAGCCATGTCCAGCGGCTGGTCGGTGGTCTGCAGCGAACCCTCGGTGAAGTTCTTCTGGGTGCCGACGATGCGCACACCGGTACCCAGCTGCAGGCCGGAGGGGAGCTGGTTGTCCTGGGTGGACTGGGCACCGGGCTGGCGGCGGATCTGGTACAGCAGGTCCTGGAATTCGGCGCGATCGCGCTTGAAGCCCGTGGTGGACACGTTGGCCAGGTTGTTGGAGATGGTGGTGAGGTTCATGTCCTGGGCGGACAGACCGGTCTTGGCGACCCACAGTGACGACATCATGCTGGTATTCCTCGAAGTGCCGGTTTTACGTCGGCGCTAGCCGTTATCAGGAGAATTGCAAAACCTTTGCCATCGCCGCGTCGTTGTCTTCCGCGCTGCGCATCATCTTTACCTGCAGCTCGAACTGGCGGGACAGCGACAGGATCGAGGTCATTTCCTCCGCCGCATTGACGTTGCTCGACTCGACGAAGCCGGAGACCAGGGAGACGTTGGCATCCATGGGCGGCGCTGCCTGGCCCTGCTTCATGTGCAGCAGGCCGTCGAGCCCCTTTTCCATCTGCTTGGTGTCGGGATTGACCAGCTTGATGCGGTCGACCTGGGCCAGGGCATTGGCCGCCTGGCCGGAGCCGCGCACGGTGATGCTGCCGTCCTGACCGATTTCCACTTTGGAAGCAGGCGGCACGGCAATGGGACCGCCATTGCCGAGCACCGGCAAACCGCTGCCGGTCCGCAGCATGCCAAGGGGGTCGATCTGCAGGCTGGAGGTGCGCACATAGGCCTCCTTGCCGGAGGGATCCTGGACCGCGACGAAGCCCGGCCCCTGGATGGCCACGTCCAGGTCACGGCCCGTCTCCTGCAGCGCGCCAGGGGTGAAGTCAGTCGCCGGCCGCTCACTCATGGAGTAGACGCGCGACGGCATGGTCTCGCCGAACACCTGCATCGAGCGCGCCTGTTCGAGATCCTTGCGGAATCCCGAAGTCGAGACGTTGGCCAGGTTGTTGGCGTGGGCGCGCTGGGCCATCTCGTTCTGGCTGGCGCCGGTCATGGCGACGTACAGCAGCTTGTCCATCTGATCCTCCGACGGCGGCAGATTGCCGCCAAGCTTGCGTTCGGAGGTTCTTTAGCAAGCGCCGTTCCAGAAACTGAAAACCTTTTAAAATCAGTAGCCTGAAAATAGAAAAGCCCCCCGAGGGAGGCTTTTCCTGACGCCGAAGCGGCAAGCCGTCAGAGAAACGACATCAACGCAGGTTGATGATGGTCTGGGTAATGGCGTTCTCGGTCTCGATGGTCTTGGCGTTGGCCTGGTAGTTGCGCTGCGCCACGATCATGTCGACCAGCTCGGTGGAGATGTCCACGTTGGACGCCTCCAGAGCACCGGACTGCAAGGCACCCAGGGTGCCGGAGCGCGGTGTGCCGACTACTGGCTGACCCGATTCCGACGACTCGGTCCAGGAGGTCTTGCCCATGGGGGTCAGGCCCTGGACGTTGGCGAAGTTGGCCAGCACGACCTGACCCTGCACCTTGGACTGACCATTGGTGTAACGCGCGAAGATCTGGCCGGTATCGTCGATTTCCAGACCGGACAGCTGGCCCGTGGTGTAGCCGTCCTGGTTGACGCTGGTCACGGCGAAGGCACTGCTGTATTGGGTCGAGCCGCGCATGTCCAAGGTTATGCCGGCCGGGTTGGCGACAGCGCCATTGGAGGCCCAGGTCGCCGGGGTACCGCCGTTGGAGATGGCCGGGACCCAGTTGTCCAGCTTGAGCACGCCCTCGAAGGTGTTGGTGGTGGCGTTATTGACCTGCTTGAGATCGGTCGAGGCCACCTTGCCGCCATCGAGCGCGCCGCTGCTGGTGAACGGCAAGGTCACGGTGTAGGGCGTAGCAACCTTGGTGGTCGCGTCTTCCTTGGTGGGATCGCCCGGATTGCGGCCGTCGATCAGCACGTTCATGGTCCAGGAGTTGTTCGCGCCCTTGACGAAATACTGCGACAGGACGTGGGCGTTGCCCTGGCTGTCGTAGATGTTCACCGAGGTCGAGGAGTTGTAGCTGGTCGGATCGGACGGATTGAACGGGGTGGTGGTCGGCGTCGTCTGGGTCGAGTTCAGGTTGACCGTCTGCTTGATCGAGCTGGATGCCTTAGGGGCCTGGCTAGCCGTCTCGATGCGCAGGTCGCTACGCACGCCCGGCTGCAGCAGACCCTGGTCGTTGGTGGTGTAGCCCTGCAGCTTGTAGCCGTTGTTGTCGACGATGAAGCCTTGCTTGTCGGTCCCGAAGTAACCGGCACGGGTGTACTGGATGGCGCCATTGTTGCTGGTGACGAAAAAACCGTTACCGTTAATGCCCATGTCCAGCGCGTTCTGCGTGGAATCGATGGTGCCCTGGTTGAACAGCTGGCCGACGTTGCCCAGCAGCACGCCGCTGCCCTGGGCATTCTTGCCGGTACCCAGGACCGAGGCGGCATAGAGGTCCTGGAACTCCGCCCGGGACTGCTTGAAGCCGACGGTGCTGGCGTTGGCGATGTTATTGCCGGTGATGTTGAGGTCACTGGACGCGGCCTTGATGCCGCTCAAACCGATATTGAAAGACATGCTGGATTCCTCTCTTGTGCCGCGCCTTACTGGCCGACCGCCTGGACTTTGGAGATGCCGATACTGCCGACGCCGGCAAGGTTGAGTGTCATTTCGCCGCCGTTCTGCCCGAGCGTCACACTGTCGACGTTGGCTGGCAGACTGGTCTTCATGGCCGTGGTGGTGTCGTTCACGTTCGCCTGGGCCTCGAAGCGGTAGGTGCCGGCAGCCAGCTTCTTGCCGCTGGCATCCGTGCCGTCCCAGGTGAAGTTCACCAGGCCACTGGATTGCTGCCCCAGGTTTAGACGATTCACCTGACTGCCCGCGTCGTTGTAGACGTTGACCCAAACGTTCGGACTGGAAGCGGTCAGGTTGAGCGCCCCCTTGAAGTCCGCACTGGTGTCCACCTTGACCTTGTCGGTATCGACGATCACCTTGCGACCAACCAGAGTGGAAGCCTGCAGTGCCTGGGAAGACTGACTACCAGAGAGAATCGAGCCGACGCTGGTATTCAGGTTGGTGATGCCCTCGACGGTACTGAACTGCGCCAGCTGGGCGATGAATTCGCCGTTGCCCTGCGGCTCCAGCGGATTCTGGTTGTTCATCTGAGCAACCATCAGCTTGAGGAACTCGTCCTTGCCGAGCTTGCCACCCTTCTTGCCATCGCTGGCGGTGGTTTCGGCGGACGTGCCGGTCTTGTTGACGGAGTACTTGTCGAGTACCGATTGAGCGGTGGAGTTGGTCGTGCTGATGGCCATGGCGCCGGTTCCTTACTGACCGAGGGTCAGTACCTTCTGCATCATCTGTTTGGCGGTATTCATCATTTCCGCGTTGGTCTGGAAGGCGCGACTGGCCGAAATCATGTCGGCCATCTCCTCCACCACGTTCACGTTGGGGTAATAGACGTAGCCTTCCTTGTCCGCCATGGGATGATTGGGCTCGTAGCGCTTCTGCACCTCGCTCGGATCCTCGACGATACCCTTGACCTCCACCCCGACCCCGGCCTGGCCCTGGTCGTCGAACAGCGAAGCACCGCCCTGGGCTGCGTTGAACTGGGCAGCGAACACCGGATGCCGCGCCTTGTAGGTCTGATCGACGCTGGAGGAGACGGAGTCGGCGTTGGCCATGTTGCTGGCCACGGTATTGAGGCGCACGTTCTGGGCGCTCATGCCGCTACCGGCGATGTTGAACAGCGAACTCAGGGACATGGCTATTCTCCGCGCAGGGCCGACATCAGCCCCTTGAACTTGCTATTGAGCAGGGTGAAGCTGGCCTGGAAATTCATCGCGTTCTCGGCGTAGTTGGCCTGCTCGACCTGCGCATCCACGGTGTTCTGGTCCACCGAGGGCTGCGTGGGGATGCGATACTTCAAGGCCGAGTCGCCCATGCCCATGTCGAAGCCTTCGGCAGCGATATGGCGGCTGTTGGTGGTTTCCAGCTGATAGTGGCCGGAAGCCCCTGGCGCGCTCTTGGCCGCCTGCTCTGCCATGACGGCGCTGAAATCCAGATCCCGCGCCTTGTAGCCCGGGGTATCGGCATTGGCGATGTTGTTGCCCAATACTTCGGCGCGCTGCGAACGGAAGTTGAGCGCCTGCTCGTGCAACCCGAGTGCTTTGTCGAAACTGATGCTCATGTCGAGAGACCTTTGACGTGGCTTGCAAGCGATTTAGCAAGGCCCGTGCCAGTATCCAACATCCATCTAAATCAAGGGCTTAGCGCGACGCGGCAGTCAGAACGACGGCAAGCGGCAAGGTTTTTCCGCCACCTTTGCCGGCCCCCGAGGCAGGTGCGGCAAAACTTTGGCGCAAAAGAAAGGGCAGACCTGGGTCTGCCCTTTGGGTGTCCATCGACCGGCCTATTTGGCCTTGTAGATGATGCCCGGATTGCACTGCACCATCTGATAGAGATCCGGCAAGCCGTTGAGGGCTTCGGACGCACCCAGGAACAGATAGCCGCCCGGCTTGAGAGTGGCATGGATGCGGGTGAGGATGTCCTTCTTCACGTCAGCGGAGAAGTAGATGAGCACGTTGCGGCAGAACACCATGTCGAACTTGCCGAGGCTGGCATAGCTGTCCAATAGATTCAGGGCGCGGAATTCGATCCGACTGCGAATCGCCGGCTTGACCGCCCAGCGATTTGGCTGGAGCACGTCGAAGTAGCGCTGCAGGCGTTCCTGGGACAGACCGCGACCGATGGCCAGAGAATCGTATTCACCGGATTTCGCCGCCGTGAGAATGGCACCGGACAGATCGGTCGCCACGATCTGCATGCCGCCACGCCCCTGCCCTGCCGCGCTGCGCTCGAATTCGTCCATGGTCATGGACAGCGAATAAGGCTCCTGCCCCGACGAGCAGGCCGCCGACCAGACCCGCAGGCGCTGGCCGAAGGTGTTCTTGGTCAATTCCGGCAGGAGGCGGTTCTTGAGCACCTCGAAGGGATAGGTGTCGCGAAACCAGAGGGTTTCGTTGGTCGTCATCGCATCGATGACCTTTTCCCGCAAACCGCCGCGGGGCTGCATCTGGATGCGCTGCACCAACTCCGACAACGTCTTGATCCCCTCGGTCTCCATCAGCTTGTTGAGCCGACTGGAGACGAGGTACTGCTTGTTGTCACCGAGCAGGATCCCGCTGGATTTCTCGAGGAAATCACGAAAAAGCACAAAATCCGCGTTGACTGCTGACACTGCCGCTCCGCCTTCTGGATACCGGGATAGAGACGCCTTCACCTAGTGACTGTCGACCGCGTTGATGCGCTCGGCTACCCGGGAGGCAAGATCATCGGGACGGAACTTGGCCAGGAAGTCGTCCGCACCGACCTTCTTGACCATCGCCTGGTTGAAGACGCCGGACAAGGAGGTATGCAGCAGTATATGCACTTTCTGCATCCGCGGATCATGACGGATTTCCGCCGTCAGGGTGTAGCCGTCCATTTCCGGCATCTCGATGTCGGAAATGATCATCAGCAATTCCTCTTCCGGGCGCTTGCCTTCAGCCACCATGGCCTGGAGGTAGTTCAGCGCCTGACGACCGTCGTTGAGGGAAATGACCTCTACCCCGACGGTTTCCAGGCAGCGGCTCACCTGCTTGCGCGCCACCGAGGAGTCATCGACGATCAGGACGCGCTTGGTGACGGCCTTGGCCTGTACCATTTCGCTGATGACGCCGGCCGACACCGTTTCGACGGACGGCGCCACTTCGGACAGGATCTTCTCCACGTCGATGATCTCGACGAGTTGGTTGTCGACGCGGGTGACGGCGGTGAGGTAGTGATCACGCCCGGTGCCCTTGGGCGGCGGGTTGATGCCTTCCCAGTTCATGTTGACGATGCGCTCCACCGAACGCACCAGAAAGCCCTGCACCTTGGTGTTGTACTCGGTAATGATCACGAAGCAGTTGTTGATGTCCGGCAACCCGCGGCGACCGGTGGCCATGGCCAGGTCGATGATGGGAAAGGTGCCGCCACGAATGCTGGCCACGCCCCGTACCACCGGACTCGATTTCGGCATCACGGTAAGCTTGGGGCACTGCAGCACCTCCTTCACCTTGAAGACGTTGATGCCGTAGAGCTGCGAGCCGTCCAGGCGGAACAGCAGCAGTTCCAGACGGTTCTGGCCCACCAGTTGGGTACGTTGGTTGACTGCGTCCAATACACCAGCCATTTGGCGACTCCTCTCGTTGCCACAGACCGGTTGAAAAACTCGGCACAGGGCTTGCTTAGATGTGACTCATGAAGATCGAAGCGACGTGTTTCCGACCTATGAAAACCTCTTGCCGCTGGGCTGCGAATCTTGTGTTGATCCTGACATGCCTGGGCGGAAAGGCCTATGCAGAAGGCGACTACACCTCATCTGACGAACTTATCGGCGCTGTCGAAAGTTTTCTTGAGGAGCGCGTGCAGGAATATTTGCTGGAGACCAGTTCCAACGCACGCCACGAAAATCAGATCAACTCGTTGGATCCCCGGTTACGCCTGGCGGCCTGCGACAAACCCCTGACGCTTTCACAGCAAGGCAACCCCACGCCGGTGGGCCGGATCAACATCAAGGTCCGCTGCGAAGGCAGCAGTCCCTGGACGGTGTTCGTGCCGGTCCAGGTCAAGCTGTATCGGCCCGTGGTGGTTACCCTGCAGCCTCTGTTGCGCGGTGCGGTGCTGGATGACCAGAACGTGGCCCTGGTGGAGCGGGACGTCGGCACCCTGACCCAGGGTTATCTGACCAGCCTGGAACAGGTGCTGGGGACCCAGCTGAAACGCCAGGTGGTCAGCGGGCAGGTCATGGCGCCTTCCTTTATCGAGCAAGCAGAACTCATTCGCAAGGGTGAACAGGTGGTCATCAATGCCCGTAGCGCCTCCTTCAGCATTCGCATGCAGGGCGAAGCCCTCAGCGCGGGCGCCAAGGACGAGGAAATCCGCGTACGCAACCTGAGTTCGAACCGGGTGATCCGCGGTCGGGTGGTCGATCAGGGGCAGGTGGAGGTAGCGCTTTAGCGAGAGCGGCAAAAGGAGTACCTTGAACGTCCGCATCCTGAACCTCTGCGTGCCATCCTGTCGAAGGATGTGACACGGCGCACAGGTCTACGGCTAAAGTTTCGGCTCAGCACGCCGATAAGCCGGATATGCGAACGAGACGACACGAGGATCTCCACTCATGGCTCTAGATATCAATCGCCTGAATTCGTCCTCTACTGCAGGCATAGGCAACACCAAGGCCGCCTCTACCAAGGACGTATCCACGGCTCAGACCAGCGACGTCAAGGCCACCCAAGGCACCGCCTCCGGCGAGTCGGTGAGCTTGAGCGCTGAAGCCAAGCAACTGAGTTCCCTGACCGCAGGGCTCAAGGATCTGCCGGTGGTCGACAGCGACAAGGTCAGCCGCCTGAAACAGGCCATCGCCGATGGCTCCTACAAGGTCGACAGCCAGAAGGTGGCCGACAAGCTGATGGCGTTCGAGTCCTGACGCCCGGTTCGGCATGGCCCTTCTGACGATCGCCGTTAACGTTCGAACGGAAACCGCGCCATGCCCAGTGCTACCTTGCTCGACATCACCCGCCACGACATCGACCTGAGCGAGCAACTGCTGGTCCTGATCGAGCAGGAGTTCCAAGCCTTGAGTGAGCGCCAGCTCGATCGGCTGGAAGCGCTGCTGGGCCCCAAGCAGATCCTGCTCAAGCAGCTCGACCAGCATGCCCAGCAGCGCACCGTCCTGCTTCAGGCTCAGGGTTTGCGGGCGGATCTGCCGGGCTTGCAGGCCTATGCCGCCCGACAGCCCGATGGCGAGGAACTGCTGGCTCTCTCCAGTCAGCTCGCGCAGCTCATGGAGCAATGCAAAGCCCATAACGTCCGCAATGGCCAAATCATCCAGGCCAATCGTTTCGTGGTGGGCAAGTTGCTGAATGTGCTGCAGGGTACCTCGGCGCCCACGCTGTACAACCGTCGCGGTAACCAGACCGGCGGTGGCTATCAGCGCCCGCTGAGCTCGGCGTGAGCAGTGGATTTTTCTCACAGCGCGTTTTTCGCTGTACAGCTGGCCGTTAGCCATTATCCTTGCTGACCGCTGTTTACAGGAGTTTCCAGGTGCAAGGCTCTTCCGCTAGCGACAATGCCCCCCAACCCCCCCAGGTCTATCGCTCCAAGGGCGAGATCCTGGCGTGTCTGCGGCCGGCGCAACAGCAGCACATCCCGCTGCGGATCACCTTCAATCGCCAAGGGCAGCAATTCCAGAGCTTCGTCGTCGAGATCGACGAAGCCAAGGGCCTGATCGCGCTGGACGAATTCATTCCCCGTGAGGCCGAACGCCTGCTGGAGCAAGGTCAGTCCTTTCGGGTGGACAGCTTTCACGAAGGTATCAAGGTCACCTGGCAGATCGACCGTCCGGTCGAGTTCAGCGAACTGGACGGCACGCGCTGCTACTGGATCGGCCTGCCCGCGGAGCTCACCTATCACCAGCGGCGCAATGCCTATCGGGTCAAGTTGCTGTTGACCCAGCCCGCCACCGCAGAACTGAGTCAGGGCAGCAGCCAGATCCAGTTGCGTGGCCAGTTGATCGACCTGTCGGCCACGGGCTGCAAGCTGCGCTTTCCCGGCAATGTCACCCATCTGCTGCAGCCGGGTCAGCAGGTGCAGAGCTTTACCGCCGAACTGCCCATCGGGGCCATCAATACCCCGGTGACCATCCGCCACGTGGCCTGCACGGAGCGTATGGAATTCAGCGACGTCGGTGTCTGCTTCAACAGCCTGACGGGCGCTGCGCAGCGTCAGATCGAGCGTTTCATCTATCAGTTGCAGCGAGAAAATCGTCGCTTCGAGTGACCGACCGGACGCCCACGACTACTGGGCGCCCTCCTCCACCTCTCAAGTCGCCTTGGGCTCAGCTGGGTTCTGCGGGAACTCCATCTCCTCCTGCAGAGGTGCCCCCTCCTCGGCAGGTTCTTCCTCCACCACCGGCTCGCTGTGCATCTGCTCCTGCACCACCTGGCTGTCGACGCGGGGATCCAGGGCCGCCGCCAGCGGTGAACTGGTCGATCCTTCGGGCATCTGCACATGGCTCAGCGGCGCTTCGTCGACCAGGTGCTTGCCAGTGACCGCATCCGGACGGATGCGCCAGATCAGGATCGCGCCGCAGAGCACGACGAAGGCATAGAGCATGTTGGGCCCGACCAGATTCATCAGAGCCCCCACCACCAGCGGACCGATACAGGCACCGATGCCAAAGGTCACCAGCAGCATGGCACTCAGGGATACCCGCCGCTCCCCCTCGATATGGTCATTGGACAGCGCCACCGCCAGCGGATAGAGCACGAATTGCAGCAGGCTGGCGATAAGGCCGAGGGGGAGCAGCACCACCGGCGGCACATGGGGCAGCACGGCCAGCGGCAGCGCAGCCAGGGTCAGGGCGATGGCCACCACCCGGATCAGCCAGCTGCGATCATGGCGGTCCGAGAGCCAGCCAATCGGCCACTGGGCGATCAGGCCGGCAAAGATGCAACAGGCCATGAATAGGCCGATGCGTTCGGTGGGCAGGCCCTGGGCGCTGGCATAGAGCGGCGCCAGACCATAGAAGGAGCCGATCACCAGTCCCGCTACCAGGGTGGTGGTCAGCGACTGCGGAATCCGCTGGATGAAGAACGTGGGTTCCAGCGGCGCAGGCTTGAGCGGCGCCGGGTGGATCTTGCCGGTGACCGCTACTGGCACCAGGCACAGGGCGTAGCAGATGGCGACCAGCATCAGCTTGTCGACGCCCAGATCGGGCGAGACCACCAGCACCACCTGGCCCAGCGCCAGGCCGAGATAGGAGGCGGTCATGTAGCCGGAAAAGACCTTGCCGCGCTCGCCAGGGCCGGCCTGCTCGTTGAGCCAGCTTTCCAGCACCATGTACTGACACATCATGCCCATGCCGATGAGCACCCTGAGCGCCAGCCACATCGGTAGCCAGGGCAGCAAGCCGATGCCTAGCACCGCGGCGCCGACGACGCCGGCGCAGGTCACATAGGCACGGATATGGCCGACCTTGGCGATCAGCCGATGCCCGAGCTTGCCGCCTATCACCAGTCCCGCGTAATAGGCGGCGGTCAGGGCACCGACCCAGAGTCCCTGCACCTGATCGGCGGCCAGTCGCAGCCCCAGATAGGTACTCAGCAGACCGGTCCCGATCAACATCAACAGCGTCGCGAAATAGAGCCCGCGAAACGCCGACAGCACACGCACCATTGCCTACTCCATCGTCTCTTGCGCACCCGGCAAGCGCGACGGGATCAGCTTCGTCGTTGCGCCGCCAGCTGGGCGTCCTCGCCCAGGCGTGGGTTGTAGTGGCCTGCACAGGCCTTCATCAGTACCTGCAGCACCGACAGATTACCTCTGACGCTGCTGATCTTGGTGGGTACCTCGCCCTTCGGATAGCGCCGCACGGTGGGGAGTTCCACGCAGCGATAGCCCAATTTCGGTACCCGATAGGAAAGATAGGCCAACAACTCGTAGGTGGTGAACTCGTCGCGGAACGGCGCCACCCGCGGATCCAGCAGCATGGCCCGGCTGTAGGCGCGGAAACCCTGGGTGGTGTCGGTCCAGTGGAAACCCGAGGCCAGGCTCAGCATAGGCGCATGGATGAAGCGAATGGCGAAGTCGCGGGACTTGGGCGTGTTCTCCGCCACACCGCCGGCCAGAAAGCGCGAGGCCTGGACGAAATCGTAGCCCTGCTCGATGGCGTCGATGAAGCGCGGGATGGCGTCCGGATCGTCCTTGTCGTTGCCATCGATGGTCACGATGCCGGTATAACCCTCGTCGAGCACGAAGGCATAGGCGCAGCGCAACTGGGCGCTGAGCTTGCCCGGTGCGGTCTTGACCAGCAGCCCGCGGACGCCCAGTTCCTGCAGCCGCTGCGGCTCTAGCGAGCCATCGGTGCTGCCACCGTCGACGATGATGACATCGGCGATGTCGGCGATCTTGACCGCCGCCATGCGCCGCAGGAGGTTGAGGATCCGCTCGCCTTCGTTGATGACCGGAATCACCACGCAGTGCGGACGGCTGCGACCGTTCCAGAAGGTCGTCGAATAGCTGGGCACCTGCCAGAGGGCGCGCTCGGTGGCGGGAATTGCAGTAGTCATAGGTCCTCCAGGTTCAACCGACACGGGCCGTGATGAGGGCGACGCCGGCGATGATCAGGACGATGCCTGCCGCCGTGGTCCAGGGAAAGGCTTCGCGAAAGATCACCACCGACAGCAGGGCGACGCTAGCGATGGCCCCGGCGGTGAGTACCGGGTGCGCCACGTTCAGCGGCAGCTTGGCCAGCGCGGCGGCATACAGCAGGAAGGCCAGGCCGTACATGAAGAGGCCAAGCCAGAACGGCCAGTTGGCCAGGGCGCCCATGGGATCGCTCAGGCTGGGAAAACGCCGCGGCGGTAGCATGGCCAGCTTCACCAGCACGCTCGCCGAGGCGTTGGAGGCGATGCCCAGAATCAGGATCAGCCACTTCATGCCGCGGCCTCCGGCAGCTCACGATAGGCCTTGACCGCGACCTGGACGCCACGCTCCAGCGCGGCCAGGTTGGAGCCCTGCTTGGCCGGCAGCATCTCGATGCTGACCACCTGCTCCGGCAGTCGCCGGGTCAGGGCAAAGGCGATGCCGTCGTGGTTGGTACCGCCCTCCCCCAGGGTCACCAGATCCGGCTCGCTGGCATGGACATGGCCGATCAGTTCGGCATGCTCTTCGAGCACCCGTGCGGCATCTTCCTCGTTGATGGTCAGGGCACCGGTGTCGAGTTGCATGCGGATCTCCGGATGCTCCACGGCGCGCACCACAGCGGCGGTGGAATCGCTGTCGATCATGAAGTTGGCGCCATAGCGAGGCGGATTCGGCTCCAGGCAGATCTGCACGCCATGGGCCGTGGCCACATCGCCCAGACGGCGGAAGAAATCCCGTGCCTGTGCCAGGGCCTGGTCGTCACTCAATCCCGAGCGATCGCGATTGCGCGGCGAGCCGAACACCAGGCGCGTCGCTCCCAGGCCCTCGGCCACCCGACAGACGCCTTCCAGCTGCGCCAGCAGCGCGCGCTGGATGTCGTCGCTACCGAAGACGTTGAGTCCCGTGGTACCGAACAGCAGCGCCTGCATGCCGGTGATCTCGATACCCCGGGCCTGCCACTGCTGCCGCACTGCCTGGATCTCCTGGGCGGTGGCCGTCTTGGGATCGGCGAAATACTTGCCGGGGGCGATGTCGATGGCATCCACTCGATGCTGTTGCAGGATCTCGGCGACCATGGCGTCGTCGGCCACATCCCAAGCGATATTGGAAATGGCGATGCGCATCACTGACCCTCCGCCTTGATGACCGGGGGTTCCGACTGGGCGTAAGCCCGTACCGCGAGCAGGGTGTCGCGCGCGCTGTACTGGTAACCGTCACGGCCGCCGAAGACCTCGGCATGCACGCTGCGGAAATCGTAGCGCGCGGGCGTACCGTCCAGGGTGTTGCCGAATTCGCGTCCAAAGCCCTGACGGGCGATGTCCGCCACGCTGATGGGCGCGGCAGTCAGGTGCACCAGCTCCAGCCCGGCCGCCTGGGCGGTCTGGATGTCATAGCCCAGGTTGACCATCGGATAGAACTGGAAGACGCCGCGGCTTTCCACCGCGTGCAGGTTGTTGTCGTTGAGCAGGTCGTAGATCACGTTCTTGCGCAGCCCCGGCCCGACCAGGCCCGGCAGGCGAACGATCAGCGCCTTGGCGAAATGCTCACGGACGAACTGTTCCAGTCGATAGCGATTGGCGCCATAGGCGTGCAGCCCCTCTTCGTCCACCGCGGTGGTTTCATCCACGCCGAGTGGCTGCTTGAAGACATCCACGGTGCTGATCAGCACGAAGGAATCGCACTGGATCCGCGAGAGATGATCGATCAGGCCATCGATCTTCTGGCGATCGGCCTCAGGATCGCGGTTGGCGATCCATTTCTGCGCGGGGGCACCGGCGCAGATGACCTGGCCATAGGGCTGGTCGCCGATCTGGTCGATATTGGTGGAGCGAAACAGCGCGCCGAAGGCCTTCTGCTTGAGCAGCGTCGACCCTACGAAGCCGCTGTACCCTATCAATGCGTCGGTCTTCATGTTGCTCACCCCTTGGTCTTGAATCTCAGGCAATAGTCCACTTGGCACTCCTCGACGGGATATCGCGCGTCCAGGTAGGCCTTGAGTCGTGGAAACTTGTCGTGCATGGAAATGTTGTTCAGGTTGAACGACCAGAAGGTCGTCGAATACACCACCGCCGGCGGATCGGCGTGCTGCAGATCGCTGAGCAGGTCGGCCTCGTAGGGTGGCGTGGCATAGACCGGATAGATGTACTTGGTGCAGGCCGGCAGATCGGTCACCCCGTTGATGACCCCGTTGTTGGCCAGGTCGAACACGCACTGGGCGCCACTTTCCTGCAGACGGCGCGAAGCCCATTGCACCCCTGGTGTCGCCAGCGCCGCGTCATCCGGCAAGGCGGTCAGCGCTGGCACCCAGGCGAGCCCCTGGGCCCACACCCGCTCCACCGGCGACTTGTACAGATTGAAGGCAGCGAGCAGCACCAGCAGCGCCGCCAATGCCGGCACCAGCAGCCGCCGGCTGAAGGCCAGCAGGGCACCCGCCAGCAACACCGCGAAGAACGGTGAGGGATTAAGCCCGACCAGCCCGAGCAGCACGGCAGCCACAATGGCGACTGCTGCCGCTCGTGGATGGGCCGAGAGATCCCAGCCGCCATTGCGCGCGAGGCGCTGCCGGCGGGCGGCATAGAGCAGGCTCAGCAAGGGCACCCAGAAACCCATCTGGATATGCTGAAAGTCCGCGCGATTGACCCCGATCTTGAAGAAGATCGCGAGCAGCACCGCCAGGGCGCCAATCAGCGGCAGGTCTTCGCTCCAACGCCACGGCCAGGGCAGGCAGCGGATCAGGGCGAAACCTGCCAGGGCCGTGGGCACTACCAGGAGCAAGCTCAGCGCCAGAGGACGGGCGCTCAGGCCATAGCCCCACTGGGAAGAGGTTTCCAGCAGGAAGGTCAGGTTCTTGACGTAGTCGGTCAGGGCGAAGAAATCGGTACCAAAGCCAAGCCAGGCAATGGTCGCCGCGAAACTCAGGATCGATAGCAGATGCCGCCGTTGCAGCAACAAGGCGAGTACTACCGCCGAGCCGATGGCCAGTACCCCGGCGATGCCGCGGTCATAGGACCAGAACAGATTGAAGCCCGCCGCCAGCCCCAGCGACACCTCGCACACCAGGCGTCGCGGCGTGGTCTCCACCTTGCGATGCAGGCAGAACAGGAACAGCGACAACAGCAGGAAGAGATCGCGATAGCCCACCACCTGGGTCGCCAGGGTACCCACGGCGACCAGTAGGATCAGGCGCGCGCGGCCCTTGGGCACGGGGCACAGCAATACCGCCGTGCCCCACAGCAGCAAGGCCGCGCTGGTGTTGCACAGGCCATAGAGGATCTGGGTCACCAGAAAGGTGTGCTGGGCGCCGAACCAGGTCTGCGCTAGCCATACTGGGATGAAATCCAGCCCGCCATGGATGGTGAAGGCATGGGCGCCCGGCTGACTGTGCAGCAGCGTCGGCAGCGTGGCGAAATATTCCCCCTGGTGGAAGGGGTCGAGAATGACGCCCTTGCCGAACAAAAAGAAGTTGATGATGGAAAAGGCCAGAACGCTGATGAAACCGGCGACGCCGGACACCCCCCTGGGTGTCGCTTCAGTGGAAGGGTTCGGCATCGAGGCGCTCCAAGGCATCGAAAATGTTGTCGATCTTGCCGCCCAGCATCGAATAGCAGCCGGGCAACTGGGGGTGTTGTTCGAAGAGGATGGGACGGCCGTCGTCCCCTTCGTTCTTCATCAGGATGGTCTTCACCTCGAACAGCGAATCCCGGTATTCCACCCGTGCCGCCGCCGACATGTAGCGGGCCACATCCCGCACCATCCAGTCCGCCCGCGAGGCACGGTCGTAGTCGTCGAGCAGCGCATAGGGATCGGTGCCATTGGCGTCTTCCCAGTTGAGGTGCGGGGTGTAGCGCACATGGGACAGGGTGTGCAGACCGCGCGCCGGGAAGGGCATCATGGAAAAGAACGGACCATCCATGACCGTCACGCCGAGATTGCGCAGCTCCGGAGGCATCTCCACCAGGGCCATCTCGGTGATCTCGTGACGCAGACGCGTGGTGGTACCGGGGAAATCACCGCCGTACTGGTTAAGACCGCTGTAGGTGCAGTTGAAGAGATAGCGGCAGTGCATCTCCTCCTGCCCGCCCGCTTCGTCCACCACCTCCACGCCCAGACCACCGGTTTCACCACGGATCGCCGTTACTCGACTCTTGAAGCGCAACTCCACGCCGACGGCATCGAGTTCACGACCGACTTCCGCGGCGAGCACCGCGGAGTTGAAGGCATATTCCTCGGTGAGATACACCGACTCGATCAATCGGTCGTCGAACAGTCGACTTAATTCTTCGGGTGCGGGCTGTAAGGAAGCCTCGATACCCTGGCAGAAACGCTCGAACTGTTTGGCCGTCACCTTGGAGTTGTTGCGGGCGATGGCATACAACTTGGTGAAGTCCCGCACCACCACATCGGGATAGTCGCGCAGGAAGCGCGGCAAGTTGACCCGACTGCGAAAGGCCGTGACGAAACTGCGCGGATAGTGATAGCCGTTATGAACCCGAGCCTGATTATGATAAGAGGCGCGCTTCAACAGCCCCTCTTCCCTTTCGATCAGCGTGACTTTCGCAAAGCCTCTCACCCGCATGAGATACAGGGCCGTCATGGCCCCATAGAATCCGCCACCTATGACGATCGCATCTCTCATGATCGTCAGGCCATGCCGGATTGAGTAGCCGGCCTTGCGGCATTACCGCCCTGCACCACTTCGACATTGAGCTTGTCGCGCCGCGTCATGACCGCACTGGTGAACTCCTGGGCGACATGATAGAGCGGCCCTTCGTTGACTCTGTGGGTCAACTGCAGGACATATTCGCCAAGCACCAGCAGGACCAGCGAAATGAGAAAGAACATGCCGGACTGCTGTAATGAAATCGTCACCCAGCCGGGTGCCACGTCATCCTTGAACACGCCGATGGCGATGACGTAGATGGAATAGAGCAGATTGGACAGGGCCCCCACGATGGACAGGAAACTGACCATGCGCATGGGCTTGCGGGTGGAGGACACCAGCAGTCGAGCACCCCGATCGAAACTGCCGGACAGCCGCTTGGGCTTGGTGCTGCGCGGCGGCATGCTGTATTCGAGGTTGATGCGCGAGAACCCTGCGGTGGCGGGTAAATGCCGGTAGGTCAACGCTGGCGCAGGATGGCGCAGGATGTAGTTGATGACCTTCTTGCTGAGCATTCGGAATTGGGGCGCGTCCTTGGCCAGATCCACCCCGTTGAATCTCTTGTAGAGACTGTTGAAGCCATTGGAGCAAAGGCTGTAAGACAGAGTCTGCCGAACTTTCTGCTGATTGTTGGCAAAGACCACGTCTACCCCACCGGCTGCCTGTTGCAACATGTCGGGCAGGAAAGCGATGTCATCGGTTTCCGGATCTATGACGACTGCGAAGTCGCCCAGGGCATTTTCCAACCCCACCCAGGCGGCGGTATCCGAATCCACTTCCTTGGTCAGGGCATATACCTGCAGATTGGGCAGGCCATTGATACTGGTGAGTTGCTTTAATCGAGCTACGCTGTCATCAGAGGAGGCGTTGTCGACGATGATAAGTTCGTAGTCACTTACCAAGGGACCGATGACAGTTGCGGCGCGCTCAAGCACGTTTTGCAACTCGGTTGCCTGATTACGAACGACGAAGACGACTGAAAGTAGGACGGGATAAAAGGCCATGACGCGAACCTCCAGAGGCGCTCCAGATTCATGCAATGCAGACGGTTAGCCAACGGAGAGTACAGATAAATTCGACAGGTTTTCTTCTGCTGCTCTACGCTGTGATCACAACCACAAATCGCTGCTGGAAGAGCCTGGAAGTCGGACAAGGTCGCTGTTTTTGCCCTATCCTCCGAACTGCTGTAACGGTTCGGCAAGGGTGCTTGACGGCGTCGGGCCGCGAGGAGAGGTACTGGAAAGGAATCTGGTGTCCCAGAGTGGGGTCGAACCACCAACCTTCCCCTTAGGAGGGGGATGCTCTATCCAATTGAGCTACTGGGACAGGAAAGGGCACTCATGTTAACGAGCAGCGAACCGTTTGTCATGTTCCAGCTCGGCTGATCCAGGCGGGCATGCAAGGCTGGCAGAGGAAGGAAGTTCTTCGTTAGCTTTGCAATTTGCCCAGTACGTCGGTAAATTGACGTCAATAAAAACAGACGCCTAGGGACAGGTCGTTACAGAGTCCAAGGTGCCGTGAGTGCTAGCGGAACGAGACGAGGGCTTACGCCTTCACTGATTTTTGACTCCAGATGAAGTACCTCAATGACCCAGGCCATTAGATCCTACTCAAGCCGTACCGCTGACAAATTCGTCGTGCGTCTGCCCGAGGGCATGCGAGAGCGCATCGCGGATGTGGCCCGCAACCATCATCGCAGCATGAACTCCGAGATCATCGCGCGCCTCGAGCAGAGCTTGCAGCAAGAGGGCGCCCTAGGCGACGAACCCGGGCTTCGCCTGGACAGTCCGGAGATCACCGCCAGTGAGCGGGAACTGCTGCAGCGCTTTCGGCAACTCTCGGGTCGACAGCAGAATGCCCTGATCTCGCTGATCGCCCACGACATCGACGCCGCCTCCTGACGGCGTCCGGGCTGCCCCGCACCTGGGCAGCCCGTTGCGGTCCACCCTGCCCTACATCAGGAACAGGGTGGCGAGTCCCAAGAAGATGAAGAAGCCGCCGCTGTCGGTCACGGCGGTGATCAGTACGCTCGAGCCCATGGCCGGGTCGCGACCGAAGCGCTGCAGGGTCATGGGAATCAGCACCCCCATGAAGGCCGCCAACAGCAGATTGAGGGTCATGGCGCCCATCATCACCAAGCCCAGTGACCAGCTGCTGTAGAGATAGAAGGCCACCAGCCCTATCACCCCACCCCAGATGACCCCATTGCACAGGGCGACGCCCATTTCCTTGCGCAGCAGCCGCGTGGTGCTGGTGACGCTGATCTGCCCCAGCGCCATGGCGCGGACGATCATGGTGATGGCCTGGTTGCCCGAGTTGCCGCCGATACCGGCCACGATGGGCATGAGCGCGGCAAGGGCCACCAGCTTTTCGATCGACCCTTCGAAGAGCCCGATGACGCGCGAAGCGATGAAGGCGGTGATGAGGTTGGTGGCCAGCCAGGTCCAGCGATTGCCCACCGATTTCCACACCGAGGCGAAGACGTCTTCGTCTTCGCGCAGACCGGCCATGTTGAGGACTTCGCTTTCGCTTTCCTCGCGGATCAGATCGACCATCTCGTCGATGGTGAGACGACCGATCAGCTTGCCGTTCTTGTCCACTACCGGGGCCGAGACCAGGTCATAACGTTCGAAGGCCTGGGCCGCGTCATAGGCGTCGCCATCCGGATGGAAGGCCACCGCCTCCTTGGCCATGACCTCGACCACCAGCTTGTCCGGATCGTTGACCAGCAATCGCTTGATCGGCAGCACACCCTTGAGGATGCTGTCGTTATCGACCACGAACAGCTTGTCGGTGTGGTCGGGCAACTCCTTGAGCCGGCGCAGGTAGCGCAGCACCACTTCCAGAGCGACGTCGTCGCGGATGGTGACCATCTCGAAGTCCATCAGGGCACCGACCTGATCCTCTTCGTAGGACAGCGCGGAACGCACCCGCTCGCGCTGCTGGGCGTCCAGGGCGTCCATGAGCTCATGGACGACATCGCGCGGCAGGTCCGCGGCCAGATCGGCGAGTTCGTCGGCGTCGAGCTGGCCGGCCACCGCGAGGATTTCCTGATCGTCCATGTCGGCGATCAACGTCTCGCGGACGGCGTCCGAGACTTCCAGTAGGATCTCGCCATCACGCTCGGTCTTGACCAGCCCCCAGACGGTCAGACGATCTTCTTGCGGCAGGGCTTCGAGAATGAAGGCGACGTCGGCCGGGTGCAGTTCGTCCAGGCGGGCACGCAGCTCTTCGAGGCCTTCTTCGGGAATATCGGCGGGGGCTACGGGGGCGCGGTCCTGGTCTTCACGCGCCTCGACAGCGAGGTCGTAGCGCTCCAGCAACTCGACGACCTGGGCGAGCCGCTCTTGCAGCGTCTCGTGGGGCTTTCTGATGTCTGCTTCTTTCACTACGGTCATAGCGCACTCCGGCCCGCCGGCGGAGCGCACCGACGAACCCTATCTCAACAACGGGACGAAAAAGGCGATTGAGTGTTGACTGGGTAAGTCCATAAGGGGGGATGACCACTGCCCCGGCGGGGCTGACGGCGGGGATGATACACCGGACCGGTTGCCGGTGCGAAGGCAAAAGGGTTTCAAAACAGCTATTTGCAAGGGCTTTGACAGGGTATCGAGACGGCGATTTTGGTTCTCGTGCAGCGACCTTTACTTCGCTAAGCTGGAGGCCTACGTCAAGGAGGACGTCCCATGAAGAAGCTGCTCGTGCTCGGCCTGTTGCTGGGCTGCGACCCGGCCCACTCGGCCACGGTCTATCGCTGCGAAGATGCCAGCGGCCACCTCACCTTTTCCGCCAGCGGCTGCGCTTCGGACAGCGACAGCAGCCTGCAACGCGCGGACAACCCACGTCCGGGTGGCGCCAGGCCCACCCTGATGGCGAAACCCAAAGCCGCACCCCGCAAGGAGGTCTCGCGTGCGCCAACGGTGGTGGCCGCCAAGACGGATGGGTGCGGTGATCGGCTCAGCGCCAGCGAGAGGCGGCAGGCGATCATCCGCGGACAGGTCAGGGTCGGCATGAGCCGAGCGGACGTGGAGAACGCCCTAGGACAACCGCGGCGGATTTCCCAGCTGGATACCCTGACCCGCTATCACTACGACGGGCGCCAGCACAAGGAACGCTCGCGCCTGGTGACCTTTGACGAGCACGGTTGCGTGCGCCGACGCTGACGCACGCAACCGATCGAGGACGCCGTCAGAGCACGGCGCGGGGATAGGAGCCAAGGACCTTGAGCGCCACGGCGCCGGTGGACAGGCGCTCCAGCACGTCGCGGATCAGCGGATCGGCCTGGTGGCCGAGGAAATCTATGAAGAAGACGTAGGTCCACTTGCCGCTGCGCGATGGCCGCGTCTCGATCCGGCTGAGGTCGATATTGTTGGTATGGAACGGCAGCAACAGCTCGTGCAGGGCACCCGGCTTGTTCTGCATGGAGACGATGATGGAGGTCTTGTCGTCGCCACTGGGCGGCACGTCCTGATTGCCGATGATGAGGAAGCGCGTGGAGTTGTCCGGGCGATCCTCGATCTTCTGCTGCACCGGGGTCAGGCCATAGAGCGAAGCCGCCATGTCGCCGGCGATGGCCGCACTGTTCCACTCCCCCTTCACCCGCCGCGCCGCCTCGGCGTTGCTGGCCACCGCCACCCGCTCGACGCTCGGGTAGTAGGAGTCCAGCCACTTGCGGCACTGGGCCAGCGACTGGGCATGGGAATAGATGCGGGTGATGCTGTCGGCCTTGGTGTTCTCGCCGATCAACAGGTGGTGGTGGATGCGCAGCTCCACCTCGCCGCAGATCGACAGGTTGTGCTCGAGGAAGCTGTCCAGGGTGTGGTTGACCGCACCCTCGGTGGAGTTCTCCACCGGCACCACGCCGAAGTTTGAGGCGCCGGCGGCGACCTCGCGAAAGACCTCGTCGATGGCCGCCATGGGCCGCGTCACCACGGCCTTGCCGAAGTGCTTGAGCGCCGCGGCCTGGGAGAAGGTGCCTTCCGGGCCGAGGTAGGCCACGTGCAGCGGCTCTTCCAGGGCCAGGCAGCAGGACATGATCTCGCGGAACAGCCGCGCCATGTCTTCGTCGCGGACCGGACCGCCATTGCGCTCCATCACCCGCTTGAGTACCTGGGCCTCGCGCTCGGGTCGGTAGAACACGGGCTTTTCGCCCTCCGCCAGCGTCCCCATCTTGACCCGTGCCACGTCCTGGGCGCAGCGGGCACGTTCGCTGATCAGCTCCTGGATGCGTTCGTCCAGACTGTCGATCCGCAGGCGCAGGGCCTTGAGCTCGTGTTCCGACATGATCAGCCGTGCTCCTTCTCGAATTCGGCCAGATAGGTCACCAGCGCCTGGACGGCTTCCAGGGTGACGGCGTTGTAGATGGAGGCGCGCATACCGCCCACCGAACGGTGCCCCTGCAGATACAGCAGGCCGCGCGCTTCGGCGCCCTCGAGGAAGGCCTTGTCGAGGCGCTCGTCCGCCAGGCGGAAGGGCACGTTCATCCAGGAGCGGTCGTTCTTGGCGATGGGGTTGCTGTAGAAGTCGCTGGCGTCGATGAAGCCGTACAGCAGCTCCTTCTTCTGGCGATTCAGGCGCTCCATGGCGGGCAGACCGCCCTGCTCCTTCAGCCATTTGAACACCAGGCCCGACAGGTACCAGGAGAAGGTGGCCGGAGTGTTGTACATGGAGCCGTTGTCGGCCTCGACCTTGTAGTCGAGCAGCGTCGGGCAGGCGGCGCGGGCGCGACCCAGCAGGTCTTCGCGGACGATCACCACCACCAGGCCGCTAGGCCCGATGTTCTTCTGGGCGCCGGCGTAGATCAGCCCGAAACGCGAGACGTCCAGCGGGCGCGAGAGGATGTCGGAAGAGGCATCCGCCACCAGAGGCACGTCGCCCACGTCCGGAATCCAGTCGAATTCCAGGCCGCCAATAGTCTCGTTGGGGGTGTAGTGAACGTAGGCGGCGTCCTTGGACAGCTGCCATTCGCTCTGCGCCGGAATGGCGAAGTAGTCGTAGCCCTTGGCGCTGGCAGCGACGTTGACGGTGCCATAGTGCTGCGCCTGCTCGATGGCCTTGCGCGACCAGATGCCGGTGTCGATGTAGTCGGCGGTGCCGCCCTCGGGCAGCAGGTTCATCGCCAGCTGGGCGAACTGCAGGCTGGCGCCACCCTGCAGGAACAGCACCCTGTAGTTGCTGGGAATGGCCAGCAACTCGCGCAGATCGGCCTCGGCCTGGCTCGAAATGGCGGTGAAGTCTTCACCGCGGTGGCTCATCTCCATTACCGACAGGCCACGGCCCTGCCAATCCAGCAGATCGGCCTGGGCCTGGCGCAGCACAGCTTCGGGCAGGGCCGCCGGGCCGGCGCAGAAGTTGTAGGCACGCTTGCTCATCGCTCGTCATCCTCGTTCGGAAGGTCGTCGCTCGGCACGTCGCTGGCACCGGGCAGCACATCGTCCTGGTCCGGCTCGTGGCTGTCGACCGGCAATTCCTTGTCGAGCAGTTCGTCGTCCAGTTCGGCTTCGTGGTCCAGCAGCTCTTCGTCCACCGAAGGCTCCTGCACCCGCTCCAGGCCCACCAGTTTCTCGCCCTTGCCGAGCTTGATCAGGGTCACGCCCTGGGTGTTACGGCCGGTACGGGAGATGCCCTCGACCGGGGTACGCACCAGGGTGCCCTGGTCGGAGATCAGCATGATCTCTTCGCCGTCCAGTACCTGGATGGCACCGATCAGGGGACCGTTGCGTTCGTTGATGACCATGGCGATCACGCCCTGACCACCGCGACCACGCTGCGGGTATTCGGCCATGGCGGTGCGCTTGCCGAAGCCATTGAGGCTGGCGGTCAGGATCTCGGCGCCCGGCTCGGGGATCAGCATGGAAATCAACCGCTGGTTCTCGGCCAAACGCATGCCGCGCACGCCGCGGGCGGTACGGCCCATGGTGCGCACATGGCGCTCCTTGAAGCGGATGACCTTGCCACCGTCGGAGAACAGCATGACTTCGCGGGCACCGTCGGTGATGGCGGCGGCGATCAGGCTGTCGCCCTCCTCCAGCTTCAGGGCAATCAGGCCGTTGCTGCGCGGACGGCTGAACTGCACCAGCGGGGTCTTCTTCACGGTGCCGTTGCGGGTGGCCATGAAGATGTAGGCACCGGTGGGCTCGTCCTGCTCGGCGTCGAGGAGCTCGCCCTCTTCGCCTTCGACCTCGACCTCGTCTTCCACCAGCACGGCGTCTTCGATGTCCAGGTTATCGTCCTGCTCGCCCAGGTCCTCTTCACCGATGGGCGCCTGCTGGCGCACGGCTTCCAGATCGACCGGCAGCATGGCAGTGATACGCTCGCCTTCGGCCAGCGGCAGCAGGTTGACCAGCGGCCGGCCACGGGCGGCGCGGGAGGCCTCGGGGATCTCGTAGGTACGCTTCCAGTAGACCTTGCCCAGGCTGGAGAACAGCAGCAGGGTGGTGTGGCTGTTGGCAACCAGCAGGTGTTCGATGTAGTCCTCTTCCTTGACCGCCGAGGCCGAACGGCCGCGACCGCCCCGGCGCTGGGCCTGGTAGGCGTGCAGCGGCTGGGACTTGGCATAGCCGCCGTGGGAGATGGTGACGACGCGGTCTTCCTCGGTGATGAGGTCGGCGATGGTCAGGTCCACCTGGGAGGCGATGATCTCGGTGCGACGCTTGTCGCCGAACTCGGCCTTGACCTTTTCCAGCTCCTCGCGGATGACTTCCATCAGCCGCTCGGGGTTAGTCAGGATGCGGATCAGCTCGCCGATCTGCAGCAGGATTTCCTGGTACTCGGCGATGAGCTTCTCGTGCTCCAGACCGGTCAGGCGGTGCAGACGCAGATCCAGGATGGCCTGGGCCTGTTCCGGCGAAAGGTGGTACTTGCCCTCGTGCAGACCATACTGCTCGGGCAGTTCGTCCGGACGGCAGGAATCGGCGCCGGCGCGCTCGACCATCTCGCGTACCGCGCTGGATTCCCAGGGCGTGGCGATCAGGCGTTCCTTGGCTTCGGCCGGGGTCGGCGAGCTCTTGATCAGCTCGATGACCGGATCGATGTTGGACAGGGCGACCGCCTGGCCTTCGAGGATGTGGCCACGCTCGCGCGCCTTGCGCAGTTCGTAGACGGTCCGCCGGGTGACGACTTCGCGACGGTGGCGAATGAAGGCTTCCAGCAGTTCCTTGAGGTTCAGGGTGCGCGGCTGGCCGTCGAGCAGGGCCACCACGTTGATGCCGAACACCGTCTGCAGCTGAGTCTGGGCGTAGAGGTTGTTGAGCACCACCTCGGGGGTTTCGCCGCGCCGCAGTTCGATGACCACGCGCATGCCGTCCTTGTCGGACTCGTCGCGCAGCTCGGTGATGCCTTCGATCTTCTTCTCTTTCACCAGCTCGGCGATCTTCTCGATCAGCCGTGCCTTGTTGAGCTGGTAGGGCAGCTCGGTGATGACGATCTGCTGGCGATTGGCGCTCTTGTCGATGTCCTCGACCTCGGCGCGGGCCCGCACATAGATGCGCCCACGACCGGTGCGATAGGCCTCGATGATGCCGGCACGACCGTTGATGATGCCCGCGGTCGGGAAGTCCGGACCGGGGATGTACTGCATCAGGTCGTCGACGGTCAGCTCGCTGTTCTCGATCAGCGCCAGGCAGCCATCGATCACTTCGCCGAGGTTGTG
Source organism: Pseudomonas sp. MS15a(2019) (assembly GCF_013277805.1). Classification (NCBI taxonomy): domain Bacteria; kingdom Pseudomonadati; phylum Pseudomonadota; class Gammaproteobacteria; order Pseudomonadales; family Pseudomonadaceae; genus Pseudomonas; species Pseudomonas sp. MS15a(2019). The sequence goes on from NZ_VBTN01000010.1 coordinate 189,645, forward strand.
CGGCGGAATGTTGGTGGCCATGCCGACCGCGATGCCGCTGGAACCGTTGACCAGCAGGTTGGGGATGCGCGTGGGCATCACCGCCGGGATCTGCTCGGTGCCGTCGTAGTTGGGCACCCAGTCGACGGTTTCCTTGTCCAGGTCGGCCAAGAGTTCGTGGGCGAGCTTGGACATCCGCACTTCGGTGTAACGCATGGCCGCGGCGTTGTCGCCGTCCACCGAACCGAAGTTGCCCTGGCCGTCCACCAGCATGTAGCGCAGCGAGAAGGGCTGGGCCATCCGCACGATGGTGTCGTAGACGGCGGTGTCGCCGTGGGGGTGGTACTTACCGATGACGTCACCCACCACACGGGCGGATTTCTTGTACGGCTTGTTCCAGTCGTTGCCCAGCTCGCTCATGGCGTAGAGCACGCGCCGGTGCACCGGCTTGAGGCCGTCACGCACATCCGGCAAGGCCCGGCCGACGATGACGCTCATCGCGTAGTCGAGATACGACTGCCGCAACTCGTCTTCGATATTGACCGGGAGGATTTCTTTGGCCAGTTCACCCATGAGAAGCCTGGTTCCTTCTGATCTGAAAAGCGCTAGGGCTCGTCCGCACGTCGGCCGAGCCTGATATAGGAGAGGCGAAAGCCCGTCTGGCGGCGGCTGTCACCGGCGGCGCAAAGGGCGCCCCGACCGGTTTTCAGCACTGCATCACCGCCTGCCGAGGGCTTTCGAACAAAGCCTGTGCAAAGAGCGAAATTCTAACACATTCAGGGAGGTATCCGCCCCTGGCGATCACCTCAATGCAGGCGTCGGCGATTCATCAACTCGGCCATCTTCTTGGCGTCCGGACGCTCCACCACGCCGCGCTCGGTGACGATGGCGTCGATGAGATCGGCCGGGGTGACGTCGAACACCGGATTGAAGGCGTCCACATCCGCGGCGATGCGCTGGCCACCGGCTTCGAGCAATTCGTGACCGGCGCGCTCCTCGATGGGGATGTCGTCACCGGACGCCAGATTCATGTCGATGGTCGAACTGGGCGCCACCACCATGAAGCGCACCCCGTGGTGCATGGCGATGACCGCCAGGTTGTAGGTGCCGATCTTGTTGGCCACGTCGCCATTGGCGGTGATGCGATCGGCGCCGACGATCACCCAGGCGACGTTGCGCGTTTTCATCAGGTGCGCCGCCGCGGCATCGGCGTTGAGGCTGACCGGAATGCCCTCCCCGGCCAGCTCCCAGGCGGTGAGCCGCGAGCCCTGCAGCCAGGGACGGGTTTCGTCGGCGTGGACGCATTCCACCAGGCCGTCCAGGTGCGCGGCGCGCAGGACGCCCAGGGCGGTGCCGAAGCCGCCGGTGGCCAGGGCGCCGGTATTGCAGTGGGTGAGGAAGGTCTGCTTGCTGGCGTCGTGCTTGCGGATCAGTTCGACGCCCAGCTGGGCCATGGTCAGGTTGGCTTCGCGATCGCTCAGGTGGATGGCCACCGCCTCGGCTTCCAGCGCCGCCAGGGCGCCTTCCCCGGCCGCGCGCGTCAGGCGCTCGCGCATCCGGTTGAGCGCCCAGAACAGGTTGACCGCGGTGGGCCGCGACGCCGCCAGCAGCTCGAAGTCGGCGCTGACGGTCTCCTCCCAGTCCTCACCCGCCGCGGCGCGCTGCCGGGCGCCGAGCACCACGCCGTAGGCGGCGCTGATGCCGATGGCGGGCGCGCCACGCACCAGCATGTCGCGGATGGCCTGGGCCACCTCGGCGGCGCTGTGACAGGCGACCCAGTGTTCGCGCAGCGGCAACAGGCGCTGGTCGAGCAGGTGCAGGGCACCGTCCCGCCAGTCGATCGCCTTGATCTTTTCCGCCGCCAGCAGACGCTCTCGCATGATCTCTCCTCGACCTGAATCTGTAGCCCGCCAGTATACCGGCATCGGCGCGCGGATTTAGCGGTAGCGCCACAAGGACCGCTATACTGCCGGCTCGCCCCTCTTGGAATCGTCGCCGATGCCCACCCCCGCGCCCCTGGACCTCTTGTTGCTCCCCAGCTGGATCGTGCCGGTGGAGCCTGCCGGGGTGGTCCTGCGCGATTACGCCCTGGGGGTGCGCGATGGCTGCATCGCCCTGCTCGCCCCGCGCGCCGAGGCCCTGCGCCAGCCGGCGAAGGAAACCCTGGAGCTGCCGGGCAAGGTGCTGATCCCCGGGCTGATCAATGCCCATGGTCACGCCGCCATGACGCTGTTTCGCGGCATGGCCGACGACCTGCCGCTGCAGACCTGGCTGCAGGATCACATCTGGCCGGCCGAAGGCCGCTGGGTCGACGAGGATTTCGTCCGCGACGGCACCACCCTGGCCATCGCCGAGCAGATCCGGGGCGGCATCACCTGCTTCTCGGACATGTACTTCTATCCCCAGGTGGCCTGCGAGGCGATCCATCGCACTGGCGTGCGCGCCCAGGTCTGCCTGCCGATCCTCGACTTCCCGGTTCCCGGCGCCCGCACGGCGGACGACATGATCCGTCGTGGCCTGGAGCTGTTCGACGACATGAAGCTGCACGAGCGCATCAGCGTGGCCTTCGGTCCCCATGCGCCCTATACCGTGGCCGACGCCAAGCTCGAAGAGATCCTGGTGCTGGCCGAGCAGCTGCAGGCACCGATCCAGATGCACGTGCACGAGACCGCCTTCGAGGTGGAACAGGCGCTGGAGCAGACCGGCGAGCGGCCGCTCAGCCGGCTGCGGCGCCTGGGCCTGCTCGGTCCGCGTTTCCAGGCCGTGCACATGACCCAGGTGGACGACGAGGATCTGGAAAACCTGGTCGAAACCAACAGCCACGTCATCCACAGCCCCGAGTCCAACCTCAAGCTGGCCAGCGGCTTCTGCCCGGTGGAGCGCCTCTGGCAGGCCGGCGTCAACGTGGCCATCGGCACCGATGGTGCGGCCAGCAACAACGATCTCGACCTGCTCGGCGAAACCCGCACCGCCGCTCTGCTGGCCAAGGCCGTCGCCGGCTCGGCCACTGCCCTGGATGCCCATCGCGCGCTGCGCATGGCGACCCTGAACGGTGCCCGCGCCCTGGGCCTGGAGCGCTGCCTGGGTTCGCTGGAAGTCGGCAAGGCCGCCGATCTGACCGCCGTCGACCTCAGCGGCCTTGCCCAGCAGCCGCTCTACGACCCCGTTTCCCAACTCATCTATGCCACCGGCCGGGACCGCGTCAGCGACGTCTGGGTCGGCGGCGTGCCGCTGCTGCGCCAGAGCGAACTCGTGCGCCTGGACGAGGCCGAACTCATAGCCAATGCGCAGCAGTGGGCCACCCGTATCCAGCAGGGCGCCTGACGCGCCCCGCTCCCTTGCCTCTGGAGAACCCCATGTCCAACGTCGATAACGCCGAGATCGCCAAGTTCGAGGCCCTCGCCTACCGCTGGTGGGATCGCGAGAGCGAATTCAAGCCGCTGCACGACATCAATCCGCTGCGCGTCAACTGGATCGATCAGCACGCCGGCCTGGCCGGCAAGAAGGTGCTGGACGTCGGCTGCGGTGGCGGCATCCTCAGTGAGGCCATGGCCCAACGTGGTGCCCAGGTGACCGGCATCGACATGGCCGAGGCGCCCCTGGCCGTCGCCCGCCTGCACCAGCTGGAGTCCGGCGTGCCGGTGGAATACATCCAGGAGACCACCGAGGACCACGCGCGCAAGCACGCCGGCACCTATGACATCGTGACCTGCCTGGAAATGCTCGAACACGTGCCGGATCCCTCCTCGGTGATCAAGGCCTGCCACGACCTGGTCAAGCCGGGCGGCCAGGTGTTCTTCTCCACCATCAACCGCAATCCCAAGGCCTATCTGTTCGCCATCGTCGGCGCGGAATACGTGCTGCGCCTGCTGCCACGCGGCACCCACGATTTCCGCAAGTTCATCCGCCCCTCGGAACTGGGCGCCTGGGCCCGTGCCGCCGGCCTCAACCTGCGCGACGTCATCGGCCTCACCTACAACCCGCTGACCAAGAGATACAAGCTGGAAGGCGACGTGACGGTGAACTACATGGTGCGCACCCAGCGCGAGGACTAGGCCATGCGTCTGCAAGCGGTCCTCTTCGACATGGATGGCACCCTGCTGGACACGGCGCCGGACTTCATCGCCATTATCCAGGGCATGCGCCAGGACAGGGGCCTCGCGCTCGCCGATGAAGCCCGCCTGCGCGGCGTCATCTCCGGTGGCGCCAAGGCCATGATCCTGGCCGGCTTCGAGGTCGACCCGCTGGGCACCGAACTCGAGCCCCTGCGCCTGGAGTTTCTCGAACGCTACCAGACGCACTGCGCGGTCCATACCCGGCTGTTCGAGGGCATGGACGAGATCCTGCGCGATCTCGACGCCGCCCGGCTGCGCTGGGGCGTGGTGACCAACAAGCCGGTGCGCTTCGCCGAGCCGATCATGCAGCGCCTGGGCCTGGCCGAACGCTCGGCCTGCCTGGTCTGCCCGGATCACGTCACGCACAGCAAGCCGGACCCGGAGATGGTGGTGCTGGCCTGTCGGCAACTGGCTGTCGATCCCCAGACCGCCCTGTTCATCGGCGATGACCTGCGCGACATCGAGTCGGGCCGCGCCGCCGGCAGCAAGACGGTGGCGGCACGCTACGGCTACATCCATCCGGACGACCACCCCGAGCACTGGGGTGCCGACGCCATCATCGACCACCCGCTGGAATTGCGCGCCCTGCTCGATCGCGCGCTGTGCGGCTGCTAGAGGTTCAGATGTTCGACTACCAGGCTCCCGCCGAGCTATTGAAAGACCGCGTCATCCTCGTCACCGGCGCCAACCGTGGCATCGGCGCCGCCCTGGCCAAGGGCTGTGCCGCCCTGGGTGCCAAGGTCATCCTCCAGGGTCGCGATGCCGCGGCGCTGGATGCGGTGTGCCAGGAGATCCAGGCCGGTGGTGGCCAGACCGAGGCCTTGGTACTGGATCTAGAACAGGCTGACGCGGCGGCCTATGCCGCCGTGGCGGAGCGCCTGCAGCGAAGTCATGGCCGCCTGGACGGCCTGGTGCACAACGCCGGCCTGCTGGGACCACGGGTGCCGTTGGAAGAAACCTCCGCCGCGGCCCTGGCGCGGGTGCTGCAGGTGAACGTCCAGGCAGGCTTCGCCCTGACCCAGGCGTTGTTGCCGCTGCTCAGGGCCGCCGATGCGGCCTCGGTGATCTTCACCTCCAGCAGCGTCGGTCGCAAGGGACGGGCGAGCTGGGGCGCCTATTCGGTGTCCAAGTTCGCCACCGAAGGCTTGATGCAGGTGTGGGCCGAGGAGCTTGGAGAAGCCGGCATCCGGGTCAACAGCGTCAACCCGGGCGGCACCCGCACCGCCATGCGGGCGGCGGCCTATCCCGAAGAGGACCCGGCCCGGGTGCCCGCGGCGGAGGCCATCCTGCCGGTCTATCTCTATCTGCTCGGTCCGGCCAGCCGGGGCACCACTGGCCAGGCGCTCAACGCCCAGTAGCGGAGTCGATCAGACGTGGAAGCGCTGCACCAGTCGCGAGAGCTCGTCGCCCAGCTCGGCCAGCTCCCGACTGGCTGACGCCGTCGCCGCCATCGCCTGGCTGGACTGATCGGCGCCGTCGCGAATCCGGGTGACATTGACCGCCACCTCTTCGGCCACGCCCCGCTGCTGCACGGCCGCCGCGGCGATCTGCTGATTCTTCTGCTGGATGCTGGCCACCGCCGTGGCGATACCGGCGAAGGCCCGCCGGGTATCGCCGGCACTGCCCAGGGTCCCGGCCAGCAGGGTCTCGCTCTGCTGCATTCGCGCGACCGCTTCGCCACTGCCCTTCTGCAACACCACGATGAGCTGCTCGATCTCGACACTCGACTGCTGGGTACGGCGCGCCAGGGCGCGGACTTCGTCGGCGACCACAGCAAACCCTCGCCCCTGCTCACCGGCGCGGGCCGCTTCGATGGCCGCGTTGAGCGCCAGCAGGTTGGTCTGCTCGGCCACTGCCTTGATCACGTCCAGCACACTGCTGATCGCCTGGCTGTCGTGGGACACGCCTTCGAGGCGCTCGGCAGCTGCCCGGACGTCCACCCCCAGGGTCTCGATACCGGCCAGACTGCGGCCGATCACCGCCTGGCCGTCGCTGACCTGGCGCTCGGCTTGGTCGCCGGCACCGGCGGCGGCCTCGGCGTCCGCGGCGACGCCCTGGGCGGTGGCGGCCAATTCAGCCATGGCCGCCGCCACCTGATCGGTTTCCTCGCGCTGGCGGGTCACGCCCAGTTGCGCCTCCCGGGCCTGCTCGGCCAGGGCCGCGGCAGACTGGCCGAGCCGGCCGATGCCATTCTGCAGTTGCAGAACCATGCCGCGCAGCGCCGCCACCATGCTGGCGCTGGAACGTTGCAGCTGGCCGATCTCGTCACCGCGATCCACGGTCAACTCGACATCCAGCTGGCCCTGGGCGATGCGTTCGGCGGCAGCGATCACCTTGCGCAGCGGGCGGACAATGGCCAGGGTGATGATCAGCGCGGCCAGGGCACCGACGATCAGCGCCAGCAGCGCGACGCCGCCGATGGTCAGCAGGCGCTTGGTCATCATCGCCTGCAACTCGGCTTCCTGTTGCCCATACAGGGCATCGACCCGCTCCACGGCGGCCTCGGCCAGGCTGGTCATCCGCGCACCGGCGGTCTGCTCCTGGGCCAGGGCGGCGGCATAGTCGCCCAGGCGGCGGATGAATTCCTTGATATTGGTGGAGACGTCCTGGATGACCGAGGAATAGGCCGGATCGCTCAGCTGCGGCTCCACCTTGGCCAGCAGCTCGAGGGCGGCACTGGCCGAGGTCAAGGGCTGGTCGTCCACCTTGTTCTTGCCTGCCCGTGCCTGAGCTTCGTCGAGGCTCTTGAGCATCAGGCGATAGAGTTCGCCGACCTGCTGCGACAGGGTCAGGAGTTCGGCGCCCTGCTTGCCAGCGGAATCCTTGAGCGCATAGGCGCCGTCATCCAGCAGACCGGACTGGAGGATATCCAGGCTGTTGGCCGCGCCTTCCACCAGGAAGACCGCCCCTTCCATGGCCAGACGGCGCGAGGTATTGAGGCGCTCGAAGTCGGCGAAGGCGGCACCATAGGCCTTGGTGGCCTCGCGGGCGGCATCGATATCGGCAGCGTTGGCAGTGCCCACCTCCGCCTGCAACTGCCCCAAACGCTCGAGTACCACCGGCAGGGCCTGCCGCAGGTGCTCGGCCTGGGCGGCCTCGCCACTCAGGCGAAAGCCCTGCTCCAGGGCGCGCACCTGCATCACCTGCCGGTTGATCGCCGCCATGTCGCGCAGGGAACCGAAGCGATGCTCGACATCCTTGAGCGCAAGGCCGCCCTGGAGGGCCACCACCAGTGTCAGCAGCAGCACCAGAGCAAAGCCCACCGCCAGCTTGGTCGCGGTTCGCCAATTGGCCAGGCGATAGCGGGCAATCCCTTTCATACGGCACCCCAACGGAATGAGTTCTACCGACGCTGTCGTCCGCAGAAGCCGATTCTTGAGGGGCTGGGGGGCTAACGAGCCGCTATCCGTCGCACTCGGTTATGCCGACGTCGCTTTGGATGGCGGCCGTTTGCCAGTCGCACGAACGATCAACGACCGGCGCGAGACTCGCGAATATAGAAGCGCGCCTTTTCCGCATTCTTCACGCAACCGGTGTAGGCCTCGACCTGCTGCTGGGTCTTGGCGGTGGACAGCAGCGCCAGCGCCTTGGAATAGCTCACGGTGCCGGAAAAGCCTTCGGCCTTGGCCAGGTCGAGTTCCTGCCAGGCGGAGCGGGTCTGGCTGGCGCAGCTGTCGCGATTGACCACCTTGCCCGAGCATCCCGCGAGCACCACGGTAGCCAACGTAGCGACCAGGACGGGAACCAGTTTCGCTTTCATCTCTTTTTCTCCTTGCGACCTGCGACCGGCCGGAACGGCCGGATAACCGCAGCGTAGACCGCTAACCGTGGCCGCTGTTCAGCCCCGATTGCGCAGAAACTCGACCACCGCGGCCTGGTCGCCGCTGAAGATCACCCGCGACGCCTTGCTCTCGCGCTGATAGGCGTACATGGGATCGTAGTATTCGGCTAGCAGGCCCTTGATCCAGCCACGATGCGCGGCAACGTCGCCTGAGCGCTCCTGCTCGGCCAGGGCGTCTTCGAGAATGGTCGATAGGCGCTGGAAGCGTTCGCCACCCAGGCGCTTGGCGATGCCGGAGAGACTTTTGCGCAGCTGCTCGGCGAACAGCGCGAAGCCCTGCTCCGGCCCGTGCAGGGCAAGGAATTCCGCCGCCAGGTCGATGACGTAGTCGCGCAGGATGCGCTCAATGCGATTTTCCCGGCTGTCTTCCAGCCAGACCAGCGGGTACTGCTGCATGCCCTGGTGCAATTCCAACGGCAAGGAGCAGCGACCGACCAGCCGTGACTCGTCTTCCAGCACGAACTGCCCCTGCCCCGCCTGGCGGCGGCGCAACAGATCGACGGCCAGGCGATTCTCGAAATCGATCTGGCCCGGCTGCGGCGTGGCGCGCTTACCGAAACTGGAACCGCGGTGGTTGGCATGCCCTTCGAGGTCGACGGCGTTGTCGAGTTGGGCCACCACCTCGGTCTTGCCGGTACCGGTCATGCCGCCCACCACCACGAAGCGGCACTCGGCCAGGGCCTGCTGCAGCGTGTCGATAAGGAAGGTGCGCATGGCCTTGTAGCCACCCACCACCCGCGGATAGGCGATGCCGGCCTCGCTGCGCAGCCATTCCTGGCTGATCTGCGAGCGCAAGCCGCCGCGGAAGCAATAGAGATAGCCCTCCGGATGGGCCCGGGCAAAATCGGCCCAGGCCTGGATGCGCGCCTCCTTGACCGCACCGGACACCAGTTGATGACCCAGTTGCAACGCCGCCTGCTGGCCCTGCTGCTTATAGCGGGTGCCCACGCGCTGGCGCTCCAGGTCGTTCATCAATGGCAGGTTGGTCGCCTGGGGAAAGGCACCCTTGCCGAACTCCACCGGGGCACGGACATCGATCAGGGGTACATCGCTCAGGAACAGCGCTCGCAGGTCGCGGGCATCCTCACGCTGGTTCATCAAGCCACCTCGACCGCATGGGCGCGCCGAGCCACCAGTTGCCCTATGGGTTGCAGGGCCAGACCCAGCTCCGCGGCCACGCCAAGGAATTCCGCCTCGCCCTCGGGGGCCACGGCCACCAACAGGCCGCCACTGGTCTGGGGATCGCACAGCAGCTGGCGGCGGGCCTCGTCCAGCGGGGCGATGCGGCTGCCGTAGCTGTCGAAGTTGCGCTCGGTGCCGCCGGGCACGCAGCCCTGTTGCAGATAGAAATCCACCCCGTCGAGACGGGGAATGGCGGCGAAGTCGAGTTCGGCGGTCAGGCCACTGCCGTCGGCCATCTCCACCAGGTGGCCGAGCAGCCCGAAGCCAGTGACGTCGGTCATCGCCGTCACCCCGGCCAGGCGGCCGAAACGGCTGCCGGGACGATTGAGCTGGCACATGGTGTCACGCGCGAGATGGCGATCCTCCGGCCGCAACAGGGCGCGCTTCTCGGCGGTGGTGAGGATGCCGATGCCCAGCGGCTTGGTCAGATAGAGACGACTGCCCAAGGTCGCGGTGTCGTTACGCTTGAGGTGGCGCTTCTCCACGATCCCGGTCACGGCCAGGCCGAAGATCGGCTCGGGCGCGTCGATGGAATGGCCGCCGGCCAGGGGAATGCCGGCCTCGTCGCAGACCCGCCGACCGCCGGCGATGACCTCGCGCGCCACTTCCGGCGGCAGCACATTGACCGGCCAACCGAGGATGGCGATGGCCAGCAAGGGGTCACCACCCATGGCATAGATGTCGCTGATGGCATTGGTGGCGGCGATGCGACCGAAATCGAAGGGGTCATCGACGATGGGCATGAAGAAGTCGGTGGTGGAGACCACCCCACGCTCGTCATCCAGACCATAGACCGCCGCATCGTCGCGCGACGCATTGCCCACCCACAGCCGCGGATCCAGATGCTGGGCGCCGCTGCCGGCCAGGATGGTCTCCAGGGTCTTGGGGGCGATCTTGCAACCACAACCGGCACCGTGGCTGTATTGGGTGAGGCGAATGGGATCGGTCATCGTTACTCCGGTTCAGCGGTGGCGCTGGTTCGACAGCCAGCGCGAAGGGGCGTAATAGTAGCAAATGCCTGTCAGCCGGCGGGGAACGACCGCGCCTAACAGATCGCCAGCCAAAGCAAAAGGACTGTTTTCTGGCGGTAATCCACAGTTGCTGTGGATAACCTCGTGGAAAACCTCCGGCCGACCCCGGACAAGCGAGCGGCGGTGCGGCGATGGACGAACTGGCGATTTTTTAGCCGGTCCGCCAACTATTTTTTCCCGCTGAAGGGTAGCGAACGGAAGCGCCGTGCGTTATGGCCAGGGTGCGCTAGCATTGCCGGTTTCCCCGGTCATAGCAGTGCTCATGTCTTCTTCAGCGACGTCCCACCTCACGCCCTGGCAACGCGGTCTGCTGCTCGCCAGCCTCATGCTCATCGCCCTCAACCTGCGCCCGGCCCTCTCCAGCCTGGCGCCCCTGCTGCGGCAGATCGAAGCCAGCACGGGCCTTTCCAGCAGCGCCATCGGCCTGCTCACCACCCTGCCGGTACTCTGCCTGGGGCTATTTGCGCCCTTGGCCCCGCGCCTGGCGCGCCGCTGGGGCAGCGAACGTACCCTGGGCGCCATCCTGGCGCTGCTCGCCGGCGGCATCGTCCTGCGCAGTCTGCTGCCACCCCTGGGGCTGTTTCTTGGCAGCCTGATCGCCGGCGCCTGCATCGGCATCCTCGGCGTGCTGCTGCCAGCCCTGGTCAAGCGCGACTTTCCGGCCCAGGCCGGCCAACTGATGGGGCTCTACACCATGATGCTGTGCATTGGCGCCGCCGTGGCCGCTGGCGCCACCGCGCCCCTCGCCGCAGCCTTCGACGGCCGCTGGCAACCTGCTCTCGCCACCTGGGCCCTGGTCGCCGTGGTGGCCCTGCTGGTCTGGCTGCCGCAATTGCGCCAGCCGCCCACCATCGCACCGCGCCGGGGTGCCGGCGGTTCGCTGTGGCGCAACCGACTGGCCTGGCAGATCACCCTGTACATGGGCTTGCAGTCGTCGCTGGCCTATATCGTCTTTGGCTGGCTGCCGACCCTGCTGATGGATCGCGGCCTGGGCATGGTGCAGGCGGGTCTGATGCTGTCGGGTTCGGTGATGACCCAGCTGGTCAGCGCCCTCACCGCCCCCTGGCTGGCGACCCGCGGCCGAGACCAGCGCCTGGCCATCGTGGTGGCCATGAGCCTCACCCTCGCCGGCTTGCTGGGCTGTCTCTATGCGCCGCTGGGTAGTCTCTGGCTGTGGGCCGTCGTGCTCGGCCTGGGCCAGGGCGGCACCTTCAGCCTGGCGCTCGCCCTGCTGGTGCTGCGCTCGCGGGATGCGGAAACCGCCGGGCGGCTGTCGGGCATGGCCCAGGGCGCGGGCTACAGCCTGGCTTCGCTCGGCCCGCTGCTGGTGGGCATCCTCCATGACGCCACCCACGACTGGGCACCCATGGGCGTGCTCTTCACCCTGATCGCCGTGCTGGCCACGCTCTTTGGTCTGGGCGCGGGGCGGACCCGCTACGTCAACGACGTCTAGCGGCGATAGAGCCCGGCGGCTCGACCGGCTTCGGTCTGCAGTCGCGGCGCGCGGATTCCCGCCTCGCGCAGGACGCTCTGCCAGGCCATGGCCTGGTCGCCGCCGAGGGTCACCGCCACATCGCCATTGAGCGCCAGGGCCGCCGCCAGGCGGGCGATCCAGGGTTGCTCTGGCGTCCGCTCCAGGACGGGCAGCAGCAGCTGACCGTCGCGTTGCAATTCCTTGAGCAGGGTGGCGGCGCTCGGCAACAACTCGGGCAGGGGCTGGCCGGCCTGCAGCCGCTCGGCATGCAGGTAGCCGCGGCGGTTGCCCCGGGTGATGCCATAGAGCGTCAGCACCGTCTGTGGCTCCGCCAGCTGCAATACCAGCAGACCCTGCTGGTCGTCGGGCCCGAACAGCATGGCCTCGCCCAGCAGGCTGTTGGCGATGACGCTGCTGGCGCCGCAGTCACGCCCCTCGCACCAGTAGAGCAGCGTCGCACCCTGCTGCTGCAGGCGCTGGCGTTCGCTGTCGAGGCGCGCCAGCGGCGGATGTCCAGGGGCCAGCTCGAAGGTCTGGGTCTGGAGTTCGCCCTCCACCTGCAAGGAATCCTCCAGGCGCAGGCGACCGCCGATGCGACTGGCCGGCCCCAGCGGATAGAGGCGTTCGGCAGTTGCCGGTCCGGTTTCGCGAACGAGCTGGGCATGATCCATGGGCGCGATTTCGGGCAGTACGGCGGCCTGCACACCACAGGTGGAAAACAGCAGGCCGATCAGCAGGGATCGGCGGACGAGAGTGGTGCAGAGGCAGAACGGTCGGCTAGGCATGCCGCATTATTCGTCGCGCCCGGTGCTGGCGGCAAAGAAGGCATTGAAACAATCTGCGACGGCCTGGGCGCCCGCGGCATCGTCCAGGTGCAGATGGTGCCCGCCCGGCAGCTCATGGAGGCTGAAGTGTGGCTGCTGCCGTGCCAGGCGCATGGCCTCGGCATGGGGCGCCACGAGGCCGCCCGCGGCCACCACCAGCGCCGTCGGGCAGCGCACGGCGTCCAGGCAGGCAGCCGCCTGCTCCGGCGTGAAACGCATCCGACTGGGCAGCCGCAGGCGCGGATCGGAGCGCCAGGTATAGCCACCCGGCACCGCCATCAAGCCGCGCTCGGCGAGCAACTCGGCGGCTTCGCGACTGACCGTCAGCGCCCCCTTCAGCCGCGCCGCCACGGCGTCTTCCACCGTGGTATAGACCGGCTTGCGTCGATTGGGCAGTTCCAGCTCGGCGAGCAGCGCCTTGCCGAGTTTCTCAGGCACCTCCGCCGCCGGCGTGGTGTAGGGCAGCAGGCCATCGATCAGCGCCAGGCGCTCGATCTGCTCCGGCAGGGCCGCGGCGGCGATGACGCCGACGATGGCGCCCATGGAGTGCCCGAGCAGGCCGAAGCGGTCCCAGCCCAGTTGCCGCGCGGCAGCGAGCACATCCAGTCCATAGTCCTGGATGGCATATCCGACGCCAGCGGGACGATGTGCCGACAGCCCGTGCCCGGGCAGGTCCAGCGCGACGATGCGCAGACCCTGCAGGCGGGGGGCGAGCTGGGCGAAAGTCATGGCATTGTCCAGCCAGCCATGCAGCGCCAGCACCGGATAGCCGTCTTCCGGGCCGAACACCCGGGCGCTCAGCTCGATATGAGGCAGCTCCAGGCGCAGCTCCTGCACCTGGGCCGTCATGTGCTTGCCTCCCCTGCCAGCCAGACGCTGGCCATGTCTAGGAGGCGTCCCGTTGCAGCGGGACCACCGCCACGGTCAGCCGCGATACGCAGGTCAGCCGTCCTTCCTCATCGCTCAGGCGGATGTCCCAGACATGGCTGCTGCGCCCCAGGTGCAGGGGCCGCGCGACCGCCGTTACCCGCCCGGAACGCACGCCGCGCACGTGGTTGGCGTTGATTTCCTGACCCACGCAATAGAAGCGCGAACGATCCACGCAGAGCATGCTGGCGATCGAGCCCACGGTTTCCGCCAGGGCCACCGAGGCGCCGCCATGCAGCAACCCCATGGGCTGGTGAGTACGCCGGTCGACCACCATGCTGGCGGTCAGGCTGCTGTCGTCCCAGGCTTCGATGCGCATGTCCAGGTGTTCTGCGAGGGTATTTTCGAGCGCACGCCCGAGGTCCTCAGGATCCGGAAGGGTCTGCCAGATGCTCATGTACTTTCCTTGCAAGGGCGTCAGCCATGGAAGTGACTGACCAGCTCGAAACCGCCGGCCAGGGACAGCGGCGCCTCCAGGCACAGCAGGGACGCGGTGCCCATGGCTACCGGTGCCTGCCGATGCCCGTGCAGCAACCAGCCGGCCAGTTCAGCGACGAAGGGATTGTGGGTCACCAGCAGCAGCTCCTCCACGCCCAGGCGCTCCAGCTCGTCCAGGGCGCGTTCCGGCTCGCCGTTGGGCGTGGCCCAGGAGGCACTGCGCACCTTGCCTGGCCAGCCCAGTTGCTGCTGAACCAGAGCCGCCGTCTGCTGCGCCCGTACGTAGGGACTGGCGAGGATGAGCTGCAGTTGGGCACCCTGCAGTTGCAGGGCGCTGCGCAACACCTCGGCGCGCCCGGCCATGGTCAGCTCGCGCAGCTCGTCGCTGGACGCCCGCGCCTCGGCTTCGCCATGCCGCAGCAGCCAGAGCTTCATGGCGCGGTGGCGGAGCGATCGTCGGCGGGCTCGGTGGCCGGCCAGTCGGCGAAGGGCCAGGGCTTCACTTCGCTGGCGAAGGTGCCGAAGCGGACGATCTGCGCCAGATAGGCACCCAGGGCCGCGCCAAAGGCGATCAGCCCGGGGTTGGCCTCGCCCTTGATCAGGCGCACCACCAGTTGAACCAGCACCACCACCGCCAGCACGTACTGCGCACCCAGCCAGACGAACAGGAACAGCAGCATCCAGATCAGGCGCAGGCCTAGCAGCTCGCGGGAATGTTCGGGTTGGGACATGGAAATTCCTCTTTTCAGACAGTGTAGCGGCTCAATTGAAGGGGGCATCCGCCACATCGACATCGGTCTTGGGCTCGCCGCCCATCAGGGCCTCGATCACCTGCCCCAGGCTGCGGCCCTCGAACAGGATCGCATAGAGGCCGTTGACCAGGGGCATGTAGACGCCCAGCTCATCCGCTTTTTCCTTGAGCACGCGCAGGGTATTGACGCCTTCCGCGGTCTCGCCGATCTGGGCCACCGCCTCGTCCAGGGTCAATCCTCGCCCCAGGGCATGGCCGACTCGGTAGTTGCGGCTCTTCTCCGACGAGCAGGTCACGATCAGGTCCCCTACCCCGGCCAGGCCCAGGTAGGTGATGGGATTGGCGCCGCGCTGCACGGCGAAGCGGGTCATCTCGGCCAGGGCCCGGGTGATCAGCATGCTGCGGGTGTTCTCGCCCATCGCCAGGGCCGCGGCCATGCCGGCGATGATGGCGTAGACGTTCTTCAGGGCGCCGGCCAGTTCGACGCCGAGGCGATCGGCGCTGGCATAGACGCGGAAGGTACGGCCGTGCAGTGCCGCCTGGACCTGCCGGCACACGGCTTCGTCCTCGCTGGCCACCACGGTGGCGGTGAGCTGATGCTCGGCGATCTCGCGGGCCAGATTGGGGCCGGAGATGATGCCGATGCGCGCGCGCGGCACGATTTCCGCGAGGATCTCGCTCATCAGCATGAAGGAATGCGCCTCGATGCCCTTGGTGGTGCTGACGAGGAAACGCCCCTCCAGTT
Organism: Pseudomonas sp. MS15a(2019); assembly: GCF_013277805.1. Classification (NCBI taxonomy): domain Bacteria; kingdom Pseudomonadati; phylum Pseudomonadota; class Gammaproteobacteria; order Pseudomonadales; family Pseudomonadaceae; genus Pseudomonas; species Pseudomonas sp. MS15a(2019). The sequence continues at coordinate 204,952 of NZ_VBTN01000010.1, forward strand.
GCTGGGCGATGGGCGCCAGCGCCTGGCGCAGCGCGCTCGACGGCAACGCTACCAGGATCAGCTCGCAGCCCTGGATGGCGCCCGGCAGATCACTGGTGGCCTCGACCGCGGCGTGCACCTTGATACCCTTCAGGTAGCGGGGGTTCTCGCGCTCCCGGCGGATGGTCTCGGCCTGTTGCGGATCGCGCATCCACAGGCGCACCGGCAGCCCGTTCTCGGCGACCAGATTGGCCAGGGCGGTACCGAAACTGCCGCCACCCAGGACGGCGATGGGGGATTGGACTGTCATCGAAACTCTCGTCATCACCGCGATCGCGCGGCCTCGCCGCCCAGTATACGGTAGCCGCACGAACGCCTCAGGGCCTGTTCACGATCTGCCTCGTTTCGGCCGAACGGTGTTGAAAACGGCTGCGCGATGCACATTTAGCACCGGTAAACAGCTCTTTCTCGGCCCTGCCCGCTTCGCTGACCCAAGGACCGCAAGATCCTGAACGGCCTCCCAGGATGGAGAATTGACTGCGGAAAGTGCACAATGGTCCGTTAACGAGCGGGGCGCTGGCCTGTGACTTTCCCGATGCCCCGGCAGTCTACTGCTACACGAAGCCATACCCAGAGCGACCTTCGGAGTCGCCAGAGCCTGGACCTAGGCCAGCTACAGGAGCTTGCATGACCAAACAACACGCCTTTACCTACGAAGACTTGCTGCGCTGCAGCCGTGGCGAGCTCTTCGGTCCGGGCAATGCCCAATTGCCCGCACCGAACATGCTGATGATCGATCGGATCACGCATATCAGTGAGGTAGGCGGGAAATACGGCAAGGGCGAACTGGTGGCGGAACTCGATATCCGTCCCGACCTCTGGTTCTTCGGTTGCCATTTCGAAGGTGATCCGGTGATGCCGGGCTGCCTGGGCCTGGATGCCATGTGGCAGCTGGTCGGTTTTTACCTTGGCTGGCAGGGCAATCCGGGTCGCGGTCGCGCCCTGGGCTCTGGCGAAGTGAAGTTCTTCGGTCAGGTACTGCCGACCGCCAAGAAGGTCACCTACAATATCCATATCAAACGCACCATCAACAGGTCGCTGATTCTGGCCATCGCCGATGGCACCGTTAGCGTGGACGGCCGCGAGATCTACTCCGCCGAAGGTCTGCGCGTCGGCCTGTTCACTTCCACCGATAGCTTCTAAGGGCTTTTCGCATGCGTCGCGTCGTCATTACCGGTCTGGGTATCGTTTCGTGCCTGGGCAATGATAAAGACACCGTTTCCGCCAACCTGCGCGCAGGCCGTGCCGGCATCCGTCACAATCCGGAATATGCCGAAATGGGTCTGCGCAGCCAGGTTTCCGGTTCCATCGACCTGAACCTCGAAGAACTGATCGACCGCAAGGTCAAGCGCTTCGTCGGCGATGCCGCCGCCTACGCCTATCTGGCGATGGAGCAGGCGATCAAGGACTCCGGTCTGGCCGAAGACCAGGTCTCCAACCCTCGCACCGGCCTGATCGCCGGCTCGGGTGGCGCTTCCACCTTCAACCAGATGGAAGCCCTGGACATCCTGCGCGAGAAGGGCGTCAAGCGCGTCGGTCCCTACCGCGTGACCCGGACCATGAGCAGCACGGTCTCCGCCTGCCTGGCCACCCCCTTCAAGATCAAGGGCCTGAACTACTCCGTAGCCTCGGCCTGCGCCACCAGCGCTCACTGCATCGGCCTGGCCATGGAGCAGATCCAGCTCGGCAAGCAGGACGTGGTCTTCGCCGGCGGCGGCGAGGAAGAGCACTGGACCCAGAGCATGCTGTTCGATGCCATGGGCGCGCTCTCCAGCGACTACAACGAGACGCCGGAAAAGGCTTCCCGTGCCTACGACAGCAAGCGTGACGGTTTCGTCATCGCTGGCGGCGGCGGCATGGTGGTGGTCGAAGAACTCGAACACGCCCTGGCCCGTGGCGCCAAGATCTATGCCGAGATCGTCGGCTACGGCGCGACCTCCGACGGCTACGACATGGTCGCCCCGAGCGGCGAAGGCGCCATCCGCTGCATGCAGCAGGCGCTGTCCACCGTCGACGGCGAGATCGACTACCTGAACACCCACGGCACCTCCACCCCGGTGGGCGACGTGGCCGAGATCAAGGGCGTACGCGCCGTGTTCGGTGACAAGGCGCCGGCCATCAGCTCCACCAAGAGCCTGTCCGGCCACTCCCTGGGCGCCGCCGGTGTCCATGAGGCCATCTACTGCATGCTGATGATGGAAGGCAACTTCATCGCCGGCTCGGCCAACATCGACGAACTGGATCCGGAAGTCGCTGACCTGCCGATCCTGCGCGAGACCAAGGAAGACGCTAAGCTGGACCTCGTCATGAGCAACAGCTTCGGCTTCGGCGGCACCAACGCCACCCTGGTACTCAAGCGCTGGCAGGGCTGATAGCCCTCACTTGTGTGACCCAAACGGCGCCTCTGGCGCCGTTTTTCATTTCTGCGCCGTGCCCCGCTGAACCGGTCACTGGCCCCGCGGTCGAAGGCGCCGGCACTTCGCCTGCGAACCTCCAGGAAGAATGGATTCAGCAGCGCGAATAGCTTAATCTCGCGCCGCTTCGCTGTGTCTGCGCAGCCGCCCTAGACAGCGCTGTCCGAGAATCGCGGGCAGAAACAAGAAACTGTTGTACCCATGGAGCCCCAATGCACAATCAAAACCAGAGCTACCGCGGACCCTTGATCGTCCTCACCATGCTGTTCTTCATGTGGGGCCTGATCACCTCGCTGAACGACATCCTCATCCCCCACCTCAAGGCGGTCTTCACCCTCAGCTACCTGCAGGCCTCGCTGATCCAGTTCTGCTTCTTCACCGCCTACTTCATCGTCTCCTTCCCGGCGGGTCGCCTGGTGGAAAGCCTGGGCTACAAGAAGGGCATCATCGTCGGCCTGCTCACTGCCGGCGTTGGTTGCGTGCTCTTCTACCCGGCGGCCGGAGCCCACTCCTACGGCTTCTTCCTGACCGCCCTGTTCGTACTGGCGGCCGGCATCACCGTGTTGCAGGTAGCGGCGAATCCCTATGTCACCATCCTCGGCAAGCCGGAAACCGCGGCCTCGCGCCTCAACCTGACCCAGGCCTTCAACTCCCTGGGCACCACCGTCGGCCCACTGGTGGGCGCGGTGACCATCCTGGCGCTGGTCGGTGAAGACTCCGCCGCCCATTCGGTGCAGCTGCCCTACCTGATCCTGGCCGGCATGCTGGTCGCCCTGGCGGTGATCATCGGCCTCTTCCGCCTGCCGCAGATCAAGGACACCGAACAGGACAACACCACCGACGAGAACGCCCTGGCCGCCAACAGCGTCTGGGCCTATCGTCACCTGCTGCTCGGCGTGGTCGGCATCTTCATGTACGTGGGCGCCGAAGTGTCCATCGGCAGCTACCTGGTGAGTCTGATGGAAAGCCCGGACGTGGCCGGCCTGAACGCCGCTACCGCCGCCAAGTACCTGTCGCTGTACTGGGGTGGCGCCATGGTCGGTCGCTTCATCGGCGGCGTGATCATGACCAAGGTGCGGCCGAACCTGGTGCTGAGCTTCAACGCCATCGCCATCGGCGTGCTGCTGGCCGTGGCCGTGCTGCAAGGCGGCAAGGTCGCCATGTGGGCCCTCCTGGCCATCGGCTTCTTCAACTCCATCATGTTCCCGACCATCTTCTCCCTGGCGCTCAAGGGCCTGGGCAAGTTCACCTCCAAGGGTTCGGGTCTGCTGTGCATGGGTATCGTCGGCGGCGCCTTGGTGCCGGCCATCCAGGGCTACTTCGCTGATACCATCGGCCTGCTGCCCTCCTTCCTTATCCCCCTGGTCTGCTACCTCTACATCCTGTTCTACGGCGTGATGGGCTACCGTCCCAGCCTGCGTCGCTGATCCACCCCGAAGCGCTGGCGGTCTGCCAGCGCTTCACCCCTCCTCCTGCTATTACCCGGCCCCTTCCCCCTCTGCTTCGGCAACCTGCCTGCGACCACGCAGCCTGGTCACCTTCCCTGCGCCTGCTCGTCCTCCGGCAAGACGACGCTCGCAAGGCCCGCATACAGCGCCCCCCTGCTTTCCACTGCATCCTGGCTGCCACCCAAGAGCGTGATGGAGCCGCAGCTCAGGCACCCTGGCCGGCGGTTGAGGCAACCCCAGCCAATTGATCGCTCGGCGTTTCCGCCAGGGCACAGTGTCTGCGTCCCTCCCTCAGCAAATCCAGCGCAAAAGAAAACGCCCGCATCTTTCGATACGGGCGTTTCGCGAGTGCCGGCGGGACCGCTCCAGGAGCGGTCCTCGCGCTAGGCTCAAGCAGTCTGGCGAGCTTCCTCGACTTCGACGGCGTTCGGGCCGCGAGCGAGTTCGGTCTTCAGGGTCTGCTCGTCCAGCTGGCCACACCACTTGGCGACCACGATGGAGGCCACGCCGTTGCCGACCAGGTTGGTCAGGGCGCGGGCTTCGGACATGAAGCGGTCGATACCCAGAATCAGCGCCAGGCCAGCGACCGGTACGTGACCGACAGCGGACAGGGTGGCGGCCAGCACGATGAAGCCGCTACCGGTGACGCCTGCGGCGCCCTTGGAGGAGATCAGCAGCACCAGCAGCAGGGTGATCTGGTGGGTGATGTCCATCTGGGTGTTGGTGGCCTGGGCGATGAACACCGCGGCCATGGTCAGGTAGATGGAGGTACCGTCGAGGTTGAAGGAGTAGCCGGTGGGGATCACCAGGCCTACCACCGACTTCTCGGCGCCCAGCTTCTGCATCTTGGTCAGCATGCGCGGCAGGGCGGACTCGGAGGACGAGGTACCCAGCACGATCAGCAGTTCTTCACGGATGTACTTGATGAACTTGAGGATGCTGAAGCCGTGCATGCGTGCGACGGCGCCCAGTACCACCAGTACGAACAGCAGGCAGGTGATATAGAAGCAGGCCATCAGGTAGCCCAGCTGCACCAGGGTGCCGACGCCGTATTTGCCGATGGTGAACGCCATGGCACCGAAGGCGCCGATGGGGGCGAGCTTCATGATGACGTTGATGATGTTGAAGAAGACGTGGGAGATGCGGTCGATGAAGTTGAACACCAGTTGACCGGTCTCGCCCAGGCGATGCAGGGCGTAGCCGAACAGCACGGCGAAGAACAGGACCTGCAGGATCTCACCGGTGGCGAAGGCGTTGACGACCGTCGACGGGATGATGTTCATCAGGAAGTCGATGGTGCTCTGCTTCTCGCCAGCTGCCGCGTAGGCCGCGATGCCCTTGGTGTCCAGGGTGCTGACGTCGACGTTCATGCCGGCGCCCGGCTGGACGACGTTGACCACGATCAGGCCGATCAGCAGTGCGATGGTGGAGAAGATCTCGAAGTACAGCAGCGCCATGCCGCCGGTCTTGCCCACGGCCTTCATGTTCTGCATGCCGGCGATGCCGGTCACCACGGTGCAGAAGATGATGGGCGCGATGACCATCTTGATCAGCTTGATGAAACCGTCGCCCAGCGGCTTCATGGCAGCGCCGGTCTGTGGATAGAAGTGGCCGAGCAGGATACCCAGGACGATCGCCACGATTACCTGGAAGTACAGGCTCTTGTAGATCGGCTGCTTGACGGGTCGCTTGGGCGCGGGAGCTGTAGTAGTTGTTGTGTCGACGGTTGCTGTCATGGCTCTTTCCCTTGTGGCCACTGCCTGACGTCCTGTCTGAGTGGGCACCTGACTGATGTTGGCTCTCTCATCCTGAGAGCTTTTTGTTGTGGATCTGGCGGCCGCGCGACGGTGACGCCAGTATCTGGCTAAACCTAAGCAATCGTCGTTCCACTTTTGGCTGCGCAATCAAAAGGCCAGCTTTCATGCACCTTTCAGCCAAAAGTCTAGTAGCCCGCGGCGGGCGGAACCTCGCCACCCGACGAAAAGGGGCGGAAATCCCCCACCGTCCGAGGCGGTTTTCCGCCAGCCAGAGCCGGTAGTCGGCTATCCTTTGCGCGCCCTTCCCTCGGAGCCTGCCGTGATCCGTAGCTACCCTCCACGAGTAGTCGGCTGAGATGCCTGCCTTGCCCCCCGCCGACCTGCCCGGCTGCTGCACAGCGCCCGAGCCGCTACCGCCCCTGGCGGCGGAACTCGCCTCCCTGAGCCTCCTGCACTGCCGCTTCGATCCAACCCAGCTGAGCTTCGAGCGTGACGCCCTGCGCCTGGGCGCCCTACCCCCGGACAACATCCGCCGCGCCGTGGCCAAGCGCCAGGCCGAGTACCTGGCCGGTCGTCTCTGCGCTCGCGAGGCGCTGCGCCAGCTGAGCGGTACTGCTGCGGTGCCCGGTCATCGCACCACGGACCGCGGACCCGCCTGGCCGAGCGGCTGGGTCGGCGCCATCACCCATAGCCACGGCTGGGCCGCGGCAGTGGTGGGCAGCGCCGGGGATTACCTGGGTCTGGGTCTGGACGTGGAAACCCTGCTCGAACCGGCCAAGGCCCTACGTCTGGCCGACCAGATCCTCACTCCGGCCGAACGGGAAAGCGTGCAGGCGTTGGACGAAGATCGGCAGGCCTTTGCCATCACCCTGGCGTTTTCCGCCAAGGAGAGTCTGTTCAAGGCGCTGCACCCCCAGGTCGGGCAGATGTTCTTCTTCCAGGATGCCGAGATCCTTGGCACCGATCCCGGCGGTGCCTTCGACATCCGCCTGCTGATCGATCTCTCGCCGCGCTGGTCCGCCGGGACATCCCTGCGCGGTCACTTCCGCCTGGACGAGCAACAGCGGTTGCTGACGCTGGTCGCGCCTCGGCGCTGAGGGAAGCCTATATAGAGGAAGGGTTCTCTGGTCGATGAGAGCCGCGGAGGTTGGCAGGGGCAGAACGTCGCAGCGGCCATCGAACGTTTTCTTATGGTGGAGAAAGTGCTCATAGCGAACCGGTATATCCCTCGACGCTTTTGTCATGCCGGTTCCGCCACGTTGTACGTTATTTGACCACCTCGCTCTGATCCCAGCCTTCACGCGCACTGACCGGGTACCACCCCCAGGATACCCCCCAGTCCCGAACAGCTTATCCACGTCTTATCCACAGCTGAAAACGTGACAAACGCGACATCTAGTGGCCTTTGCACCCCCGCACCACCATATATAGCAGTTCGTCGGTATAGCCTGGGACGGCGAAACACCCCTCTGTCAAGACTGTCTTCCCTAGCGAGGAGGGCTTATCCTGTCGCCCGAATCATGAATTTCCAGGGTCCCTGACCCCGAACGCCGGCTCCCTCGGGAATCGGTGCCGATACGGCTTTTCGTTGGAATCTTCATTGCTAATGGCGCGACAGGCAGTCGTCGCGCAGGCCCAGGGCCAACACTCTTCCGGATCGCCGGCTCGCCGACGATCCCCTCTTTCCGATCAAGGGAGTTCCGCATGCACACCGACCTGACCCGCGAGCAAGCCCAGCAGGGCCGCCCGGCGCAAGATGACAGCCAGGACCTGGGCGCCACCGCCCCCGGTCAACTGCGCGTCATCAAGCGCAACGGTACCGTCGTCCCCTATACCGACGACAAGATCACCGTGGCCATCAGCAAGGCTTTCCTCGCCGTGGAAGGCGGTACCGCCGCGGCCTCCTCGCGCATCCACACCACCGTCAAGCAGCTCACCGACCAGGTCAGCAGCACCTTCAAGCGCCGTATGCCCTCCGGTGGCACCATCCACATCGAAGAGATCCAGGACCAGGTCGAACTGGCTCTGATGCGCGCCGGCGAGCAGAAGGTCGCCCGCAGCTACGTGATCTACCGTGAGGCCCGCAGCCAGGAGCGCAAGCAGGGCGCCGCCAGCGACATCGCCGAGCCGCACCCGAGCATCCGCGTGACCAAGGCCGACGGCACCACCCAGCCGCTGGACATGGGTCGCCTGAACACCATCATCAGCGAAGCCTGCGAAGGCCTCGAAGAGGTGAACGGCGAGCTGATCCAGAAGGAAACCCTGAAGAACCTGTACGACGGCGTGGCCGAGAAGGACGTCAACACCGCCCTGGTGATGACCTCCCGTACCCTGGTCGAGCGTGAGCCCAACTACTCCTACGTCACCGCTCGCCTGCTGCTGGACAGCCTGCGCGCCGAAGGCCTGAGCTTCCTCGGCGTCGCCGAGTCCGCCACCCACCACGAGATGGCCGACCTCTACGCCAAGGCCCTGCCCGCCTACGTCGCCAAGGGCGTGGAGCTGGAGCTGCTGGACCCGAAACTGGCCAGCTTCGATCTCGAACGCCTGGGCGCCGCCATCGATCACGAGCGCGACCAGCAGTTCACCTACCTGGGTCTGCAGACCCTGTACGACCGCTACTTCCTGCACAGCCACGGCACCCGCTTCGAGCTGCCGCAGCTGTTCTTCATGCGCGTGGCCATGGGCCTGGCGCACATGGAGAAGGACAAGGAAGCCCGCGCCATCGAGTTCTACAACCTGCTGGCCAGCTTCGACTACATGGCGTCCACCCCGACCCTGTTCAACGCCGGCACCCTGCGTCCGCAGCTGTCCAGCTGCTACCTGACCACCGTACCCGACGACCTGTCCGGCATCTATGGCGCCATCCACGATAACGCCATGCTGTCGAAGTTCGCCGGTGGCCTGGGCAACGACTGGACCCCAGTGCGTGCCCTGGGCTCCTACATCAAGGGCACCAACGGCAAGAGCCAGGGCGTCGTGCCCTTCCTCAAGGTGGTCAACGACACCGCCGTGGCGGTCAACCAGGGGGGCAAGCGCAAGGGCGCGGTCTGCGCCTACCTGGAAACCTGGCACCTGGACATCGAGGAATTCCTCGAACTGCGCAAGAACACCGGTGACGACCGTCGTCGTACCCACGACATGAACACCGCCAACTGGATCCCCGACCTGTTCATGAAGCGCGTCTTCGAGGACGGCAACTGGACCCTGTTCTCCCCCGCCGACGTGCCTGATCTGCACGACCTCTACGGCAAGGCCTTCGAAGAGCGCTACGAGTACTACGAAGCCCTGACCGAGTACGGCAAGCTCAAGCTGCACAAGACCATCAAGGCCAAGGACCTCTGGCGCAAGATGCTGTCCATGCTGTTCGAGACCGGCCACCCGTGGCTGACCTTCAAGGACCCGTGCAACCTGCGCAGCCCGCAGCAGCACGTGGGCGTGGTGCACAGCTCCAACCTCTGCACCGAGATCACCCTGAACACCAACAAGGACGAGATCGCCGTGTGCAACCTGGGTTCGGTGAACCTGGTGAACCACATCGTCGACGGCAAGCTGGATACCGCCAAGGTCGCCCGTACCGTCAAGACCGCCGTGCGCATGCTCGACAACGTCATCGACATCAACTACTACTCGGTGCCCCAGGCGGAGAACTCCAACCTCAAGCACCGTCCGGTCGGCATGGGCATCATGGGCTTCCAGGATGCGCTGTACCTGCAGCACATCGCCTACGGCTCGGATGCCGCCGTGCAGTTCGCCGACACCTCCATGGAAGTGATCAGCTACTACGCCATCCAGGCCTCCTGTGACCTGGCCGAAGAGCGTGGCAGCTACTCCAGCTTCCAGGGTTCGCTGTGGTCCCAGGGCATCCTGCCGATCGATTCCGAGAAGCGCCTGATCGAAGAGCGCGGCGCCAAGTACATCGAGGTCGACCTGTCCGAGACCCTGGACTGGGCCCCGCTGCGCGAGCGTGCCAAGAAAGGCATCCGCAACTCCAACATCATGGCCATCGCCCCGACCGCGACCATCGCCAACATCACCGGCGTGTCCCAGTCGATCGAGCCGACCTACCAGAACCTCTATGTGAAGTCGAACCTCTCCGGCGAATTCACCGTCATCAACCCCTACCTGGTACGCGACCTCAAGGCCCGCGGCCTGTGGGACTCGGTGATGGTCAATGACCTCAAGTACTACGACGGCTCCGTGCAGCAGATCGAGCGCATTCCGCAGGATCTGAAGGACCTGTACGCCACCGCCTTCGAAGTGGAGACCAAGTGGATCGTCGAGGCCGCCAGCCGTCGCCAGAAGTGGATCGACCAGGCGCAGTCGCTGAACCTGTACATCGCCGGCGCCTCGGGCAAGAAGCTCGACGTGACCTACCGCATGGCCTGGTTCCGCGGTCTGAAGACCACCTACTACCTCCGTGCCCTGGCTGCCACCAGCACCGAGAAGTCCACCATCAACACCGGCAAGCTGAACGCCGTGAGCGCCGATCCCATCACCGGCGTCCAGGCCAGTGCAGCGCCCGCCCCGGCCCAGAAAGCCGAAGCTGCTCCCGCCCCCGCACCGGCTCCGGTGCCAAAGGCCTGCAGCCTCGACGATCCCGAGTGCGAAGCCTGCCAGTAACACCCCAAGCCCTCTCCCAGTAGAGGGCTGCTCTTTATCCCCTCTCCCCCTGGGAGAGGGTTAGGGTGAGGGCCACGCCGCCCCGCCCCCACCGCACAGCCACCCAGGAGACACCCCATGCTGAACTGGGAAGAATTCGACCAAGACGACGACGCCACCCCCGCCAAGTCCGCGCAGGCCGCTGGCCAGCAGGCGCCCGCTCAGACCGAGCGCCTGGATTCCGAGGGCGACGCCCTGGTCCATGACGCCCGCGCCCTGTCCGCTGACGATTCCGACGCCGTGGCCCGCGCCAAGGCCGCGCTGAACGAGCTGGACATCCAAGAAGGCCTGGACGACCTGGAAGGTTCCTCCGCGCGCGTACACGTCGGCGACAAGCAGATGATCAACGCCCGCGCCGACCTCAACCAGCTCGTACCCTTCAAGTACGACTGGGCCTGGCAGAAGTATCTGGATGGTTGCGCCAACCACTGGATGCCTCAGGAAGTGAACATGAACGCCGACATCGCGACCTGGAAGAGCGCGGACGGCCTCACCGAGGACGAGCGTCGCATCGTCAAGCGCAACCTCGGCTTCTTCTCCACCGCCGACTCGCTGGTCGCCAACAACCTGGTACTGGCCGTCTACCGCCTGATCACCAACCCCGAATGCCGTCAGTACATCCTGCGCCAGGCCTTCGAAGAGGCGATCCACACCCACGCCTACCAGTACTGCATCGAGTCGCTGGGCATGGATGAAGGCGAGATCTTCAACATGTACCACGAGATCCCGAGCGTCGCGAAAAAGGCGAGCTGGGGCCTGAAGTACACCCGCTCCATCTCCGACCCCGAGTTCAAGACCGGCACCCCGGAGACCGATCGCCAGTTCCTCAAGAACCTGATCGCCTACTACTGCGTACTGGAAGGCATCTTCTTCTATTGCGGCTTCACCCAGATCCTCTCCATGGGCCGCCGCAACAAGATGACCGGCACCGCCGAGCAGTTCCAGTACATCCTGCGTGACGAGTCCATGCACCTGAACTTCGGCATCGACATGATCAATCAGATCAAGATCGAGAACCCGAGCCTCTGGGATGCCCAGATGAAGGACGAAGCCACCCAGATGATCCTCCAGGGCACCCAACTGGAGATCGAATACGCCCGTGACACCATGCCCCGCGGCGTACTGGGCATGAACGCGGCGATGATGGAGGACTACCTCAAGTTCATCGCCAACCGCCGCCTGACCCAGATCGGCCTCAAGGAAGAATACCCGGGCGCTACCAACCCCTTCCCCTGGATGAGCGAGATCATGGACCTCAAGAAGGAGAAGAACTTCTTCGAGACCCGCGTGATCGAGTATCAGACTGGCGGGGCGTTGAGCTGGGATTGATGTGACGCTCGTCACAGAGTAGATTAACCTGACGCCTGCCATGGATGTTGGGATCAAAAGACCCCGCCTAGTGCGGGGTTTTTTATTAAGGAAATAAACTATGAATATTAACTTACCATCAAGGTATGAAGATCTTGATACCGCTTACAAAGGTAGGCTGGCTCCTAATCAAGAACTTATTGCACTGGTTGATCGCGCTTATAAGTCAATGAGAATTTCTGGAGGCATTCGATTTCTACCGCTCTTCGGAGAAAGCGGCTCAGGAAAAAGCTCAGCCTCCAGGGAGCTATCTACGCACATGCCATCCGTAATCAGTACAACACTAGAACGAAGCGAAATTGAAACCTTCGATGCTTTGATAAAAAAGATAAAGTACTTAAATAAGATAGATCCAGGAAAATTGATTGTTGCTGTAATAGATCAATATGAAGAGAATGTTCAAGGAAAGGAAAGAATTCCAACCCAGTTTGTTGAACACTTAAGCTTGCTAGATAGAGGCGAATGCAAAGATATACCAGTAGTCTTCATCTGGCTTACTACCAATGAAGATTTTAGAACCATGCTTGCTGAAGCGACCTCAAGAAACAAAAGAATACTCATATCAAAGGACTTTGAAATAAAAGGTCCAGACTCAAAAAACTGGGCACGTATAATCGAAGAAACCTTTTCTTTCCATAACATGGAAAAGCCGCTGTCTGACTACCAGATAATCCGCGATGACATTGAGGAAATTGCTATACACAGTAGCACAATTGGAGAAACAATCGAAAAGGTGGCAGAAAGGCTTGGAGAGGGAATGGATGGATTGCAAAACCTGTCAGAATATCAAGTTACGCTACTATGGCCGGTAAGTGATGGACTACGAAATCAAAGAGTAATGCAGTTCTCAAAACCTCGCGACGAATACAGATTAAACTGGGAGGCCTGGTATATAGAACTTAATGATGAAGACAAAAAAACCTTGCCTCTACATGAATTAAATAAAGCGAGGCTATATTTTGATTTCCGGGTTATCCCGATTCGCGCCGCAGACTTGCATAGACTTTGCCTGGAGCTAGATCGAGATGACAGACCACTTGCAAAGACATTTTTAGATCGCTTTAAGAACACTCACTTCTTTCATGTCATTTCCGGCAATTGGCAAAACTATTCTTACGCCCCGGTAAGGGAACGAGAATCTCAGCGCTCTGATGACGCACATACTTGGTACGAAACGGTAACTAGTACACCCACAGCGCTTGGAAAACGCATTTCAAAAATAATTACAGCTTGCGGGCTGCCAGCGAAACATGAAGTAGATATAAAAACCATATACTCAAGTGTTCGAAGCGATATATATATCGAAAAAACAGAAACAAACAACTTCAATAGAATAATAGAACTAAAGGCTTTTTCAGCAGAAAATACTATGCCCTCAACCATCAAAGAACAAATCAAGATAACTCTAAGAAGACATGCGCATCTTGCAGGATTTCTGCAAAGGCAATAATTCAATATCACCAACCCATGCACGTATAGGCCCGAGCAATTATAAGGTCAGGTAAACAACGAATAGATAAGCAGCATAACTGTATTCAAGGATGACCCCATGCCCCGCTGGACCGACCAACCCGCCACCGACACGGATACAGTCTTCGACCTTATCCTCGCGTTCTCTGGCACGTTCCTGCGGCGCCATGCGTCGCTGCTGGCCAAGGGGCTGCCGCCTACCTTGGGCTTCGGGATGTTCCTGGCCTATCTCGCCCGAAATCATTTCTATCCCAGCTTCGATCTCTTCCAGTTCTCGTCGCTGTTGCTGGCGGCTGCCTGCCTGGGCTTTCTGACCATAGGCGCCTTCGTTGCCGCACTGTTCCTGCCAGGCGCATGGGTTTATTACCGCTTCATCAATACGGCTGCGATCAAGGAAGACATCACCTACGCCCTGCCCTATCGAGGCGAAGGGCGCTTTCGCAAGATCATGCTGTTGATGGCGCTGGTGTTCTTCGTGCCCTATCTGCTGGCGGGGTTCAGTAATGCGGCCATTCTCTTTGTCGATCCTGAATTGTTCCTCAGCGTTGCCTTTCTGGCACCCATCGCCATCACGCTACTGGCGGGCATGGCCATTCAGGGGCTGTTCGACTTGCGCCGCTTCAGCTTCCTGAAGTTCGTCTGGGAGGCTTACCTGCCGACGATGGTCGTCGGCCTGTTCATCTTCTGGATGCTGGCCCAGGCCTATCCGCTGGTGAGCGATTGGCAGCCGCTACTCAAGTGGGGCGCTCTGGCCATCGCCCCCTTCATCATTGCCTTCGTCACGACCATGACATCCATGCTGTTCATCGCCGGCTGGAAGGCGGCGATGATGTTTTCGCTGTTCTTCGCCCTCTTTCTGGCCGGCTATAGCGGCGTACTCACCACCCTCCCCGAGACCATGGTCAAGACGCTGGGTCTGGGTAACTACCAGGCCAAGGCCATCGTGCTCGACACCTCCTATTGCGCCAAGGAACAGGCCAGGGTGCTGCCTACCGATGAGCAGTGCGTGCTCAAGGACGTCCAGGTGGTCTGGTCGCTGGGCGAGGCCTTCGTGCTGCGGCTGGCGGATGGCAGTACGGCGCAGTTGCCGGCATCGGCGATTAGGACGCTGGTGAAACCTCAGTAACGGGCGGGCCACCTGCCCCAGCCGAAGGGCTGGGTTTGAATTAGGTTTATCGGCCCGTCATCATGGCGCGCAATCCTCTGCCTCAAGCCCGCGCATGCCGTGTCGATAAGACTGCGGTGCGGCTCCGCTTTGGCGGGCGCTCGCCCCAAGGCAGGGAGTGCCCTTTTCGTATCCAGACAGGTCCGATTCGCCCATGGCACTCGATGCCCCCACCATGTTGATCCTCACCATCGCCCTGGCGGCTGCCGCGGCGGGCTACCTGGCCATCGAATGGCGGTCGGTGCGCGAGTCGGCGCTGCTGTACTGGAGCGCGGGCTTCGCCCTCATTTGCGTGGGTAGCACCCTGGCGCTGCTTCGTAGCCAGGGGCTGCTGCTGGTGGGCATCTGGTTCGCCAACGGGCTGCTGATCTTCGTGCATGGGCTCTTCCTGATCGGCGTGGCACGCTTCACGGCGCGCCGTCTGAGTTTGGGCTGGTGGGCCTTCGCTGCGACCTGGCTCGGGATGTTGCTGCTGCCCAATGAGCCCTGGTGGTCCAAGGTACTGCTGGTGGTGCAGTCGCTCATGATCGGCATCCTGGCGATACGGGCGAGCCTGCTGCTGCGGCGGCGCAATGCCGAAGAGCGGCAGCTGCGCATGGTGCTGCTGATCCATGGACTCTTCTACCTGATCAAGATGATTCCGCCGCTAACCCCCGGCAGCCTGATCGATCTGGCGGTCTATCGCGGCGTTATCATCCAGATCTCGCTGGTAGAGGGGGTGATGGCGGTGATGCTGATCGCCCTGTCGATGACCGGCACGGTGCGTTATCGCCGCGAGCAGCATATCGAGCGCCTGGCCGGCAGCGATCCCCTGACCGGTCTGCATAACCGCCGAGCGCTGGAGGCCGAGGCGCCGCGACTGTTCGGCCAGGCGACCCCGACCAGACCCGGTGCCCTGCTGCTGATCGACCTCGACAATTTCAAGCTGGTGAACGACCTCCATGGCCACGCGGCCGGCGATGGTCTGCTGATCGCCCTGAGCGACCTGCTGCGCACCTCCCTGCCCCGCCAGGCGCTGGCCGCCCGGCTGGGGGGCGATGAATTCGTGGTGCTGCTGGGTGAGGCGGCCGATGGGGACGTCGTGCGCCTTGCGGAGACCCTGAGACTGCGCTTCAACCAGTTGGCGGCGCAGCGCGTGCGGACGCCCGAGCCCGTCACCCTGAGCATCGGCGCCGTGCTGTTCGATCAGCCGCCGGAAAGCCTCGCGGCCCTGCTGGAGCGCGGGGACGGTGCCCTCTACGCCGCCAAGCGCGGCGGGCGGGATGGATTGCGGATGAGCCTGGGATGAAGGCGCGCCAATAGCTTAGGCTTGGGCGATTGCCTGACCGGAGCCACCATGCCCATCGCCTTCGAATCCCCCGACCAACCCGAGGTGATCGCCCTGATCGCCGAACTGGATGCCTATCAGGACGGCCTCTATCCGCCCGAGAGTCGTCATGCCCTGGATCTGACATCGCTCATGCAGCCGAACGTGCTGTTCCTGGTGACACGTGACGCAGGCGGCCAAGCGCTCGGATGTGCCGCCATGGTGCTCAACGAGGGCTATGGGGAGATCAAGTGCCTGTACGTGAGCCCCTCAGGGCGGGGTCAGGGGTTGGGTAGGCGTTTGCTTTCTCGCCTGGAGGCTGAGGCGCTCACGACAGGATGCGAGCGAGCGATGCTGGAGACCGGTCCTTACCAACCTGAGGCATTGGCCTTGTATGGGGCAGCGAGCTACGAACGGCGCGGGCCTTTCGGAGCGTATAGGGATAATCCGTTGAGTGTGTTTATGGAGAAATGGTTGGCGCTGATAGAGCTGTGAGGCGTCGCCTTGATGGGTGCGAGTGGAAAAGGCTACGGTACTAGGTAATCGACTAAAACCTAAATCTTTTCAACGCCAAGCATTAAGGAGGAAAATAACGCATGTCAATAGTCCAAAAATTAGGAAAATTTGAAAAAATAAAGAAAAGCTGTTATCGCTTCAAAATGTTGATTGAACTGGGAAAAGGGGCTGCCATCTACTGGAGCATCGCGGGCTATGCTGCCATATGCATCAGCGCCTCATATTATTCGCAAGAGCACTTTATAAAAAGCGCAACAGCGATTTGCATATCCGCACTATTAATTAGCCTTAACCTGACAAGAATAACAAAAAAGCTATTCCCTGAGCTCAAGGAAATCCCTTTCCTTAAAATAGATAGGTATGCCACCTACATCTATTTTGAGAGAAAAATCGAAGCCTCTGAACTAAAAGAAAAAGACATAGAAGAGATTATAAAATGGAATGAAATAGAACTCGAAGAACCAAAAAACCACAGCAAAATAACGTCCCACGCAATAACAATTGCACTTATAACAGCAGCTGTAAACCTTATAGCAAACTCGAGTTTAGTTAAAAATAACGCCATTCAAATAGGCTTTACGGCTTTGTATTTTATTATTTGCATAACAGCACTAATGCTATTCCTGCAAAGCATATTCTACTCTAGCAAAAAGCAAAACAAAAAATTCACAAATCTTTTAAAGAAATATCTTATTGATAAAGAACGATTCAATTCCGATATTCTGGAAAAAGTATAGAAAAAACGTACCCAGAAATTCATGCAGAACCGTTCAATACGACTCAAACTCGCCCAATAGAAACTCCACAAAACTCCTCACCGTCACTGACCGCCATCTTGTCTGGGGATAGAGCGCGGTCAGGGGGCGGGTGAGTTCCTGGCCTTGGAAGAGGCGGACCAAATTTCCGGTGGCGACGTCGTCCTGCAGCAGGAAGGCCGGCTGCAGGATGATGCCGAGGCCCTGCAGGGCGGCCAGGCGCAGGGAGGGGCCGTTGTTGAGGTGCAGGCGGCCGGGTGGCAGCGGGCCGAAGGGGGTGCCGGTCTGGGCGCGCCATTGGCTCAGGGCGCGAGGGTCCATGCCGAGGCAGTCGTGAGCTTCCAGATCGGCCAGTCGCCCGGGCGTGCCGCGCTGGGCGAGATAGCCGGGCGCGGCGCAGCACCACATCTCATAGGGCGCCAGGGGTCGCGCCACCAGGGAGGAATCGGCCAGTTCGCCGATGCGGATGGCGATGTCGATGCCCTCCTCCACCAGGTCCTGGACCCGGTCGCTCAGCACCAGATCGAGGGTGACCTGGGGATGCCGCGCCAGATAGTCGCCCAGCCGTGGCGTGAGGCCATAGGTACCGAAAGATACCGGCGCCGACACGCGCAGGATGCCGGCGGGTGCCAGGCGCTGGGTTTCGGCCTGGCGGTCGGTGTCGGCGACCAGGGCGAGGATCTCGCGGCAGCGGGCGTAGTAGCCCTCACCAAAAGCTGTCAGGCGCTGGCGCCGGGTGGTGCGCACCAGCAGTTGCAGACCCAGGCGCTTTTCCAGACCGCGCAGGTGATTGCCGGCCATGGTCGGCGAGATGCCCTGGGCCTGGGCCGCCGCGGCCAGGCTGCCGCGCTCCACCACGGCAACGAACACCTGCATGCTGTCGAGCAGATCCATTCAACACTCCTGTTAAGGGATCCCTACACCTAGGTGGCGTTTATCTCATTTAGATGATGGGTGAGGCTAGTGGTGTGGGTGAGGTCGCGAAGTGTTGGGCTTCGCTGCGCTCAGCCCAACCTACGAAAATCCTTACCCCTGGAGAATCGATCATGGATCTGCAACTGCACGACCGGACTGCCTTGGTTACTGGTGCCAGCATGGGCATAGGCACGGGCATAGCCCGCGTCCTGGCGGCCGAAGGCGTTCGGCTGGCGATCACCGCACGGCGGCGGGACGCCCTGGAGGCCCTGACCGAGGAGATCGTGGCGGCGGGTCATGCCCGGCCGCTGGTGATCGCAGCGGATATCACCGACGCCGAAGACGTCCAGCGCCTGGTACGGGAAGCCGAGGAAGGGCTGGGTCGGGTGGATATCCTGGTCAATAACGTTGGCGGCACAAGACCGCTTTCAATAACGGCGGACGACGCGGCCTGGGACGAAGCCTGGAATCTCAACTTCACCGCCACGCGCCGCCTGACCCAGGCGCTGCTGGGTGGAATGCGCGAAAGGCGTTGGGGACGCATCGTCAATTTCAGCGGCAGCATGGAGCCACGGGACGTGAACGGCGCCGGGACGGCCAAGGCGGCGATCCAGTTCTGGTCCAAGGGGCTGGCTAGTCAGCTGGCGGCCGAGGGCATCACCGTCAACACCATCGCCCCGGGGCGGATCAATTCCGAGCAGATCCTGCAGCGGCTGCATCCGACGCCCGAGGCGCGCCAGGCCTTTATCGCCCGGCACATTCCCATCGGCTATTTCGGCGAGCCGGAAGACGTGGGCCAGGTGGTGGCCTTTCTCGCCTCACCGCTGGCGCGCTACCTCACCGGTGATGTGATCGCGGTAGACGGCGGGATGCATGCCCATGCCCACTAACACCCTCTAGCGCCTGACGCAGACGAACAGCGCATTGCCCGCCTCGCCGGCCCAGGGTTCGATGCGCTGGTAGTCGTGCTCCAGCATCTGGACGTCGAACTGCGCCTCCAGCAGCGCAAGCAGTTCGGGGAAGTCCACCGCCACCATGGGGTGTTCGTCCTGCCAGGTCTGCTGCTCGCCGGCGTGGCGGCGTTCGATGCGCAGGCGGAGCTGCTGGTGTTCGCCCTCGCCTGGGTAGTGCCAGGCGGAGGCGAAGCTGAAGTGGCCATCGGCCCGCGCGACGCTGTGGCCGACGCTGGAGGCATTGTCGATGCGGCGCTTGTCCACGGCGTTGAAGCAGAACAGGCCGCCGGGGGTCAGGGCCGCCTGGACCTGCGCCAGGCAGGCCTGGAGCCGTGCGAGGCTGCCGCTGTAGTGCAGGGAGTAGAGAAAGCAGGTGATGAGATCGACCGGCTGCTCCAGCTCGAAGGCGCACATGTCCTGGCAGGAGAAGTCCGCCTCCGGGCAACGCAGCGCAGCCTGGGCCAGCATCGGCGGATTGAGGTCCAGCCCGCTGCTCTGGAAGCCGGCATCGAGAAAATGCCGCACATGGGGACCGGTGCCGCAGGCGAGATCCAGGTGACGGCTGCCGCCGTTGCCGAACAGTCGCTGCAGGCGCAGCACCGCCTGGCTCTGGGCCTGGTAGTCGATGTCGGCGCAGAGCAGGTCGTAGTAGGCCGACAGGTCGGTGTAGAGGGCGGTGGCGGACATCGCTGGGGCTCGGGGCTGGAGACGCGGGCGCGCATCTTAGTCGGTTTCTGCAACCTTCGACGCCTTATACTGGCGGTTTTCCCGAGAGTCCCCTGACGTGAGCAACAAGAGATACGCCTGCATCGGCCTGAGCAACCCCAAGTCGCCGTCCAACGTCGGGTCCATCATGAGGGCGGCGGGTTGCTACGGGGTGGCCTCGGTGTTCTATACCGGCACCCGCTACGACCGCGCCAAGGACTTCGTTACCGACACCAAGAAGGTCCACCAGGACATTCCGCTGATCAACATCGACGACCTGCGCCGCATCCTGCCGCTGGGGTGCGTGCCGGTGGCGGTGGAGCTGGTGGACGGCGCTCGGCCGCTGCCCGAATACACCCATCCCGATCGCGCCCTCTATCTGTTCGGCTCGGAGGACGGTTCGCTGAGCCAGGAGCTGCGCGACTGGTGCGAGGACGTGGTGTACATCCCCACCCAGGGCTGCATGAATCTGGCGGCCACGGTCAATGTGGTGCTCTATGACCGCCTGGCGAAGGGCAATAACACCCGCTCCGGTCCGCTGTTTTAACCAAACCCCTGGGTCGGCCGGCGCAAGACCGGATCGAAGGGGTTGATGCGCGCGGCGATCACCCCGGCTTCGCGGCGGAGCAGTTCGATCACCGTGGGCAGGCGCTGGGCGTTGAGGCGTTCGCTCAGGGTGCCCACGCTCAGGGCCGCCACCGCCCGGCCGTTACGGTCGAGGATGGGGACGGCAAGGCCCGCCATGCCAGCCAGCACCCCGGTGTTGCGCGCGGCGTAGCCCTGCTGGCGGACGTTGTCGATCTCGGCGCGCAGCAGCACCTCGTCGTAATGATGGGCGTCGCGCAGCCGCGGCAGGTTGTAGCGGATCACCTCTTCGCGTTCTTCCTCGGGCAGGAAGGCCAGGATCGCCAGGGCGCCCTGGCCGCCGCCCAGAGGCACGCGACCGCCGATGTCGCCGGTGAAGGTGCGGATCGGATAGGGCCCCTCGCTGCGATCCAGGCACATGGCGTCGAAGCCGCTGCGCGCCAGCAGGAACAGTGAGTCGCCCAGGGACGCCGACAGCCGCAGCAGACTCGGCCGCGCCAGGTCGCGCAGGTTGCCGACCTGGCCAGCGCTAGCCGCCAGGGCGAAGAAGTCCAGGCTCAGCCGGTATCTCTTGCTGAGGGCGCACTGCTCGACCATGCCCTCCTCCACCAGGCCGCGCAGCAGCCGGTGGGTGGTGGGTTGCGACAGGCCCACGCGCTCGGCCAGACGGGTGACCTTCTCGCCTTCGGGATCGCCCTCACCGAGAGCGCGCACCACGGCGAACACCCGGCTGATGGCGCCAACGCCTACCTCGCCTGCCGCAGCCTTTCTTTCACTGGAATCTTCCATCTGCAGCGCTCCGAAATATTTCACTGAGTGAATAAATCTGAAAAAAAAGTTCATCCAATGAAAAACCTGCTTGTCCGGCATCCTAGGTCGCCCTTACCTTCAGGTCCATAGGGCGATACTCACAATCACCGGACGCCGCCATTCGAGCGAGCGCCAACGTCCCAGATCCAGGCTGTCTTTCGCCCTGCCCACACCTTGCCCACCGTCCCCGTGGGCGCGACCGGAGGAGCATTGCGGCCATGGCTTTCCTGACTCTCGACAACCTCAGCAAGCGCTACGGCGACAGCTACGCGGTGGCCGGTTCGACCCTGGCCATCGAGCGCGGCGAATTCGTCTCCCTGCTCGGCCCCTCCGGCTGCGGCAAGACCACCACCCTGCAAATGATCGCCGGCTTCGTCGACGTCAGCAGCGGGCGCATCCTGCTCGACGGCCAGGACATCACCCAGGCCAAGCCGGCCAGTCGCGGCCTCGGGGTGGTCTTCCAGAGCTATGCGCTGTTTCCCCACATGACGGTGCGCGACAACGTCGCCTTCGGCCTGCGCATGCGCAAGGTCGCGGGCGCCGAACTGGCGCGCCGTGTCGAGGAGGCCCTCGGCCTGGTGCATCTGGGTCAGCATGCCGAGCGCTATCCCCGCGAACTTTCCGGTGGCCAGCGCCAGCGGGTGGCCCTGGCCCGAGCGCTGGTGATAGCACCCCCGGTGTTGCTGCTGGACGAGCCGCTGTCCAACCTGGACGCCCATCTGCGCGAGGAAATGCAGTTCGAGATCCGCCGCATCCAGCGCGAGGTGGGCATCACCACCCTGATGGTGACCCACGACCAGTCCGAGGCGCTGTCCATCAGCGACCGGGTGGTGGTGATGGAGGCCGGGCGCATCACCCAGGTGGATGCGCCCTATCGCCTCTACGAACATCCGCGCAACAGATTCATCTCCGATTTCGTCGGCAAGGCCAACTTGCTGCCCGGCAGCCTGGATGCCCAGGGTCGGCCGCAGATCGCCGCCGGCGGCGCCCTGGCGATCTCGCTGCGGCCGGAAAAGATCGGGTTGCGCCCCGCCGGTGAGGGACGTCTGCAAGGGCGGGTGCTGACCCGTTTCTTCCTCGGCAGCCAGTGGCTGTATCGGCTGGAGACGGCGCTGGGCGAGGTGTCGGTGCTGCGCAGCAACGATGGGCTGCCGCCGCTGGACGAGGGCCAGCGCGTCGGGCTGCACTGGGACGACGGTCTGCTGCGCCGACTGGAAGCCGCGGAGGCCGCCGCATGAGCACCCTGCTGCGCGGCACCGGTCGCGCCTATCTGCTCAGCGCCCCGGCCCTGATGCTGTTCGCCGGACTGCTGCTGGCGCCCCTGGCGCTGACCCTGGCGCTATCCTTCAACGTCTTCGACTACGAAACCGGGATCAAGGAAGGCAGCTACACCCTGGCCCACTACCTGAGCCTGCTGGGCGATCCCTACTTCTACGAGATCTTCCTGCGCACCTTCTGGATCAGCGCCCTGGTCACACTGCTCTGCGTGTTGATCGGGGTACCGGAGGCCATCGTCCTCAGTCGCATGGGCGCGCCCTGGCGCTCGATCTTCCTGATCCTGGTGCTGACGCCGCTGTTGATCTCGGTGGTGGTGCGCGCCTTTGGCTGGAGTCTGCTGCTGGGCGCCGATGGACTGGTCAACCAGGCCATCGTGGCCCTGGGCGGGCGGCCGCTGAAGCTGCTCTACACCCCCTTCGCGGTGATCGTCGGCCTGGTCCACGTGATGCTGCCGTTCATGATCATCCCGGTGTGGACCTCGCTGCAGAAACTCGATCCCGCCGCCGAACAGGCCGCGCTGTCGCTGGGCGCCAGTCACCTGACGGTGCTGCGGCGCATCGTGCTGCCTCAGGTGATGCCCGGGGTGTTGTCGGGAACGCTGATCGTCTTCGGCCTGGCCGCCAGCTCCTTCGCCATCCCCGGCCTGCTGGGCGGACGCCGGCTGAAGATGGTCGCCACCCTGATCTACGACCAGTACCTGGCCGAGCTGAACTGGCCGATGGGCGCCACCCTGGCGGTGGCCCTGCTGCTGCTCAACCTGCTGGTGATGCTGGGCTGGAATCGCCTGGTGGAACGCCGCTACAAACGTGCCCTGGGAGTCTGACCGCATGACCCGCAACGGCCCGCTCGGGCTCGCCTTCCATACCCTGGTGATGGTCTTCATGCTGGCGCCGCTGGTGGTGGTCTGCCTGGTGGCCTTCACCCCGGAGAACACCCTCAGCCTGCCCACCGCCGGCTTCTCGCTGCGCTGGTTCGCCGCCGTGTTCGAGCGGGCGGACTTCCTCACCGCCTTCTACAACAGCCTGCAGCTGGCGGCGCTGTCGGCCACCCTGGCGACGCTGATCGCGGTGCCGGCGGGGCTGGCCATCACCCGCTATCGCTTTCCTGGCCAGGGCTTTCTCAACGGCCTGTTCCTCTCGCCGATCATCATCCCGCACCTAGTGCTGGGCGTGGCCATGTTGCGGCTGTTCGCCCTGCTGGGAGTGAACGGCAGTTTCAGCTGGCTGGTGCTGGCCCATGTGGTGGTGATCACTCCCTATGTGCTGCGCCTGGTGATCGCCGCCGCCATCGGCATCGACCGCAGCGCCGAGCAGGCCGCCGAGAGCCTGGGCGCCAGTCGCACCACGCTGTTCTGCCGCATCACCCTGCCGATGATCCTGCCCGGGGTGGCCGGCGGCTGGCTGCTGGCCTTCATCAACAGCTTCGACGAGGTGACCCTGTCGATCTTCGTCACCTCTCCGGCGACCCAGACCCTGCCGGTGCGGATGTACGTCTACGCCACCGAATCCATCGACCCGATGATGGCGGCGGTGTCGGCCCTGGTGATCGCTCTCACCGCGGCCACCATGATACTGCTCGACCGCATCTACGGCCTGGATCGCGTGCTGGTGGGCAAACAATGAACAGCCGGGACCCGTCCATGGCACTGCTCAAGCGGGTGGCCGAAGGCGACCGCCCAACCCTGGCCTTCACCCTCGACGGCCAGCCGGCCGAGGGCCTGCAGGGCGACACCCTGCTCACCGCCATCCTCACCCAGAGCGATCACCTGCGCGGCAGCGATTTCGGCGGCGAACCCCGCGCCGGCTTCTGCCTGATGGGCGCCTGCCAGGACTGCTGGGTGCGCCTGGCCGACGGCCGCCGGGTACGCGCCTGCGCCACCTTTCTCGAAGCGGGCCAGCAGGTCAGCCGCGATCCAGGGCGGCCGCTGTGAGCGCCGTCGTGGTGGTGGGCGCCGGACCGGCGGGTATTCGCGCGGCCCAGACCCTGGTCGCCCATGGCCTGAGACCGGTGCTGCTGGATGAGAGCGCCCGCGGCGGTGGCCAGATCTATCGCCAGCAACCGGGCAATTTCCGGCGCCCGAGCAAGGCGCTCTATGGCTTCGAAGCGGGCAAGGCCCAGGCGCTGCACGGTGCTTTGACCGAGATGCAGAAGGCGCTGGACTATCGCCCCGACACCCTGGTGTGGAATGCCGAGCAAAGCGCCCTGGATACCCTGAGCCAGGGCCGCTACGTCGATCGCCTGGCCTTCGAGCAGGTCATCGTTGCCACCGGTGCCACCGACCGTATCCTGCCGGTGCCGGGTTGGACCCTGCCGGGCGTCTACAGCCTGGGCGCATCCCAGGTGGCGCTCAAGTTCCAGGGCTGCGCCATCGGCAGCCGACCGGTGCTGGCCGGTACCGGCCCGTTGCTCTATCTGGTTGCCTATCAATACGCCAAGGCCGGGGCCAAGCCGCTGGCGGTGCTGGACAGCGCGCCGTTCCGCGACCAGGCCGCGGCTACCCCGGCGCTGCTCGGTCAACCGGCCACCTTCGCCAAGGGCCTCTACTACCGCAGCTGGCTGGCGCTGCACGGCGTGCCCGTGCACCAGGGCGCTGAACTCCTTGCCGTCGAAGGCGAACGCCGTGTGGAGGCCGTTCGCTGGCGCGCTGCCGATGGCGAAGCGCATCGACTGGAATGTGATGCTCTCGGCTTCGGCCAGACACTGCGCAGCGAAACCCAGCTGGCCGATCTGCTGGGCTGCGAGTTCGCCTGGAATCCGCTCAATCGCGCCTGGCTGCCGGTGCGGGACAACGGCGGCCGCAGTAGCCAGGCCGGGGTCTACCTGGCCGGCGACGGCGCCGGTATCCAGGGCGCCGATGCCGCCGAACTGGCCGGGGAGCTGGCCGCCCTGAGCCTGCTGGCCGATCGCGGCCTGGCGGTGGACGCAACGCGGGTCGACGCCTTGCAAGCACGCCTGACCCGCTTCGAGGTCTTTCGCCAGGGCCTGGAGCGCGCCTTCCCCTTCCCCGCGGACTGGGCCGCCAAGGCGCCGGATGAGCTGATGGTGTGCCGCTGCGAGCAGGTCAGCGCCGGCGAGATCCGCGCTGCGGTGGATCAGGGGCACTGGGAGATCAACAGGGTCAAGGCCACCTGCCGGGTCGGCATGGGCCGCTGCCAGGGCCGCCTCTGTGGCGCGGCGGCGGCCGAGCTGATCGCCTGCGCCAGTGGCCGGCCGCTGGACCAGATCGGCCGGTTGCGCGCCCAGGCGCCAATCAAGCCGCTGCCCTTCGGCGTGGAGCTGGCGCCATGAGCCGGCTGGACGTGGATGTCCTGATCATCGGCGGCGGCATCGTCGGCAGCAGCGCGGCGCTGTTCCTGGCCCAGGGCGGCCAGCGCGTCGCCCTGCTGGAACGCAATTTCTGCGGCGCCCAGGCCAGTGGCGTCAACTATGGCGGGGTGCGCCGCCAGGGGCGGCCGCTGGTGCAGTTGCCGCTGTCCAGTCGCGCCCATGAGATCTGGGGTGGTCTGCAGGACCTGCTGGGCACCGATGGCGAATACCTGAGGTCCGGCCACCTCAAGCTGGCCCGCAGCGAGACCGACTTCGCCTCCCTGCAGGCCTATGCCCAGGCCAGCCAGGGCTTCGACCTCGATCTGCAACTGCTCGACCGCGGCGAATTGCGTCGCCGCTTTCCCTGGGTCGGCGACATCGCCGTGGGTGCATCCTTCTGCCCGGAGGACGGCCACGCCAATCCACGGCTGGTCTCCCCGGCCTTCGCCCAGGCGGCTGCCCGGGCGGGCGCCCGAATCCTCGAACGGACCGCCGTGACCGCGGTCGAGCACGACGGCCAGCGCTTCCAGCTCCGTACCGACAGCGGCCAGACCCTCACCGCGCCCTGGCTGCTGAATTGCGCGGGCGCCTGGGCAGCGGAGCTGGCCGCCCGCTTCGGCGAGCCGGTGCCCCTCACCGCGGCCCATCCGGCCATGCTGGTGACCGAACCGCTGCCGCCCTTCATGACCGCCAGCACCGGCGTGGAAGGCGGTGGCATCTATGCCCGCCAGGTAGCACGGGGCAATTGTGTGCTGGGCGGTGGGCGTGGCTTCGCCCTCGACGCCGATCGCGCCCGCCCCGGCCAGCTGGCCATCCTCGATATCCTGAGAAACGCCGCCGAACTCTATCCGGCGCTCACCGGTGCCCAGGCGATCCGCACCTGGAGCGGCGTCGAGGGTTATCTGCCGGATCACCAGCCGGTGCTCGGCCCCAGTCTCACCACCCCCGGCCTGCTGTACGGCTTCGGCTTTGCCGGCGCGGGCTTCCAGATCGGGCCGGCGGCTGGCGAAGCCCTGGCCGAGTGCATCCTGCAGGGCGCGCCCCGGCACAGCCTGCAGGCCTTTTCCATCGCCCGTTTCCCTTCCCAGCCCAGGAGTTCCCAATCATGCGCCTGACCCCTGCCCTGCTCGTGGCCCTCGCCGGCCTGCCCCTGGCCGCCCTGGCCGAACCGACGCTCTATCTCGGCATGAACGGCGGCACCATGGAGCGCCTCTATGCCGACAGCGTGCTGCCCGCCTTCGAGAAGGCGCACAACGTCAAGGTGGTGATCGTGCCCGGCACCTCGGCGGACATCCTCGCCAAGGTCCAGGCCAGTCCGCAGAAGCCGCCGATCCACGTGATGTTCCTCGACGACGGCATCATGTACCGCGCCATCGGCATGAATCTGTGCAGTCCGCTCAAGCCCAGCGCGAGCCTGGCGCAGATCCCCGACAAGGCCAAGATCAAGGACCAGGCGGCTGCCGTCAGCCTGGGCGTGACAGGGCTTGCCTACAACAGCCGGCTGTTCAAGGAAAAGGGCTGGGCGGCGCCGACCTCCTGGGCCGATCTGGCCGATCCCAAGTACAAGGGCAAGGTGGTGTTCCAATCGCTGTCCTCGTCCACCTTCGGCCTGCACGGCTTCCTGATGTTCAACCGTCTCAAGGGTGGCACCGAGCAGGACGTCGATCCCGGCTTCAAGGCCTGGCCCACCACCGTCGGCCCCAACGTGCTGGAGTACATCCCCAGCTCGGCCAAACTTTCGGAGATGGTGCAGACCGACGAGGCGGCGTTGTTCCCGCTGACGCCCACCCAGGTCACCGCGCTCAAGCTCAAGGGCATCCCGGTGGAATACGCGCCGCCCAAGGAAGGCGCCGTGGTGCTCAACGTCGCCGAATGCGTGACCGCCAACAACGACCAGCCGGAGCTGGCCCAGCAGCTGGCGGAATACCTGCTGACGCCCGAAGCCCAGGCCCCGGCGCTGGAACTGGGCGACCAGATCCCGTCCAACCCCAATACCCCCACCACCGACAAGACCCGTGGCCAGGTGGAGGCCATGCAGAACTACCTGAAGAGCGCCGTGACCATCGACTGGGACGAGGTCAACAAGGTAAGGCCGCAGTGGAACGCCCGCTGGAATCGGCAGGTGGAGCGCTAGTCGGCCGAATAGCGCAAATACGCTGGTCGGTGTCGACCCTGGACAACCCCGGTTCGGGGCGACCCCTCACCCTTGGCGGCTTCCATCACCAGGAGAGCCGCCATGGCCAACCCGCCCATCACCGTTCTGCGCGACACCCGACCCCTGCCCGTGGTCGATGCCTGCAAGTGGGAGCGCATCGAGGGTGAGCCCCATACCGTCAACCTCAATGCCTACACCTCCGATGACGGCAGCAAGATCATGGGCACCTGGATCTGCACCCCCGGCAAGTGGCGCGTCGACTACGTGAAATGGGAGTACTGCCACTTCCAGGAGGGCTACTGCATCATCACCCCCGATGGCCAGGAACCCATCCACCTCAAGGCCGGCGACATCTTCGTCGTCGAACCCGGCATGAAGGGCACCTGGGAAGTGGTCGAGACGGTGCGCAAGTATTTCGTCTTCGCCTGACGTGCGAGCGGCGCCTGCCGGCGCTGCCCGGCGGGCTGCTCAGGGCGTGGCATCACTGGCATAGCAGGCCCAGGCCGGTCGCGTGGCCAGGCGCGCGAGATAGGCCTCGATGGCTGGTGCCGCGATCCGCTCCATGGGGGTGCTGCGCCAGCGGTGCAGCGACAGCCCCAGGGCGATGTCGGCCAGGCTGAAGCGCTCGCCGGCCACATAGGGGCCGTGCTGCGCCAGGTGCGCTTCCAGAATGGCGATACGCCCGTTCCAGGTGGCGATGCCCTGCGCCAGGCGCTGCCGATCGGGCTGCGGCGGCTGTTGCTTCACCAGGGCCAGATAGGCGTAGCTCCAGGCCGGATTGAGTTCGCTGGCCTGCCAGTCCAGCCACTGATCGACCCGCGCCCGTGCCCGCGGTGCGGCGGGATACAACGCCTCGCCGCCCCGGGCGTTGGCCAGGTAGCGCAGGATGCTGTTGGATTCCCAGAGCACGAAGTCGCCGTCCAGCAAGACCGGGATCTGGCCATTGGGATTCCACTGCAGGTAGTCGGCGGACTGCGCCGAGCGAAAACCGGCGCCCCAGTCTTCACGCTCATAGCCCAGGCCCAGTTCGTCGAGGCACCAGAGCACCTTGCGCACGTTGATCGAAGAGACGCGGCCAAGGACCTTCAGCATGCGCAGGCGACCTCCAGGGGTTCATGGTCGAGATAGGGCTCGATGTTGCAGAGCGCACGCGCCACATAGTCCTCCTTCTCACCCACCGGGGCTACATAGTGCAGCGCCTCGGCAGCTGCCTCGCGGCCCAGCAGCCGGGCGATGACCCAGGCCGCCAGGTAGCTGGAGGCCAGGCAGCCACCGGCGGTGGCCAGATTGCCGCGAGCGAAGAAGGGCTGTGCCAGTACCTCGATGCCGGCCTCCTGCACCCAGGGCTTGGTGGTGAGATCGGTGCAGCCGGGTGCGCCGTCGAGCAGGCCGAGACGCGCCAGCAACAGGGTGCCGGAGCACTGGGCGCCGATCAGCTGACGCGCGGGATCGAGCACGGCAAGCTGCTCCAGCAGGTCAGCATCCCGGGCGAGTTCACGCGTCCGGCTGCCGCTGCCCACCAGTACGGCGGTGCAGTCGGCCAGTTCGTCGAAGCCGGCCTGCCGCTCCAGACGGACGCCATTCATGGAGGTCACCCAGGGCGTGGGCGCCAGCAGCGACACCCACCAGTCCGGACGCTTGATGCGATTGAGGATGCCCAGGGCGATCAGGGAGTCCAGTTCGTTGAAGCCGTCGAAGGTCAGGATGGCGAGGTGCATGGGGCTACCAGGTGCGCGGGGGGAGCCGAGAGTCTCGGTCTCATCCAGGCGAGTTGGCCAGATACAGTGCCGCGCCAGGCCAACCATACAGTCAGGCCATTCGCCGGAAACCCTTCTAAACCGCGCCATAGCACCGCCGAGCCACTGGAAGAGATAGCACTTAGCCATTACAGTGGCGCACCCCTTGGCCGAAACGCCTGCCGATTTGCCATCGCCCATCGGCCTTACCCCGTTCCGAGATGTCGATGGACGACGATATTCGTTATGAACAGCATGTCCGGCGAGTGTTGCGCACCCCCCTGCAGGTATTGCAGCCTCTGATGCTGGCGCTGTGGCCGCTGAGTCTGTGGAGCAATCCGCTGATCGGCAGCCCCTACAAGCCGCGCTACTTCGCCGTGATGCTGCTGTTGCTGGCGATCAGCGCCCTGCTCAGCGTTGCACGCAGCGCGCGCATGATGAGTCTTACCTTTACCGGCAACATCTGGGCGCTCGCCCTCGCCTTTCGCATCCAGATCCAGGATGGCGGCGCCGTGGGCCACTACTGGAATCTGCCCATCGCCGTGATCATCGTCCTGGGCACCTGCGGCATGACCTATCGTCTCTCCCACTACCTGATCACCCTCGCCGGCGCCGCCTTCATCCTGTTCATCGGTCAGACCCAGCTGGTTCCCACCGCCATGCCAATACACCTGGTCTGGTTGCTGGCCAGTGCCACCCTGGCCATCGGCATCGCCTACAACCACGCCAACAGCCAATGGATGCGACGGACCTTCATTCTCAAGGAGCGCTATCGGATCCTGGCGGAAACCGACGAACTGACCGGGATCGCCAATCGCCGCAAGCTCCTGCAGCAGCTGGACGAGGCTCGCGGCGAAAGCGGGCAGACGCCTGCGCATTTCGTCATGCTCGATATCGACAACTTCAAGGAGATCAACGACCGGCACGGTCATCAGGTTGGCGATCAGGTACTGGTCGCCACGGCGCGGGAAATCGATCACCTCGATCCGAGGCTGCAGGTCGGTCGCCTGGGTGGCGAGGAATTCGGCCTGCTGATCCGCGGCCTGGACGATGCGCGGGTGAGCCACCTGCTGGAAGTCCTGCGTAACCGCCTGGCCGCCGCCGCCCCCTTGGGCATCAGCTTCAGTGCCGGGGCGCTTCGGCTCGACCCGGAAGTTTCTCTCAACGAGCTGCTGCGGCGGGCGGACGAAGGTCTCTATCAGGCCAAACGCCAGGGCAAAGACCAGATGGTCTGGTCACACTGAGTGGTGTTAATCCAGCTTTTCCACCTTTACCGCGGTGGTGCCGTCGTCGACCATGTCCACCCGCCGCGCAGCGGCCCGTGAGAGGTCGATGATGCGACCCCGGATATAGGGTCCGCGGTCATTGATGCGTACCACCACGGCGCGATCGTTTTCCAGGTTGGTCACCTTGACCCGGGTGCCGAGCGGCAGGGTCTTGTGGGCGGCGACCAGCTCGTTGTTGTTGAAGGTCTCGCCACTGGCGGTTTCCCTGCCGTGGAACTTGCGCGCATAGAAGGACGCCTTGCCGCGCTGTTCGAAGCTGGCGTCCTTCTTGATCGGCGCCGCGACGGTCTTGGCGTCCTTTTCCTGGCAGGCGGTGCAGGCAAGCATCAGGAGCAGTACGAGGGATCTGGGACGGCTGAACACGTTTCACCTTCCTCTTCTTCTTCGTTTTGGGAAAGCAACGCACTGGGGAGTGGATTCAGCTATCTCTGAACCGATCCGCGACCCAAGGGTTCGCGAAGTATGGCCATAGGCCGCCATATCTGTGACGAACTCCTCAAGACCGCCCTAGGGCACCGGCAGCACATACCTGAGGATGGCGACGAAGTGCAGGGCGCTGCCGGCCATGACGAAGCCGTGCCAGATGCCATGCCAATGACGAAAGCGGTCGTCGAAGACGAAGAACAGGATGCCGACGGTGTAGAGCACCCCCCCGGCCACCAGCCAGGCGAAGCCTTCACCGCCCAGGCGATCCAGCAGCGGCCCCACCGCCACCAGCACGATCCAGCCCATGACGGCGTAGATCACCAGCGACAGGATGCGCGCTTCCGAACGCGGCTTGAGTTCCTGCGCCATGCCGATCAGCGCCAGGCCCCAGACGATGCCGAACAGCGTCCAGCCCCAGGGCCCGCGCAGGGTCACCAGGCAGAACGGCGTGTAGCTGCCGGCGATGAGCAGATAGATCGACAGGTGATCGAGCTTCTGCAGCAGGCGTTTCGCCCGCCCCTTCACGCTGTGGTAGAGGGTCGAGACGCTGTAGAGGATCACCAGCGCCACCCCATAGATGGCCACGCTGACGATGCGCCAGGGATCCCCCTGCAGGCTGGCCAGCACCACCAGGGTGACGGCACCGGCCAGGGCCAGCAGGGCGCCGACCAGATGGGTCCAGGCATTGAGACGTTCGCCGTGATACATGCGTCCTCCGGTATGGGTCGCAAACGGGCTCAGGGTCTCGCCGAGCCCTCGCGACGGGCAGTGAGGCGCTCGTAGCGGTCGAGCAGCGGCTGGATGGAAATCCCGTGGACCGCGATGCTCAAGGCCACCACCGACAGGGTCAGGTCGACGATGGTCCCGGCCCAGTCGGCCGTGACGTGATGCGTGAGCGCGTAGCACAGATAATACAGGCTACCGATACCGCGGATGCCGAACCAGCCGATCAGCGCCCCCTGCTGGCGATCGATGCGGGTGAAGGGCAGCATGGTCGCCACCCCCAGCGGGCGAATCACCACGAACAGCAAGGCGCCCAGCAGTAGCGCGCGGCTGTCCCAGTGGGTGATGAGCACCACGCCGAGCAGGGTCACCAGGAGCACCTCGAAGGAGCGTTCCACCAGGCTGCCGAAGGCCAGCATGTCGCCCATCATCACCCCGGCGGCCATGCGCGGCTCCTCGATGTCCTCCGCCTTGGCGACCGTGGCGTGCTCCGGTGCGCCGGTGAGATGCCCGATCACCGGCTGCGCCAGGTGCTCGGAAGGCGTTTCCGCATGCCCCGACGTCTGGACTTCCGCCTGGCGCAAGCCCAGGCCGGCGGCGAACACCGCGAGAAAGCCGAAGGCGCCGATCTCGTCGGCCAGCACATAGGACAGGGCGATCAGTGCCAGGGCGAGGAAGTCGTTGGGCGAGATGGTGCTGTCGCCATGCCGGGTGCGTAGATAGATCATCAGCCGACCCACGCCCTTGCCCATGAAGTAGCCCAGCAGCAGCCCAGCCGGTACACCCCAGACCACGCTCTTGAGAAACCACTCCAGGATCCAGTCCCATTGCAACTGACCATGTTGCAGTAACAACAGGCCGAGCAGGACGAAGGGAAAGGCGGTGCCGTCGTTGAGGCCTGCCTCGCCGGAGAGACCGAAGCGCACCCGGTCGAAATCCTGGGCGTGGTTGACCTGCACCAGCCCGGCCAGCACCGGATCGGTGGGCGCGAGGATGGCGCCGATCAGCAAGGCCACGCCCCAGGGCAGGCCGAGCAGGTAGTGAGCGACCAGGCAGACGCCGGCGATGCTGAGAATCATCACCGGCCCGGCCAGCAGATAGGCGCCGTGCCAGGAGGAACGATGGAAGGACAGCCGCAGCTTGAGGCCGCTGACGAACAGCGAAAAGAGCACCGCCACCTCGGTCAGGTGGCCGATCCAGGTCGCCGATTGCTGGAAGTTGACCTCGGCCAGCCCCAGGCCGATGGGACTGATGAGTATGCCAAAGGCCAGACAGACCACCGAGGTGGTGACCGGTAGCCAGCGCAAATAGGCGGAGGTCAGGGCGAGGATCATCAACAACGATCCCAATACCCCGACCCAGACGAGAAAAGTCATGTGGGTGGCGTGATCCAGAACAGGAGAGGAAGAGTGGGTGACGGACGCCACCCTCTTGATGGAGACTGCGCCAAGGCCTTGGCGGTGCCCCCTATCTGCCGAATGGCGCACCACGCGGTGACCCCGTGGCTCCGGCCAGGGTCCCATGTCCTAATAGTCCCCCTGGAAAGCCTCTTCTCGCATGAGCGATCACCGCCTCCGCAAGCAACGCCGCCTCGAACGCCTGCAACGCTTCCTCGACTGGGCCGGCCGCACCCATCCCGACTTCGTCGCCAGGCAACAGCATCAGGAACTCTGGTTCAAACCCTACTCGGGTTATCCCCTGCCGCACCTGGGCCGTATCGCCAAGGCCTTCTGGCTGGGTCTCGACGAGGCCGCGGCGGTGGCCGCCGGCAGTGCGCCCGATCCCGACCGTCTGCTGGGCCAGGCGCTGCTCAGTGCCAGCAAGACCTTTGCCCATCCGGTGGACGTCTTCGGCAGCGAAACGCTCTTCACCGGCGGCGCGGCGAGCGAGCTGCTCGAACCGCACTGGGCACTGAACCTGGCCGACAGTGACTCCGCCGAGACCTTTGCCGCGGCGGTCGGCCAGCGCCTGGGCGATGCCGTGCGCGAGCGGCTGAGCATCCTGGCGGCACCCTTCGCCGAGATGGCCGAGGAAGATCGTCAGCGCGTACTGGAGCGGGTACCCCAGGCGCTGATCCGCCTGGACGACTTCCTGCCGCGCGCGGTGGAGGTGCTCAACGAGACGCGCCACGAGTTGAGATTCAATGTGGTGCTGACCCACGAGGACATCCGCCTGGAGATCCCCCGACGGCTGGCGGCCAACCAGGGGCGTCTGCTTGGCGACGCCGATGTGGCCGCGCTCAAGGCCGCCGCGGAGGGGGAATTGCGCGAGCGTTTCGCCGTGCTGGTGGGCGAAGCCGATGCTCTGGACTTCGACCTGCACCAGCTCGGCACCCCGCGCCTGCAGGAGCTGATGCGCCTGGAGAGCGACAAGCTGCGTCGCGCCCTGCGCCACGCCGTGGGCCAGCAGCGCGAGAAGATGGCCTTCGCCGTGCTGCTGGAAAACAATCCGCGCTTCGGCCAGTACCACCAGAACTATCCGGCCCGGCGCCTGACCCGCACCTGGACCGCGCTGCTCGGCCCCACCAACAGCGGCAAGACCCACAGGTCCATCGAAGCCATGGCGGCGGTGACCCACGCCATCTACCTGTCACCGTTGCGGCTGATGGCGCTGGAGAACCAGGAGCGCCTGGAATCCCTCGGTGTGCCCTGCTCCCTGGTCACCGGCGAGGAAGAGATCATCCGCCCGGGTGCCACCCATTTCTGCTGCACCGTGGAGGAATTCGCCCGCTTCCGCCGCCAGCAGTGGGAGGTAGTGGTGGTCGACGAGGTGCAGATGCTGGCCGATCCGCAGCGCGGCTGGGCCTGGGTCGATGCCCTGGTCAGCGCCCACACCAAGCGCCTGCTGATGACCGGCCCGGCGCTGATCGAACCCTCGCTGCGCACCCTCTGCGAGCTGTGCGAGGACCGCCTGGAGATCAAGCCCACCAAACGCCTGTCGCCGGTCACGGTGGCGCGCCACGCCACCACCCTGGAGCGCCTGGAACCGGGTTCGCTGCTGGTGGCCTTCAGCCGCCGGGTGGTGCTGGAACTCAAGGGCCTGCTGGAGATGGCCGGCCGCCGGGTGTCGGTGGTCTATGGCGCCCTCTCGCCGGAAGTGCGGCGGGAACAGGCGCGGCGCTTCCGCGAAGGCGAGACCGAGATCATGGTCGCCACCGATGCCGTGGGCATGGGCCTCAACCTGCCGGCCCATACCCTGTGCTTCTACACCGACGAGAAGTTCGACGGGGTGCAGAATCGCCCGCTACGGGTGCAGG
Organism: Pseudomonas sp. MS15a(2019); assembly: GCF_013277805.1. Classification (NCBI taxonomy): domain Bacteria; kingdom Pseudomonadati; phylum Pseudomonadota; class Gammaproteobacteria; order Pseudomonadales; family Pseudomonadaceae; genus Pseudomonas; species Pseudomonas sp. MS15a(2019). Next base: position 239,983 of record NZ_VBTN01000010.1, read on the forward strand.
AGGTCAAGCAGATCGGCGGTCGCGCCGGACGGTTCGGTCATCATGCCGAAGGGGAAATCACCGCGCTGGAGCCCCATGTACTGCGCAACATCAAGCGGCTGTTCCACAGCCCGGACGATCCGGTGGACCTGCACCAGTTCCAGGTGCGGCCGAGCCTGGAGCACCTGCGCGCCCTGTCCGACTTCATGGAAGAGCCCAGCCTGCTGCGCACCTGGCTGACCTTCAACCGCAACATCAACTATGGCGATGCCTTCGTCTCGGTGCTGCCCGAGGAACTGGCCGAGTGGGTCAAGCTGATCGACCTGCCGGGCATCGATTTCCAGCTGCGCTGGATCTTCGCCTGCACGCCGATCCGCGGCGGCCTGGAAGGCCCGGCCAGCGGCCAGGCCCAGCGCTGGCTGCGCCTGGTGGCCCGGGGCGAGCCGGTGGACCTGCCGCGCATCCCCCTGGGAACCGATCTCGCCGGCCTGGAAAGCGCCCTGCACGTGGTGGAGACCTATCTGCACCTGGCGCGCAGCCTGCCCGAATTGTTTCCCGCTCTGGAACGCGGCCAGGAGCATCGTGACCTGCTCAACGACGCCATCACCCGCGAGTTGTCGCGCCGCCGTCGGCCGCGGGGCCAGGAGAAGGGTCAGGGCAAGGGCGGCCGGCGCCAGGGGCGTGGGGAGCGCCGGGGTGGGCGCTTCGGGCGTTAGTTTCGTAGGTTGGCGCTGAGCGCAGCGAAGCCCAACAACGTGGACACCCCTACCCGCGATCGCCTCTCCCCCTTTCCCGCCGGGAGAGGGGGCGGTTGGCCGCGGAGGGTGGATAACGGCGCGGCCTTCCACCGTCTTGCGTTGGGCTTGCCCGTGGAAAACGCTACGCGATTTTCACGCTACCGGCCGGCCGCTCTTACCGAGACGTCGCCACCGGCAGCCGCGCCTTGAAGCTCCAGGTGAAGAAGAATTCCGCCACCTGCTCGCCACTCTCGTCGGTGCCGACGCTGCGCAGTTGCAGCACCTGGGGCTCGCCCGTGTCCCGGGCCAGCCGCAGCACCTCGGCGATGGCCTCGCCCTGGTCGCAGCGAAAGACGAGGGTGCCCACGGCCTTCTTGGTGAAGCGGGCGCTCATGGCCACCACCAGCATGGCGTAACGGCTGCCGGAACGGCGAATGTGCCGGTCGGCGAGGATGCCGGTGGAAAATTCCGCCGCCATGCCCTCCACCGCCCAGAACATGCTCTTGAAGGGATTCTGGTTCAGCCAGCCATGGGTGACCTGTATCTGGCAGCCGGCATCGTCCAGCTGGCGCAGGCGCAGGCCGGCGATCTTGGCGATGGGCACCTTGGTCCAGACGAAGAGATTGAACAGCAGTCGATTCATGGCGAGCGCATCCGGCAGCCTGGCCAAGGCGCCAGGAGCCCGCAGCTTAGCGCTTCGTCCCGGGCCGCTCCACGACTGACGGGCGCGGCCCGGTAGACAGTTCGCGACCTCTGGGTCGCCTAGCCGGGGCGCCTCGTCGAGGAGGCGCCCGCAAGCCTTACAGCGGATTGGCGTTGAGTTGCTCGGCGTAGCGGCGGGTCATGAAGACCGCGAACAGCAAGCCGGCCACCGCCAGGCTGCCGCCGACCAGGCCGACGTAGGGCATGCCGACATGGGTCCCTACCACGCTGCCCAGCAGGGCGCCGCCGCCGATGCCGACGTTGTAGATCCCGGAGAACAGCGCCATGGCGACGTCCGTGGCGTCCTTGGCCAGGGCCAGCACCTTGGCTTGCAGCGCCAGGCCGAAACTCATGATGGCGATGCCCCAGACCACGCTCAGGCCCTCCAGCATGAAGCTCTTCCAGGCGAAGGGCAGCAGCAACAGCAGCGACAGGGCGATGCCGGCGATGGCCGCGACCAGAAAGCCATTGGGGAATCTCAGACTGTAGCGGCTGAACAGCAGCGAACCTATGACCCCGGAACCGCCGAACAGCAGCAGCAAGGCGGTGATCTGCATGCCGCCCATGCCCGCCACTTCCACGGCGAAGGGCTCGATATAGCTGTAGCCGGTGAAATGGGCGGTCACCACCAGGGTGGTGAGCAGGTAGATGCACAGCAGCGCGGGGCGCTTGAACAATACCGGCAGGCTGGCCAGGGAACCGGAATTCTCGCTGGGCAGCAGCGGCAGGTTGCGCGCCAGCCAGAGCACCGTGCCCACCGCCAGCGCCGCGATGGCGACGAAGGTGTAGCGCCAGCCCAACAATTCGCCCAGCACCCGGCCCAACGGGATGCCCAGCACCATGGCCAGGCAGGTACCGGTAGCCAGCAGGCCGAGCGCCTGGGTCTGCTTGCCGGCCGGGGCGATGCGCACCGCCAGCGAGGCGGTGATCGACCAGAACACCGCATGGGAGAAGGCGATGCCGATGCGACTGGCCACCAGCACCTCGAAGCTCCAGGCCACCCCGGAGAGGCCGTGGCAGGCGACGAACACCGCGAAGACGAACATCAGTAGCCGCCGTCGCTCGATGGAGCGCGTGGCGAGCATCATCGGCAGCGACATCAGGGCGACCACCCAGGCGTAGATGGTCAGCATCAGCCCGACCTGCGAGGGACGCATGTCGAAGCTGCGACCGATGTCGCTGAGCAGCGCCACCGGGACGAATTCCGTGGTGTTGAAGATGAAGGCGGCCAGGGCCAGGGCGATGACACCGGACCAGCTGGGCTTCCGGGCTTCGGCGGTAGCATCCATGGGGGGTCTTCTACTCCAGAGCGAAGGGGTGGATAGCGACTTCCGGTCAGAAAGCCGACGACGAAAACCCACGAGCAAAGGCTTGGCCCGCCTGCGACGCCAGGTCGCGAGCGAGAAGTCTGCTGTAGGTAGGGATTGGAATTGGATGTAGTAAAAATTCTACGCTGCTGCGTCGGACCATCACAACCTCTCGCAGTTGCGCCCAGTGATGGCGATCGCCTGGTCGAAGCGGCCAACTGCCTGATCGGCGTCGCTTTTTCGCCCAGGGTTCAGCGCGCCGACCGCCTGGCGCTGCGACAAAACATCGCGAAACCTTTTATCCAGCTCTGGCTACCAGCGAAACGCGCCGGATGATTTGACCTTACCCCAGGGGCAAGCTCTAGCCTCGGCGTCATCAGCCCAGTCAGGAGTCCGAACATGCGTATTGTCCTTTCCTCCACCCTGCTCGCCCTCACCCTGCTGGCGGGCGGCGTCGCCCAGGCCGCCGAAACCCAGCACCAGAACCACCAGGACATGCAGAAGAGCATGGAGGCAATGCACCAGGGCATGGAAGAAGGCCTCAAGGCCAAGGATCCGGATCTGGCCTTCGCCAAGGGCATGCTGGCCCACCACGAGGGCGCCGTCGACATGGCCCGCTACCAGCTCCAGCACGGCAAGGACCCGGAGATGCGCACGCTGGCCGAGGACATCATCCAGGCCCAGCAGAAGGAGATCGATCAGCTCAATCGCTGGATCAAGGCCCACGCCAAGTGATGGTGCGCCGCGCCCGGGACTGGCACAGTGAAAGACCAGTCCGGTCGCGGAGACCGCCATGCTGATCGATCATCTGGATCATCTGGTCCTGACCACCACGGACCTCGCCGCCTGCGAGGATTTCTACACCCGGGTGCTGGGCATGCGCCTGGAGGTATTCGGTGCGGGGCGCAAGGCGCTGCGCTATGGCAACCAGAAGATCAATCTGCATGAGCGGGGGCACGAATTCGAACCCAAGGCGCACCTGCCGGTGCCGGGCGCCCTCGACCTCTGCTTTATCGCCCACCAGTCGCTGGACGCCGTGATCGCCCATCTCCAACGCGAAGGCTGGCCGATCCTGGAAGGCCCAGTGGCACGCACCGGCGCCACCGGACCGATCCGCTCGGTCTATGTCCGCGATCCCGATCTCAACCTCATCGAGATCGCCGAGTACCCGACCTAGCGCGGCCGGCCGAACACCTGGGTCCAGTAGAGACTGTGGGTGCTGCGCGGATTCAAGGCGTAGGCCGCCCCCATCTCGGTGAACTCCGGATTCATCAGGTTGGCGCAATGCCCCGGGCTGGCCAACCAGCCCTGCATGGCCTGAGCGACCGAACCGGCACCGGCAGCGATGTTCTCGCCGATCCGAGTCCAGCCGTAGCCCTGCTTGGCCACCCGCTCGGCAACGGTGCCGCCGCCGGGCGCCGTGTGGGAGAAGTAGTCGCGGCCGGCCATGTCCTGACTGTGGGCCAGGGCGGCATTGGCCAGGGCCGGATTCCAGCGCAGCGGCGCGGTGGCGGCGAAGCGCCGGGTACCGCAGGTGCGGGCCTGGGCCCGGGCGCGATTGACCTCGGCCAGGACGGCCTTGCCGGCCGTCTGCCAGTCGCCCAGTCCGGCGCTCACCACCGGGCGCGCCAGCACCAGCTGCCAGCGCGGTCCCTGCTGACTCACCCCGATCTGGGCATAGTCGTTGCTGGCCAGCGGCCGGCAGTACTGCTGGCGCAGCCCGGCCATGGCCGCCTGGGCGGTGGGCGCGCCCGCCAGCATGATCACCTGCACCGCCGACGCCTGGTAGCCCGCGGCGCGCAGATCGCTCTGCAGGCGATCCCGGCCGCTCAGCCGGACGGCGGCCAGGCGACTGTCGGCGGCAAGGGGCGCGGCGGCGCGCACGCCGGGGCAGCCCTGGGGCGCGGCGCGATAGGCGTTGATCAGACTGACCAGCCGTGCCTCCTCGGGCGTCGCCGCCAGGGCGACATCGGCCAGCAGGCCTGTGGTCAGCAGCAGGGAAAAGGCAAGAAGGCGAGGCATGGGCGGGCCGATCCGGAAAACAGGGAAGCGCTATTTACCCGCCCTGCATCTGGGGCGCAACCCAAACGGCTCGCCAGCCGAGGAACGGATGGCAGTTTGCTTGCAGGGGTGATTGGAGTAGGCTCGCCCGCTCATTCAACAGGAGTTTCTCCCATGGCCAAAGCCTCTGCCCGCCACATCCTGGTTTCCAGCGAAGACAAGTGCAACGAACTCAAAGCCGCCATCGAAGGGGGCGCCGACTTCGCCCAGGTGGCCAAGGACAACTCCAGCTGCCCCTCCAGCCGTCAGGGCGGCGACCTGGGCACCTTCCGCCCGGGCCAGATGGTCAAGGAATTCGACACCGTGGTGTTCAGCGCCCCACTGCACCAGGTCCAGGGTCCGGTAAAGACCCAGTTCGGCTATCACCTGGTGGAAGTCACCAGCCGCGAGGATTGATCGCGCCGGTGCTCCTGCTCGCGGCGGGGGCACCTCCCTTCCCTGCGCCCAACCGGCTATCCTGCAGACTTCCTGCCTCCCGAGGATAGCGCCATGTCCCTTCCCCTCGAACGTCACGGCCAGTGCCTGTGCGGCGCCGTCCAGCTGGATTGCCGTCTCGACAACGCCCACGTATCCGCCTGCCATTGCCGGACCTGTCGTCGCTGGAGCGGTGGCCCGCTGCTGGCGGTGGAATGCACCCAGCCTCCCGTGATCGGCGGTAGCGACGCCCTGATGGTGCATGCCTCGTCCGACTGGGCGGAGCGTGGCTTTTGTAGCCACTGTGGCACCCATCTGTTCTATCGCCTCAAGGCCGAGCCGCACTACGCCATTCCGGTAGGCCTGCTCGAGGGCGAGGACTGGGTGCTGGACAGCGAGATCTTCATCGAGGAACAGCCAGCCTGGTACTGCTTCGGGCACTCGCGTCGTCGGCTGACCGGCGCCGAGGCCTTCGCCGAGCACGGCGAACAGGACTAGTCCAGCCGCGCTCCGTTCTCCGCGTCCGTCATGACCGCCGGTCGCCTGGGTCAGACTGTCCTCAAGGCGTCCGCCGCGATCCTTATCGCGCCAAGGCTCGTGCCAGAGCCTCGGCCTCCTTTCGCCCTCTGATGCCGTTGCCCGCTTGCCTGCGGCCTGGGCGCACACCCCTATCAAGCCGCCGCCAACGGCGCCGATGCCTGGGTGAGCTCCCTTTCCCAGCCTGCCCACAAGAGGAACAATCATGGGGTTTCTGCAACGCTTCGGCGCGCGCGCCCGCCTGGGCGGTAGTGGCGTGTTCAGCCTGACCTGCTCCGCCCGCGAACTAGGCGACCGCCTTGGCGGCGTCGCCCTCCAGCCCACCTTCATCACCGGCTTCGTCTCGCCGCACCTGGACCTGGACGTCATCGCCCGGCAACTGGTGGCCCGCTTTCCCGAAGCCTCCATCAGCCTGTGTACCACCTCCGGCGAACTCTGCGGCAGCGAACAGCGCCTGTACTGCGCCGCCGATGGCGCCTGGGACCGGCTGGTGCTGCAATTCTTCGACGCCTCGGTGATCGCCTCGGCCGAGGTGGTGCACGTGCCGCTCGACAGCGAGGACATCCGCCGTGGCGGACCGCGGCGCAGCATGAAGAAACGCCTCGCCCGCCTGACCGAGTCGCTCAAGCGCCTGCAGGTGCGCACGCCCATCGATCACCGCGATACCCTGGCCTTCGTGCTGTTCGATGGCCTGTCCGCCTCGGAATCCTTTTTCATGGAGGCGCTGTACGAGTCCGGCCGCTTCCCCTGCCTGTTCGTCGGCGGCTCCGCCGGCGGCAAGGGCGATTTCCGCCAGACGCTGCTGCACGATGGCCGCAAAGCCTATGAAAATCATGCCCAGCTGGTCTTTCTGAAGATGGCCAGGAACACCCGCTTCGGGGTGTTCAAGAGCCAGAATTTCAGCGCCACGCCGCTCAGCCTCAGTGTCCTCACCGCCTCCCTGGAAGAACGCTACATCAGCCAGGTGGTCGACAGCCGCGGCCAGATCAAGAGCATGGTGGCCGCCCTCTGCGAGGCCCTGAGTTGCCGCGCGGACCAGCTGGAACAGCGCCTGGCGGACTACTCCTTCGCCATCCGCGTCGGCGAGGAGCTGTTCGTTCGCTCCATCGCCCGCATCGACTACGAGCGCGAGCGCATCCACCTGTTCTGCGACGTGGCGCCCGGTGAGGAGCTGGTGATGGTCAAGCGCACCTCCCTGGTGGACACCACCCGCCAGGACTTCGCCCGCTTCCTGCAGGGCAAGAGCGGCACCCCGCTGGTGGGGGTGCTCAACGACTGCATCCTGCGCCGCGCCAACAACGGCGCCGAACTGCCGCGCATGGGCGAGGTGTTCGGCCAGACGCCGGTGGTGGGCTTTTCCACCTTTGGCGAGATCCTTGGCCTCAATCTCAACCAGACCCTCACCGCGGTGTTCTTTTTTCGCACCCCCGAAGGTGCGCCCTTCCGCGACGACTACGTCGACAACTTTGCCGCTCACTATGGCGAATTCAAGGCCTTCTTCCTGCGCCGACAGATCAAGAAGCTGGCGGGCCTGAGCCAGGTGGTGGTCAACCAGATCGACGAATTCAAGCGGCAGAACTTCACCGGCATCGTGGATGCCCAGGGCCTCGACGACTCCATCCAGGCGGTGTTCGGCGGCCTCGCCGATCTGGGCCAGGTCCTGCGCCAGGCGCACCAAAGTCGCCAGGAGATCGGTGAGCAGCTGCGGCACTACTCCGGCGAACTGCACAGCAGCATGGACGATCTGGCCGGCAACATCCTGCAGCAGGGCGAAGTCACCCGCCAGGCCGACGGCACCGTGCAGAACCTCACCGACCAGGCCGAGGAGGTGGTGCGCAGCGCCAACGAGCTGAGCCAGTCGAGCCTGCGCATCCAGTCCATCGTCCAGGTGATCCAGCAGATCGCCGGCCAGACCAACCTGCTGGCGCTCAACGCGGCCATCGAAGCGGCGCGCGCCGGCGAAAGCGGCCGGGGCTTCGCGGTGGTGGCCGACGAGGTACGCAACCTCGCGGCCATCACCCACAAGAACGCCGCCGAGATCGGAGCCGATATCGACCAGCTGTCCCGCGCCATCAGCGAGGTCGGCGCCCATATCGCCGGCCAGGCCAAGGACGTGGGCTCGCTGCAGGATCTGCTCGCCGCCCTGCGCGAGTCCGGCCGCCTCACGGCCCAGACCTCCCACCGCACCAAGGATATCGCCGACACCCTGACCGGCCTCACCGCCGCCACGGCACCTTGAGCCCAAGGGACTTACCGTTCGTCGGTACTGACCGGTAAGTCCCGCCGCCTTTGCCTGCCTCTGCCTCTCGCCAGAGGCAGATACCGGAACCCCTCGAATCACCTTCCGAGTGACCGCAAGGTCACGGCCAGTGCCGTGGCTTGCGGTCCTGTTTTGCTCAATCCGGCGACCAATGGGTCAGCAATAGACGCCCCAAACCCGCTCCTGGCCGCCTCTACGACTTTTGTAGTGCTTATACGAAAGCACTACAAAACACGATTGACGACGTGCCTATCTCCTGCAAATCTCTAGCTGCACCGGACGCGAACCCCCTATCCATGCGGGTCGCGCCTGGGCTCCGGGTGACCCTCGGGCCGTCCTGCGTAGTGATGCTCAAGAGGCACTACAAGAGAAGACGACTGAAATGCCGCGCTGCTCGAGGCAGCGTCGCCAGAGGTGACGTCCGGATCCATGCAGGTACGTACGGCGACATGACTCGACAGCTGGGCTGACCTTTCGCCTTCGCGACCGGTATCCGGGTGGCAACCGCCACCCCGCTGCCGGACGTTGGGAAAAGACTGGTACCCAAGCCAACCTCATCGAGAAGGATCGACTCATGTCCGCTTACGAGAACGACGTTCAGGCCATCGCCGCCCTCAAGACCACTGCCGGCAATCACTGGAGCGCCATCAACCCGGAATACGCCGCGCGGATGCGTCTGCAGAATCGCTTCAAGACCGGTCTCGACATCGCCCGCCACTGCGCGGCCATCATGCGCCGGGACATGGCCGCCTACGACGCCGACAGCAGCGCCTACACCCAGTCGCTGGGGTGCTGGCACGGCTTCATCGGGCAGCAGAAGCTGATCGCCATCAAGAAGCACCTGGGCAGCACGAAAGGCCGCTACCTCTATCTGTCGGGCTGGATGATCGCCGCGCTGCGCTCGGAATTCGGCCCGTTGCCCGATCAGTCCATGCACGAGAAAACCAGCGTGCCGGCGCTGATCGAAGAGCTCTACACCTTCCTGCGTCAGGCCGACGCCCGCGAGCTGGCCATGCTGTTCCGCGAGCTGGATGCCGCCCGCGCCGCCGACGAGAACGCCAAGGCCGCCGCCATCCAGGCCAAGATCGACAACTACGAGACCCACGTGGTGCCGATCATCGCCGACATCGACGCCGGTTTCGGCAATGCCGAGGCCACCTACCTGCTGGCCAAGAAGATGATCGAAGCCGGGGCCTGCTGCATCCAGCTGGAAAACCAGGTCTCCGACGAGAAACAGTGCGGCCACCAGGACGGCAAGGTCACGGTGCCCCACGAGGACTTCCTGGCCAAGATCAACGCGGTGCGCTACGCCTTCCTCGAACTGGGCGTGGACGAGGGCGTCATCGTCGCCCGCACCGACTCCCTGGGCGCCGGCCTGACCAAGCAGATCGCCGTGAGCAAGCAGCCGGGCGACCTGGGCGACCAGTACAACGGCTTCCTCGACTGCGACGAGGTGGACGCCAGCCAACTGGGCAACGGCGACGTCCTCATCAGCCGCGACGGCAAGCTGCTCAAGCCCAAGCGCCTGGCCAGCGGCCTGTTCCAGTTCCGTGCCGGCAGCGGCGTGGACCGGGTGGTGCTGGACTGCATCACCTCGCTGCAGAACGGCGCCGACCTGCTGTGGATCGAGACCGAGAAGCCCCACGTCGGCCAGATCAAGGCCATGGTCGACCGCATCCGCGAAGTCGTGCCCAACGCCAAGCTGGTCTACAACAACAGCCCCTCCTTCAACTGGACCCTGAGTTTCCGTCAGCAGGTGTTCGACGCCCTGCAGGCCGAAGGCAAGGACGTGTCCGCCTACGACCGCGCCAAGCTGATGAGCGTGGACTACGACGACACCGAACTGGGGCGTCTGGCCGATGCGCGGATCCAGAGCTTCCAGCGCGATGCAGCGCGGGAAGCGGGCATCTTCCACCACCTGATCACCCTGCCCACCTACCACACCGCGGCCCTGTCCACCGACAACCTGGCCAAGGGCTACTTCGCCGAGGAAGGCATGCTGGCCTACGTCAAGGGCGTGCAGCGCCAGGAGATCCGCCAGGGCATCGCCTGCGTCAAGCACCAGAACATGGCCGGCTCGGACATGGGCGACGACCACAAGGAATACTTTGCCGGGGAAGCCGCGCTCAAGGCGGCGGGCAAGGACAACACCATGAACCAATTCCATTGATCACGGCCACTGTGGAGGACACGCTCATGAACCTGAACGACAACCCCAGCCTGGACGATCTCAAGCAACTCTTCGCCGGGCTCAAGGACAAGAATCACAACCATATCCTCTGGGTCTGCGAGAGCGGCGCGGTGCATGTCGACCGCCTGCCCGGCGGCGAGACGCCCGAGCAGTTCGAGCAGCGCCATCCCAGCCTGCGCATCCGCTTCAAGACCTACAACAGAGGCGGCGGCTACGTCGGCAAATCGGCGGCAGCGGACGAGCACTTCATCAGGAGCGTCCACGCTGCCCTGCAGGAACACTGGCGCCTGGCCGGTCGGCAGCAACGCCCGGCCTATGTGGACCGTTACTACTAAAAGAAAAGGGCGCGACGGGTAGTTGACCACCCGCCATGCCCTGCCCCACCTTCGAGGCGACTCGCCTGATCCTGCATGGCCCTGCAGGCTCGATCGAGTCGCCTCCTCTATTCAAAGAACGAACAGATCCACGAAGCGGTGCACGGGGGTGGCTTCCAGTCCCGCCTGGTCCTTGCACAGCTCGAAGATCTGGGCGCAGCGAGCGGCCGTGAAGCGCGTCGCCAGGTTGCTCTGGAATTTGCGCTCCAGCAGCGGAATGCCCTCTTCACGACGACGGCGATGACCTACCGGGTACTCGATGGCGATCTTCTCGGTGCTGCTGCCATCGGTGAAGAACACCTGCAGGGCGTTGGCGATGGAACGCTTGTCGGCTTCCAGGTATTCGCGGCTGTAGCGCTCGTCCTCGACGATCTCCATCTTCTCGCGCAACTGGTCGATCCGTGGATGGGCCTGGTGGAAGGCGTCCTCATAGTGCTCGGCGACCAGATCGCCGAACAGCAGCGGCACGGCGATCATGTACTGCAGGCAGTGGTCACGGTCGGCGGCGTTGGCCATGGGGCCCTGCTTGGAGATGATGCGGATGGCCGATTCGTGGGTGGTCACCACGATCTTCTCGATCTGGTCCACCCGGTCGCGGACCTGGGGATGCAGGATCACCGCGGCCTCGGCGGCGGTCTGGGCGTGGAATTCCGCCGGGAAGCTGATCTTGAACAGCACGTTTTCCATCACGTAGCTGCCGAAGCCCTGGGGGAAGCGGAACTGGCGCTGGTCGACGGGCTTGGTGGCCAGGTCCTTGTTGGTGTGGCTGAACAGCACGTCATAGAAGCCCCACTGGGGCGCGCTGAGTACGCCAGGGATGCCCATCTCGCCACGCAGGGCGATGTCGGCCAGGCGCACACCGCGGCTGGAGGCGTCGCCGGCGGCCCAGGACTTGCGGCTGCCGGCGTTGGGCGCATGGCGGTAGGTGCGCAGCGCCTGGCCATCGACGAAGGCATGGGACAGGGCTGACAGCAGCTGCTCGCGGTTGGCCCCCATCAGCTTGGCGCTGACCGCGGTGGACGCCAGCTTGACCAGGAAGACGTGGTCCAAGCCGACGCGGTTGAAGGAGTTCTCCAGGGCGAACACCCCCTGGATCTCGTGGGCCATGATCATGGCCTCCAGCGCCTGGCGCATGGTCAGGGGCGCTTCGCCCTGGGCCACGCGGCGCTGGGAGAGGTGGTCGGCCACCGCCAGGATGGCGCCGAGGTTGTCGGAAGGGTGGCCCCATTCGGCCGCCAGCCAGGTGTCGTTGTAGTCCAGCCAGCGAATGATGCAGCCGATGTCCCAGGCCGCCTTGACCGGATCCAGGCGATAGCTGGTGCCCGGCACCCGCGCACCCTGGGGCACCACGGTGCCTTCCACCTGGGGGCCGAGCAGCTTGGTGCACTCGGGGAAGCGCAGGGATAGCAGGCCGCAGCCCAGAGTGTCCATCAGGCAGTTGCGGGCGGTGTCCAGGGCTTCCTGGGATTCCACCTGATAGTTCAGCACGTAGTCGGCCAGGTCCTGGATGACCTGGTCGTAGTCGGGCCGGTTGTTGAGATCGACGTTGGCGCTCATGGGGTTTTGGTTCCTTACATCGTGGTCATGGCGGTCCGCCGATGCGGCCGCTCCTACAAGTTTGGTCATGGAACGCTCCCGTAGGAGCGGCCCATGGCCGCGATCAGAGATGTTCAGCGATTGGCGATGGGCGTGAAGGCCCGCTGCTCGACACCGATGTAGTCCGCGCTGGGGCGGATGATGCGGTTGTCGGCGCGCTGCTCGAAGACATGGGCACACCAGCCGGCCGTGCGCGAGCAGACGAAGATCGGGGTGAATAGCGGCGTCGGGATGCCGAGGAAGTGATAGGCCGAGGCGTGATAAAAGTCGGCGTTGGGAAACAACCCCTTCTCTTCCTTCATGGTGCGGTCGATGGCTTCCGAGACCGGGAACAGCACCCTGTCGCCCACCTCCGCCGCCAGTTGCCGGGCGTAGTCCTTGATCACCTCGTTGCGCGGATCGCTGTCGCGGTAGATGGCGTGACCGAAGCCCATCACCTTTTCCTTGCGTTCGAGCATCTGCTTGAGGCCAGTGACCGCTTCCTCGGGCGAGGCGAAGCGCTCGATCAGCGCCATGGCTGCCTCGTTGGCCCCACCGTGCAGCGGCCCGCGCAGGGAGCCGATGGCACCGGTGACGCAGGAATAGAGGTCGGACAGCGTCGAGGCGCAGACCCGGGCGGTAAAGGTGGAAGCGTTGAATTCGTGCTCGGCATAGAGGATCAGCGAGACGTTCATCACCCGGGCATGCAGGTCGCTGGGTGCCTTGCCGTGCAACAGGGTGAGGAAGTGGCTGGCGATGTCCGGGGCGTCACTGATGCAGTCGATACGGGTGCCGCTCTGGCTGAAGTGATGCCAGTAGAGCAGGATCGCCGGGAAGGCGCCGAGCAGGCGGTCGGCGACCTGCTGCTGGTCGGAGAAGCTGTGCTCCGGCTCCAGGGTACCCAGCAGCGAGGCACCGGTGCGCATCACATCCATGGGGTGGGCACTGGCGGGAATGCGCTCCAGGCCTTCCTTGAGCGGCTGCGGCAGGTCGCGCAGAGCAGCCAGGCGCTGGCGATAGGCGTCCAGTTGCGCCTGGGTGGGCAGCTCGCCATAGAGCAACAGGTGAGCCACCTCCTCGAAGTCGGCCCCAGCAGCCAACTCACGGATGTCATAGCCCCGGTAGGTGAGTCCGGCGCCGGTCTTGCCGACGGTGCATAGCGCGGTGCGGCCGGCGACCTGGCCACGCAGGCCGGCGCCGCCGAGGGTTTTGCTGTCTGCCATCGTCTCGCTCCTCTTGGAGTTGTTGTGCGAAAAAGCGGGCGTTCAGGGTGGAGCGTCAGGATTTGCCTTGCTGGAACAGGCGATCCAGCTGGTCCTCATAACGGTGGTAATCGATGCGGTCGTAGAGTTCGGCGCGGGTCTGCATGGTGTCGACCACCGCCTGCTGGCTACCGTCGCGACGGATCGCGGTGTAGACGTTTTCGGCGGCGCGGTTGGCGGCACGAAAGGCCGACAGCGGATAGAGCACCAGGCCGACGTCGGCGCCGGCCAGCTCCTCGGTGGTGAACAGCGGCGTGGCGCCGAACTCGGTGATGTTGGCCAGGATCGGCACCCCTACCGCCTGGGCGAACTGGCGGTACATGGGCAGTTCGGTCATGGCCTCGGGAAAGATCATGTCGGCGCCGGCCTCGACACAGGCGCAGGCGCGGTCGATGGCGGCCTGCAGGCCTTCCACGGCCAGGGCATCGGTGCGCGCCATGATGACGAAGTCCGGGTCGGTGCGGGCATCCACCGCCGCCTTGATGCGATCGACCATCTCCTGCTGGCTGACGATTTCCTTGCCGGGTCGATGACCGCAGCGCTTGGCGCCCACCTGATCCTCGATATGCATGGCCGCCGCGCCCGCCTTGATCAAGGCGCGGGTGGTGCGGGCGACGTTGAAGGCCGAGGCACCAAAGCCGGTATCGACGTCCACCAGCAGCGGCAGGTCGCAGACATCGGTGATGCGACGCACGTCGATCAGCACATCTTCCAGGCCGCTGATGCCCAGGTCCGGCAACCCCAGGGAGCCGGCCGCGACCCCGCCGCCGGAGAGGTAGACGGCCTGGAAGCCGGCGCGCTTGGCCAGCAGCGCATGATTGGCGTTGAGGGTGCCGACCACCTGCAGCGGGCGTTCGGCGGCGACGGCGGCGCGGAATTTCTGGCCGGGACTGACGGCAGGCATGGCGTTACCTCGACTGATCGGTGACTAGGGGATGGTGCTGCAGGTTGCGCTTGGAGGCGGCGATGTGGCGGCGCATCAGCAGTTCGGCCAGTTCGCCATCGCCTTCGGCCAGGGCATCGAGGATGCGATGGTGCTCGGCGAAGGCCTGGCGCGGCCGATTGGGGGTGGCGGAGACCTTGAGCCGGTACATGCGCACCAGGTGATAGAGCTCGCCGCAGAGCAGCCGCACCAGCATGCCGTTGCCGCTGGCCTGAATGATGCGGTAGTGGAAGTCGTGGTCGCCTTCCTGCAGGTAGTAACCGGTGCCGGCCTGGAACGCCGGATCGCGCTCGTGGGTATCCAGCAGCTGGCGCAGTTCGTCGATGCCCTGGGGCGTGAGGCGTTCGGCCGCCAGGCGGCAGGCCATGCCTTCGAGGGATTCGCGGATCTCGTAGAGCTCGACCAGCTCAGCCAGACTCAGGGCGGCGACCCGCGCGCCGGCATGGGGCACCCGCACCACCAGGCGCTGGCCTTCCAGCCGGTGGATGGCCTCGCGCAGCGGCCCGCGGCTGATGCCGTAGGTGCGCGCCAACTCGGGCTCGGAAATCTTGCTGCCCGGCGCCACGTCGCCACGGACGATGGCCTCGCGGATCCGGCGGAAGACCTGCTCGGAGAGGGTCCCACTGTCGGTCTCGGGCGCTTCGACCTGGAGGGGGCTATCGATCATTGTCGACACCTTTTGTGTTTATGGGTCAGATAACTACGCCTGAACGCCATTACAGTCAATCTTTGTCGACAATCCAGCTGTGACACCCTGTATCTCGCTCTCGCCCCAGGCGGTTCGCTACACTAGCGCGCCGCCCACCCCAGCCGACCTCGCCATGCCCCTCTGCCAGTTGCATCCCCTGCCCTACCACGCCGATCCCACGGTGCGGTTCGCCCTGTTGCAGGGCGAGCCCGGCGCGGTGCTGCTGGACTCCGGGCGGCCGGTAGCCGAGCGCGGTCGCTACGACCTGATGGCGGCCTGGCCGCGCGAAGTGCTGCAACCCGACTTCGGCGAGTCGGGGCGAGCCTTTTTCGCCCGGACACGCACCGCCCTGGCCAGCCTGGGCCAAGCGGACCTGCCGGAGGGCGTGGACCTGCCCTTCGCCGGTGGCCTGCTGGGTTATCTCGGCTATGACTTCGGTCGCCGCCTGGAGCGCCTACCGGACGGCGCCCGCGCTGACCTGCAGCTGCCCGATGCCCGCCTGGGCCTCTATGCCTGGGCGCTGATCAGCGATCATCAGGCGCGGACCAGCCAACTGGTCTTTCATCCCAGGCTGGACGAGACGGAAAGGCAACGCCTGATCGCGCTGTTCGCTGCCGATGCACGCCCCGAAGCCGACGGCTTCCGCCTGACCGCGCCCTTCGCCGCCGACATCGACCGCGCCACCTATCGCCAGCGCATCGAGGCCATCCAGGCCTATATCGCCGCCGGCGACTGCTACCAGGTCAACTTCGCCCAGCGCTTCCGTGCGTCCTTCCAGGGTTCGCCCTGGCGCGCCTACCAGGCCCTACGCGCGGCCTGCCCGACGCCTTTCTCCGGCTACCTGGCACTGGACAGGGGCGCCCTGCTCAGCCATTCGCCCGAGCGCTTCCTCCGAGTGAGTCGCGGCCAGGTGGAGACCCGGCCGATCAAGGGCACCCGGCCACGCCGTACCGATCCCACCGCCGATGCCGCCGAAGCCCGCGCCCTGCTGGCCAGCCCCAAGGATCGCGCCGAGAATCTGATGATCGTCGACCTGCTGCGCAACGACCTGGGGCGCAGTTGCCGGATCGGCTCGGTACGGGTGCCCGAGCTGTTCGCCCTGGAGAGCTATCCCAACGTCCATCACCTGGTCAGCGCCGTCACCGGTGAACTGGCCGCTGGGCTGGACGCCCTAGACCTCTTGGCTGGCAGTTTCCCTGGTGGCTCCATCACCGGCGCGCCGAAGATCCGCGCCATGCAGATCATCGACGAGCTGGAAGAGACCCGCCGCGGCCCCTACTGCGGTTCGCTGCTCTATCTGGACGTGCGCGGCGAAAGCGACAGCTCCATCCTGATCCGCAGCCTGCTGGCAGAAGACGGGGTACTCAGCTGCTGGGGCGGCGGCGGCATCGTCATGGATTCCCACTGGGAAGACGAATACGCCGAATCCCTGGCCAAGGTGCGGGTGCTGCTGGAGACGCTGGAAGCCCACAGCTGATCCGGCTTTGCTACCATGGCGTCATCTCTTCCCCGGCTGGAGCCCGCCATGTCCCTCGATCTCGCCCGCCTCAACGCCGACCTCGGCCGCGATCCCGAAAAGCTCGTCGCCTGGGCCCTGGGCCTGGGTAAGAGCGCCATCGTCACCACCAACTTCCGCCCCTTCGAGGCGGTGATCCTGCATATGGTCAGCCAGGTCAAGCCGGACATCCCGGTGGTCTGGATGGACAGCGGCTACAACACCCCCGCCACCTACCGTTGCGCCGACGAGATCGTGCGCAAGCTGAACCTCAACCTGGTGACCTACCTGCCCAAGCGCTCCCGCGCCCACCGCGAGGCCATCGACGGCCCGGTGCCGGGGCTGGACGATCCGCGCCACGCCGCCTTCACCGAAGAGGTCAAGCTGGAGCCCTTCGCCCGCGCCCTGCGCGAGACGGCGCCCGAGGTCTGGTTCACCGCCCTGCGCGCCACCGACACCGCAGTGCGTGCCCAGATGGATCCGGTCAGCATGAATCCGGACGGCCTGATCAAGGTCGCCCCCCTGCTGCACTGGACCTCCAAGGACCTCTACCAGTACCTGACCGCCCACGACCTGCCCAACGAATTCGACTATTTCGACCCCACCAAGGGTGACGAAAACCGCGAGTGCGGCCTGCACCTCGCCCACTGAGTCGACACCTCCCGCGCGCTCGGTTCCGGGCGCGTGCCCTGTTCCTGCTGAAACATCGCCCATGACCGCTTCCCGCCCTATCCACTCCCGCAAGGGCGTTTTCGCCGTGGTGCTTGGCAACGCCGTGGAGTTTTTCGACTTCGGCGTCTACGCCACCTTCGCCGTGCTCATCGGCCAGGTGTTCTTTCCCTCGCAGAACGCCTTCGCCAGCCTGATGGCCAGCGTCATCACCTTTGGCGTCGGCTTCGTCGTCCGGCCACTGGGCGCCATCCTCATCGGCGCCTGGGCCGACCGCGTCGGGCGCAAACCGGCGATGCTGCTGACCATGGTGCTCATGGCCCTGGGCACCGGTGGCATCGCCGTGCTGCCCGGCTACGAGCAGATCGGCATCGCCGCGCCCATCCTGCTGGTGCTCACTCGGCTGTTGCAGGGCCTGGCCTGGGGTGGCGAAGCCGGCCCGGCCACCACCTACATCCTGGAAGCGGCGCCGCTGCATAAGAGGGGCACCTACGCCTGCTGGCAGGTAGTGGCCCAGGGGCTGGCCGCGGTGGCGGCCGGGCTGATCGGCTACGGCCTGACCCTCTGGCTGACGCCCGAACAACTGCTGGCCTGGGGCTGGCGTCTGCCTTTCCTGCTGGGCCTGGCGATCCTGCCCATCGGTCTCTATATCCGGCGCGGCCTGGTGGATACCCATGTAGGGGAAACACGAGGTACCGGGGCGGTGCTCGGCGAGGTACTGGCCACCCAGCGGCGACCGCTGCTGCTGGGCCTGCTGATCCTCTCCGGCAGTACTATCACCCAGTACTTCCTCAACTACATGACCACCTTCGCCCTGGTGGAACTGAAGCTGCCGGCCGGGATCGCCATGCTCGCCACCCTGGTGATGGGCGCGGCCATGGCGGTGTGCTCGATCCTGGGCGGCGTGCTCAGTGATCGCTATGGCCGGCGCATCGTGCTGATCCTGCCGCGATTACTGCTGCTGGTGCTGCTCTATCCGGCCCTGGAACTCATCACCCAGGCGCCTGGCTCCGGCACCTTCCTGTTGACCTTGGCGGTGCTCTCCGGCCTGCACGGCATGAGCGGCGCGGCGCTGATCGTGCTGCTCGTGGAAAGCTTTCCCCAGCGGGTGCGGGCCACCGGTTTCTCCCTGGTGTACGCGGTAGGCGTGGCGGCCTTCGGCGGTACGGCCCAGATCGTGGTGACCTGGCTGATCGGCGCCACGGGGGATCGCATGGCGCCAGCCGGCTACCTGCTGGTGGCCAATCTGGTCTGTCTCGGCGCCGCCTGGTTCGCCGCCGAGACCTGCCCGGGGCGTCAGCCGGCGGAACGCTCCGCGGCATAACCCTCTTCCCGACGGTTCTTGCGCTCCAGGCGGGTATAGACGATGCCGGTCAGCAGCAGGCCGAATACCAGCACCGCGGCCAGCAGATAGAGCCCCGAAGCCAAGGTACCGGTCGCGGCCTTGAGCGCGCCGATGCCATAGGGGCCGAGATAGCCGCCGAGGTTGCCCACCGAATTGATCAGGGCGATACCGGCGGCGGCGCTGGCCCCGGCGAAGAAGCGACCCGGCAGGGTCCAGAACAGCGCGGTGAGGGAAAACAGACAGAAGGCCACCACCGACAGCGCCGCCAGCTGCAGCACCGCGGTACCGAACCAGGCACTGCCGGCCATGGCCAGGGCGCCCACGGCATAGAGCACCGCCAGGTGCCCATAGCGATCGCCCAGACGATCGGAACTGCGCGGCACGATGAGCAGGCCGAGGATGCCGAAAGCATAGGGGATGGCGGAGATGAAGCCGGTGGTGAGATCGCTGCCACCGAACTGGTGGATCAGCGTCGGCAGCCACAATCCGAGACCGTAGATGCTCAGGGTCACCGGCAGGTAATACAGCGCTAGCAGCAGTACCCGACGATCCTTGAGCGCATGCAGGGGATTGCCATGGCGGGTCTGGTCGAAGAGGTGCAGGTCCTTTTCCAGCTCCGTGGCCAGCCAACGCTTTTCCTCGGCGTCCAGCCAGGTGACCTGCTGCGGGCCGTCCGGCAGCCGGGTCAGGGTCGGCCAGGCCAGCAGCACCGCCGGGGCGCCGATGCAGAGGAACAGCCACTGCCAACCGTGCAGACCAAGGGCGCCATCCAGCTGCAACAGCATGCCCGACAGCGGTCCCGTCACCAGCATGGCGATGGGCTGGGAGAGGATGAACAGCCCCATGATCTTGCCGCGGTGGCGCACCGGGAACCACTGGGTGAGGTAGTAGAGCACCCCGGGAAAGAAGCCGGCCTCGGCGACCCCTAGCAAGAAGCGCATGACATAGAAACTGTTGGGCCCCTGGACGAAGGCCATGCCCATGGTGATGGCACCCCAGGTGATCAGGATGCGGGCGAACCAACGACGCGCACCGAAGCGTTCCAGCAGGAGGTTGCTGGGCACCTCGAAGAGGAAGTAACCGATGAAGAACAGGCCGGCACCGAGGCCATAGGCGGCATCGCCGATGCCGACGTCGGCGCCCATGTGCAGCTTGGCGAAGCCCACGGCAGAGCGGTCGATGTAGGCGACCAGATAGAGCAATACGAGAAAGGGGATCAGCTTACGCGTGATCCGGCGGATGAGGACGGATTCGGGGTGCATGGCGTTCTCCGACTTGTTGTTGTTGTGCGGTTGAAGCGCAGATTGCTCAAAATTCTAACGTACTATCATTGAATCGTTAAACACCCAATTTAGGCCATTAATCGACTCTTAAGGTAATTTTGATAATACTAAAATATTGTTACGAAGTAGGAAATCTTACCTCTTGATTTCCGCTGATCCCCGTTACAGAGCCGCTTGGCCCGCGATAACATCGGTTATCGCGCTGATGGTGTTATAGTGATGGCACGACGACTTCGGATGCCTTTCGATGAATTACAAGACACCGCTGCCGCGCAAAAGCAGACACGCTCGCATCGTCCACGAACTCGGTACTCAGATCGTGTCTGGCCAGTTTTTGCCAGAACAACGCCTGCCTCCCGAGTCGCAACTGTGCGAAGACTACGAGGTGAGCCGGCCCGTCCTGCGGGAAGCCACCAGAGTGCTGGTCGCCAAGGGCTTGGTCAGATCCAAGCCCAAGGTCGGAACCGTTGTGAAGCCACGCAACGAGTGGCATCTGCTCGACCCCGACGTCCTGCATTGGCTGTTGCAGAGTGATTCCCGGCACTCCTTTTTTGAAACCCTGGTCAAGGTGCGTAACATCATCGAGCCGGAGGTCGCTGCCATGGCGGCGGCCAATGCCCAGCCCGAAGACCTGACGGCGATCGAAGAAGCCTATGAGCGCATGGAGCAGGCCGAGGATCTGACCGCCATGGCCGAGCCGGACATGGCCTTTCATCTGTCCATCGCCAATGCCACGCACAACGAGTTGCTCATTCACCTCTACAGCATCATGCTGATCCCGGTACGGGATTACCTGGAACGCTCTGCGGCGCTGTTCAAGGATGAAAGCCTCGGTCTGCTGGTACCGCGACACAAGGCCATCCTGACCGCCATTCAGCATCGCGATCCGATCTGCGCCCGCCATGCCGCCATCGCGCAGCTGGCCGGGGTCGATGACCTGGTCACCGAGACCTTCCGGACGGATCCCTTGTCTGCCAAGGAAGTTTCGTATGATCATTAAGGGCAATAACCCACTCGCGGTATGCCCTCATGTCCAGCAGCTACCACGCTTCCACCGTCGAACAGCTCGGCCAGCGTCTGGCGGCCGGGCAATTCCCACCCGGTAGCTCGCTCAAGGTAGAGGCGGACCTCTGCCAGGAACTCGGCGTCAGCCGTACCATCCTGCGCGAGGCGATCAAGACCCTGGCGGCCAAAGGCATGCTGGAAGTCGGCCCCAAGGTCGGTACCCGGGTCCTGCCGCTCAGCCGCTGGAACCTGTTCGACACCCAGGTGGTGGGCTGGCTGGCCACGGGCGGCCTGCCCGCGCATTTCGTCAAGGACCTGCTGGACCTGCGCCACGCCATCGAGCCGGCCGCAGTGCGCTGGGCCTGCGAAAGAGCCACCCCCGAGCAGGTCCAGGCGATTCAGGTCGCCTACCAGCATCTGGAAGCCTCCCTCGACGGTGGCGACTACAACACCGCCGACCAGCGCTTCCACGAATGTGTCCTGGCGGCCAGTCACAATCAGTTCATCGAGCAGATGGTGCCCGCGCTGGGCGCGCTGCTGGCAGCCTCCTTCACCCTGTCGTCGGCCGACCCTGACGAGCTGCGACGCACCCTCCCCCTGCACAAGACCCTTGCCGATGGCATCGCGTCCCGCGATGCCGCGCGCGCCGTCTGGGCCTGCATGATGCTGATCGACAGCGCAGCGGTGACCCTGGCCCGCTATACCGACTGATGTCCCGGTCGGCAACCTCGGCGTCTCTCCAGGTTCCTATGCTTGTATTTTCCGTCCTGCCACAACAAGAGAGGTGAACGATGGATTGGCAGCCGCTGCTTCCCCAGCGCTTCAAACTGGCCGAGGGCCCCTTCTGGGACCAGGAGACCCAGGCGCTCTACTGGGTGGACATCGCCGGCTTCAAGGCCTGCCGCCTGCGCGGCGAGCACTACCAGGAATGGCAATTGGATAGGCCCTGCTCCGCCTTCGTGCCTACAATCCGTGGCGACGCCCTGGTGACCTTGCCGGATGGCGTCTTCCGCCTGGATCTCGATTCCCCGCCAGAGCGTCCCGCCCTGGAGCTGTTCTGCGTCGCCGATCCCGATCCAGGCAATCGCGGCAACGAAGCGCGCTGCGATGCCCAGGGCCGGCTCTGGCTCGGCACCATGCAGAACAATCTCGATGCCCAGGGTGGCGATGTGGCCATCGATCGCCATTCGGGCGGGCTGTTCCGCATCGACCCTGATGGCAGCGTCAGTCGTCACGCCAGCGATCTCGGCATCGCCAATACCCTGGTGTGGAGCGCAGTCGACAACCACGTCATCAGTGCCGACACCCTGAAGGACACCCTCTATCGCTATCCACTGGATGCCAGCGGCAACCTGGGCGAACCCACCGTTTGGGCCGGTCCTCACGAGCGCGGCTCGCCGGATGGCTCGGCCATCGACAGCGAAGGCTGTGTGTGGAACGCGCGCTGGGACGGCAACTGCCTGCTGCGTTTCTCGCCCGAGGGCGAGTTGCTGGAGATCGTCGAGCTGCCGGTCCAGCGCCCCACCAGTTGCGTCTTCGGCGGAGCGGATCTGCGCACCCTCTACGTTACCAGCGCCGCCGCCGATGGCGCCCTCGACGGCGCCCTGCTCACGGCGACCGCGCCGGTAGCCGGCATGCCCTGCCACCGTTTCGCCGGCTGATTCATCCTACCGACCCTGGCGCCCTCTGCGGCGCCTTTCAGCGCCAGACCCTATGTAACAGCCTGGTGACAGAGGTGACGAAAAATCCCGTCACCTTTTCCTTGCGCCCGCATTCATCCAATCATACTATCAATAAAGAGCGGCGTCGTCTGACCTCCACGACGGCAGCCCGCCGCCTTGCATTGCCTGGCCACACCAATAAAAACAAGGAGTTCCAGCTATGTTCCGTGTTCCGGGAGTTCGTTCTCTGCTGCGTGCCGCCCTCGCCGCCGGTGCCGTCAGCCTGTCTCTCTCCGCCTTCGCCGCCGATCCGGTCAAGATCGGCTTCCTGGTCAAGCAACCCGAGGAACCCTGGTTCCAGACCGAGTGGGCCTTCGCCGAGAAAGCCGCCAAGGACAAGGGCTTCACCCTGCTCAAGATCGCCGTGCCGGATGGCGAGAAGACCCTCGCCGCCATCGACAGCCTGGCTGCCAACGGCGCCAAGGGCTTCGTGATCTGCCCGCCCGACGTCTCCCTCGGCCCGGCCATCGTGGCCAAGGCCAAGCTCAACGACCTCAAGGTGATGGCGGTGGACGACCGCTTCGTCGACGCCAAGGGCAAGTTCATGGAAGACGTGCCCTACCTGGGCATGGCCGCCTTCGAGGTCGGTCAGCAGCAGGGCGCGGCCATGGCCGCCGAAGCCGAGAAGCGTGGCTGGAAGTGGGATGACACCTATGCGGTGATCAACACCTACAACGAGCTGGATACCGGCAAGAAGCGCACCGACGGTTCGGTGGAAGCCCTGAAGAAGGCCGGCCTGCCCGCCGACCACATCATCTTCGCCCCGCAGAAGACCCTCGACGTGCCTGGCAGCATGGACTCCACCACCTCGGCCCTGGTCAAGCTGCCCTCGGGCGCCAAGCACCTGATCATCGGCGGTATGAACGACAACACCGTGCTGGGCGGCGTCCGCGCCACCGAAAGCGCCGGCTTCAAGGCCGAGCAGGTGATCGGCATCGGCATCAACGGCACCGACGCCATCGGCGAACTGAAGAAACCCAACAGCGGCTTCTTCGGCTCCATGCTGCCCAGCCCCCACGAAGAGGGCTACCAGACCGCCAGCATGATGTACGAGTGGGTCACTACCGGTAAGGAACCGCCCAAGTACACCGCGATGGACAAGGTCACCCTCATCACCCGCGCCAATTTCCAGCAAGAGCTGGAAAAGATCGGCCTCTGGAAGTGATGACCCCGGCGGCGCCGGTCCTGGCGCCGCCCCCTTTCATATTGGAGCCTTTATTACGATTTAGCGAGCTAGCGACAAACAAGGCGAAAAGGCTTTAGGAAACGCAGTTTACGATTAGTAAATGAGCATTCCGACGGGGCTGGCCCTCCAGAGGCTTTTCAACACAGTTTGGCCGACGCGCAGCAGATCGTAAAAAGGTTGTGACAGGAGTGCCTCATGGCAGCCTTGGAACACACCACCGCCCAGAGCGCCGACAGCCTCGGCTTCGTTGGCATCGGCAAGACCTTTCCCGGCGTCAAGGCGCTCGCCGACATCTCCTTCAGCGTGCGTCCCGGCTCGGTGCACGCCCTCATGGGCGAGAACGGCGCCGGCAAGTCGACCCTGCTGAAGATCCTCAGCGGCTACCACGCTCCCACCACCGGTCACCTCAACATCGACGGCCAGGAGCTGGTGTTCAAGAGCACCGCCGAAGCCATCCGCGCCGGCGTCGCGGTGATCCAGCAGGAACTGCAGCTGGTGCCGGAGATGACCGTCGCCGAGAACCTCTTTCTCGGTCACCTGCCGGCGCGCTACGGCATCGTCAATCGTGGCCACCTGCGCCGCCAGGCCTTGGACCTGCTCAAGGGCCTGGCCGAAGAGATCGACCCCAATACCAAGGTCGGGCGCCTGTCGCTCGGTCAGCGTCAGCTGGTGGAGATCGCCAAGGCGCTCTCCCGCGGCGCCCGCGTCATCGCCTTCGACGAACCCACCAGCTCGCTGTCCGCCCGCGAGACCGATCGGCTGATGACCATCATCGCCCGGCTGCGCGACGAAGGCCGGGTGGTGCTCTATGTCTCCCACCGCATGGAAGAGGTCTTCCGCATCTGCGACGCGGTGACGGTGTTCAAGGACGGTCGCCACGTGCGCACCATCGAGCGCTTGGCCGACATCACCCCCGACCAGCTCATCACCCTGATGGTCGGCCGGGATCTCGCCGACATCTACGACTACCGGCCGCGCGAGATCGGCGGCGGCTGCCTCAAGGTCGAGGGTCTGCTCGGCCAGGGCCTGCAGCAGCCGGTGGGCTTCGAGGTCTGCCAGGGCGAGATCCTCGGCCTGTTCGGCCTGGTCGGCGCCGGCCGCACCGAGCTGCTGCGCCTGCTGGCGGGCCTGGAAAAGCACAAGGCTGGCAGCCTGAGCCTCAAGGGCGCCCCGGTCAGCCTCAGGTCCCCACGCGACGCCATCGCCGCCGGCATCCTGCTGTGCCCGGAAGATCGCAAGAAGGAAGGCATCGTGCCCCTGGCCAGTGTGGCCGAGAACATCAACATCAGCGCCCGCGCCCATCACGCCAGCCTCGGCTGCCTGATCCAGGGCCGCTGGGAAAAGGCCAACGCCGAAAAGCAGATTCGCGCGCTCAACGTGAAGACGCCCCATGCCGGGCAGAAGATCAAGAATCTCTCCGGCGGCAACCAGCAGAAGGCCATTCTCGGTCGCTGGCTGTCGATGCCCATGCAGGTGCTGCTGCTCGACGAACCCACCCGCGGCATCGACGTGGGTGCCAAGTCGGAGATCTACGCCATCATCCATGACCTCGCCGCCCGCGGCATCGCCGTGGTGGTGGTCTCCAGCGACCTGATGGAGGTCATGGGCGTGGCCGACCGCATCCTGGTGATGAGCGAAGGCGCCATCACCGGCGAGGTGGCCCGCGCCGAGTTCAACGACGAGCGGCTGCTGCAGCTCGCCCTGCCCCGTACCCGCGCCTGAGGGCGCGCCTTGCTGGTCGAGATAACAATAAAGAGGTCCTATCCATGTCCGCCCAACCCCACAGCCTGACCCCGCCGCGCCGCGGCTTCGACATGCGTCGCTTCCTCGACGACTGGGCCATGATGCTAGCCGCGCTGGTCATCTTCGCCCTCTGCGCGCTGTTCGTGCAGAACTTCCTCTCGCCGCTGAACATGCGTGGCCTGGGCCTGGCGATTTCCACCGTGGGCATCGCTGCCTGCACCATGCTGTTCTGCCTGGCCTCCGGCCACTTCGACCTCTCGGTGGGCTCGGTCATCGCCTTTGCCGGCGTGGTCGCGGCGGTGGTGATGCGCGACTTCGACAGCGTCTTTCTCGGCGTCGCCGCCGCCCTGGCCATGGGCCTGGTGGTGGGCCTGATCAACGGGCTGGTGATCGCCAAGCTCAAGATCAACGCCTTGATCACGACCTTGGCGACCATGCAGATCGTGCGCGGCCTGGGCTACATCTTCTCCGACGGCAAGGCCGTGGGCGTCTCCCAGGAGCAAATCTTCGTGTTCGGCAACGGCCAGCTGTTCGGCTTGCCGGTGCCCATCGTCATCACCCTACTGTGCATCCTGTTCTTTGGCTGGCTGCTCAACTACACCACCTTCGGCCGCAACACCATGGCCATCGGTGGCAACGAGGAGGCCGCGCTGCTGGCCGGTGTCCACGTCGACCGCACCAAGATCATCATCTTCGCCATGCATGGGGTGATCGGCGCCCTGGCCGGCGTGGTACTGGCCTCGCGCATGACCTCGGGCCAGCCGATGATCGGCCAGGGCTTCGAACTCACGGTGATTTCCGCCTGCGTGCTGGGCGGGGTCTCCCTGGCCGGCGGCATCGGCATGATCCGCCACGTGATCGCCGGCGTGCTGATCCTGGCGATCATCGAGAACGCCATGAACCTGAAGAACATCGACACCTTCTACCAGTACGTCATCCGCGGAACCATCCTGCTGCTGGCGGTGGTGATCGACCGCTTCAAGCAGCGCTAAACCCAGACTCTGCCCTCCCCCGCGGCGCCAGGTGCGCCGTGCCGGGGACCGCTTTGCCCGTGAAATGCCCGAGGACAAGACAATGACCACGCCCAAACGCCCGCTCCGCTCCGCCCAGTGGTTCGGCAGCAACGACAAGAACGGCTTCATGTACCGCAGCTGGATGAAGAATCAGGGCATCCCGGACCATGAATTCCAGGGCAAGCCCGTCATCGGCATCTGCAACACCTGGTCCGAGCTGACCCCCTGCAACGCCCACTTCCGCAAGATCGCCGAACACGTCAAGCGCGGTATCTATGAAGCTGGCGGCTTTCCGGTGGAATTCCCGGTGTTCTCCAATGGCGAATCCAACCTCAGACCCACCGCCATGCTGACCCGCAACCTGGCCAGCATGGACGTGGAAGAAGCCATCCGCGGCAATCCGGTGGACGCCGTGGTGCTGCTCACCGGCTGCGACAAGACCACGCCGGCGCTGCTGATGGGCGCCGCCAGCTGTGACGTGCCGGCCATCGTCGTCACCGGTGGCCCCATGCTCAACGGCAAGCACCACGGTCGCGACATCGGCGCTGGCACCATCGTCTGGCAGATGCACGAGGCCTACAAGGCGGGCGCCATCGACCTCAACGAATTCCTCTCCGCCGAAGCCGGGATGTCACGCTCGGCCGGCACTTGCAACACCATGGGCACCGCCTCCACCATGGCCTGCATGGCCGAAGCCCTGGGTACCTCGCTGCCGCACAACGCCGCCATCCCGGCGGTGGATTCGCGTCGCTACGTACTGGCGCACCTGTCCGGCATGCGCATCGTCGAGATGGTGGAAGAAGACCTGCGGCTATCGAAGATCCTCACCAAGGAAGCCTTCGAGAACGCCATCCGCGTCAATGCCGCCATTGGCGGTTCCACCAACGCGGTGATCCACCTCAAGGCCATCGCCGGCCGCATCGGCGTGGACCTGGAGCTGGACGACTGGACCCGCGTCGGCCGCGGCACCCCCACCATCGTCGACCTGCAGCCCTCCGGCCGCTTCCTGATGGAGGAGTTCTACTATGCCGGCGGCCTGCCGGCAGTGATCCGCCGCATGGGCGAAGCCAAGCTGCTGCCCCACCCCGAGGCCCTGACCGCCAACGGCAAGAGCCTCTGGGCCAACTGCGCCGAGGCGCCCATCTACGGCAACGACGAGGTCATCCGCGCCCTGGACAACCCGCTACGCGCCGACGGCGGCATCTGCGTGCTGCGCGGCAACCTGGCACCCAAGGGCGCGGTGCTCAAGCCCTCGGCCGCGACCCCGGCGCTCATGCAGCATCGCGGTCGCGCCGTGGTGTTCGAGAACCTGGAAGACTACAAGGCGCGCATCGTCGACCCGGACCTGGATATCGACGAGACCTGCGTGATGGTGCTGAAGAACTGCGGACCCAAAGGGTATCCGGGCATGGCCGAGGTGGGCAACATGGGCCTGCCAGCCAAGCTCCTGGCCAAGGGCATCACCGACATGGTGCGCATCTCCGACGCCCGCATGAGCGGCACCGCCTACGGCACCGTGGTCCTGCACGTGGCGCCCGAGGCCTCGGCCGGCGGTCCGCTGGCGGTGGTGCGCGAAGGCGACATGATCGAGCTGGACTGCGCTTCCGGCCGCCTGCACCTGGACATTCCCGACGAAGAACTGGCTGCGCGCCTGGCCGACTGGCAACCGCCGGCGGATCAGCTGCTGGCCGGCGGCTACCGGCGCCTCTACGTCAACCACGTGCTGCAGGCCGACGAAGGCTGCGACTTCGACTTCCTGGTCGGCTGCCGCGGTTCCGAAGTGCCACGCCACTCCCATTGACCGGCTCTACCCCCTCTCCCACCGGGAGAGGGTCGGGGTGAGGGGCTGGCGCAGCCTCTCTTTCCGGAACTCGGGGCCCTCTGCCCCACTCTTGCACAACAACAAACCGAAAAGGTGGTCGAGATGAAACGCACGTTAGCCCTCACCGGACTTGGACTGTCACTCATGATCAGCACCCTTACCGCCCAGGCGGCCGGCCTCACCAGCCAGCAGTCGAGCTTTGGCAAGCTGCCCGATGGCACTCCCATCGAGAAGTTCGTCCTGACCAACAGCCACGGCATGCAGGCCACGGTCATCACCTACGGTGGCGTGCTGCAGGCGCTTAAGGTGCCCGACCGCAAGGGCCATGGCGAAGACGTGGTCCTGGGCTTCGATGACGTCCAGGGCTATCTCGACAACCCCAACGTATTCTTTGGCGCCACCATCGGCCGCTTCGGCAACCGCATCGCCGAGGGCCGCTTCAGTCTCGACGGCAAGAGCTACCAGATCCCCCAGAACGACAAGACCAACGCCCTGCACGGCGGCCCCCAAGGCTTCAACACCAAGGTGTGGAAGGCCGAGCCGGCCAAGGGCGACGGCTGGGTCGGCGTGACCCTGAGCTATGTCTCCCCCGATGGTGAGATGGGCTTTCCCGGCACCCTGACCACCCAGGTGACCTACCAGCTGGACGAGCACAACCAGCTAACCCTCAAGTACCGCGCCACCACCGACAAGCCGACGGTACTCAACCTGACCAACCACAGCTACTTCAACCTGGCGGGCGCTGGCAGTGGCACCGTGCTCAAGCAGGTGGCGATGCTCAATGCCGACAAATACACGCCAGTGACCGCCAAGCTGATCCCCACCGGCGAATTGCCACCGGTGGCCGGCACGCCCATGGACTTCCGCAAGCCGACCGCCATCGGCAAGCACATCGCCGACGACAACCAGCAGCTGAAGTACGCCGAACCCAAGCAGGGTGGCTATGACTTCAACTGGGTGCTCAACACCGC
Source organism: Pseudomonas sp. MS15a(2019) (assembly GCF_013277805.1). Classification (NCBI taxonomy): domain Bacteria; kingdom Pseudomonadati; phylum Pseudomonadota; class Gammaproteobacteria; order Pseudomonadales; family Pseudomonadaceae; genus Pseudomonas; species Pseudomonas sp. MS15a(2019). Next base: position 269,266 of record NZ_VBTN01000010.1, read on the forward strand.
TGGCGATCTGCAGAAAGCCGCTGCCGTGGTGACCGACCCGGGCTCCGGCCGCACCCTGACCCTCTACACCACCGAACCAGGCGTGCAGTTCTATACCGGCAACTTCCTGGAGGGGAACATCAAGGGCAAGGCCGGCAAGACCTATGGCCACTGGGGTGCCTTCACCCTGGAAACCCAGCACTACCCGGATGCCCCCAACCAGCCCAACTTCCCCACCACCCGCCTGGATCCCGGCCAGACCTACACCCAGACGACCATCTTCAAGTTCGCCAGCAAGTAAGGCTGCTCCTGATGCAAGAAAGGCCGCTCTCAGGAGCGGCCTTTTCTGTTGGGCTCGTGCCGGGCGCTTCCCTCACCCCAACCCTCTCCCAGAGGGAGAGAGGGTTGCTCCGACGCGGCCCGTAGCCTGGTGCCTGGTAGCGTGGAAAGCAGCGAGCCTTTTCCACCACCCAATAAAAAACCCGGCGTCTCGCGACACCGGGTCTTACTTCACTCAAGACAGCGCGATCAGATCGCGGCCTTGGTGTTCTCGCCGTTCACCAGGCGCTGGATACCCAGCGGGTTGGCGTTCTGCAGGGCTTCCGGCAGGAAAGCATCCGGGTAGTTCTGGTAGCACACCGGGCGCAGGAAGCGATCGATGGCCAGAGTGCCGACCGAAGTGCCGCGGGCATCGGAGGTCGCCGGATAGGGACCGCCATGGACCATGGCATCGCAGACTTCCACGCCGGTGGGATAGCCGTTGAGCAGCAGGCGACCGGCTTTCTGCTCCAGCAGGCCGATGATGGCCTCGAAGCGCTGCAGATCGGCCGGTTCGGCCAGCAGGGTGGCGGTCAGCTGACCGTGCAGGCCTTGCAGCGCCTGCTGCAGCTGGGCTTCGTCGGCTACCTCGACCACCACCGTGGTGGGGCCGAAGACTTCTTCCTGCAGCAGCTCGTCGCTTTCCAGCAGCAGACTCACGTCAGCTTTGAACAGCTGCGGACGGGCCTGGTTGCCTTCCTGGTTGGCGCCGGCCAGGTGTTGTACACCCGAATGAGCCAGCAGCGCCGCGACGCCCTTCTCGTAGCTCTTCAGGGTGCCCGGATTGAGCATGGTCTGGGGTGCCTGCTCGTTCATGGCACCGGCCAGGCGCTCCAGGAAGCTGCTGAATTCTGGCGAACGCACGCCGATGACCAGGCCAGGATTGGTGCAGAACTGGCCACAGCCCAGCACCACGGAGGCCGCGAGTTCACCGCTGATGGCGTCGCCACGGGCCTTGAGCGCCTCGGGCAGCACGACTACCGGGTTGATGCTGGACATCTCGGCGAAGACCGGGATGGGTTGCGGACGAGCCGCGGCCATGTCGCACAGGGCACGACCACCACGCAGGGAGCCAGTGAAGCCCACGGCCTGGATGGCCGGATGCTTGACCAGTTGCTCGCCCACGCCACCGCCGTAGATCATGTTGAACACGCCCTTGGGCATGCCGGTCTTCTCGGCGGCGCGGATCACCGCGTCGGCCACGTATTCGGCGGTGACCATATGGCCACTGTGGGCCTTGAACACCACCGGGCAACCGGCGGCCAGGGCCGCGGCGGTATCGCCACCGGCGGTGGAAAAGGCCAGCGGGAAGTTGCTGGCGCCAAAGACGGCTACCGGACCCAGGCCGATGCGGTACTGACGCAGGTCAGGACGCGGCAGCGGCTTGCGATCGGGCAGCGCGGTGTCGATACGGGCACCGTGGAAGTCACCGCGGCGCAGCACCTTGGCGAACAGGCGCATCTGGCCGCTGGTACGGCCACGCTCGCCCTGAATACGGCCAGCCGGCAGCGCGGTTTCCTGGCAAACCAGCTGGACGAAATCATCGCCTAGGGCATCCAGTTCGTCGGCGATGGCATCAAGGAAGGCCGCGCGCTTTTCGGCGCTCAGCTTGCGGTACAGGGGCGCGGCCTGCTCGGCGGCACGGGCGGCGGCATCGACTTCGGCCGCGGACGCCTGGAAGAATTCGTAGGGCAGCTTTTCGCCGGTGCTGGCGTCGATGCTATAGACCCGCACCTCGCCCTCGCCGCTGCGAGCGCCACCGATGTAGTTCTTGCCTTGAATCTGCATTGTTCTCGACTCCTTATACCTAGGGGTTCAGGGAAGACCACCCGCCTCGGGGCGGTCTTCGAAAGGGTGGCACGCTCAGCGTCTGAGCGGCCGGACCAGCCTGTGCGATACCCACTCTAGCATTCGCATAGTCAGCAGTCATCATACAACTATCAGAGTTGGCGGACCTGCCCTGGCTGGAAGGCTGCCGTGCCGGTCTTGACGCCATTGCTCAGCGGCTCGCCGAATTCCGGCACCGCGATCTCGAATCTGTCGCCCGGCTCGACGCGGACGCCATCGGCGAAGGACAGGGTCGCCGTGCCGAAGAAATGCACATGGACATCGCCCGGCCGCAGGAACTGCGCATACTTGAAGTGGTGATATTCCAGGTTCTCCAGGCTGTGGCACATGTTGTCCTCGCCCGAAAGAAACTCCTTCTCCCAGACCACTTGCTCGCCGCGACGGATGCGGCTGGTACCCACCAGATGGCGTGGCAATTCCCCAGTACGCAACGCCGGACCAAAGCTGCAATAGCGTAGTTTGGAATGGGCCAGATAGAGATAGTTCTTGCGCTCCAGCACGTGGTCGGAGAATTCGTTGCCCACCGCATAACCCAGGCGATAGGGCTTGCCGTCGTCGCCGATCACATAGAGACCGGTCAACTCGGGCTCTTCCCCCGCGTCCTCGGCGAACTCCGGCAGCGGGATGTCGGCACCTGGGCGCACCAGGATGCCGCCGTCGCCCTTGTAGAACCATTCCGGTTGGGCACCGGCGGTGCCGGTCGCGGGCCGACCGCCCTCCACGCCCCATTTGAACATGCGCATGGAGTCGGTCAGCTTGGCCTCTTCCTGGCTGTTCTGCTGGTGCATCTTGTCGCGGGTAGCGGCGCTGCCCAGGTGGGTCAGGCCGGTTCCGGTGACCAGGCAGTGCGCCGGATCTTCATGGTCCAGCGGCGGCAGCAGACGGCCGCCGTCGAGCAGCTCGGCATAGGCTGGTCCGGGCTCCAGGCCCAGGGTCTGCACCTGAGACTCTAGCGAAACGCCGGCACGGATGGCCTGCAGCGCCAGGGTCCGGGTGCTGGTGGCACCGCGGACCTGCTGGACTTCGCCGCGCTCGACCACGCCGACGCGACGCTGGCCCTGTTGGTCTTCGAACTGAATCAGGTGCATGGCATTCTCCTTGTTGGTTATCGCCTGAGGAAGACTTTACTCGGCGCTACAGGGCCTGCCTAATGAGAACTCCCTATCCCGTGATAACCAACGGTTATTCCCATGCTGCCATCCCTGGGCTCCATCGCCTCTCGCCTACGCCTGCGTCAACTACGGTTGCTGATCGCCCTCGACGAAGAAGGCTCGCTGCACAAGGCCGCCGAACGCATCGCCATTTCCCAGCCCGGGGCCACCAAGGCCCTGCACGAAATCGAAAGCACCCTGGGCGCCACCCTCTTCCTGCGCACCCACCAGGGCCTACAGCCCAATGACCTGGGCCGCTGCGTGATCCGCTATGCACGACTGATCGAGAGCGACCTGGCCCATCTGCGCGAAGAGATGCTCGGCATCCTCCAGGGGGAAGGCGGCCGTCTGGCAGTGGGGGTGATCATGGGCGCCGTGCCGCGATTGATCGCCGCGGTGTCCCGCCTGGGCGCGGCGCAACCCCAGCTCGGCATCGAGATCATCGAGGACACCAGTGTGCGCCTGCTCGATTTGCTCGACGCCGGCCGCATCGAACTGGCCATCTGCCGCAGCAGCGTCAGCCGTCGTCCGGATGCCTATGACTGCCTGGAGGTGCGCGAAGAGCGGCTGGAGATCGTCTGCCATCCCCGCCATCCCCTGGCCGAGGCGCCAGCGCTGAGCCTGGCCGACCTGGTCGACAGTCGCTGGATCGTCTATCCGGCCAATCTGCCGATGCGCCTGACCCTGGAACGGGAATTCCGCGCGGCGGAGCTGGAGTTTCCTCGCTATCCGGTGGAAACCGCCTCCACCTTCACCCTGCTCGGCTTGCTGCAGGAAGACCCCAACCAGGTGGCCATGCTGCCCAGCGACATCGCCCAGTTCGGCGCAAGACACGGCCTGCTGCGTCGCCTGCCGGTCGTCCAGCGCACCCGCAACGAACCCTATTCGATCCTGGTGCGCCAGGGCGCGGGGTTGTCGGCCGCGGCGCAGCTGCTGCTGGAGCAGTGGCGGTTGGAGGGGTGAGGTAGGTGGGCAAACGCATCGCGGCCATGGGCCGCTCCTACATTAGCGTCCGTGCTTGTAGGAGCGGCCCATGGCCGCGATTGGTCTGACTTGCTGCAGCGGCCGCATCGGCGGACCGCCGTGGCCGCGATAACGCCGCTAAGAAGCCCTCTTAATACGTCGGCAGCGTCACCCCATGGAACAGCGTCTCCAGCTCCTGGCGGGTCGGCGTCTGCATGGCCTCGGTCAACACATCGCGGGTCAGGTGTGGCGCGAAGCGGCCGATGAAGTCGCACATGAAGCCGCGCAGGAAGGTGCCGCGGCGCAGGCCAATCTTGGTCACGCTGGCTTCGAAGAGGTGGCTGGCGTCCAGGCAGACCAGGTCGGCATCGGCTTTGTGATCCACCGCCATGTCGGCGACGATGCCCACGCCCAGGCCCAGGCGCACATAGGTCTTGATCACGTCGGCGTCCGCGGCGGTCAGCACCACGTTGGGTTCCAGCCCGTGACGGGCAAAGGCCTCGTCGAGCTTGGAGCGCCCGGTGAAGCCGAAGACGTAGGTCACCAGCGGCTGTTCCGCCAGTTGTTCCAGGGTCAGATTCTCGACCTTGGCCAACGGATGGTTCTGCGGAACGATGACGCAACGGTTCCAGCGATAGCAGGGCATCATCACCAGATCATTGAAGCGCTCAAGGCCTTCGGTAGCGATGGCGAAGTCGACGGTGCCGTCGGCGGCCATCTCGGCGATCTGGGTCGGCGAGCCCTGATGCATGTGCAGGGCCACGTCCGGATACTGCTTGATGAACTCGCTGATCACGTCCGGCAGCGCATAGCGCGCCTGGGTGTGGGTGGTGGCGATGGACAGGGTGCCCTTGCGCTCGTTGGAGAATTCCTGGGCGATCTGCTTGATGCTCTCGCACTTGCGCAGGATCTCGCCCGCGGTCTGGATGATGCGCTCGCCGGCCGGCGTTACCCGGGTCAGGTGCTTGCCGCTGCGGGCGAAGACCTCGACCCCCAGCTCGTCCTCGAGCAGGCGGATCTGCTTGCTGATGCCGGGCTGCGAGGTATAGAGGCTCTGGGCCGTGGCGGAGACGTTCAGATCGTGGTGGGCGACTTCCCAGATATATCGCAACTGTTGCAGCTTCATGCCGGCTCCTCGCTGACCCATGCGCAAGCATATAACAGTAAAGCAGGCCTCAAGCTTTTTCTAGACCGAAATCGAATTAAGTCGCTGGAGGACAAGGGCTGACGCTGGCGGATCACCCCTGGCGCAGTGGCACCAGGTACACAGGGATGCGCGCGGTCTGCAGCAGGCGGCTGGCGGTACGGCCCAACGGCGCGACCTGGGCATCGCCCTGGCTGCGACTGCCGATCACCAGCAAATCCGCGGCGAACTCCTGAGCCTGCTTGAGGATGACCGCTGGCGGATCGCCCTGCACCACCCGTACGGCCCTCACCAGGCCTACGGTGGCGGGGGTTTCCTGCAGGTCCTCGCGCAGGGACTCGAACACCTGCTGCTCGATGGTCTCCAGGACGAGGTCCAGACCGCCATTGCGCAGGCGATCCAGAGATTCGCCATCCAGATACTGCTGCAGCAGGGTGGAGGCCAGGAGGCCGAGCGGCTCCACCACATGGACGACATACAGCCGGGCCTGATGGATGCGAGCGAGATTCAAGGCGTGCTGAAAGACATAGGACGAACACAGGCCCAGGTCCGTGGCATAGAGCAGCGAGCGGATCACGATTCCTCCTGGCCAGATCAGCCGATCGGGCCGGTACGACGCGGGATAGCCTTCTCCAGCGTAGCAGGGGATTGCCGTTTGCGCTGCGAACCGCACGTTAGAGCCCTTTCAGGGCAGCTCCTCGGGCTCGCGCTCCGCGGCGGTCAGGATCGCCGCCACCAGCGCCGGCTCCCGCAGCGGCGCCTGCACCGGGCCGAGGAAATCGCCATCCCGGACCAGGAACAACGCCGGCAGATGAAAGACGCCATAGCGCTGCACCAGTCCCCCGCTGCGCTCGGCATCCACCCAGTACAGTCGCTCGACCGGCAACGTCGCCACAGGCAGCACCTGGCGTGCCAGGCGGCAGGTGGCGCAGCCAGCGCTGGTAAAGATCAGCAGCGAGCGCCCAGGCGCCGCCAGCAGGGCGGCATCCGCCGTGCCATCGTCCAATTCCATCGCTTCCTCGTCGCGATCATCGCCAAAGCCCGCCCTCGGGCGCGCCAATAGCGTCGTAACCATTGTGAGCAGGCGGGACACGCGTTAAGGTGCCCCACCCTCTCCACCGTATTTTGCCTGCACGGGCCCCGTCCTGTCGCAGCGCCGTGACCGACGAGTAGCACCATGGCCGCACAGCCCCGCCTTAACGACCTCAACATCGAAGCCAACGAGCCGCTCATCACGCCCGAGCAGCTCAAACAGGAGATCCCGCTGAGCGATCTCGCCGCCGACACCGTCGCCCAGGGCCGCCAGGTCATCCGCGACATCCTCGACGGCAAGGACCATCGCCTGTTCGTGGTGATCGGCCCCTGCTCGATCCATGACATCAAGGCCGCCCACGAATACGCCGAGCGGCTCAAGACCCTGGCCGCCCAGGTCAGCGACAGCCTCTATCTGGTCATGCGCGTCTACTTCGAGAAACCCCGGACCACGGTGGGCTGGAAGGGTCTGATCAACGATCCCTATCTGGACGACTCCTTCAAGATCCAGGACGGCCTGCACATCGGCCGCCAGCTGCTGCTGGACCTGGCGGAAAAGGGCCTGCCCACCGCCACCGAGGCCCTGGATCCCATCTCCCCCCAGTACCTGCAGGACCTGATCAGCTGGTCGGCGATCGGCGCCCGCACCACCGAATCCCAGACCCACCGGGAAATGGCCTCGGGCCTCTCCTCCGCGGTCGGATTCAAGAACGGCACCGACGGCAGCCTGACCGTGGCCATCAATGCCCTGCAGTCGGTCTCCAGCCCGCACCGCTTCCTGGGTATCGACCAGCGCGGCCAGGTCTCGGTGGTGATGACCAAGGGCAATCCCTACGGCCACGTGGTGCTGCGCGGCGGCAACGGCAAGCCCAACTACGATTCGGTCAGCGTCACCCTGTGCGAGCAGGCGCTGGTCAAGGCCAAGGTCAAGCCGAACATCATGGTCGACTGCAGCCACGCCAACTCCAATAAGGATGCGGCCCTGCAGCCGCTGGTGATGGACAACGTCGCCAACCAGATCGTCGAGGGCAACAATTCCATCGTCGGCCTGATGGTGGAAAGTCACCTGGGCTTCGGCAGCCAGCCGATTCCGGCGGATCTGTCGCAGCTGGAGTACGGCGTCTCGGTGACCGACGCCTGCATCGACTGGGCCATGACCGAGAAGAGCATTCTCGACATGCACCGCAAGCTCAAGGATGTGCTGCCGCGCCGCGCGCGCAGCTGATCCAGCAGCGGATACGAAAACGCCGGGCTCAGCCCGGCGTTTTTCATGGCGCGGCCATTCAGGCCAGCGGCGTCACCTGGCCACGCCGCTCCAGGTAGTGCTCCACATAGGAGCAGGAGGGAATGACGCTGTAGCCGCGACTCTCGGCGTAGTTCAGCGCATGCTCGGTCAGCCGCGCTGCCAGGCCGCGCCCACGCAGGGCATCGGGTACGAAGGTGCGATAGAAATCCATCGTCTGCTTGCCCAGATCCATATAGGCGAGATAGGCGCGCTGGCCGTCGACGGAAAGCTGGAACTGATGATTGGCTTCATCGTGTTCCACGTGCAGGGACTCGTTCATGACTACTCCTTGGCGGTTTGGCTCCGCCTTATCCATTGTTATCAGTGTACCCGAAGACGAGAACGCACCCTTCCTGTGCGGGACTGAGCCACAGCGCGTCAGACCCCTCCGGAAGAAGCAGGTTCTGACCAGCCGTCGCACCGAGAAATCACACTATATCAGGCGGCCTGCGCGGGAGCAGGCGCGGCTTTGAACTTGACAACTTCCGGTCATCCTCTAACGTTTTGTTTTGAAACGTTCGTGGCTTTCAGCCATCCAAGCAGTTGCTGATACCGGCTGCACGCATTCGGGGACGAACTCGGGGGAGCGAAGGAGGATTTCCGCAAAAAATCTTTCTTCAACGGGTTTAGCTCAGTTTACTTACGACCGGTAATGAGTAGTATGTAGCCGCAATTTTCCACCTGGAAAATTGATCTTAAAACAGGATGTCTACCTCAAGGGGTTTACGATGAACAATGCTCTGAAATTCGCCGCCCTGGCTCTGGCCGCTGCTCTGGCCACTGGTTGCAGCACCGCTAACAAGGAAAGCGAAGCTCGCCTGACCGCTACCGAAGACGCCGCTGCCCGCGCCCAGGCTCGTGCTGACGAAGCCTACCGTCACGCTGACGAGGCTCTGGCCGCCGCTCAGAAAGCTCAGCAGACCGCTGACGAAGCCAACGAGCGCGCCCTGCGTATGCTGGAAAAAGCCAGCCGCAAGTAAGCGCCTCGGCTGGAAAGGCGAGTGGCAACAGTCGCCTTTCCCGGAGCAAACAAAAAGCCCGCCATCTCAGATGGCGGGCTTTTTGTTTGCCTGGCCGGCTGAGCGCGCTCAGCCAGTCCAGCTCACAGCGACTTGGCGGGCGCCTTGGCCACCGTACCGGTAACCATGCCGGCAGGCAGGTCGGCGATTTCCACCGGCAGGCCGTCCTGGCCCTGGACCACGTCACGCACCGTGTTCCAATTCACCGCGCTGTTGGCCTGCAGCAGGTCGTCACGCTTGATCAACGCATTGACCACCGCGGCCTGACGGTCGATCTCGGTCGGATCGCCCTTCACCGTCACCGGCTGGTGAGCTTCCAGGTAGAGCTTGCCCTGGCTCACGCCGAACTTGTAGGGCTCATCGATGATGCGCACCGGGGTACCCACGGGCAGCATGCTGACCAGTTCGGTCACATTGAAGTTGTACATGCGGAAGCAGCCATGGCTGACCTGCATGCCGATGCCGAATTTCTTGTCCGAGCCGTGGATCAGATAGCCCGGCAGGGTCAGACGGATCTTGTAGGGACCCAGGGGATTGTCCGGACCAGGCGGCACCACCTTGGGCAGCGGATCGCCTTCGGCGGCATGCTCGGCACGCACCGACTCCGGCGGATACCAGGCCGGATCCTTGATCTTGTCCACCACCTTGGTCACGCCGATGGGCGAGCCCCAGCCTTCGCGGCCGATGCCCAGCGGATAGGTGAACACCGAGTGACCACCCTTGGGGTAGTAGTACATACGGTACTCGGCGATGTTGATGACGATGCCTTCGCGCGGGCCGGGCGGCAGGATGAAGCGCGTCGGCAGCACGATCTCGGTACCGGCGCCCGGCAGCCAGGCATCCACGCCCGGGTTGGCGGCCACCATCTCGGTGTAGCCCAGGTCGTACTTCTGGCCGAGGTCGGCAAAGGTGTCTTCGTAGGCGGCCTTGATGACCTGAACCTCGCCGACCACGTCTTCACCGGGCGGCGGCAGCGGCAACTCCAGTGCCTGCGCCGTACCCGCGCTCAACAGACCAAACAGCGAGAGGGAACCGACCAGGGTCGAAACGCGCGCGGGCATGGGATGAATCCTTGCAAGGAGCAAAAAGGTGACGGCGCGAATTGTACACGCCTCGATCCGCGTCCGGCAGGGCCTCAAAAAGCCTGTAACGGATTGGGCAGCCCCCGTTTGGCGCCTTGCAACCGCTGCAGGCAGGCCGGGCACAGGGTCTTGAGCGCCAGTCCGCGGCGATCCAGCGGGTGCAGCCGCGGCCGCGCCGGCAGCAGGGTGCCGCACAGGGTCCGGTCGGTAGGCGAGCCCAGCTCCAGCTGCCGGGCGACGATATGGACCCGACCCTCGCGGCAGGCGAACAGGTCGAGCTGGGCATCGGGCTGGATCAGCTGATAGCCGTGCATGGACCGGGAAAGGCGGGACATCGGGATACTCCAGGGGCGGTTCCGCCGGGCGGTCGATTGGCCGGACCGGCGGGGCGCGCAACCTTAGCGGAAAGCCCCGTCGGGGAAAAGTCCGACGTTCAGTCGCGCAGCAGCGGCTGCAGCTGCGGCCAGGCGTTGTCCAGCAGCCGTTGCTGGGCATTGGCTTGGGGATGAATGCCGTCCGGCTGCATGAAGGCGGGATTGCCCCCTACCCCTTCGAGCAGGAAGGGCACCAGGGCCACCTGCTGGGCCTTGGCCACGTCCGTGTAGACCTGGGCGAAGCCGTCGGTATAGCGCGACCCGTAGTTGGGTGGCAGGCGCATGCCCAGCAGCAGGACATGGGCACCCTGGGCCTTGGCCTGCGCCACCAGGGCGGTGAGGTTGCGCTCGATCTGGGCCAGGGGCTGACCGCGCAGGCCGTCGTTGCCGCCCAGCTCGATGGCCACCACCTCGGGCTGGTGATCGGCCAGCAGTCTGGGCAGTCGCGCCAGGCCACCGGTGGTGGTGTCGCCGCTGATGGAGGCATTCACCACCTGATAGTCGAGCTGTTGCTCCTGCAGGCGCCGCTCCAGCAGCCGCACCCAGCCCTGACCCTCGGCCAGGCCGTAGCCAGCGCTGATGCTGTCGCCCACCACCAGCAGGGTGCGCGCCATGGCCAGCGGTGTCAGGGTCAGACAGAGCAGGGCCAGCAGCCAGGCAATGCCTTGGCGCAAAGGTGCGCTGGACTTCGTCCGGCTTTTTGACTCTAACTCGCCACAGCCGCCCGCGTGCGGGCCTCTCGAATACGGCATCGGATACCTCATGAGCGAAGTCATTTTGCTGGCACGCGACCTTAGCAAGGTCGTCACGGGCGCGGAAGGCGCGCTGCCAATCCTCCAGGCGCTGGATCTGCAACTGGAAGCCGGCGACAGTTTGGCCATCGTCGGCAGCTCGGGTTCCGGCAAGTCCACCCTGCTGGGGCTGCTGGCCGGTCTCGACCTGCCCAGCAGCGGCGAGGTGCATCTCGCCGGCCAGCGCCTGGACACCCTCGACGAAGACGCCCGCGCCCGCCTGCGTGCGGAACGGGTGGGCTTCGTCTTCCAGTCCTTCCAGTTGCTGGACAGCCTCACCGCGCTGGAAAACGTCATGCTGCCGCTGGAGCTGGAGGGTGCGCGCCAGGCCCGCGAGCAGGCGGTGGCCCTGCTCGAACGGGTCGGCCTGGGCGAGCGACTGCGGCACTACCCGCGCCAGCTCTCCGGGGGCGAGCAGCAGCGGGTGGCCCTGGCCCGCGCCTTCGCCCCGCGCCCCAGTATCCTCTTCGCCGACGAGCCCACCGGCAATCTCGACAGCCGCACCGGCGCCCACATCAGCGATCTGCTGTTCGAGCTCAATCGCGAGCGGGGCACGACCCTGGTGCTGGTGACCCATGACGAGCGCCTGGCCGCGCGCTGCGCCCGCCAACTGCGCCTGGAAGGCGGCCGGCAGGTCGCGGCATGAGGCGCACCGGTCTACCGCTGAAGCGGCTGTTCGGACTGGCCTGGCGCCAGAGTCTGCGCGAGCTCCGCGCCGGCGAGATCCGCATGCTCTGCCTGGCGCTGGTGGTGGCGGTCGCCGCCAGCGTCGCCATCGGCTACTTCACCGCCCGCCTCGGCGCGGGCATGGAAAATCGCGCCAGCGAATTCCTCGCGGCCGACCTGGTGCTGCTGGGCAGCGAACCGGCGCGACCGGAGCAGGTGGACGCCGGTCTGCGGCTCGGCCTCGACCACAGCCGCTCGCTCAACTTCAGCACCATGGCGGCGGGTGCCGAGGCCCTGCAGCTGGCCAGCGTCAAGGCGGTCCAGGCCAACTTTCCGCTTCGCGGCGAGGTGCGCAGCGCCGTGGCGCTAGAGGCGCCCGACCAGCCGGGTGGCGCCCCGGCGCCCGGGGAGGCCTGGGTCGAGCCGCGCCTGCTGCTGGCCTTGGACGCCAAGGTCGGGGATCGCCTGGACATTGGGCGCAAGACCCTCACCATCACCCGGGTGCTCACCTATGAACCGGATCGCGCCGGTGACTTCTACAGCCTGACGCCGCGGGTGCTGATCAATCTCGACGACGTGGCCGCCACCGGGGTCATCCAGCCCGGCAGCCGGGTGCGCTATCGCGAACTCTGGCGCGGCGAAGCCCAGGCCCTGGCCGCCTATCGCCAGGCGCTCACGCCGGCTCTCGCCGCCAACCAGCGCTTCGAGGGACCGGGCGACGGCAATCGGCAGCTGGGTAACGCTCTGGAGCGCGCCCAGCGCTATCTCGGCCTGGCCAGTCTGGTGGCGGTGGTGCTGGCGGGCGTGGCCGTGGCGCTGTCAGCCAATCGCTTCGCCACGCGGCGCTTCGACGCCAGCGCCCTGCTGCGTTGCCTGGGCCTGACCCGCCGTGATGCCCTGCTGCTCTATGGCCTGCAACTGGGCCTGCTGGGGCTGGCGGCTAGTCTGCTCGGCGCCCTGCTCGGCTGGCTGGCACAGCTGGTGTTGTTCGAACTGCTGCACGGACTCCTGCCAGCGCGCCTGCCAGCGGCCGGAATCGGTCCGGCGCTGGCCGGCATGGGTACCGGGCTGGTGGCCCTGGTCGGCTTCGCCCTACCGCCCCTGGCCGCCCTGGGCCGGGTACCGCCGCTGCGGGTGTTGCGCAGCGATCTGCAACCCGTGCCCCTGCGGACCTGGCTGGTCTACGGCTGCGCCCTGCTCGCCCTGGGGCTGATCATGTGGCGACTGTCGCTGGATCTGCGCCTGACCCTGGCGCTGCTGGTGGGCGGCCTGGTCGCCGGCCTGCTGTTCGGCAGCCTGCTGTACCTGGCCCTGCGCGGCCTGCGTCGGGCCATGCAGGGTGCGCCCCTGGCCTGGCGGCTGGGTCTGGGCCAGTTGCTGCGTCATCCGCTGGCGGCGGTGGGCCAGACCCTGGCCTTCGGCCTGATCCTGCTGGCCATGAGCCTGGTGGTGCTGCTGCGGGGCGAGCTGTTGGAACGCTGGCAGGCGCAACTGCCGGCCGAAGCGCCCAATCACTTCGCCCTCAATGTGCTGCCGGACGAGCGCCAGGCCTTCGCCACGGCAGTGGCTGGCCTTTCACCCCACGCCAGCCCGCTCTATCCCATCGTCCAGGGCCGTCTGGTCAGCGTGAAGGGCCATCCAGCCCAGGAAGGCCTGGAGGACGACTCCCGCGGCGGTCGCGCCACTCGACGCGACCTCAACCTAACCTGGTCGGCTGGGTTGCCGGACGGCAACCGCCTGGAAGCCGGTCAATGGTGGGATGCGCTGCCCGCCGGCGATCTGCCCGGCGTCTCGCTGGAAAGCGAGCTGGCGCGCAGCCTCGGCGTTGGGCTGGGCGACACCCTGGGCTTCGTCATCGGCGACCGTCAGATCGAGGCGCGGGTCACCAGCCTGCGCCAGGTCGGCTGGGACAACTTCCAGCCCAACTTCTTCGTCATCTTCGCCCCGGGCGCCCTGGAGGACGTGCCTTTCACCTACCTGGGCAGCTTCTACCTGCCGCCGGGTCATGACCGCGAGTTGCTGGCCCTGGCCCGGCAATTCCCGGCGGTGACCCTGCTGCCCATCGACGCCCTGCTCGATCAGCTGCGCAGCATCCTGCGCCAGGTCAGCGTGGCGGTGGAATTCGTGCTCCTGTTCGTGCTGGCCGCCGGTATTGCCGTGCTGCTGGCCGGCTTGCAGGCGACCCTCGACGAGCGCATTCGCCAGGGTGCCCTCCTGCGTGCGCTGGGCGCCCGGCGCGAGTTGCTGCAACGAGCGCGGCGGACCGAATTCATCCTGCTCGGCGGCGCCAGCGGCTTGCTCGCGGCGCTCGGTTGCGAGATCGTCAGCGCCCTGCTCTACCGGCTGGCCTTCGACCTGGACTGGCAACCCCATCCCTGGCTGCTGCTCTTGCCGGTGCTGGGCGCCCTGCTGGTCGGCGCGGCCGGTCTGCTGGGCACGCGGCGGGCCATTACCGCCAGTCCGTTACTCATCCTGAGAGAAAGCTGATCCATGAGTCGTTATCGTCCGCCGCGCACCGCCGGCACGCCGCTGATCACCGCCGCCGGCGAAGCACGCCTGCGCGCCGAACTCCACGAGCTGTGGAACGTGCGCCGGCCCCAGGTCACCCAGGCGGTGAGCGAGGCGGCCGCCCTGGGCGATCGCTCGGAGAACGCCGAGTACATTTACGGCAAGAAGATGCTGCGCGAGATCGACAGCCGGGTACGCTTCCTGCGCAAACGCCTGGAAAATCTCAAGGTGATCGACGCGCGGCCCGCCGATCCGACTAAGGTCTACTTCGGCGCCTGGGTCACCTTGGAAGACGAAGCGGGCGCCGAAAAGCGCTACCGCATCGTCGGCCCGGACGAACTGGACCTCAGGCAGAATCTCATCAGCATCGACTCGCCCCTGGCGCGCGCCCTGGTGGGCAAGGCACTGGACGCGGAAGTCCGCCTGCAGACGCCGGCCGGCGAACAGTGCTGGTATATCGTCGAGATCGAGTACCTCGATAACTGATCGCTTCGGCAGGCGCTTCCGTCTGAAAAAATGTGATTCAAGTCACATAAATAGGGCAACATCTAGGGCGCAACCGGCGGAGGACCGCCACCTTCTCAAGCAAGGATTCGCTGCATGAGAGCGCCGACGCTTTACGCTTTGCCCAATCAACGCCTACTGCGCTGGCTCGTGACCAGCCGGGACCCGCTCGACGAAAATCTGCTGCGGCAGCTGCTGGCCGGCCCGTTTTCCTCGCGGGGCTCTATGTTCGTCGGGGCCCTGAACAGTCTGTTGATCAGTTGGACCTGCGCCCTCCTGCATCCCACGCCCTTGTTCATCGGCTGGATGATTCTCGATACCCTGATCTGGATCACCCGCCTGTTGCTGCTGCACTGCATCCAGCTGATGGAAGGGCTCGCGCCGCCGCGGCTCAGCGAAGTCTCCCTGCTACTCGGGCTGCTGTGGACGGCCACCCTGGGCCTGGGCACGGCCGCCTGCGTCCTCAGCGGCGATGTGGTGCTGCAGGTGCTGGGCTGTACCTCGGCGGTGGCCATGAACGGTGCCATCACCATGCGCAACCAGGGCATCCCGCGCTATGCCTTCTTGCAGATCCTGCTGACCGACATCCCGATGAAACTGGCCACCCTGTTCCAGCCCGAGCCCATGCTGCGACTGTTCCTGTTGCAGGCACCGCTCTATCTGACGGCCAACTGGATGCTGCTGGACAGGCTCAACCGCACCCTGGTGCGCGCCCTGACGGCCGAAGTCGATAGCCGTTGGCATGCCACTCACGACAGCCTGACCGGACTCTACAATCGCGCTGGCATTCTCGCGCTGCTCGAAGGCGCCCTGTACCGGCCTCGCTCGGAGTCCGGGCGCGTGGCGGTCTTCTATATCGATCTGGACGACTTCAAGGGCGTGAACGACTCCCAGGGCCATGCTGCCGGCGATCGTCTGCTGCAAGCCTGCGGCGAGGTGTTGACCCTGAGCGTGCGGCAGAGCGATTTCGCCGGACGCCTGGGCGGCGACGAGTTTCTGCTGGTGATGCAGGACGCCACCGAAGACGGGGCTCGGGACCTGGCCCGGCGTATCCTCGGACGCCTGGTGTCACAGGGCACGAGCGTGAGCATCGGCATCGCCCTGCAGCGGGCCATGGAGGACAACCCGACCCTGCTGGCGCGGGCGGACCAGGCGCTCTACACCACCAAGCTCGGCGGCAAGGGCGGCTTCAGGCTGGCGGATACCTGTGCTAGCGCCGTCGGGTAATCACGCCCTGGCGCGCCACCCGAGTCAATTCCCGCACCAGGGCTGCGAGACCGGCTTGGCCCGGCGACTGCACCACGGCGAAGTCGAAGCTGTCGTCGCCGAAGCCGCGCAACTGCTCGGCGCGGTCGGCGAAACGGATCTGCAGGGTACGGCTGTGGGGCCAGCGCTTGGGCCAGCCTTCGAGATAGCGCAGCAGGGTGGGCTGATCGGGACCGCCGAGCAGGATGGCCGGATGACAGGCGAGCTTGCCCTGGGTGAGCGGGGTAAGGCGTAGCGGGAGCGGTAGCATGGACGAAATTCCGCCTCGTGGATCCAGCTGGGCGGTAGTACGAGGCCTGTTCCGTCCAGCGCTTTAGCGGTATTTGGGAGCGCCCCGCAAGTTGCTGTTTAAATCGGCGCAGGATCATCCTAGGGAGGGCTCGACCGCCCTGTCAAGCGACCCTCAACCGTCTTCGTGCCTGGCACCTTTGGCGTTCGTCGTGGCCACTGCCGGCGCCTCGAGACGTGCTCGTTCGCGACTGAAGGCCACCCGATACTTGTTGACGCTGGCCACGTAGTTGACCACCCCGATGCCCACCTCCTCGGCGGCGATGCGTTCGACCTGGAAGAACCAGCGATCACCGTCCAGCCCCTGTTTGCGGGCCTTGGCCCTGAGCGCCTGGACACGCTCCGGGCCCAGGTTGTAGGCCGCCAGGGTAAAGGCACGGCGCTCGCGCTCGGTCAGGCGTGGGCTGGAAAAGAATTCACGGCGCAGGCGAGCCAGATAACGGGTGGCGGCCTTGACGTTGTCTTCGGCGGAATGCAGGTTGCGCACCCCGACACTGCGCGCCGCCCGGGGGGTGATCTGCAGCAATCCTGCGGCGCGTCCGGCGCCGCGGGCGTGGGGATCCAGGCCGGACTCCTTGTAGGCCATGGCGGCCAGGGTCAGCCAGTCGAAGTCGTAAGCCTTGGCGTAGCGTTGCAGCAGCGGTCGCACCTGGGCCAGGCGCTTGCGGTCGTGGGCTTGCAGCGGATCGCGCACCTGGTAGCGGCGCGCAGAGGCCTGGCGAAAGGCCTTGTCGTCGTCATGCGCCTGGGGTTGCCGGGCGAAGGCCCGTATCCGTTCGGCGAGCTGGTGCGCTGGGGCGCGCAGATACCAGAGCTGTGCCTGGTCATGGGCCACCACCACCCGATCGGCCACCCGCAGACGCGACAGCACCCGCGCCCAGCGATGGGCCAGCCCGGACTCGACGACGGTGAGCGGATAGATGCCGGCCTGGGTCAGTTCCAGGACGTCTTCCACCGCCAGGGTCGGATCGGCCCACTCGACCTGTACCGGCCGCAGCCGGCGCCTTTCCAACTGGGCGTTGAGCCGTGCCAGGGCCGGGCCGGCGGCGCTGCCCTGGGGCAGCACCACCCGGCGCCCGGCCAGTTGCTCCAGCTGACGCGGCAGGCGCTGGCCGCGCCCACCCACCACCACCAGGCTGGTGGGCGCCGCCACCGACGCGGCGATCAGCGCCGAATGCGGCGGTGGCAGCAGGGTTTCGCCCGGCGCCACCAGATCGCCCTCGCCTCTCTGCAGCGCCGCCAGCAGATCGTCCTTGGCCTTGGGGACAAGGACCAGGCGCAACGTCCGGCCCCCCGGTTGATGCCGCAGGTAGCGGGCGAAGGCCTCCAGGCGCCGATACTCGATGCCCAGGGCCTGACCGTTCCATTCGCCGGAGCTGTGACGACTCTGGTTGACCAGGACGCGCAATTCTCCGGCACGCTCGATGGCGACCAGGTCGCGGGCCGCGACATGGCGCGGCGCCTCGGGTGGCAGGGCGCCGAGCCGCGCCTGGGCGGAACCGGCGAGCAGGCAGCCGAGGATGGCAAGGGTGAATCGAAACGGCATCCAGGACTCCTGACCTGGCCGGGACAGCGCCGATAGCACCCGGACTACGGATAGAATGAGCGAACAAAGTCTGTAGAAGGTCCGCACCATGCAATTGATCGACATCGGCGTCAACCTCACCCACCCCAGTCTGCTCAAGGAAGTGGACGCGGTGATCGAGCGGGCCCAGGCCGCCGGTGTGATGCAACTGGTGCTGACCGGTACCACCCTGGAAGACAGTGAGAACGCCCTCAATCTCTGCCTGCGCCTGGACGCGGGCGAAGCGCTGTTCAGCACCGCCGGCGTCCATCCCCACGAAGCCTCGACCTGGAACGCGGCCGCTGCCAGGACCCTGCGTGACCTGGTCAGCCAACCCAAGGTGCGGGCCCTGGGCGAATGCGGCCTGGATTTCAATCGCGACTTCACCCCGCGACCGCAGCAGGAGCGCTGCTTCGAGGAACAGCTGGCGCTGGCCGCCGAACTACACCGCCCGGTGTTTCTCCATGAGCGCGACGCCAGCGAGCGAATGCTGGCGATCCTGCGCGACTATCGCGACCATCTGCCGGCGGCGGTGGTGCACTGTTTCACCGGCGAGCGCAAGGCGCTCTATGGCTATCTGGATCTCGACCTGCACCTGGGCATCACCGGCTGGATCTGCGACGAGCGCCGTGGCCTGCACCTGCACGAGCTGATCGGGCAGATCCCGGTCGGGCGGCTGATGCTGGAAACCGATGCCCCCTACCTGCTGCCACGCACCCTCAGACCCAAGCCGCGCCATGGCCACAACGAACCGGCCTTCCTCCCCGAGATCCTGCGCACCGTGGCGCGCCTGCGCGACGAAACACCCGAGCAGACCGCCCTGCACACCACCGCCACCGCCCGCGCCTTCTTTGCGTTGCCGGAGATCGCCGTGCCAGAGCGGGTCGAGGAATTCGACTAGGCGCAGGACGCCGCTGCGCTAAAGTCGAGGCCGCGCGGGCCGTTAAACTCAGGGCTTGTTCCACGGCGTTGCGCCCCTTTTCGCGGGACGTTGACGCCAGTCAAGATCCGGGGCGCGCCGGCCTGCCAGGCTGTGCGGCCCCGCCGACTGGAGGCCCCCTATGTTTGCCTGGCTGCGCGATATCTCTCTCAAGTACAAGTTCTGGGCGGTCAATGCCGTCGCCTTCGTCACCAGCCTGCTGCTGGTGCTGTTCGCCATGCAGCTGGAAGTCTCCGGTCGCGCCGAACAGCTCAAGGCGGTCAAGGCCGCCGTGGGCGACGCGGCGGCCAAGCTGAGCGCCCCGACCTTCGGCGACATCTTCCTGGCCCGAGCGCCGGAATACGCCCTGGCCGTGGGTGTGCTGATGCTGGTGCTGCTGGTGGCCTCGCAGCTCCTGATCCGCTTCATCCTTGGCAATCTGCAACGCCTCAAGGACACCATGCTGCGGGTGGAGCGCGACGGCGATCTCACCGCCAGGGTCGAGGTGCGCGGGCGTGACGAGGTCGGGCAGATGACCCAGGCCTTCAACGCCATGCAGGACAGCTACACCCGCGTCGTCGGTACCGTGGCTGCCAGCGCCTCGCGCCTGGACGAAGGCGCCGGGCGCCTGGCCAGCGGTATGCAGGGCGTCCGCGGCGGCATGCAGGATCAACAGCACGAGACCGATCAGGCCGCCACCGCCATCAACGAGATGAGCGCCACCGTGCAGCAGATCGCCGAGCACGCCGCCGGCACCCGCGACCAGTCCCAGGAAGCCGACCGCCTGGCCGGCGCCGGCCAGCAGGCGGTGGAGCGCGTCAGCCATTCCATCGCCGATCTCTCCCAGGGCGTGCAGCAGACCGCGGTGATGATCCAGGAGCTGGCCGAGAACAGCGAGCGCATCACCAGCGTGGTCAACGTCATCCACGGCATCGCCGAGCAGACCAACCTCCTGGCGCTCAACGCCGCCATCGAAGCCGCCCGCGCTGGCGAGGCCGGCCGTGGCTTCGCCGTGGTGGCCGACGAGGTGCGCAACCTGGCCAAGCGCGTCCAGGGTTCCACCGACGAGATCACCCGCATGGTCGACGGTCTCCAGGCGGGCACCCGCGATGCCGTGGAATTCATGCGCGAGAGTTCGCTCAAGGCCGACGACTGCGTGGTCCAGGCCGGCGCCGCCGGGCAGGCCCTGGCCGACATCACCGCCGCCGTGACCCTGATGCGCGACAGCAACACCCAGATCGCCGTGGCCGCGGAACAGCAAGCCCAGGTGGCGGAAGAGATGAGCAGGTCGGTTGTAGGCATCCGCAATGTCACGGAAAGGACCATGCTGCTGACGCAGGACTCGGCCAGCACCAGCACCGAACTGGCCGCCCTTGCAGGAACCCTGAATCAGGCGATTCGCCAGTTGCGCCTATAGCCTCCATAGCGAGAGCGCATTCGCGCGGTTGCCCGACAGGCGGCAAGATGCCCGCACGTTTTTCGGAGAACCGTCATGCGCTCGGTCACCACTCTCACTTCCGCCGTGCTGTTGCTGCTGGGCCTGGGCTGCATCGCCCAGGCGCTCGGCACCCCCCATCCGCAACCACTGATCCTGGCGGCCATCGTCTGCCTGGTGGCCTTCGCCCTGCAAGAGCCTGACGCCCTCCCCGTGCCTCAGTCGCTGCGCGCCTGACGGCCACGCAGCTGACGTTTCAATAGCTTCAGTGCCCTGGTCAAAGCCGCAGGATCCTGCGGCCGACCGGCATAGCGCTGCGCCTGGAATTCCTGGGAAAAGGCCGCAATCGCTGCGCGCGCCGCCGGCAGCTCGGCCATGGCGCGTCCGGCGAAGCTGCCCGCCGCCTCGCCGCTTCGACGCCTGACGCCTTGCCGCGCCAGCAGCCGCTCGAACTGGTCGAAACGCGTCAACAGGAGATCCCGCGTCCGCTGCCAGGGCTTGAGCACCAGCAGCGCCATCACCCCGAGCACGCCCAACACCACCAGCGCCAGCAGCAGCCCCAGGCGTTGCAGCGAACCCTCGCCGAGCAGCCGCTTGAAGAGTTCGCCCTGGGTATCCTCCTGGTAGTTGAGCACCCAGCGCTGCCAGCCGTAGTTGAGGCGGTCCCAGCCCAGACGCAGGTCATTGAGCCAGGCCAGGTT
Source organism: Pseudomonas sp. MS15a(2019) (assembly GCF_013277805.1). Lineage (NCBI taxonomy): Bacteria > Pseudomonadati > Pseudomonadota > Gammaproteobacteria > Pseudomonadales > Pseudomonadaceae > Pseudomonas > Pseudomonas sp. MS15a(2019). The sequence continues at coordinate 290,103 of NZ_VBTN01000010.1, forward strand.
GCGATAGCGATTGGCGGCGAAGGGATTGTCGGCGAGGAATTCGTTGGCCGCGCCCTGGGCCGCCAGGGCCTCCTGCAGACCCCGCTCGATCCGCTCGGGCGCCACCTGGGCGGTAGGGTCGACGCTGACCCAGCCGCGCCCCGGCAACCAGTATTCCACCCAGGCATGGGCATCGAATTGCTGCACCAGCAGATAGCCGCCCGCGGCATTGAATTCACCGCCCTGGTAGCCCGCCACCACCCGCGCCGGAATGCCCGCCACCCGCAAGGCGAAGGTCATGGCGCCGGCATAGTGGGCGCAGAAGCCGCGGTGGTTGTCGAAGAGAAAGGCGTCGATGGCATCGACGCCTGCCGTGGGCGGTTGCAGGGTGTAGACGAAGGGTTGCTGGCGGAAATAGGCCAGGATCGCCTGGGCCAGGGCCTCGGGCGTTGGCGCGCGGGTCTTGAGCCCGGCTACCCAGGCACGGGTGCGGGGCTCGCCGCCACTGGGCAGCTGCAGCGCGCGACGCTGGCTGGAGGCGGATAGCCGCTCCGCCTCGCGGGTCGCCTGCGGCCAGCTGGATACCCGATAGAGCAGCGCCTGGTCCACGGGGCGGCGGCGCTGCAGATGGAAGTCGCTGGCCAGGCGCACGTCGCGCTGATCGCTGCGCGCCACGTCCAGGCCATAGAGCCAGGGCCGACCGCTCGGTTCCATGACCACCTGGTAGTCCAGTTGGGGTCCGCCAGGCGTCCAGGCCGGTTCCGGACTCCAGGCCGTGTCGGGATCCACCGACCAGCGCGCGCCATCGAAGCGCTCGTAGGTGGTGGCGCGCCAGTAGAGGTCGCGCTGCGCCGGCCGGTCACCGGCGAAGCTGACCCGGAACACCCGCTCGGCGGATTGCGAGAGCTGGGCGATCTCCCCGGGCGCCATGCTGTCGCCCAGTCCGGTGCGCGCCTGGTCGCCCGGTTGCGGCAGCGACCACAGCGGACCGATACGGGGAAACACCAGGAACAGCAGCAGCATCAGCGGCACCGCCTGCAGCAGCAGGGTACCGGCGACTTTCAGCGTCGCCAGCGGCCGACTGGCCAGGGCACTCTGCTGCAGACCGATCAGCGCCGCCACCAGGGCAGTTACCGGCAGCAGGCTGTAGAGCGCCGCGAGCAGGCCGTCCTCGAACAGATAGGCAATCACCACCGCGAAGAACCCCAGGTAGATCACCACCAGGGCATCGCGGCGACTGTGCATCTCGATCAGCTTGAGGGCGAAGGTCACCAGCAGCAGCACGGCACCGGCGTCCAGGCCGATGAAGGAGCCGCGCGACAACCAGATGCCGCCCATGGTCAGCAGCAGCAGGCCGCCCTTCTCGATCCGCGTCGGTGCCCGCACCCGCATGCGAAACAGCAGCACCCGCCAGCCGGCGCAAAAGGCCCAGAGCAGGCCGACCCAGGGCGGCAGATGGGTGAGGTGCGGCAGGATCACCAGGGCCTGGGCCACCAGCAGCCAGATCAGGGCGATGCGCGGAATGGCTTGCGGCACGGCGGTGCTCATGATGGCCGCCCGAACAGAGCCAGCGCCTGCAGCGCCGCGTCACGCTGGCTTTCGCCGCTGGCCGGCGCCAGCTCCACCCCGGGCACCCTGAGGCCGAAGCGCAGCTGGCGGGCGCTGCAATCCAGCACCGCCTGGCACAACCAGGACAGCCGCGTCTCGGTGTCGCCATCGAGCACGCTGAAATCCAGCCAGAGTTCGTTGCCGGCCAGGGCGGTGAAATCCTTGACCAGCAGGCCCTGCCCGCGGGAAAAGGCCTTCCAGTCCAGCCGCCGGCGCGAGTCGCCGGGCTGATAGGACCGCAACCCCTGGAAGTCGTCGGCGCCCTGCCCCGTCTGGCGCTGGCCTTCCTCGCTACCGGCATCCTCGCCGCTGCGCAGCGGCGTCGTGGTCGCCAGGGGCTGCGGATAGACCAGGGCGCGCACGTCCAGGTCCAGCCAGCTCCAGGCGACGAACAGGCCGAGGGGAAAACGGCTCTCCACCCGCAGTCGCCCGGGTCTGAGCCAGCCGCGACTCGGCGCCGGGTGGAAGATCTGCAGGGCGACGCTCTCCCCCGCCGGCACGTCGCTGAGCACCAGCGGCTCGTTGCGCCAGCCCAGGGCGATGCCCTGGTGCGCGCGACGCTCGCTCTCCAGGCGCAGGCGAAAGCCGGCGGCTTCGCCGGCGAACACCGGACTGGCGCCGCCGCCGACCAGTTGCAGACCGGCCAGGTTGCGATAGGTGTGCAGCATGGCCACCAGCGCCAGGGAAAACAGCAGGAAGGTCAGGCCATAGGCCAGACTGTTCTGGTAGTTGATGCCGGCCAGCAGCATCAGCAGCAGGGCGATGGCGAAGGCGCCGCCCTGGCGGGTGGGCAGGATGAAGATGCGCCGCTGATCGAGGGTGATGCGATTGGCCGGGGGAATCCGCCGCGCCAGCCAGCCGTCTCGATAGCGCTGCCAGGCGCCAACGGTCACAGCGCCGGGACTTCGCGTAGCAGCCATTGCACCAGGGCGCCGCCGCCATGCCCGGCGGGATCGGCGATGTCGCGCAGGCGATGCCCGGCCACCGCTGGCAGCACCGTCTGGACATCCTCGGGCAGTACATGGTCGCGCCCCGCCAGCAACGCCCAGGCTCGCGCCGCGGCCAGCAGCGCCAGGCTGCCGCGCGGCGACAGGCCGAGGGCGAAGGACGTCTGGGTGCGGGTGGCCTCCACCAGGCGCAGCACATAGTCCACCACCGCCTCGCTGGCATGGATGCGCGGCACCTCGGCCTGGATCAGCCGCAACTGGGCGTGATCCAGCAGGGGCTCGAGGCGCGGTAGTTGCTCGCGCCCGGAACCGCCGAGCAGCAGCGCCCGCTCGGCGGCGCGTCCGGGATAGCCGAGCGACAGGCGCATCAGGAAGCGGTCGAGTTGGGATTCCGGCAGGGCGAAGGTGCCGCCCTGGGAGATGGGATTCTGGGTGGCGATGACGAAGAAGGGATCGGGCAAGGGCCGGGTGGCGCCCTCAATGGTCACCTGTCCCTCTTCCATGGCTTCCAGCAGCGCGCTCTGGCTCTTGGGTGTGGCGCGATTGATCTCGTCGGCCAGCAGCAACTCGGCGAACACCGGCCCGGGATGGAAGACGAACTGGCCGCTGTCGCGATCGAACACCGAGGTGCCGAGGATATCGCCGGGCAAGAGATCCGAGGTGAACTGGATACGCTGGAAGGACAGCCCCAACACCTTGGCCAGGGCATGGCTGAGGGTGGTCTTGCCCATGCCGGGCAGGTCTTCGATCAGCAGGTGCCCCCGTGCCAGCAGGCAGGCCAGCGCCAGCCTGACCTGGGTTTCCTTGCCCAACAAAACGCCGTCTACCGCCTTGAGACAGGCGTTCAACCTATCGTGCATACCCTGAGGTCTCTCGCCTTGCGCCGACGCGAGAAGGCGTCGGCCTGCAGAACGAGAATAGCAGCACCTTTTGCTGGCGACCGCCGCCCTGGAGGTTTACCGCTTATTTCAGGGTGGCGAGGATGTCTTCAACGGCGCGCGCCGGATCGGCGGCACGGGCGATGGGTCGACCGATCACCAGGTAGTCGGAGCCGGCGTCCAGCGCCTCGCGTGGAGTCAGGATGCGGCGCTGGTCGTCCAGGGCGCTGCCGGCCGGGCGGATGCCGGGAGTGACCAGTTGCAGCGCCGGTTGCGCGGCCTTGAGCGCCGAGGCCTCCTGGGCCGAGCACACCAGGCCGTCCATTCCCGCGCGGGCGGCGAGGCCGGCCAGGCGCAAGACCTGCTCCTGGGGATCCACGTCCAGGCCGATGTCGGCCAGGTCCTCACGCTCCATGCTGGTCAGCACGGTGACACCGATCAGCAGCGGCTTGGGGCCCTGGAAGGCCTCCAGGGTCTCGCGACAGGCGGTCATCATGCGCAGGCCACCCGAGCAGTGGACATTGACCATCCAGACGCCCATTTCCGCCGCGGCCTTGACCGCCATGGCGGTGGTATTGGGGATGTCGTGGAATTTCAGGTCGAGGAAGACTTCGAAGCCGCGCGTGCGCAGCGCCTCCACCACCCCGGCGGCGCTGGCGGTGAACAGCTCCTTGCCGACCTTGACCCGGCAGCTGGCGGGGTCGAGGCGGTCGGCCAGCGCCAGGGCGGCGGACGACGAAGGGAAATCCAGGGCGACGATGATGGGAGACGGGCAGGCGGACATGGGAGCTCTCGGCAAAACGGCAAAGGCCGGCATTTTCGCAGAAAAGCGCCGCGCCGGCACTTGGCCGCTGTCTGCCTGCGCTCCCCTCCTTCAACTCGGCTTGAGCAATCGCTCGCGCAGCCAGTTGCCCGCCGGACCCAGCGGCCGCCGCCGCGACCAGACCACATCCACCGCCACCCGTTGCGGCCAGCCCGGCACGGCCAGCTCCACCAGGCGGCCCTGGCCGAAGGTCGTCACCAGCCACAGCGGCAACTCGGCCCAGCCGAAGCCCTGCACCGCCATGTCCAGTAGCAGCAGATAGTCCGGGGCCGACCAGCAGCGGCCACGGGTATCCGGCAGACGGCTGACCTGCTGGGAGGCCTCGGTCACGGTGCTCAGACGGAGCAACCGGTAGGGTGCCAGGTCAGCCGGTGTGACCCGCTCCAGCGCGGCCAGCGGATGATCGGCAGCGACATAGAGGCCAAAGGTCACCAGGCCATCCAGGGTCGCCGCTTCGATATCCGCCGGATAGGGTGGCTGACCCGCCAGCAGGCCCAGGTCCGCCCGCCCCTGTACCAGGTTGAGCACATCGGCGTCCTCGGCGATCAGGCATTCGAATTCGAGATCCGGATAGCGCTGGTCAAGCTCCGTCAGCAGCGCCTCATACCGGGTGGGCTGATAGGTATCAGAGATCACCAGGGTCAGGCGTGGCTCCACCCCGGCCGCCAGCTGGGTGGCGCGATTGGCCAGGCGATCGTGAGCCGATAGCACGGCGCGGGCCTGGTCGAGCAGTTGCTCGCCGGCCGCCGTGAGCAGGGGATAGCGGCCTTGGCGATCGAACAGCAGCACACCCAGTTCGTCTTCCAGCCGGGCAATGCTCTCGCTGATACTGGACTGGCGCTTGCCCAGCACCCGCGCTGCCGCACTGAAGGAGCCTGCTGCAGCGGCCTCGACGAAGGCCTCCAGGGCTTCGGCATTGGGATACATATCGGCTCAGCCTATGGATACCATTTTGATCTCCCTAGCTTAACCGATGAGACTGAAGACCTGTCCATCGTGGAGGCATCTCATGTCCAGCCCGCTCACCCAGCGTCCCGCCAGCGCCCGCATCCTGCACGCCCTGCTGTTCGAGGGAATCGCGGTACTGCTTGCCACCCCAACCCTGGCCTGGCTGCTGGATCGGTCTCTGGGGCACATGGGCCTGCTCACCGCAGCCTTTTCCGCCATCGCCATGCTTTGGAACCTGGTGTTCAATCTGGGCTTCGATCGGCTGCAACAGCGCCTGGGCTTCACCCGTGGCCTGGGTGTACGGCTGCTGCACGCCCTCGGCTTCGAAGGTGGCTTGATCCTGGTGCTGGTGCCACTGGCCGCCTGGTGGCTGTCCATCAGCCTGTGGCAGGCCCTGCTGCTGGACCTGGGACTGATCCTGTTCTTCCTGCCCTATACCTTGGCGTTCAACTGGCTCTACGACCTGGGTTATGCCGCCTGGCTGAAGCGTACGAACACGACTTGCCGGGCGCACTGATAAGCTCTCCCGTGGTCGAAGCCTTACAGCCACTCAAGGAGAAGAAAGATGCCCTGGTATGCCTGGTTGATCCTGCTGGTCGCCATCGGCTCGGTGGTCGGCAGCCTGCTCATGCTCAAGGACACGGCCCGCAAGGTGCCCTTGACCGACGAACAGAAATCCAAGATTCGGCAGCGCAATGCCGAGATGGACGCCAAGGAGGCCCAGGACCGCTAAGCGCACCCTGGCTCCCAGACAAGGCCCTGCCGCACCAGCGTGCCGCAGGGCCTTGCTTCGTCAGGACTCCAACGGCGCCTTGGTATTGACGTACTCTGGCACCTGCGCCAGCGGCAGGCTGCGTACCTGCTCACGGGTCGGTCCCTGGCGTTTGGGTAGCGGGTCCAGGCGTTGCGGCTGACTGCTTTCCAGGGCGCGCTCGATGGCCGCCAGCACGCGCACGTCGCGCCAGCCCTCCTCCCCATCCATTTCCGGCTGCCGATCCTGCAGGATGCAATCGGAGAAATAGGCCGTCTCGCCGCCGAAGTGATCCACCACCGGCGCCTTGTGCTCCTGGGTTTCGCCCTCCACGGTCAGGCGGTAGCCAATGGCGACGCCCTCCCCGAATCCAAAGCACGGCGAGGCCTCGATCTCGCCCTTGCGGCCCACCAGCTGGAAACGCTCGGTATTGGGACCACTGAAGCTGACGGTAAAGCTCGCCAGCCGCTCTTCGGGGAAGCGCAGGGTCACGGCCACGGCATCCCAGGTCGTGACATCGCGCCCGGGTGTTTGCACGCCCACCGCACTGACTTCGATGGGTTCGTCGGCAAAGAGCGCCCGCACGGCATTGAGCGGATAGGGCCCCATGTCGGTGACCGGGCCGGCCCAGAAGCCGCTCTGCGCGCGGTGGTTGGCCGTATCGACCGGCTGGGTGAAGGTCGCGGTGAACAGGCGCGGATCGCCGATCTCGCCCTTGCGCACGCGCTCGATCATCTCCACCGTGCCCGGCTCACAGTGCAGGCGGTAGGCGATCATCAGCTTGGCTCCGGAGCGTTCTGCCGCGGCATTGATCGCCTTGCATTCTTCCTCGCTGATCGCCATGGGCTTTTCCAGCAGGACGTGAATGCCGGCGTCCAGCGCCGGTACGGCGAATTCCAGATGGCGGAAATTGGGCGTGGCCAAGTAAATGGCATCGATCTCGCCGGATGACAGCAGCGCCGGGAATTCTTCGTAGCTGTAGCTCTTGAGGCCGTACTTGGCGGCCAGGTCCCGCGCCTTGATGGGATCGCCGGTGACCAGGGCGGTCATCTCGGAATTGCCGGTCTGGCCGACCCCAGGCATGAAGGCGCCCTGGGAAATCCAGCCACCGCCTACTACCGCATAACGAATCTTGCCTGTCGCACTGGGCATGGAACGCTCCCGAATCCAGGCGGACGTTGTGTCCGCCACCTGAACTGTCGGCAAGCGTCGTGGCGAGTAAGTTCCGGACCGCTGTTCAACAACGGCAGGCCGCCCTCATCGGATTAACGGCGAAAGCGCAACTCGACTTCCGCGCCTTCGAAATCGTCGCTGCGATCCCGGCTGATCACTCGACCGCCCAGTTCGAAACGACCAGGGTCGTCCTCCTTGCGAAACAGCTGCGGCAGCAGACCTGCTTCGGCCACGCTGTTTTCAACCCGCTTGGCAGCCCCGGGATGCGATCTCAAGGCCTGAGGCGTATCGGCCTCACTGGGTACGCTGAGGTCGAGCGGATGGGCCGGCGTCGGCGTGGCCTTGGGCACGGCAGGTTTCTTGAGTTGACTGTTCTTGGCCAGGTCCCGCTTTTTCGGCGGCGGCGCAGGCAGCACCAAGGCCTTGGCCGGGAGCGGATCCAGCCGATACGCGCGCAGATCGGCGGCAGTGGCGGGTGGCGCTTTGCTCACCGGCGACTGGGCCATCGGCGCAGGCGTTGGCGCGGAAGAGGTCTTGGCCGTCGTTGGCGGCGAATCATTGTCGCAACCCACCAGCAGCAGGGGCACTGCCAGCGCCATCATCGCCAGGTATTCACGCATGGGCCCACCACTCAAGGCATCGCGCCTGGACCGGAGCGGCAGACGCGACAGGAGTCAGTCACTACAACCGACCCTCCTGCCCGGCGGCGGGTTCCAAGGGCGCCGCTAGGCGGCCAGGGTTTCCTGGCAGAGCTGACGGGCGAGCAGGCCCAGGGTCATCAGCGCCCGCTGGGCATCACGCGCCCAGGGCAGCCCGCAATTGAGGCGGATGCAGTGGTTGAATTGGTCGGTGTTGCTGAAGATCATGCCCGGGGCGATGCTCACCCCCTGATCCAGCGCCCGCTGGTGCAGCAGGCGGGTATCCACCCGCATCGGCAGGCTGACCCAAAGGATGAAGCCACCCTTGGGCCGACTCATCTGGGTACCCTCCGGGAAGTGCTCCTGGATCGCCAGCTGGAAGGCGGTCATGTTGCGCCGGTATTCCTGGCGAATGGCGCGTAGGTGGCGATCATAGCCACCGTTCTCCAGATAGGCCGAGACGCCCATTTGGGTCACGCTGCAAGCTGAATGGGTGGTAAAGGTCTGCAGCCGGCAGATGTCTTCCTGATAGGGTCCGGCCACCACCCAACCGATGCGCACCCCGGGTGAGAGGGTCTTGGAAAAGCTCGAGCAGTAGATGACGCGCCCCTGCTTGTCGAGAGCCTTGAGCGCCTTGGAGCCGCTCTCATAGGTCAGTTCGCCGTAGATGTCGTCCTCGACGATGGCAATGTTGCGCTCGGCCGCCAGCCTGAGCAGCTGCTTCTGCCGTGCCTCGGGCATGCTGCCACCCAGGGGATTGCTCAGGCGCGCGGTGACTACCAGGGCCTTGACCGGCCATTGGCTGGCCGCCAGTTGCAGCGCCTCGACGCTGAGCCCGGTCTCGGGGTCGCAGGGGATCTCGATCACCTTGAGACCGAGCACCTCGGCCAGTTGCAACAGGCCATAGTAGGACGGTGACTCGGTGGCGATCAGATCGCCCGGCTTGGTCAGCACCCGCAGCGACATCTGCAGGGCATCCACGCAGCCATGGGTGATCACCACCTCCTCCGGCCCCACCACCACCCCGGCGTCGCGCAGACGGATCGCCACCTGACGGCGCAGGGGCTCGAAGCCCGGACTGTGCAGATAGGAGAAAGCCGCACGGGCCTGGAAGCGGGTGACCTTGGACAGTTGCTGGTGCAGCGCCCGCAGCGGCAGGTAATCGGTCTGGGGCACGGCCATGCCCAGGGGCACCACCCCTTCGCGCCGGGATTCGGCGAGGACCTGGCTGATGATGCCGGCGCGGGTCACCAGGCTCGGTCGCTCCACCGTGGCGATATCCGGCGTCGGCGCGGTCAGCGCCGGAGTCTGGTGCACATAGAATCCCGACTGCGGTCGGGCACGGATCAGGCCCTGGTCTTCCAGGGTGGCATAGGCCTGCAGGACACTGGCATGGCTCACGCCCAGCTGCTGACTCAGCTTGCGCACCGACGGCACCCGCTCGCCGGGCTTGTAGACCCCCGTGCGGATATCGTTCGCCAATTGCTGGGCGATGCGCTGATAGAGCAACAGGTTGGTCATGGCGTCTTCCTGGACGAGAGCGGAACAGTAGCAGGCTATTCTGGAGGTATACCGGTACAGCTAGCCTCGACCTTACCGCTTCCCTTCCCGGGGCGGCAATGTCCAAAAACGACAAGGAACCGGCGCACCCCTCTTTGACGCCAAGGGCTCTGCCGAGAGGCTTGCCGCGCCCATGAAAAAGCCCGCCAAAGGGCGGGCTCTTGGCTGGCGAAAAACCTTAGATGGCCTTTTCCAGCTCCGGGATCAGTTCGAACAGATCGCCTACCAGGCCATAGTCGGCCACCTGGAAGATCGGCGCCTCCTCGTCCTTGTTGATGGCGACGATCACCTTGGAATCCTTCATGCCCGCCAGGTGCTGGATGGCACCGGAGATGCCGACGGCGATGTACAGCTGGGGCGCGACGATCTTGCCGGTCTGGCCGACCTGCATGTCGTTGGGCACGAAGCCGGCGTCCACCGCGGCGCGCGAGGCACCTACCGCAGCGCCCAACTTGTCGGCCAGGGCGTAGAGGATCTTGAAGTTGTCGCCGTTCTGCAGCCCACGACCACCGGAGACCACCACCTTGGCGGCGCCCAGCTCGGGACGATCGGACTTGGCCAGCTCTTCGCCGACGAAGCTGGAAACCCCAGCGTCCTTGACCAGGCTCACGGCTTCGATGGCGGCGGAACCACCCTCGGCGGCGACCGGATCGAAACCGGTGGCGCGCACGGTGATCACCTTGACCGGCGCCGTGGAGCGCACGGTGGCGATGGCGTTGCCGGCATAGATCGGCCGCTTGAAGGTGTCGGCGGATTCGACGGCGATGATCTCGGAGATCTGGTCGACGTCCAGCAGCGCGGCCACGCGCGGCAGGAAGTTCTTGCCATTGGTGCTGGCGGCGGCCAGGACATGGCTGTAGTTGGCGGCCAGCTCGACCACCAGCGGCGCGACGTTTTCCGGCAACTGGTGGGCATAGGCGGCGTTGTCGGCCAGAAGCACCTTGCTGACGCCAGCGATCTTGGCGGCGGCCTCGGCGACCGGCTGGGCATTCTGGCCGGCGACCAGCACATGGATGTCGCCGCCGATGGCCTGGGCCGCGGCCACGGTATTCAGGGTGGCGCCAAAGAGGTTGGCGTTGTCATGGTCGGCAATGACGAGAATGGCCATCAGATCACCTTCGCTTCGTTCTTGAGTTTTTCGACCAGTTCGGCCACGGACTTGACCTTGATGCCCGCCTGACGGCCTGCCGGGGCTTCTACCTTGACCACCTCGTAGGAGGCGTTCACCGCCACGCCCAGGGCGTCCGGGGTCAGGGTTTCCAACGGCTTCTTCTTGGCCTTCATGATGTTGGGCAGCGAGGCGTAGCGCGGCTCATTGAGACGCAGGTCGGTGGTGACCACCGCCGGCAGCTTGAGCGATACCGTCTGCAGACCGCCATCGATCTCGCGGGTCACGTTGAGGCCGTCACCCGCCTGCTCCACCTTGGAGGCGAAGGTACCCTGGGCGAAGCCGGTCAGGGCGGCCAGCATCTGGCCGGTCTGGTTGTTGTCGCTGTCGATGGCCTGCTTGCCGAGGATCACCAGCTGCGGCTGTTCCTTGTCCACCACCGCCTTGAGTAGCTTGGCGGTGGTCAGCGACGACAGCTCGGCAGTGCCGGTGTCGATCAGCACGGCGCGATCGGCGCCCAGTGCCAGGGCGGTACGCAGTTGCTCCTGCGCCTGGGCCGGACCCGCGGTCACGACCACGATCTCGCTGGCGATACCCTTTTCCTTCAGACGCACCGCTTCTTCCACGGCGATCTCGCAGAAGGGGTTCATGGACATCTTGACGTTGGCCAGGTCGACACCGCTCTGGTCGGCCTTGACGCGGACCTTGACGTTGTAGTCCACCACGCGTTTGACAGCTACGAGAACCTTCATGAATCCCTCGATTTATTCTGGTGAATAAACAGGACGCCAAGGCGGCCTTGCGTTGGACACGACCCCTGCCGATCCAACCTTGTTGCAAATCTTTCCTATGTTGACCTCCACGGCAGCAGGGGTCAACGCGACAGTCCGTCAGGGGCCAGTAACTCCCGAGTCTAACAGGCTTGCAGAAAATTTAAACAAACGTTTGAATGGGTGCTAGGGAGCACGCCGGATATAATGAAGTCTTTTGTTGCACCCCTACATAAATAACCAGATCGTGAGTTTTGCCTGAGGAGAGTGAGCCGTGGAACGCGAATACATGGAATTCGACGTGGTGATCGTCGGGGCCGGCCCCGCGGGCCTGTCCGCGGCCTGTCGCCTCAAGCAGCAGGCCGCCGAAAACGGCCAGGAAATCAGTGTGTGCGTGGTCGAGAAAGGCTCCGAGGTCGGTGCCCACATTCTCTCCGGCGCCGTCTTCGAACCCCGCGCCCTGGACGAGCTCTTTCCCAACTGGAAGGAACTGGGTGCGCCGCTTAACACTCCGGTCAAGCGCGACGACATCTACCTGCTCAAGGACGATCGCCAGGCCACCAAGGTTCCCAACTTCTTCGTGCCCAAGCCCATGCACAACGAGGGCAACTACATCATCTCCCTGGGCAATTTCTGCCGCTGGCTGGGTCAGCAGGCCGAGGCCCTGGGCGTGGAGATCTATCCGGGCTTCGCCGCCCAGGAACCGCTGATCGATGATCAGGGTGTGGTGCGCGGCATCATCACCGGCGATCTGGGCGTGGATCGCGAAGGCCAGCCCAAGGACGGCGTCTACACCCCCGGCATGGAGCTGCGCGGCAAGTACACCCTGTTCGCCGAAGGCTGCCGTGGCCATCTGGGCAAGCAGCTCGGCCAGAGATTCAAACTTGGCGAAGGCGCCGATCCGCAGCACTACGGCATCGGCATCAAGGAGCTGTGGGAGATCGATCCGGCCAAGCACGAGCAGGGCCTGGTGATCCATACCTCCGGCTGGCCGCTGGACAAGGAGAATCCGGGTGGCTCCTTCCTCTATCACCTGGAAGACAACCAGGTAGTGGTAGGTCTGATCGTCGACCTGGCCTACAGCAACCCGCACCTCTCACCCTACGACGAATTCCAGCGCTACAAGCACCACCCGGTGGTGGCCCAGTACCTGGAAGGCGGCAAGCGCGTCTCCTATGGCGCCCGCGCCCTGGTCAAGGGCGGCCTGAATTCCCTGCCGAAGATGGTCTTCCCGGGCGGCGCCCTGATCGGCTGCGACCTTGGCACCCTGAACCCGGCCAAGATCAAGGGCAGCCATACCGCCATGAAGTCCGGCATGCTCGCTGCCGACGCCATCGTCGCCGCCCTGGCTGCCGGCCGTGAGGGTGACGAACTCCAGGGTTACGTGGATGGCTTCAAGGGCAGCTGGGTGCAAGAAGAACTCCATGCCAGCCGCAACTTTGGTCCGGCCATGCACAAGTTCGGCCCGCTGCTGGGCCCGGCCTTCGCCTTCGTCGAGCACAACCTGCTGGGCGGCGCCCTGCCCTTCACCCTGCACGACCGCCGCATGGACCATACCTGCCTGAAGAAGGCCGACGAGGCGCCGCGCATCAGCTATCCCAAGCCGGACGGCAAGCTGAGCTTCGACAAGCTGTCCTCGGTGTTCCTCTCCAACACCAACCACGAAGAAGACCAGCCGGTCCATTTGAAGCTCAAGGACCCGTCGATCCCCATCTCGCAGAACCTGCCGCTATATGACGAGCCGGCGCAGCGCTACTGCCCCGCCGGGGTCTACGAAGTGGTTCGCGATGGCGGCGAGCCGCGCTTCCAGATCAACGCCCAGAACTGCGTCCACTGCAAGACGTGCGACATCAAGGACCCCGCGCAGAACATCACCTGGGTGGCTCCGGAAGGCAGTGGCGGCCCCAACTACCCCAACATGTAAGCTATGCAAAAGGGCCCCTCGGGGCCCTTTTGCTATCTGGCAGCCGCAACGGGAAAGAACACCCCGCGGCTCCAGAGCCCAAGCCAGGCCTTACCCTCGTGGGTGCCCTCCTCGACCCTGTCCATCAGTCGGTAGAAGACCGCCCGATTGAGCCGTGCCTCCAGCCCGCCGCGCACCCGTACATAGGGTGCCGGCTGGTCATCCTGCTCGGCGAAGCACAGCGGATGCTCGGCGCCAGCGGCGACTCGATCCCCGACGTTGGTGAGGAAATCCAGGACCTGCTCCCGGCCGCTGCCGCTCCACTCGACATCCACGGCCAGAAAGGGCACATCCTCGACCTGGATGCCCACGCACTCCACCGGCGTGACCAGCACATAGCGTTCGGGATCGCGCCTCAGGATGGTGGAGAACAGGCGCACCATCGCTGGTCGGGTGATGGGCGTACCCTGGTGGTACCAGGTCCCATCGCGGGCGATGCGCATGTCGATATCGCCACAGAAGGGTGGATGCCAGAGGTCCACGGGCGGCAGCTTGCCGTCCTCGGCGACTGGCAGCTGCGCCAGCAGATTCCGCGTCACGTCAACCTGGGTCACGCCCTTCTCCTCTATCGGGAGCCCAAGCCAAGTAGACGTTGGGCATATTCATTGAGCGCCGGACCGAGCAGGTCTTCCGGACGCTCATCATAGAACGTCAAGAACCCGCCACGACTGCGGATCCGCGCCGTGTCCACCAGGCGGAAGGTAGCGGTCTCCACCAGCATCATCTGGACGACGCTGCGGTCGCGGCCTACTCGCCCGATATCATCCTGATCTTCCCATTCCTCCCAGGTACCGATGCGATCGTCTGCGCCGGCGAAGCGGGTATAGAGCACATAGTGGGCGCCCAGTTGCCGGGCCTTGGCCATGGCTTCATCGAAGCCCTCGGGCTTGTCCGCGCGCCTTACCCGCGGGAAAAACTCCACGAAGCCCTTGAAGGCCTCTTCGGCTACCACATTGGGTCGAGCATAAGGATGGCCGATGGGTACGAAGGCGCCCTGGGCTATGTAGATATAGGAGTCGGCCTGCAAGCGAAAGTTGTTCAGCCGCTGGGTCTTGCTGTAGTCGAGCAGCCCCGCGTCGCGCAGGTGGTACTCGACACCGGACGCCATGTCGCTGACGTTCATGCAGCCACCCAGGCAGGCCAGCAGCACGGAAATGAAGAGAAAACGCAGTTTGACCATGAAAAGCAGACCCCTGTCCGGCGCCAAGTTGTCGTCGATACAGGGGCCTTAGCAGCTTTCGCGCCAGCTCCAGGCGCAACGGGTGAATCAGCCGCCGATGATCTTCATGACGGTCACGCCGCCCGAGAAGGCCACATCCTGCTTGTCGCCCAAGGCCTTGACCAGCAACCGCTGCAACGCCGGCAGGGCCAGATGACGCGGCTTGTCCAGCAGATCGCCGACATAGTGGCGGTTGCTTGACGACAGGCAGCCATGCAGCCAGCCGGTGGACGACAGGCGCAGCCGCGAGCAGGTCCGGCAGAAGGGCACGCTTTCGTTGGCGATAACGCCGAAGTGGCCGCCCGACTCGACGCGATAGCGCAGCGCCGTGGAATCCACCGGGGCATCGGCCTGCACATAGGCATGGCGCGAACCTATGATCTCCAGCAATTCGGCCAGGGGTACCAGCTGGTTGTTGAAGGTCGCGGGATTCTTGGCCAGGTGCCCCATGCGCATCAGCTCGATGAATCTCAGCTCGAAACCCCGCTCCAGGCAGTAGTCCAGCAGCGGCAGCACCTGGTCGAGATTCTGGCCGCGCAGGGGCACCATGTTGAGCTTGATCTTGAGACCGGCGGCCCGCGCCGCTTCCAGTCCGGCCAGCACCGTGGCCAGGTCACCACCGCGCGCCAGACGAGGAAAGGCCTCGGCGTCGAGGGTATCGAGCGAGACGTTGAGGCGCCGGATGCCGTGATCGATGAGGAAATCCAGCTTGCGTGGCAGCAGCTGACCATTGGTGGTCAGGCTTATGTCCTTGAGACCGAGCTGGGAGACACGGGCGAGAAAGGGCTCCAGCCGCGGCGTGACCAGGGGTTCCCCCCCGGTGATGCGCAGCCGTTCGATGCCGGCGGCATCGATGAGGTATTCCACGCCCCGGGCCATGGTCTCGGCACTGAGTTCGTCCTGCGCCGCCACGAGCCGCTTGCCATTGGGCACGCAGTACGTACAGGCATAGTTGCAGGCCGCCGTGAGGCTGATCCGCAAGTTGCGAAACGCCCTACCCTGGCGGTCGACGATCATCTTGGGGGTACTCCACTAGAACAAGAGAAAAGGGATGACGCGGCATCCCTTGCCTCTATCGGACCCTAGGATCGGACAGGCGTTTCGACGTCGCGCTTGCGCCGGTTGCCCATGCGCACGCCGATCTCCATGAGGAACTGGAAGAAACCTTCCTGATCCTCCAGCACGTCGCGCCAGAACGGCGAATGGTAAAGGGCCACGGCCCCGTGCACCAGCGCCCAGGCGGCGCAGTAATGGAAATAGGGCGGGACGTCCTCGAGCTTGCCTTCGTCGATCCGACCTTCGATCAGGCTGGTCAGCCGCTGGAAATTGGAGGTGCGGATGCTGTGCAGCTGCTCGACCAGTTCGGGCACCTGACGCGTCTTGACCACCTTTTCCTCGAGTCGATCGAACAGGCGATAGCGCTGCGGATCGCTCATGCGGAATTCGAAATAGGCGCGGGAGAGCGCTTCGCGATCCCGGGCGACGTTGTCCGACTGGAACAGCTCGGCCAGGTCCCGCTCGTAATCCAGCATCAGGCGCAGATAGATCTCGGCCTTGGAATTGAAGTGCTTGTAGATGGTGCCTTTGCCGATACCGACCGCCTCGGCGATCATCTCGACGGTAACGCTGTCTTCTCCTTCGGAGAGAAACAATTGCAGAGCGGTATCGAGGATTTCCTGTTCGCGGCGACGGAACTCGCGGACTTTGCGGGATTCTTTCTGCATGGCAGCCCACTTGTTGTTTTGAAAAGGGATAGGGCCTTCGAATCGCCAGTTGCCCCTCGGCATACCGGCACTTCGTCACACCTTGGGCGAGCTCCACCGAAAGCATCGGTGAACCGCGCGGGCGCGCCCCTTATTATGCCCCATCACACCCAGATTGTACGGATCGAGTCAATGTCTTCCTGGAAGCACGAATTCCCTCAGGCCTACGCCATGAGATACCTCAACCACGCGGCCGTGGCCCCGTGGCCCAAGCGCGCCGCGCAGGCCGTCACCGAATTCGCCGCCGAGAACTGCCAGTATGGTGCGCGCAACTATCCGACCTGGCTGGTCCTGGAGCAGCGCCTGCGCGATCGCCTGACCCGCCTGCTCAATGCGCCGTCCACCAGCGACATCGCCCTGGTGAAGAACACCTCCGAGGCCCTCTCTTTCGTGGCCTTTGGCCTGGACTGGCAGAGTGGCGACCAGGTGGTGATCAGCGACGAGGAGTTCCCCTCCAATCGGGTGGTCTGGGAAGCCCTGGCGCGCTTTGGCGTCGAGGTGGTGGAAGTCAACCTGGGTGACACCCCCGAAGCCAATCTGCTGGCCGCCTGCGGTCCGCGCACCCGACTCATGGCCATCAGCGCCGTGCAGTACGCCAGCGGCCTGCGCCTGGACCTGCCCCAGCTGGGCCAGGGCTGCGAGGCCAAGGGCGTGCTGCTGTGCGTCGATGCCATCCAGCAACTGGGCGCCCTGCCCTTCGATGCCCAGGCCTGCAACTGCGCCTTCGCCATGGCCGACGGCCACAAGTGGATGCTCGGCCCGGAAGGCCTGGGGGTGTTCTACTGCCGCGCCGATCTGCGCGAGCAATTGAAACTGCACGAGTACGGCTGGCACATGCTGGACAACGCCGGCGACTACAGCCAGCGCGAATGGCAACCGGCCAAGACGGCGATGCGCTTCGAGTGCGGCAGCCCCAACATGCTGGGTGCCGTAGCCCTGGAGGCGAGTCTGTCACTGCTGGAAGATGCCGGCATGGAGCAGGTCGGCAAGGACTTGCTGGCGCGGATCGAGCTGCTCGACAGCCATATCCGTCGCCTGCCCGGCGCGATCCTGCATTCGCCGGTCAATGCCGAGCGCCGCTCAGGCATCCTCACCTTCTCGCTCGAAGGCTGGGACAACCGCCAACTGTTCGAACGCCTCAAGACCGCCGACGTGGTCTGCGCCCAGCGAGGTCCGGGCATTCGCCTATCGCCGCACTTCTATACCAGCGAGCACGTGCTGGAGCAGACCCTGGATCTGGTGGGGGCGCTGGCGCGCTTCTAATGGTCGAAAGGCACGGGATAGCCAGTGTTGGGGCAGCGCTATTCCAAAACTGTTTAAAAAACGTCAAATCCCGACTGGACCTTTCCCCGAGCTGGCCAATACTCAAGTGACTGGCCGCGTCGACCCCCGCGGCGCGGGCCAGGGAGGCGGTTCTCTGTCTTGGCGATCCGCTGGTCCGGCCCGGGTATCCCAGGATACCCGGGCCATTTTTTTGCCTAGAGGGCAGCGCGGGGAAACAGCCGGCGGAAGTTGGCGGTGGTCTGCTCGGCAAGGGTTGCCAAGCTCACCCCTCGCACGTCGGCCAAGCATTGGGCGACCTCGACCACGAATTGCGGCAGATTGGCCTTGCCGCGGTGGGGTACCGGGGCCAGATAGGGCGAATCGGTTTCCACCAGCAGGCGATCGGCCGGCACCTGGCGAGCGACGTCGCGCAGCTCGGCGGCATTGCGAAAGGTCAGGATGCCGGAAAAGGAGATGTAGAAGCCCAGGTCCAGAGCGGCCTTGGCCGTTGCCCAGTCCTCGGTGAAGCAGTGCAGCACCCCGGCGCCCGGCAGGTCGGCGGCGCCCAGCATCGCCAGGGTGTCGGCGCGCGCTTCCCGGGTATGGATCACCAGGGGCAGCGCCGTGCGCCGGGCCGCTTCGAGGTGCAGGGCGAAGGACTGCTGCTGGATCTCGGCGGTGTCGGGCTGGTAGTGATAGTCGAGGCCGGTCTCGCCGATGGCGGCGACGCGCGGATGGGCCAGCCGCTCCAGCAGCCAGTCGAGATCGATGGCGCTGCCCTGGGCGGCATCCAGCGGGTGAATGCCCACCGCGCAGTGGACATCGGCATAGCGTTCGGCCAGGGCCTGCACCGTGGGCGCGTTGCCGGCATCGACGCCGATGCAGAGGAACTGGCTGACGCCCCGAGCGCGCGCAGCATCCAGCGCTGCATCCAGGGAGCCGTCATGAAGGGAAAGATCGAGTCGATCCAGGTGACAGTGGGAGTCGACGAAGTGCACGAGAAATAGCCTTGAATCAGGAGAGGCCCCGCCCCGAGCGGGACGGCGACAGTCTCACATGGTATGGGTGGGACGGTCCGACTTCAGCGAGCCGGCCAGATAGGTTTCGATCTTGTTGCGCGCGGTATTGTCGCCTTCGTTGAACTGCACGCCGACTCCGGCGGCTCTATTGCCCTGGGCGCCCTTGGGGGTGATCCAAACCACCTTGCCGGCAACCGGAATCTTGTCCGGCTCGTCCATCAGGTTGAGCAGCATGAAGACCTCGTCGCCGAGCTTGTAGGTCTTGCCCGTGGGAATGAACAGGCCACCGTTGCGGATGAAGGGCATGTAGGCGGCATAGAGCACCGACTTGTCCTTGATGGTGAGGGACAGGATGCCATTACGGGGGCCCAGGTTCTGCGGCAAACTCATGAGATTCTCTCGAGACAGGCAAGACGAACGCGCGGATCGCTAGCGTCCGGGCACCAGGCCGGCCCAGCGGATCAACAGCGATTCCAGCAACAATACGCGGTTGAGGTTGGCTTTGCCCAGCACCTTCTGCCGCTCGGCATGCAGCCATTCCTGCAGGGCCAGCACCTCGTGCGGCACGCTCTTCTCAGCCAGGTAACCCAGCACCTTGGCCATGTCCGGCGCGGCTTCGGCATCGGCGCCACCCCACTGCTGACGCAGCACGCCATGGGTCCATTCGCAGAACCAGTCGAGCAGTAGCGGCAGGGGTACGGCGTTCCAGCTCTCGGCCAGTTGACTGGGCGCTGCCTGGCGCTTGAGCAGGCGCTTCACCCCTTCCACCACCAGGGCCCGGCGGGCGAGCACGTCCTCACCGTGCAGGCGCAGGGCCGCCAGCGGCGAGCCGCCGGCCAGCACCAGCAACTGGGTGCGGATTTCCGCGTCCAGGTCAGGCAAGCGTTCGCCCAGCCAGGTGAGACTCTCGGCGCGCGAGGGCACCGGACAGGCCTGCTGCACACAGCGGCTGCGCACGGTGGGCAGCAGACGACTCGGCTGGTGGCTCACCAGCAGCAGCACGGTAGCGCCCGAGGGCTCTTCCAGACTTTTGAGCAGGGCATTGGCGGCATTGAGGTTCATCGCCTCGACCGGCTCCAGCAGGATCAGCTTACGCCCACCTAGCTGGGCGGTCTGGGAGACGAAGTCCACCAGGCCGCGGATCTGATCGACACGGATAGGCTTCTCGGCCTCTTCCGGCTGGATCACACAATAATCGGGATGCGTACCTGCCCTCAGGAGCGAGCACGCCTTGCACTGGCCGCAGGCGGCATCGCCCTGGGGCGCCTGGCAGAGCAGTAACGCGGCCAGGCGCTCGGCCAGGTCGCGCTTGCCGATGCCACGGGGACCATGCAGCAGATAGGCATGAGCATGCTGCCGCCGGGACGATATCCGCGCCCAGAGCACCTGCTGCCAGGGATAAACGTCAGCCACCTGGCGTCGACTCCAGGGTGGCGACCAGGGCGCGCAGCTCCGCCTGTACCTCGGCCAGGCTGCGCGAAGCATCGATCAGGCGATAACGCGCCGGCACGGCCTGGGCGCGGTCCAGATAGGTCTGGCGCACCGCTTCGAAAAAGGCGCGCTGCTCCTGCTCGAATCTGTCCAGGACACCACGGCGGGCCGCCCGGGCCAGGCCGATCTCCACCGGCAGATCGAACACTAGGGTCAGGTCGGGTTGCAGATCGCCCAGCACGAAGGCTTCCAGGGTGGCGATGCGCTCCACCGGTACGCCGCGGCCGCCGCCCTGGTAGGCATAGGTCGCATCGACGAAGCGATCGCAGAGCACCAGGGCACCCCGCGCCAGGGCGGGCCGGATGACCTGGGCCAGATGCTGGGCACGGGCGGCGAACATCAGCAGCAATTCGGTATCCACGGCCATGGGCTCGGCGGCCGGCGCCAGCAGGATCTCGCGGATGCGCTCGGCCAGCGGCGTGCCACCCGGCTCGCGGGTCAGCACCACTTCACGCCCACTGGCGCCGAGGAGTTCGGCGAGATAGTCGCGGTTGGTGCTCTTGCCCGCGCCCTCGGGGCCTTCGAGGGTGATGAACAGGCCGTTTGCCGTCATGGGGTTTCCTTGGTTTCGGGCGTTTGCGGAGCAGGACTGGAGCGATAGTCGGAGCGCCGCTTGAGCTGGAAGTCGCGGACCGCCTGATTGTGCGCCTCCAGGTCCTTGGAAAAGACATGGCTGCCATCCCCACGGGCGACGAAATACAGGCTGTCGCCATCCTTGGGATGCAGCGCCGCATGGATGGCCTCGCGTCCCGGCATGGCGATCGGCGTCGGCGGCAATCCCGCGTTGAGATAGGTGTTGTAGGGCGAGGGCTCGCGCAGATCGGCGCGGGTGATCCGGCCGTTGTAGCGCTCGCCCATGCCGTAGATCACCGTGGGATCGGTCTGCAGCAGCATGCCGGCCGCCAGGCGCCGGACGAAGACGCCGGCGATCTCGTCGCGCTCTTCGGGCACGCCGGTCTCTTTCTCCACCAGCGACGCCATGATCAGTGCCTGGTAGGCGTCCTTGTAGGGCACCGCGGGATCGCGCTCCTGCCATTCCTGGTCGAGTACGGCCTGCAGGCGCTGATTGGCCTGGCGCAACAGATCCGACTCGCGCTGGCCCTTCACATAGCGATAGGTATCGGGAAAGAAGCGCCCCTCGGGATGCTGGCCCTCCAGCCCCAGGCGTTTCATCAGGGCGGCATCGTCCAGCTCGGCGGTATCGTGTTCGAGCTTGAGCTGCCGCGCCAGGGCAGCGCGCACCTGGCGGAAATTCCAGCCTTCCACCAGGGTGAGGCCGTATTGCACCACCTCGCCCTTGCGCCAGAGGCCGAACAGCTGCTCCACGGTCATGCCCGGGGTCAGGCGGTATTCACCGCTATGCAGCGTCTGCCCGGCCAGATTGAAGCGCCAGTACAGGCGTAGCCAGAAGGCGCCGTCGAGCACGCCCTGCTCTTCCAGGCGCAGCAGACTGCCGCCTGGGGTCGCCCCCTTGGGGATCTCGATCAGTTGCTCGCCGTCGACCTTCAGCGGCTGAATCAGCGCCTGGTGCTGGCGCCAACCGGCCAGGACCAGCAGCAGGCCGCCAGTGGCCAGCAGCGCCGTAAGCAGAGCTCTCGCCTTGCGCATCGGCTATTCCAGAATCTCGTTTATCGAACCTTGCAGTTTACGGGTCACCGGTCCCACGGACCAGTTCGCGGCTGCGTACCGGCGCACGGGCCAGATACCATATTGGCTGTTGCAGAGGAAAACTTCGTCGGCACCGAGCAGGTCATCCAGCGACAGCGATAGCACCTCGGTCGGGATGCCCTCCGCGGCGGCGATGTCGAGCAGCAGGCCACGCATCACGCCGGCCACGCCACAATCATCGAGCGCGGGGGTCAGCAGCCGCCCCGCGCGAACCAGGAACAGATTGCTGAATACCCCTTCGATCGGCCTGCCGTCCTGAGCCAGCATCAGGCCTTCGGCATACTCGGTGCTACTCCACTCCCCACGCGCCAGCACCTGTTCGAGTCGATTCAGGTGCTTGAGTCCGGCCAGCAGCGGCTGGTGCGCCAGGCGTGTGGTGCATGGATAGAGGGCGATGCCCTCGGTGGCATGGACTGCCGGATAGGCCGGTGCCGGGGAGCCCAGCAACAGCCGTCGCACCTCGGGCTCGGCCGGCGGGGCATAACCGCGCAGGCCATCACCACGGGTGAGCAGCAGCTTGGCGACGCCCTCTCCCAGCAGCGTCGCATAGGCGCGGATCTCGGCGTCCAGCTGCGCGATGTCGCCGGGAATACGCAGCCGCTGGCAACCCGTGGCCAGCCGCTGCAGGTGACGGTCCAACAGACGTGGCTGGCCCCGGCGTACCGCGATGGTCTCGAACAGCCCATCGCCATAGGCCAGACCCCGATCGCGTTGCAGGCCGGGATCCAGCGGTTGGCCATTGAGCCAGTCCTGGATCAAGCGTCGAAGCGCCGGAACACCAGACTACCGTTGGTGCCACCAAAGCCGAACGAATTGGACAGGGCCACTTCGATGGGCCGCTGCCGCGCCTCGTGGGGCACGAAGTCCAGATCGCAGCCGTCGCTGGGATGGTCCAGGTTGATGGTGGGCGGCGCCACCTGATCGCGCAGGGCGAGTACCGTGAAGATGGCCTCCACCGCACCCGCGGCACCCAGCAGGTGACCGGTCATGGACTTGGTGGAACTCACGCTCAGACGCTTGGCCTGCTCACCGAACACCTGCTTCAAGGCAGCCACCTCAGCCAGGTCGCCGGCTGGCGTGGAGGTGCCATGGGCGTTGACGTAGTCGACCGCTTCCGGCGCGATGCCGGCGTCCTTGAGGGTCGCTCTCATGCAGCGCGCGGCACCCGCGCCGTCTTCCGGCGGTGCGGTCATGTGGAAGGCGTCCGCGCTCATGCCGAAACCAATCAGCTCGGCATAGATGCGGGCGCCCCGCGCCTTGGCGTGCTCGTACTCTTCCAGCACCAGGGCGCCGGCGCCATCGGACAGCACGAAGCCATCACGGTCGCGATCCCAGGGCCGGCTGGCGCGGGGCGGATCGTCGTTGCGGGTCGACAGGGCACGCGCCGCGCCGAAGCCACCCAGCCCCAGACCCGAGGTCGCCATCTCCGAACCACCGGCGACCATGACATCGGCCTCGTCGTAGGCGATGTTGCGCGCCGCCATGCCGATGCAATGCGTCGCCGTGGTGCAGGCGGTGGCGATGGCATAGTTGGGACCCTGCAGACCCAGATGGATCGACAGGAAACCGGACACCATGTTGATGATGGAGCCCGGGACGAAAAAGGGGGAAATACGGCGTGGACCCTGGGCGAGCAGCGACTGGCAATTCGCCTCGATATTGGTCAGTCCGCCGATGCCGGAACCCATGGCGACACCCATGCGCTCGCGATTGCCATCGTTGACCTCGATACCGCTGTCACGCATGGCCTGGAAGCTGGCAGCGAGACCGTATTGGATGAACAGATCCAGCTTGCGGGCTTCCTTCGCGGACAGGTACTGCTCCACGTCGAATCCCTTGACCGATCCGCCGATCCGCGTGCTGAAGGCAGAGACGTCCATATGCTCGATCGGCGCGATACCGCTGCGACCGGCCAGGATGCCTTCCCAGCTGCTCGCCACATCGGCGCCAAGCGGCGATACCATGCCCATACCCGTGATCACGACACGTCTACGCGACACACCCAACTCCTCTTGTCCTTCCGGGGCGGCCACCCCTCTTAAAAAAAGCCGATTCCAGCGATCTTGACCTTGGACCTAAAGAAAAGCCGCACGCCCTACAGGACGTGCGGCTTCTTGTGTCCGAAACTGGCGACTACTTATTGCTGGTGAGCAACGATGTAGTCGATAGCTTCCTGGACGGTGGTGATCTTCTCAGCCTGCTCGTCCGGGATTTCGGTCTCGAATTCCTCTTCCAGAGCCATCACCAGTTCGACGGTGTCAAGGGAGTCGGCGCCCAGATCCTCGACGAAGGAAGCGCTGTTGGTAACTTCCTCTTCCTTCACGCCGAGCTGCTCAGCGACGATCTTCTTAACGCGTTCTTCGATGGTGCTCATACCGTGTTCTCACTCCTAAAGGAAAAATCCGCACAACGGATTGCGCGTAAGTGTATAGAAAGGGATTTCCGTATTTCAAGCTGACGCGACATCAAGACGTATGCACGGCCATTGCTGGTCCGACAGTTTACCAGCTTAGCGCAATAGCCGCGCGGGGGTAACGCCGGTCAGCTCATGTACATTCCGCCGTTCACGGGGATCGTGGCGCCGGTCACATAGGCCGCGCCCTCGCCGGCCAGGAAGCCGACCACCTTGGCGATCTCGTCGGCCTGGCCGAGGCGGCCGGCCGGGATCTGGGTCAGCAGCGCGGTGCGCTGGGCTTCCGGCAGTTCACGGGTCATGTCGGTGTCGATGAAGCCAGGCGCAACGGCGTTGACGGTGATGTTGCGCGAACCCACCTCGCGAGCCAGCGCCCGGGTGAAGCCCTCGAGACCGGCCTTGGCGGCGGCGTAGTTGGCCTGGCCGGCATTGCCCATGGCTCCCACCACCGAGCCGATGCTGACGATGCGACCCCAGCGCCCCTTGGTCATGCCCTTGAGCACAACCTTGGACAGGCGGAACAGGCTGTTGAGGTTGGTATCGATCACGTCGAACCACTCGTCGTCCTTCATCCGCAGCATCAGGTTGTCGCGGGTGATGCCGGCGTTGTTGACCAGGATCGACGGGGCGCCGAATTGTGCCTGGACCTGCTCGAGGGCAGCCGCGACGGAGGCGTTGTCGGAGACGTTGAGCACCAGACCGGTGCCTTCGATACCGTTGGCCTTGAGCGACTCGGCGATGCGCTGGGCGCCCGCCTCACTGGTCGCGGTGCCGATCACAGTGGCGCCCAGGCGGCCCAGTTCCAGGGCGATGGCTTGACCGATACCACGGGTGGCGCCCGTGACCAGGGCGACCTTACCTTGCAGACTCATCTCGTTTCCTCGATTCAAAAAGCCGCGCGCGCGGCGGCGAAGGCGTCGGGGGTGTCCAGGGCCAGCGTTTCCACGCCCTTGACGCATCTCTTGTTCAGACCGGCCAGCACCTTGCCGGGGCCGCACTCCACCAGGTGGGTGACGCCCTGGGCAGCCAGGTACTGCACGGATTCGACCCAGCGCACCGGACTGTAGAGCTGGGCCAGCAGATCCTGCTGGAGGCTGTCCAGGTCGGTGTTGACGCCGGCATTGACGTTTTGCACCACCGGAATCTCCGGCTGGCTCCAGGTGCAGCCGCGTACGTCCTCGGCGAACCGCTCGGCCGCCGGGCGCATCAGCTCGCAGTGGGACGGCACGCTGACCGGCAGGGCCACGGCGCGCTTGGCACCCAGCGCCTTGCAAGCCTCGATGGCGCGCGCTACCGCGGCGGCGGCACCGGCGATCACCACCTGACCCGGGGCATTGAAATTGACGGCGCTCACGACCTCGCCCTGGGCGGCTTCGGCACAGGCGGCCAGCACCTGGGCATCTTCCAGACCCAGGATGGCGGCCATGCCACCCTGCCCGGCCGGCACGGCCTGCTGCATCAACTCACCGCGACGCGCCACCAGGCGTACCGCCTCGGCGAACGGCAGGCTGCCCGCGGCAACCAGCGCCGAGTACTCGCCCAGGCTGTGACCGGCGACATAGGCCGGCTTGGTGCCGCCTTCGGCCAGCCACAGACGCCACAACGCGATGGAGGCGGTCAGGATGGCGGGCTGGGTACGGTCGGTCTGGTTAAGCGACTCCTGGGGGCCCTGCTGGGTCAGCGCCCAGAGGTCGTAGCCGAGGACGGCGGAGGCTTCGGCGAAGGTTTCGCCGATCAGCGCATGGTGCGTGGCCAACTCACCCAGCATGCCCAGGGCCTGGGAACCCTGACCGGGAAAGACGAAAGCGAGAGAGGCGGACATAGGCAGGTCTCTTGTAGGTCCATTGCTGGCGAAACCGCGATTCCGCCACTGACAGACTGAGATGTCGGTGTCGACCGGTCGGTCACACCGCTTTCAGAGCCGCCAAGTTTAACCGGATACGGCCAGGCAGATCAGTCTCCACGTCGCGCAGAGCGCGCTCGATGGCCTGAACGAGACCGACTTCGCCTGCCGCGCCATGGCTCTTCACCACCACCGCGTTCAAGCCGAGAAAGCTCGCGCCATTGTGCAGCTCCGGATTCCAATGACGGAAACGGCGGGCCAGCCAGGGTTGCAGCAACCGACGTTCGAGCCAGGAGGCCGTGCCACTGCGCTCGACCAACAGGCGCAGCAGCGCCTCGCCGGACTTGAGCACGGCGTTGCCGGTGAAGCCATCGCAGACCACCACGTCGGCTGCGGCGGCATAGAGATCGCTGCCTTCGACGAAGCCGATGAAATCGAAGGCCTGACTCTGAGCGAGGCGCCGGGCGGCGTCCTGGATCACCGGCGTGCCCTTGCCCGGTTCGCGCCCGACGTTCAGTAGCGCGACCCTTGGCCGCACCAGACCCCGCGCCTGGGCCGCCCCCGCGCCCAGATAGGCGAACTGCACCAGCTGTTCGGCCGAGGTGTCGAGGTTGGCGCCGAGATCCAGCAGCAGCGTCTGATGCCTGTCCCGCCCGGGCAGCGCCGATACCATGGCGGGTCGATCGATGTCCGGCAGCGTCCCGAGCAGCTGTCGCGCGAGCGCCATCCAGGCCCCGGTATTGCCGGCACTCAGGCAGCCCTGGGCACGCCCCTGCTGGACCGCTTCGAGGGCGGCATGCATGGAGGTCCGGGTGCGACTTCGTACCACAGCAGCGGGTCGCTCATCGGGCCCGACGAGGGCATCGACGTATTCGAA
This sequence comes from Pseudomonas sp. MS15a(2019), assembly GCF_013277805.1. Taxonomy (NCBI): domain Bacteria; kingdom Pseudomonadati; phylum Pseudomonadota; class Gammaproteobacteria; order Pseudomonadales; family Pseudomonadaceae; genus Pseudomonas; species Pseudomonas sp. MS15a(2019). The sequence continues at coordinate 316,805 of NZ_VBTN01000010.1, forward strand.
CTGCAGGCGGTTGGCGAGGGAGGCAGGCGGTGACCAGGCCGACAGGGCGTCGCGCTGACCACAGAGGAGAAGCTGTAAGGCGGGGAAACGCTCGAGAGCGTCGAGTGCAGCAGGAACAATGCAGCGGGGACCGAAGTCCCCGCCCATTGCATCGATCGCGATGACGATTTCGATCGAGGATTACTCGTCGGAACCCTTGTCAATCACTTTGCGACCGCGGTAGAAACCGTCGGGCGACACGTGGTGGCGCAGGTGAACTTCACCGGTGCTCTTTTCCACGGACAGAGCGTTCGCTTCGAGGGCGTCGTGCGAACGACGCATGTCGCGAGCGGAACGGGATTTTTTGTTCTGCTGAACAGCCATGATTTAACTCCTAAACGTTTGGGTCACGCTTCAACTGCGCAAGTACACTGAACGGGTTGGGTCGCTTTTCCTCGTCCGCCGGCTCTTCGGGCGCCTCGAAACCTTCCGGATGTTGGCAAGCACCTTCCGGATGCACAGGGATGATTGGCAGAGCGAGCAACAGCTCTTCTTCGATCAGGCTATGCAGATCCAGGGGTTCTTCACCAACCTCCAGGGCATCGTAACCCTGTGGCAAGGCATCGGCCGACTTCCCTTCCCAGAGCACGGCGAAATCGAATTCGCTGCTAATGGGAAGCACTGCCGGCTCCAGACAACGCTGGCAAATCATCTCGACCGCGGTATCCAGGACACCATGGATGACGAATTGCTTTTGCTGATCACGCCCGAAGTCGAGGACGACGGCTACCGCGCCTTCGGACTTCACGAGCTGCTCGCCGACACGCCGCATGTTCGCGAGAGGCAGCTCACCCTTAAGGGTTACGCCGCGATCCGCCAATTTGCGAGGATCGACCTGAGGTGGAATTGGCCCATTCAACATAAGCGCGCCATTATAGGGACGGCCTTACGGCTGTCAAAGGAAATTAACCCCGAAGCGATTCCGACCGACCTCTGGTCGACCGCGCCCGAGAACAAACCGATGCCTCTCATTCTACTCGCTTCCAGCTCACCTTACCGCCGCCAATTGCTGGAAAGGTTGCACCTGCCCTTCGCCCACCAGTCGCCGGACATCGACGAGACGCCGCTACCCGGCGAAAGCCCCCGGGCGCTGGTGGAGCGACTGGCGCGGGCCAAGGCTGCCGCCCTGGCCGACCAGCCCGCGCCCACGCTCATCATCGGCTCGGATCAGGCAACCGCCATTGATGGCGAGATTCTCGGCAAGCCCTTGACGCATGAACGGGCCCACCAGCAACTGGCCCGCGCCAGTGGCCAGACGCTGGTATTCCATACCGGACTCGCCCTGCTGGACAGTCGCACCGGCGAGTGCCGTAGCGAGGTGGTGGATTTCCAGGTGCGCTTTCGCCCGCTCGACGCGGCGACGATCGACCGCTACCTGTTGGCGGAACAGCCCTATGACTGCGCCGGCAGCTTCAAGGCCGAGGGCCTCGGCATCGCGCTCTTCGACGCCATGCAGGGAGAGGATCCGACCAGTCTGATCGGCCTCCCCCTCATTCGGCTCGCCGCGCTGCTGCGCGAGGCAGGACTGCAGGTCCCCTGAGACCTGCTGGACGCTGCCCTAGCGCAGCGTCGGACCCTGCCAGCCCATATAGAGGGCCAGACGCTCGGCGACGCTGGCGCCCAGGCGCTTGGCGAAGCGATCAAAGGGCGAATCTTCCTGGGTATAGTCCACCAGCCGCTCTTGCTTGATCACATCCCGCGCCACGTAGCTGGCACTGCCCAGGCCATCGATGAGTCCCAGGGTCAGGGCTTGCTCGCCGGACCAGACCAATCCGGAGAACAACTCGGGATGACCCTCGACCTTGAGCCGGTCGCCACGCCCTTTCTTGACGCTGTCGATGAACTGCTGATGGGTGGTATCCAGCACCTGCTGCCAGAAGCGGGTTTCCTCGGGCTTCTGCGGCTGGAAGGGATCGAGGAAAGCCTTGTGCTCGCCAGAGGTGTAGACGCGCCGCTCCACACCCAGCTTTTCCATGGTGCCGACGAAGCCGAAGGAAGCCGCGGTCACGCCGATGGAGCCGACCAGGCTGGCCTTGTCGGCATAGATGGCATCGGCCGCACTGGCCACATAGTAGGCGCCCGAGGCACCCAGGTCGGTGATCACCGCGTACAGCTTGATGTCCGGATGCAGGCCGCGCAGGCGCTTGATCTCGTCATAGATGTAGCCGGATTGCACCGGACTGCCGCCTGGGCTGTTGATGCGCAGTACCACGCCACGGGTGTTGCTGTCGTCGAAGGCCTTGCGCAGGGCCGTAACTACATTGTCGGCACTGGCCTTCTCGTCGTCGGCGATCACGCCCTTGAGCTCGATGAGCGCGGTATGGGCACCGGACTCGGTCACCCCACCCTTCTTGCCCAACGACAGCAGCGGCGTGAACAGCACCAGCATGACGATCAGGTAGGCGAAGGTCAGCAGCTTGAAAAAGATGCCCCAGCGCCGCGCCCGCCGCTGCTCGCGCACACTGGCGAGCATGGTCTTCTCGATCAGGGCCCAGGTCTTGTCGTCCGCCGGACGCGCACGCCCATTGTCTTCCTTCCACTCGTCAGCCATGCCCTACCTCACTCCTGCCCACAATGTTGTCACCCAGCCACAGCGCCAGGTCCGCGAAAGCTTCGATCACCAGGCGCGGTCCGAAATCCCTCAGCACCTCGGCCGGCTGGGCACCATAGGCGACCCCGACCGCAGCGACCCCGGCACGCCGGGCCATTTCCAGGTCGAACACCGCATCTCCCACAAGCAGGGCACGCTCCGGGGCGACACCGCAATGGGCGAGGATCTCCTGCACCATCTGCGGATCGGGCTTGCCAGCTGTCTCGTCGGCGCAACGGGTGATATCGAAGAACTCGCTCAGGCCATGCTGCTGCAGCGAGCGGGCCAGCCCACGCCGGCTCTTTCCGGTCGCCACGGCCAGTTGGTAACCCTGGGCGCGAAAGCGCTGCAGCCCACTCATCACCTCCGGAAACAGCGGCGATGCCTCCTGCTCGCGGCGGACGAACTCGGCGCTGTAGGCATCGCGAAAGCCCTCGATCTGCGCCGGAGTCACCAGCTGCGGATAGAGGGTCTGGATGGCCGCGACCAGCTCCAGGCCGATGATGCCCTTGATGGCCACGTCGCTACGCGGCGGCAGCCCCAGCTGTTCGGCCGCCACGTGCATCACCTCGACGATCCGGCCGATGGAATCTGCCAGGGTGCCGTCCCAGTCGAAGATCAGCAGCTGGTAGTCAGGCATCCAGCCGCTCCAGCGTCTGGCTCCAGGTGCCGTCGACCGGCGCTTCCAGGCGCAGCTCACCACCTTCGGGCAAGGGGATCACCAGACTCGCCGAGTGCAGGAACAGCCGCTTGCCGCCCAGCTCGCGAATCTCCTGGGAGAAGTCTTCATCACCGTATTTGGGATCACCGGCGATGGCGTGCCCGGCGTGACGGGCATGGACGCGGATCTGATGGGTACGACCGGTCACCGGCCGCGCCTCGACCAGGGTGGCGAATTCCCCATAGCGCCGCAGCACGCGGAATTCGGTGAGCGCTTCCTTGCCTTCGTCGTTGACCTCGACCATGCGCTCGCCGGATCTGAGGGTGTTCTTCAGCAGCGGCGCATTGATTTTCTTCTTGGCCGCCGGCCAATGGCCGCGCACCAGGGCGTGATAGCGCTTGTCGACGCCATCGCCACGCAAGGCCTCGTGCAGGAAACGCAGCATGCTGCGTTTCTTGGCGATCATCAGCAGGCCCGAGGTATCCCGGTCGAGGCGATGGACCAGCTCGATGTCGCGGGCCTCGGGACGCAGCTGGCGAAAGACCTCGATGACCCCGCCGGTCAGGCCACTGCCGCCGTGTACGGCGATCCCGGCCGGCTTGTTGATGACGATGAGGGCCTTGTCCTCGTGGACGATGGACTCTTCCAGCCGCTCGAGCAGCCCCTTGGCCAGGGGTGCCGGCTCGCCGGGCTCGGACAGCCGCAGCGGCGGTACGCGAATCTGGTCGCCGGCCTGTAGACGATAGTCGGGCTTGATGCGCCCCTTGTTCACCCGCACTTCGCCCTTGCGCAGGATGCGATAGATGAGGGTCTTGGGCGCGCCCTTGAGTTGGGTACGCAGGAAGTTGTCGATACGCTGGCCGGCATAGTCGGCGGGCACATCGAGCAGTTGAACGCCGGTGCTGGGAGAAGGAGGCTTAGTCATCGGCAGATGATAGCAATTTTCCCTTATTTGAAGCACTTAAAGCTTGCTGCTATAGTCCGGAGGCGGTTATCAGTCCTGTCTGGATGGCACCGCTCGCGAGGCCGTCGATTCCGCCCGCGAATAATAGGCTGCAAATGCAATAGTCACTGGACGTCTGGCCGTCCAGCAGACCGCCGACTCTGCCCAAGGGGGTGAGTGGCGAGCTGCGATCCGCCTGGTAACCAAGGCAGCGGCACCCAGGGTGCCAGCTGTAAAACGACAACCGCTCCGGACCTTGCGGGCGGCACCAGATTCCTGAAGATTGTGTGCAGGATGGAGATGCACAACCAGCGTATCGCGTAGCCTGACAGTACGCCTGCAGCCCGCTTCGCGCCCAGCTTCGGCCAAGGTGACGATCGCAGGTGGAAGCCTCAAGGCCAACGGCCGATGCTCCAACCGCGACACCTGACACGAATCCCGCGACGACCCGGCTGCCCGAGCCTTTCGGCTGTCACGCCCGCACCATGCCTGGTTGATTCCTCCTTCTGCGGAGCTGCAAAGGCAGTCGCTCAAGCGCCTGCAGGAGACGTAGTCGCGGCACGCCCCCGGGCCTGCTGCTGGACACGAAGACCGGAGCTACTCCGGTTTCGATACGACCCCGTGCACCCTTCTCCTGAATCCTGTTGCCACCACGCGGGCCGAGAGCCTGGAACGTAGTGGTATTACATGAAGAGAATGCTCATCAACGCGACCCAGCCCGAGGAATTGCGGGTTGCCTTGGTCGACGGTCAACGCCTGTTCGATCTGGACATCGAGTCCGGAGCCCGCGAACAGAAAAAGGCCAACATTTACAAAGGCCGCATCACCCGCATCGAACCCAGCCTGGAAGCCGCCTTCGTCGACTTCGGGGCCGATCGCCACGGCTTCCTGCCGCTGAAGGAAATCTCCCGGGAATACTTCAAGAAGAACCCGGAAGGCCGCGTCAACATCAAGGAAGTGCTCTCCGAAGGCCAGGAAGTAGTCGTCCAGGTCGAAAAGGAAGAGCGCGGCAACAAGGGCGCCGCCCTGACCACCTTCATCAGCCTTGCCGGTCGCTACCTGGTGCTGATGCCCAACAATCCCCGCGCGGGCGGCATCTCCCGTCGCATCGAGGGTGAAGAGCGCAACGAACTGCGCGAAGCCCTGAACGGCCTGAACGCTCCGGGCGACATGGGCCTGATCGTGCGCACCGCAGGCCTGGGCCGCAGCACCGAAGAGCTGCAGTGGGACCTCGATTACCTGCTGCAACTCTGGTCCGCCATCAACGAAGCCTCGGGCGAGCGCAAGGGTCCCTTCCTGATCTATCAGGAAAGCAACGTCATCATTCGCGCCATCCGCGACTACCTGCGCCAGGACATCGGCGAGGTCCTGGTCGACAGCGTCGAAGCCCAGGAAGAGGCCCTGAGCTTCATCCGCCAGGTGATGCCGCAGTACGCCAGCAAGATCAAGCTGTACCAGGACAGCGTCCCGCTGTTCAATCGCTTCCAGATCGAAAGCCAGATCGAGACCGCCTTCCAGCGCGAAGTGAAGCTGCCGTCGGGTGGCTCCATCGTCATCGACCCCACCGAAGCCCTGGTGTCCATCGACATCAACTCGGCGCGCGCCACCAAGGGTGGCGACATCGAAGAAACCGCCCTGCAGACCAACCTGGAAGCGGCTGAGGAAATCGCCCGCCAGCTGCGCCTGCGCGACATCGGCGGCCTGATCGTCATCGACTTCATCGACATGACCCCGGTCAAGAACCAGCGCGCCGTGGAAGATCGTGTCCGCGAAGCCCTGGAAGCCGACCGCGCCCGCGTGCAGATCGGTCGCATCTCCCGCTTCGGCCTGCTGGAAATGTCCCGTCAGCGCCTGCGCCCTTCCCTGCGCGAAACCAGCGGCATCGTCTGCCCCCGTTGCAACGGCCAGGGCATCATCCGCGACGTGGAATCCCTGTCGCTGGCCATCCTGCGCCTGATCGAGGAAGAAGCCCTCAAGGATCGCACCGCCGAGGTCCGTGCCCACGTACCCATCCAGGTCGCGTCCTTCCTGCTCAACGAGAAGCGCAACAGCATCACCAAGATCGAGTTGCGCACCCGCGTGCGCATCATCATCCTGCCGGACGACCATATCGAGACCCCGCACTTCGAAGTGCAGCGTCTACGTGACGACAATCCCGAGCTGCTGAACAGCCAGTCCAGCTACGAGATGGCCAATACCGAAGCCGAAGAGGTGCAACCGGTCAGCTCCACCCGCACCCTGGTGCGCCAGGAAGCGGCGGTGAAGGTCGCGCCCGAGCGCGCGCCGGCCCCTACTCCGGTCACCGCCGAAGTGGTGGCGCCCGCCGCCCCCGCAGCCAAGGCCACTGCCGAGCCGAACCTGTTCAAGGGCCTGGTGAAGTCCCTGGTCAGCCTGTTCGCCGGCAAGACCGAAGAGCAGCCGATGGCCGACAAGGCCGTTGCCGCGCCGGTCGCCGCCAAGAGCAGCGACGAGCAGCGCAGCCAGGACGAGCGCCGCAACGGTCGCCAGCAGAATCGCCGCCGCGAAGGCCGTCGTGACGACGAGCGCAAGCCGCGTGAAGAGCGTCAGCCCCGCGCCGACCGTGGCGAGCGTAGCGAGCGCCCGGCCCGCGAAGAGCGCAAGCCGCGTGAAGAGCGTCAGCCCCGCGAAGAGCGTCAGGCCCGTGAAGATCGTCCGGCTCGCGAGGAGCGTCAGCCCCGTGAAGAGCGCGCCAACCGCGAAGAGCGTCAACCGCGTGAAGAACGCCAGCCCCGCGAGGAGCGTCAGCCGCGCGAAGAGCGTCAGCCCCGTGAGGAGCGCGCCAATCGCGAAGAGCGCCAGCCGCGTGAAGAGCGCGCCAATCGCGAAGAGCGCCAGCCGCGTGAAGAGCGTCAGTCCCGCGAAGAGCGCCAACCTCGTGAGGAGCGTCAGCCGCGCGAAGAGCGCGTGAGTGCCGAAGAGCGTCCGGCTCGCGAAGAGCGCAAGCCGCGTGAAGAGCGTCAACCGCGCGAAGAACGCAAGGTGCGCGAAGAGCGTCAGGAAGCGGCCAGTGCCGAAGAGCTGAACGAAGAAGAGGTACTGGACGGCAACGAGGAGCTGGAAGAAGGCGAAGAGCGTCCGCGTCGCCGTTCCCGCGGTCAGCGTCGTCGCAGCAACCGTCGCGAGCGTCAGCGTGATGCCAACGGCAACTTCATCGAAGACGAAGAGCAGAGTACTGCAGCCACCGATGCCCCTGTCGCGCCGGCCGCGGTCGCCCTGGGTACCGCCGTCGTGGTCAGCGAAAGCGTGACCGCCATTGCTACCCAGGAAGAGGTTCGTGACGTTCGCCAGCAGGAACCGACATTCGCTGCCGACACCACTCCTGCCGCCGCCGAAGCGACTCAGGATGCTGCGCTGGAGCAGCCTGCCGCCGACGCCCCTGCCCAGCCGGAGATCCTCACCCCCCAGGTGAGCCAGCTGCAGGACGAGCGTGCACCGCATCAGGAAGTGGAAATCGCCGCACCGGTCGCCGAGCAGGTCGCTCCGGTAACTCCAACCGCGCCCATCCCCACAGCACCGGTCGAGACCGACGCGGCAGAATCGGCTGCAGGTCGCGCCTCCAATGATCCGCGCGAGCGTCGTCGCCGTGAGCGCCTGGCCCGTGAAGCTGAGGCTGCCCGTGCCAAGCAGGCCGAGCAGGCCGAGCAGGATGCGCAAGCCCCTGCCCTGGGCGCCATCGCGGAAACCGAGGAAACCTTCGCTACCGCAGCGGTAGGGACCGTAGAGCCGCAGCAGGCACCCGAGGCTCAGCCCGTCCAGGCCGCCGAAGAGCTGCCCGCCGCTGAAGCCGAGTCCGCGCCAATCGTGGTGGAAGAGCCCGTCGAAGTCGTGCCTAGCCCTGCCCAGGAAGAAGCGGCCAACGTCGCCCTGACCGGTGAGCACGATAGCTCCGCCGAAGCCCCCAAGGCCGACACGGTGCAGGCAGATGAAGCCGCTCAGGCCGACACGGTGCAGGCAGATGAAGCCGCTCAGGCCGAGATCGACCGCAAGCGTAACGAGTCGCGGGAAAACCACACCCGCTGATTCTGGCGGTAGATGAAAAAGGGCGCCTTGGCGCCCTTTTTCATGCCCGGAATTCAAGGAGGTGCCAGGGCCTGCGGTAGCTGGTAAGCCCCACCCACGCCGCCCGGATACATCCCCGCGGGTTGGCGCTGAGCGTAGCAAAGCCCAATGCCAGCAGGGATGCATTGCCTGTTGGGCTTCGACGATAGAGCCGTATCAGCCCAACCTACGTTGCCTGGGTAACCCCCCGTAGGTTGGCGCTGAGCGTAGCAAAGCCCAATGCCAGCAGGGATGCATTGCTTGCTTGCTGGGCTTCGACGATAGAGCCGTCTCAGCCCAACCTACGTTGCCCAGGCATACTCCCGTAGGTTGGCGCTGAGCGTAGCGAAGCCCAACGCCTCAAGGTACGGTCGCTGCCGGACTTCGGCGGTGGAGCTGCCTCAGCCCAACCTACGACATCCCTGCTGGAAAAATGCCGGGCATAAAAAAACCCAGCCGCTTGGCTGGGTTTTTCGAGCGTATCCCGAAGGATTAACGCTTGGAGTACTGCGGACGCTTACGCGCTTTGCGCAGACCGACTTTCTTACGCTCGACTTCACGGGCGTCACGAGTGACGTAACCGGCTTTGCGCAGGGAGCTGCGGTAGCCTTCGTCATACTCGATCAGAGCGCGGGTGATGCCGTGACGGATAGCACCGGCCTGACCGCTCACACCACCGCCAGCGACGGTAACGTAGATGTCGAACTTCTCCAGGGTCTCGGTCAGCTCGAGGGGCTGACGCACGACCATGCGCGCGGTTTCGCGGCCGAAGAAGGTGTCCAGAGCGCGATCGTTGATGGAGATCTTGCCAGTGCCCGGACGGAGGAAGACACGAGCGGTGGCAGTCTTACGACGGCCGGTACCGTAATTTTGAGTTGCCGACATGTTGTACTATCCCGATTAAAACTTGAGTTCTTGGGGCTGCTGAGCGGTGTGCGGATGGTTCGCACCCTTGTACACCTTGAGCTTGCGATACATGTCGCGGCCCAGCGGGTTCTTCGGCAGCATACCCTTGACGGCGGTCTCGATGACGCGCTCGGGAGCACGGGCGATCAGCTTTTCGAAGTTGATCGACTTGATGCCACCCGGGAAACCGGAGTGATGGTAGTACATCTTGTCGGTAGTCTTGGCACCGGTCACACGAACCTGCTCGGCGTTGATGACGACGATGTAGTCGCCGGTGTCAACGTGAGGAGTGTATTCGGGCTTGTGCTTGCCACGCAGGCGAGTGGCGATTTCAGTAGCCAGACGACCCAGAGTCTGGCCAGCAGCGTCGACGACGTACCAGTCGCGCTTAACGGTTTCCGGTTTTGCGGTGAAAGTTTTCATTCTCTATGGCCTCAGAGGCCGCCCTGGTAAAAAGACGGCAAATTCTACACAACAGTGCAACCCCAGACAAGTCAGGGGCAGCCGGAAACAGACGCTCTTCGGGGGCTCGGGTCGGCGTCCGCTACGGCGATCTCGGCAGGCTTAGGCATCCCCCGCCAAGAAAGCTGCGGCATGATACCCGCTCAGGGTAAAAAAGCAAGCAGAGAATCAGAAGGAAAAGAGCGCCTGGGTAGCCGCCGAGCCCTGACGGCGTGAGGCCAGGTGGTCTGCCAGCCGTGTGGGTTCCGGCAGGCGGTGGCGTCTGACGCAGGCCATGACCAGCGCGGGCGCGGTGGCCAGACTGACCCGGTGGCCGGGCGAGACGATCAGCGGCTTGACCCGATCCTTGCTGCGCAGCACCGTACCTATCACCCCACCCTCGCGATTCAGCAAGTCGACCTGGCTGCCGCGCGTCTCGGCGAGTTCGCCGTGGTGGCCAGTGAGGATTTTCTTGGCCACGCCAATCGTCGGCAGACCGGTGACCACGCCCAGATGGGCGGCGATACCCAATCGGCGTGGATGGGCGATGCCGTGGCCATCGCAGAACACCAGCTCGGGGGTCTCTGGCAATTCCGCCAAGGCCTGGAGCAATGCCGGCAGTTCGCGAAAGGACAGCAAGCCTGGCACATAGGGCATCACGGTGGGGATGCGGGCGACGGCATGGGCCAGCGGCTGCAAGGTCTCGGCATCCAGCAGGACGGCGACCGCGCGGGTGATCTCGCCGCCCTCCTCGAAGCCTACATCGACACCGGCATAACGCCGCGGCGAGCCGAAGTCGTCGTGCAACAGGACCTGCTTGGCCAGTTGCTTTTGCAGGATGCGCGCCTGGGTAGGCGAGCCATCCCAATCGGCGAAGGGGTCAGAATTCACACGTACCTCCCGAAAACCTGGGTCAAAGGATTGATCCTTCAACCCAGCCAGGGTTCAGGGCTTGTGCGGTCGAGCGAGGTACTCGTGGGACTGCATTTCCAGCAGACGGCTGAGGGTGCGCTGGAATTCGAACTCCAGGCGGCCACCCGAATAGAGGTCCTTGAGTTCGACCTCGGCGGACAGGATCAGCTTGACCTGGCGATCGTAGAATTCGTCGACCAGGTTGATGAAGCGCCGCGCCATGTCGTCCTTGAGCGCATCCATCTGCTCGACGTTGCTGACCAGCACCGTCTGGAAGATCTTGCCCAGCTCGATGTAGTCGTTCTGGCTGCGCGGACCGTCGCAGAGGGCGCGGAAATCGAACCAGGCGACGTCTTCGCAGGTGCGGCGGGCGCGAATCTCGCGATTCTCGATCATCAGCGGCACGTCTTCGCAGAGGTCGTTGCACTCGACGGTGAGCGAACGGAAGCTCTTGGCCATCGCGGCCTCGACCTCCTCACTCAGCGGATAGTGAAAGAGCTGGGCCTGCTCCAGGGCGCGCAGGCGATAGTCCACGCCGCTGTCGACGTTGACGATCTCGGTGTGCTCCTTGAGCAAGGCGATGGCCGGCAGGAAGCGCGCGCGCTGCAGACCGTCCTTGTAGAGGCCGTCGGGCACGATGTTCGAGGTAGCGACCAGACTCACGCCGTTCTTGAACAGCTCTTCGAGCAGCGTCGCCAGGATCATGGCATCGGTGATGTCGGAGACGAAGAATTCGTCGAAGCAGATCACCCGCGCCTCGTCGGCGAAGCGCCGGGCGATGATGGTCAGGGGATTCTTCTCGCCCTTGAGGGTGCGCAACTCTTCATGCACGCGCTTCATGAAGCGATGGAAGTGAGTGCGCATCTTCTGCTTGAACGGCAGGGCGTCATAGAAGGTATCGACCAGATAGGTCTTGCCGCGCCCTACCCCACCCCAGAAATACAGCCCCTTGACCGGCGTGACCGTCTTGCGCCCGAGCAGCTTGCCGAACAGGCCGCCCTTGGCCGCGGGCTCGGCGAGCAATTCATCATAGAGGCGCTGCAGATGGCGGACGGCCTCTTCCTGGGCAGCATCGTAGAAAAACTCCGGGCGCTTGAGGTCGGCCTGGTAACGCTCGAGGGGGGTCATGGCGGCTTCTGGTCGGGTGGGAAAAAAGGGTGGTCACTGTAATGGCGGTCCCTGGCGTTGACAACGCCGGGGACCGCGGGTGCCCTTTAGGCTTCGGCCAATTGCGCCAGGGCGGCGCGGGTGCGCTCGACAAGGGCGTCACGGGTGGCGGGGGAATCGCTGGCGACGCCTTCGGCCACCACCTGATCGTCCAGCAGCAGCTGGAAGCCATTGCCGTCTCCCGCCACGACACTGGCCGGCGTCGCGACCAGCTGCTTGCTGGTGATGCCGGCGGTCTTGGCTTCGGCGAAGGGGATCGACAGCGCCAGTTCGGTGCCGTCGGCGTCGAGCAGGCGGAAGCGGAAGCTATCACCCTCACGGAAGCTGACGAAGCGGGCGGTCTTGCTGGTCTTCTTTTTGGTGCTGCCGACGGCGACCTGGGTCTTGAGCGAGCGCAGGCCCACGGCTTCGCGCAGTTCGCCGAGGAAGGGCGTGGCATCGCGGCGGGCCTTGGCGGCGCCGGCCAACAGGATATCTTCCAGATCGTCGGGACGGGCGATCAGCGCCGCATAGCGCTCACGGGCCACGCCCAGCTCGGCATCCAGTACCTCGAACAGCTGACCCTTGGCTTCGCCCCAGGCCAAACCGTCCTGCAGGGCCGCGCGGAAGGCCGCGCTCTGCTCGGGGGTGGCGAAGGCTTGGTAGAGAGTAAAGAGATGGGCGCTGTCCGGGTCCTTGGGCTCGCCGGGCAGGCGCGAATCGGTGACGATCCGGGCGATGGCGTCCTTGAGCTGCTTGGCGCTGCCGAACAACGGGATGGTGTTGTCGTAGCTCTTGGACATCTTGCGGCCGTCGAGACCGGGCAAGGTGGAGACGCTTTCCTCGATGACCGCCTCGGGCAGCGCGAAGTAGTCGCGCCCGTTGCCGAACAGGTGGTTGAAGCGCTGACCGATGTCGCGGGCCATTTCCACGTGCTGGATCTGGTCACGCCCGACCGGTACGCGCCGGGCGTTGAACATCAGGATGTCCGCGGCCATCAGCACCGGGTAGCTGTAGAGGCCCATGGTCACGCCCGCGTCGGGATCCTCGCCCTGCTCCAGGTTGCGGTCTACCGCGGCCTTGTAGGCATGGGCGCGATTGAGCAGGCCCTTACCGGCGACGCAGGTGAGCAGCCAGGTCAGTTCAGGGATCTCGGGGATGTCGGACTGGCGATAGAAGGTCACGCGCTCCGGATCCAGGCCGCTGGCCAGCCAGGTGGCGGCGATCTCCAGGCGCGAACGCTGGATGCGCGCGGGATCGTCGCACTTGATCAGGGCATGGTAGTCGGCGAGGAAATAGAAGGAGTCGGCATCGGCGGCCAGGCTGGCGCGGATGGCGGGACGGATGGCCCCGGCGTAGTTGCCCAGGTGCGGGGTACCGGTGGTGGTGATGCCAGTGAGAATACGAGTGGTCATGGAGGCGCTGGGAATCCGAGAGACTAACGAGGGTCAGGCCTGCAGGCGCGGCAGGACCAGATCTTTGAGTTCGACGAGTTTGCCATGGAAGAAATGGCTGCACTCGGCGACGCGGAGCAATTCGTGCGGCTGTTCGAGCGCGGCGGACCAGGCATAGACCCGCTCAGGGGTCACCACCTCGTCGGCTTCGGGCTGGATCACCGTGAGGCGCGCCCGCTGTGGCAGGCGACCGTCGACCGCGAAGCGCTCCACCGGCGGCGCCAGCATGAACAGCCGTTCCACCGCGACGCCCTCGCCTTCCAGGCGGCCGCCGAGGCAGGCGGCGACGCAGGAGCCGAAGGAGAAGCCGCAGAGGGTCAGGGGCAGGTCGGGATGGCGCTCGCGCAACCAGGCCAGGGCGGCCGCGGCATCGTCGATCTCGCCTTCGCCACCGGCATGCACGCCGGTGCTGGCGCCGACGCCGCGAAAGTTGAATCTGAGGGTGGCCTGGCCGGCATCCCGGGCGATGCGCTGCAGGGTGGCGACCACCTTGTTCTGCATGGCGCCGCCATGGAGCGGATGGGGATGACAGAGCAGGACCGCGCCGGTGGGGGCTTCAGGGCTCTGGTACAGCGCTTCCAGAGTGCCCGCGGGGCCCTCCAGCAGCAGGGGTTGTTCACGGGCTGACACGCTTGACTCCGTGATCCCGGACGAACAGTGCTCATCCAAGGAGTTGATTTTGATAGGGTCGATCCTGCGCGATGCCTGAGTGCGGGGTATGATGACGCCCAGCGAATGGCAGATGACGCAACCCAGTGTACAGGCTCGCCGGTCTGCCGTTACCGTAAAGCAAAGCCGCTCATAGAGGAAGTTTCGTGGAACAGTCGCTCACTACCTGGTTGTTGCCCCTGATCGCGCTGCTGATCGGGGTCGGGATAGGTTTTCTGCTGGCGCGCCTGGTGCCGGGTGCCGCGCCGAGCCGCGTGCAGCGCCAGCTGGATGACCTGCAGAAGAAGTTCGACGACTACCAGCACGAGGTCACCAGCCACTTCAGCACCACCGCCGGCCTGGTGCGCAAGCTCACCCAGACCTACCAAGACATGCAGTCGCACCTGTCCGAAGGCGCCGAGCGTCTGGCCCAGGACGAGCTGACCCGTCAGCACCTGCTGGCCTCGCTGCACAGCGCCGAGCAGCGTTACCCATCCAGTCGCGAGCGCATCGACGGTCCGACCGAAGCGCCGCGGGACTACGCGCCCAAGGGTGACGGCACCCCCGGCACCCTCGATGAAACCTACGGCGTGAAAAGCCGCGGTTGATCGCCAAGGCCGGGGACTCCCCGGCCTTCTGCTTTCCGGCCTCCACCCTCTTCACTCAGGGCGCGACGCCCGGCCCTTTTCCGGCCCGTCATGGCATAATCTGCGGTTGCAGTCTTTCGCAGGAGAACGCCATGCCCGCAGCGGCCAGTGGCCTGAGCCTCTACGGCATCAAGGCCTGTGACACCATGAAGAAGGCCCGCCAATGGCTCGACGAGCACGGCCAGGCCTATCACTTCCATGACTACAAGCAGAGCGGCATCGACCGCGAGCGGCTGGCGGCCTGGTGCGCGGAACATGGCTGGGACAAGGTGCTCAATCGCGCCGGCACCACCTTCCGCAAACTCGACGACGCCCAGAAGGCCGACCTCGACACCGCCAGGGCCATCGATCTGATGCTGGCGCAGCCTTCGATGATCAAGCGACCCGTGCTCGATCTCGGCGACCGTACCCTGCTGGGCTTCAAGCCCGAGTTCTATGCCGCGGCCCTGAACTGAACCCCGCGGCCACCGCCCCTACTACCGAACATCTCGCACCGACCGGATCGGTGCCTCTGCAAAGGAACAGTCTCATGTCGAATGCCCTCTTCAGTATCGCCTTCGGTGTCGGCACCCAGAATCGCCAGGACGCCTGGCTGGAAGTCTTCTATGCACAGCCCCTGCTGAATCCCCCGGCGGCGCTGGTCGAGGCGGTCGCGCCGCTGCTGGACTACCAGGGCGGCAACCAGGCTATCGCCTTCGCCCCGGCCCAGGCGCGCGGTCTGGCCGAAGCCCTCAAGGGCATCGATGCCGTGCAATCGGCGCTGCTGACCCGTCTGGCGGAAAGCACCAAGCCGCTGGTGGCCACCCTGCTGGCCGAAGACGCCGCGCCCGCCTCCACTCCCGAGGCCTACCTGAAGCTGCACCTGCTGTCCCATCGCCTGGTCAAACCCCATGGCCTGAACCTCAGCGGCATCTTCGCCCTGCTGCCCAACGTGGCCTGGACCAACCAGGGCGCCGTGGACCTGGCCGAGCTGCCGGCCGAGCAGTTGGAAGCGCGTTTGCGCGGCAAGTTGCTGGAAGTCTTCTCGGTGGACAAGTTCCCCAAGATGACCGACTACGTGGTGCCGGCCGGCGTGCGCATCGCCGATACCGCCCGCGTGCGTCTGGGTGCCTATGTAGGTGAAGGCACCACCGTGATGCACGAAGGCTTCGTCAACTTCAACGCCGGTACCGCCGGCCCCGGCATGATCGAAGGCCGCGTTTCCGCGGGCGTCTTCGTCGGCAAGGGCTCGGACCTGGGTGGTGGCTGCTCCACCATGGGCACCCTGTCGGGTGGTGGCAACATCATCATCAGCGTCGGCGAAGGCTGCCTGATCGGCGCCAACGCCGGCATCGGCATCCCACTGGGCGATCGCTGCACCGTGGAATCCGGTCTCTATGTCACCGCCGGGACCAAGGTGGCGGTGCTGGACGACCAGAACCAGCTGGTGCGGGTGGTCAAGGCCCGCGAATTGGCCGGTCAGAGCGATCTGCTGCTGCGCCGCAATTCGGAAACCGGCGCGGTCGAATGCAAGACCAACAAGACCGCCATCGAACTCAACGAAGCGCTGCACGCGCACAACTGAGTCCACAACCGGGCAGCCCGCGCCATGCGGGCTACCCCGGAGCTGTCGCCATGTCGCTACCCTCCCCTTGGAGAGCCGAATTTCCGGCTTTCACCGCGTTCGCCGCCGATGGCATCACCTATCTCGACAGCGCCGCCACGGCGCAGAAGCCCCAGGTGGTGCTGGATGCCCTGCTGGCCAGCTACCGCTTGGGCGCGGCCAATGTGCACCGGGCCCAGCACTGGGCGGCCGAGCGTACCACCGCTGCCTACGAAGGCGCCCGGGGGCGGATCGCCGCCTGGCTGGGCGCCGCCTCGCCGCACGAGGTGGTGCTGACCCGCGGTGCCACCGAGGCGCTCAACCTGCTGGCCTATGGTCTGGAAGACGCCCTTGCCGCCGGGGATGAGATCCTCATCAGTGCCCTGGAACATCACGCCAACCTGCTGCCCTGGCAGCAGTTGGCCCGGCGCAAGGGACTGCAGCTCAGGGTTATCCCCCTGACCCCGAGCGGTCATCTGGATCTGGAAGCCGCCGAGCGGTTGCTGGGGCCGAGAACGCGCGTGGTCGCAGTCAGCCAGCTGTCCAATGTCCTTGGCACCTGGCAGCCGCTGGCGGAGCTCGCCGTCCTGGTACGGGCATGCTCGCCGGCCTGGCTGGTGGTGGACGGCGCCCAGGGCGCGGTCCACGGACGTCATCGCCCAGGCGACTTCGACGCCGATTTCTATGTCTTTTCCGGCCACAAGCTCTATGCGCCCGAGGCCATCGGCGTGCTCTGGGGCAAGGCCGACTGCCTGGCGCAGCTCAAGCCCTGGCAATTCGGTGGCGAGATGGTGCAGCACACCTCCTTCACCGACGCCCGCTTTCACGCTGCCCCCACGGGCTTCGAGGCGGGGACGCCGCCCATAGGGGCGGCCATCGCCCTGGGCGCGGCGGTCGACTGGCTTCAGGGCCAGGATGAGACGCTGATCCGCGGTCACGAGCAGGCCCTGAGTCTGAAGCTGCTGGCCGGGCTGGCCGCCCGCGAGGGCGTCCGGGTGCTGGGCGAGCCGCAGATCGCCCTGGCCAGTTTCCAGGTAGCTGGCGTCGATGTCGGCGATCTTTCCCACCTGCTGGGTGAACAGGGCATCGCGGTGCGTGCCGGTCAGCACTGCGCCATGCCGCTGTTCCAGACCATGCAGACGCCGGGTGCATTGCGGGTGTCCCTGGGCCTGTACAACGATGCCGAAGACCTGCAGCGCTTTTTCACTGCCCTGGACAACGCCCTGGAGCTGCTGCGATGAATCTGCTTCCCGATGCCGCGGAAGCCCGCCGCGCCTTCGTCATCGCCAAGGGCTGGGAAGCGCGCTCGCGACTGCTGCTGCAGTGGGCCGAGCGCCTGCCGGCGGTGCTCGAGGAGCGCGACGAGGATCTGGTACAGGGCTGCGAGAGCCGAGTACGACTGACCCATGAAGCCCAGGGCGATCGCCACTTCTTTCGCGCCAGCAGCGAATCTCGAGTACTCAAGGGGCTGCTCGCGGTGGTGCTGGTGCGGGCCAATGGCCTGACCCGCGACGAGTTGGGCCGTCTCGATATCCATGGCTGGCTGACCGAGCTGGGCCTGGAACGGCAGCTGTCGCAATCGCGCAGCAATGGCCTGAATGCGGTGCTCACGCGGATGCGCGAACTGGCGGCCTAACCCTCGCCAGCCACCGGATGGCGTCGCGCGCGAAAGAACTCGGTCAGCATCTGGCCGCAGGCCTCGGCCAGCACCCCGCCTTCCACTAGCACCCGATGGTTGAGAAAGTCCTGCTCGAAGAAGCGACCGCGACTCTGGGCCATGCCGGCGCGCGGCTCGCTGGCGCCATAGACCAGCCGCTGGATACGACTGTGGACGATCAGGCCGGCACACATGCTGCAGGGTTCGAGCGTCACATAGAGGGTCGCCCCCGGCAGCCGGTAGTTGGCCAGGCGCGCGGCGGCATCGCGGATGGCCTGCATCTCGGCGTGGGCGCTGGGATCATGGGCCCCGATGGGCCGATTGAACCCCCGGCCTATGACCTCTCCATCCAGCACCACCACCGCGCCGACTGGCACCTCGCCCTGCCCCGCGCCCTGCTCCGCCAGGGCCAGGGCCTCACGCATGAACAGGTCATCCCGGCTGCGGTCGATGATGGGCAAGGGACGGAAGCGGGCCATGTTGGGACTCTGGGCAAAAGCCCATGATACCGCCGTCAGGCAGGGAGGCCAGCCAGGACATCTCAGGTCAGTCCAAGAACCCTTCGTCCGAAAGAGAAGCGCAATAATCGTTATCGGCCACTGCGAATGCGAAACTAGTGCAACGGATGCTGAAACTGCGTGACCGGCATCACATTCACAGCCATTCGGTGCTAAAGCTTTAACAGGATCGCCCTGGAGCGGTCCTATTCAAGAGTTCATTTGAGACAGTCGCATGATTGCTGCACCTTCCGGTCAGTCGCTGCAAAGCTGCGAAAGCGAGCCGATCCGCATTCCAGGCGCTATCCAGGCACATGGCTATCTCATCGCTTTCGAGGAGGTGGAGGGGCTGGTCAAGCATGTCAGTCACAACCTGCCCGAGTTGCTGGGCAAGCCGCAGGTGGAATTGCTGGGTCGGCCGCTGCAGCAGGTCCTGCCCGTCGACCTGTTGGAACAGGTGCGACAGGCGCTGACGCTGGAACATCTGGAAGAAGCCAATCCGTTGAGCTGGACGCGCCCGATTCGCGAC
The DNA here is from genome assembly GCF_013277805.1 of Pseudomonas sp. MS15a(2019). Lineage (NCBI taxonomy): Bacteria > Pseudomonadati > Pseudomonadota > Gammaproteobacteria > Pseudomonadales > Pseudomonadaceae > Pseudomonas > Pseudomonas sp. MS15a(2019). Next base: position 335,516 of record NZ_VBTN01000010.1, read on the forward strand.
ATGGACGTGATCCTGCATCGCAATCATGGGCTGGTGTTCCTGGAATTCGAGCCGGATGACCACGGCGGTGTCGAGCCGGCGGGCCTGGCCCGCGCCCTGGCGCGTCTGCAACAGGCGCGTACCCTGCCCGAGCTGTGCGAAGGCGCGGTACGGGAAGTGCGGGCGCTGACCGGCTTCGACCGGGTGGTAGTCTATCGTTTCGACGACGGTGGCGATGGTCAGGTGGTGGCCGAGGACCGCGTCGAGGATATCGACAGCTATCTGGGCATGCACTTCCCAGCAGCCGACATTCCTGCCCAGGCGCGGGCGCTCTATCATGAGAACTGGATCCGCAACATTCCCGACGCCCAGTACCAGGCAGTGCCCCTGGTGCCGGCCTTTCTACACGGCAGCGAGCGGGATCCGATCGACCTGACCCACGCCGTGCTGCGCAGCGTGTCGCCCATCCATTGCCAGTACGTGCGCAACCAGGGTCTGCGTGCCTCCATGAGCGTTTCGCTGATCAGCGACGACAAGCTCTGGGGGCTGATCAGCTGTGGCCATCGCGAGCCGCTGTACCTGCCCTATCGCACCCGGATGGCCTGCCGCTCGGTCGGGGTGCTGGTGTCCCTGATGATCCGCGCGCTGGAGAATCGCCAGGTCCAGCGCGAGATTGATGCCCGCGAGGCGCAATTGGCCGCGCTGATCCAGGGGATGTGCGACAGCCGCGGCGAGGTGCTCAGCGGCCTGTGCGAGCGGGCCACGGATCTGCTGGAGCTGGTGGATGCCACCGGTGTCGCGGTGCTGGTGGAGGACGAGCTCTGCAGCCTGGGCGAATGCCCCAGCGCGGAAGACATCCGTATCCTCGCCGCCTGGGTCACCGCCGAGATGGACGCCTCGGGCATCTATGCGACGCGCTGCCTGGCCGACGAACTGCCCGATGCCCGTCGCTACAGCGACCGGGCCAGCGGCGTCCTGGCGCTGGCGCTCCCCAAACCGGTACGTAACCTGGTGCTCTGGTTCCGCCCGGAGATCGTGACCACCGTGGTCTGGAGCGGTAATCCGGCCAAGCTGGAGCCCACGGCGCCCGTCTCGGGTCCTGGCCTCAACTATCCCCATCCACGGCGCTCCTTCGACGCCTGGAAGGAACTGGTACAGCTGCGCTCCCAGCGCTGGCGGCCATCCGACCTGTTCGCCGCCAAGGACCTGCGCCGTTCGGCCATCGAGCTGGACCTGGCGCGTCAGGTCGAGCGTGAGCGCCAGGCGGTACGCCTGCGCGACGAGATCGTCGCGGCGGTCTCCCACGACCTGCGCAGCCCCATCACCATTATCCTGATGAAGGTCGGGATGCTGCAGCGCCAGCTGGAAAAGCTGGCGCTGGGCGATGACCGCCTGCCCAGTTCGCTGGAGGTGATAGAGACCGCGGCCAACCGCATGAATGCCTTGATCAGCGACCTGCTGGACCTGTCGAAGATCGAATCCGATCGCCTGGCGCTGGATCTGAAGCAGGCGCGTCTGGCCGACGTCTGTGCGCAACCCATCCTGCTGTCGCGACCGCTGGCGGAGATCAAGAACATCAGCCTGGAATACGCGGCCGATCAGGATATTCAGGTGCTGGTGGAAGCCGAGCGCATCTTCCAGGTGCTGATGAATCTGCTGGGCAATGCCATCAAATTCACCGCGCCGGGTGGTCTGGTCCAACTGAGCATGCAGCGGGTCGGTCCCATGGCCCAGATCAGTGTGAGCGACAACGGTCGTGGCATGAGCCAGGCGCAGCAGGCGCGGGTCTTCGAGCGTTTCTGGCATGTGCAGGAAGACAACCCCACCGGCCATGGGCTGGGGCTGTATATCGCCAAGGGCATCGTCGAGGCCCATGGTGGCGAGCTGAGCGTCACCAGTACCCTGGGCGAGGGCAGTACCTTCACCTTCACCCTGCCCATCGCGCCCTAGCCGTCAGGACGTGAAAGAAGAAAGCCCCGGTGGCCGACAGCGACGTTGAAACCACCGGGGGAGCGCTCGGCTCGCTGTAATGGACGTCAGCGAAACGCCGCGAATTCCCGCCTTTCGTCGGGCTCGAAGGGTCATTTTCTTCAATACGGCGGACGGTCACGCTCGCTAGGGTCAGGTCTGCGCAATCGACGAGACCTAGCGATGACCCTGACCCTGATCCTGTCCATGGCCACCTTTGCCCTGGTGGCTTCCCTTTCGCCCGGCCCGGTCAACCTGGTGGGCTTCAATACCGGCCTGACCCATGGCTGGCGCCCGGCCCTGTGGCATGTCGCGGGCGCCACCCTTGGCTTCGTGGTGTTGCTGGTGGCGGTCGGCCTTGGCCTGCATGGGGTGCTGGCGGCCTGGCCGATGCTGCTCTGGGTCTTGCGCGCGGCCGGCGCGCTCTTTCTGCTGTACCTGGCGTGGAAACTGGCGAGGGCCTCCGGGGACCTGGGCACCGGCCAGCTGCGGCACTGTCCGGGCTTTCGTGATGGTGCCTTGTTGCAGTGGCTCAATCCCAAGGCCTGGCTCGCCGCCGCGGCCGGGGTGGCCCTGTTCGTCGGCGAGGATCGCGGGCGCCTGGCGCTATTCGCCGTCCTCTATCTGGTGATCTGCTTCGCCTCGCTCGCCTGCTGGGCGGTGGCCGGCGAATGGCTGCGCGGTCGCGCCCTGGCGGCGCCCCGCCTGCGCCTGCTCAATCGCGGCCTGGCGGTGCTGCTGGTGCTGTGCGCCGCCTCACTGCTGTGGGAGGGTTGAAGCGGCGCGGTACTGGCCAGGGGTAGCTGCCACCAGGCGCTTGAAGGTGCGCTGCAGATGCGCCTGGTCGGCGAAGCCGGTGGCCAGGGCGACCTCCGCCAACTCCTCGCCCTGGCGCAGTCGTTGCCGCGCCAGCCGGATGCGGCGGTCGATCAGATAGGCGTGGGGCGTCAGGCCATAGCGCCGGCGAAAGCTGCGAATCAGCTGAGTGGGCGAGAGATCCGCCACCTGACTGAGCTGGTCCAGGCTGACGCCCTCGCCGCAGTGGGCATCGAGAAACTCGGCGGCCCGGCGCAAGCGGCGATCCTCACGCTCCCGCGCGGCAGCGATGGGCGTGCGCCCCAGTCGGGCCAGCACGGATTCGAAGTACAGCAGCGCCCGGCTCTGGCGCTGCAGTGTGGTGCTGTCGGGGGCGACCAGGCAGGCATGCAGGGCCTCCAGGCCAGCGTAGAGGGTGACATCCCTGGACAGCTGCACGGCCAGCGGTTGGAAGTCCTCGGCGCCTGGGCGCTGCAGCTCGGCCAGCCAGCCAGCATCCACATGCAGCATGCGATAGCGCCAGGCGTCCTCGCCCTGGGGATTGCAGGCATGGACGTCGCCGGGATTCATCAGCACCAGGGTACCCGCCCCTACCAGTTCGCGGGTCGGTCCATTGTGATAGCGGCTGCGCCCACCCAGCACGGTGCCGATGGAAAAGGTCTCGTGAGAATGAGGGGCATAGCAGAGCGCGCGACCGTCCTGGATGGAGCGGGCTTCGAGAAAGGGCAGCGCGGGATCGCGCCAGAAACTCGGGGTGGTGGTCATCATCCTTCTCCCCGCAAGGACCGCCAGTGCCCGGGCCGCCCCGGGAATCCAGCCGGTAGCTTAGAGGAAGGGCAACGCTCCCGCATCCAGGAGCGACCGACGCGGCGCGCGGAAGCGCAGCCGCGCGAAGAGCGAGAGGTGAAATCACAAGAAGGCAAGCACGGGAATCCGACCAAGGTCTAGATGCGACAATTTTCCGCACAAGATCTGTAAACAAAAGTTTCTAAACACCGTCAACAGGAGAGCAAAGCCGCCTTCCAGAGCGCTTCAGGCGAGGCCACCACCTCCGCCGTAGGGCACGCCTGGAGCGACACCTTGTCGATCCCAGCTCAGGAGTTTCGGATGAACCGTCGTACCGCCGACATCCCCGCGCGACTCACCTGCCAACCACCTTCAGCCGCTGCCCCTGGCGCCCTCGTCATCCCTGGGAGGGCGCGGCCATGATCGAGATCATCGCCCAGGCCCTCGCGCCCATCGTCTTCGTCACCGCCCTCGGCTGGTGTGCCGGTCGCTGGCGAGTCATGCCCGCGGAGGCGAGCAAGATCCTCGCCGCCTTCGTAGTCACCTTCGCCCTGCCCATCAGCCTCTTTCTCGCTGCCGCCAAGACCCGGCCCGAACAGATCCTCAACCTGCCCTATGTGGCGACCCTGGCAACCGGCCTGATCGGCATCTGGCTACTGGGCCTGGCGCTGGGTCGCGTGCGCGGCGGACACAACTGGCGCGAGGCGACCCTGCGTGGCATCACCGTGGCCTTTCCCAACATGGCCTACTGCGGGCCGCCGGTCCTGCTCGCGGCGGTCGGCCCGTCCGCCCTGTTGGCGGTGATCGTCGGCAACCTGATCGTCACCCTGGTGATCATTCCCTTGTCGCTGGTGCTCTTGAGCAGTGGCGGGGCCGCCCAGGCGCTCGCCAAGGCCGTGCGCCAGCCGCTGGTGCTGCTGCCCTTGCTGGGACTGGCCTGCGCCCTGCTCGGCCTGCGGCCCCCAGCATTGCTGGTGGCGGCGACGGACGAAATCGGCCGGGCGGCAGGCGGCGTCGCCCTGTTCACCCTGGGCCTGATCCTGGCCAGCATCCGCCCAAGCTTCGACCGGGACATCCTCGGCAACCTGCTGCTGAAGAATCTGCTGCAGCCGCTAGTGCTGCTGGGTATGGGTCTGGCGCTGGGCCTGCACGGCGAGCTGCTCCAGCAGGTGTTCCTGCTCGGCCTGCTGCCATCGGCCACCGCGGCGCCCAGCCTGGCCATGGCCCAGGGCGTCTATGCCGAGGAAGCAGCGCGCAGCGTGTTGTTCAGCACCCTGCTCGCCATTCCCGGAATAGCCCTGGGCATCGTACTGGCGGCCAGCCTGTAAGAGGCCGGCCCTCACGTGAACCGGGGCCCGGCGGGTGCCCCGTTGCCTTGGTGAAACCCGCGCCGCAAGCAACCTACCGATGTTTCAGGAGACAGAAATGGCCATTCGATGTGTACGGCTCTGGACCGGCAACGACGGTAATTCGTTGTTCGAGGAAGGGCAGTTGGAACTGGGCGAAGGCCTGCATGGCAAGGCCTCAGGCCTGCCCATCGCGGTAAACGAGCTGTCCTTCCAGGAAACCACGGCGGGAGGTGCCTTCGAATGGCACCAAGACCCGCAGCCCCAGTTCGTCATCACCCTGAGCGGCACCCTGGAGTTCGAGGTCAAGTCGGGCAAGACCTTCGTGCTGCGGCCCGGCGACGTCCTGCTGGCCCAGGACGACACTGGCTCCGGGCACCGCTGGAAGCTGCTCGGCGACGAGCCCTGGCGGCGTGCCTACGTCATCTACGAGCCCAACGCGAACCTGCGCTTCGTTCCCAACCAGCCGGCGTAATGCCTGAGGAAACTGTCATGTCGTCATTGTCTTCCACGGATTCGCCCGACGTCGTGTTGATCGGCGCCGGCATCATGAGCGCTACCCTGGGTACCCTGCTCAAGGAACTCGACCCCAGCCTCAGCGTGACGCTGTTCGAGAGCCTGCACGATTGCGCCCAGGAGAGTTCCCAGGGCTGGAACAACGCCGGTACCGGCCATGCCGCCAACTGCGAGCTGAACTACACGCCGCAGCGCAATGACGGCAGCGTCGACATCGCCAAGGCGCTCAAGGTGAATACCCAGTTCGATCTCTCGCGCCAGCTCTGGGCCTCCCTGGTCCGCAAGGGTGCGATCCCGGACCCGCAGGCTTTCATCCACGCCTGCCCCCATATGAGCTTCGTCTGGGGTGCGGACAACGTCGCCTTCCTCCGCGAACGCTATCGGACGATGAGCGCCCATCACTGCTATCACGGCATGGAATACAGCGAGGACGGAGCCCAGATCGCTCAGTGGGCACCGCTGATCATGGAAGGACGCGGTGCCGACGAGCCGGTTGCCGCCACGCGCATGGTGACCGGCACCGACGTCGACTATGGCGCCCTCACCCACCTGCTGGTGCGCCAGCTCAGTCAGCAATCCGGTTTCGCCATGCACTATCACCAACGGGTGGTGGACCTGGCGCGTACCGACAGTGGTTACTGGCGGGTGACGGTGGAGGACGTCGAGCACGGTGGGCGCACGGAGGTCACCGCCAAGTTCGTCTTCATCGGTGCCGGTGGCGGCTCGCTGCCGTTACTGCAGAAGTCCGGCATCCCCGAAGGGCACGGTTTCGGCGGTTTTCCCATCTCCGGCATCTGGCTGCGCTGCGACGTCCCGGCGCTGGCCGAACGGCATCAGGCCAAGGTCTATGGCAAGGCGCCCTCGGGTTCGCCGCCCATGTCGGTCCCACACCTGGACACCCGCATCGTCGGCGGCCAGCGCTCGCTGCTGTTCGGACCCTATGCGGGCTTTTCCTCGCGCTTCCTCAAACACGGCGCCCTGACCGATCTCTTCACCTCGCTGCGTCATGACAACATCCTGCCGCTGCTGAACGTGGCCAAGGACAACCTGGACCTGACCGAATACCTGATCGGGCAGATCTTCCAGAGCTCCAGCCAGCAATTCGCCATGCTGCAGCAGTTCTTCCCCCTAGCGAAGAAGCGCGACTGGCAGGAAGCGGTGGCCGGGCAACGGGTGCAGACCATCAAGCCCACCGGCCAGCATGGCCTGCTGAGCAAGAAGGGCGAACTGGAATTCGGCACTGAACTGGTGAGCGCCGCGGATCGCTCCATCGCCGCGCTGCTCGGCGCCTCACCGGGTGCTTCGACAGCCGCAGCCATCGCTCTGGAGGTGCTGGAAACCTGCTTCCCGGAGCGTCTCACCGAAGACGCCTGGCTGCCGGCGTTGCGGCGCATCCTGCCGACCTACGGCCTCGACTTGAAGACCGACGCGGCAGCCTGCCGGCAGAGTCGCGCCGAGACCGCCAAGGTCTTGGGGATCGCCGACGTGTGAGGCTCCTCCTTGGCCGCATGCACGGGCATGCGGCCATCCCCCTTACCGGGTAGCGGCGTCTTCGGCTTCTTCCAACAGGACATCGGCCGTGATGACGTAGTCCGCGTCGGGATGCAGCTCGGCGCCCAGGGCCAGTTGCTGCGCTGCAGCGGCCAGGGTTGGCGCGCCCTGGAAGGTGGCATTGAGTTCGGCCAGCAGGAGGCCCATGTCCTTGTGCATCAGCGCCGCCGGGAATTGCGGCGCGAAGTCGCCGTCGCGCAGGGCTGCCAGCTTGCGCTGGTGGTGGGGCGAAAGCACCGCCAGGTCACCGAACACCTGGAACAGCACCTCGGCATCGAGACCGGCGCGGGTGGCATAGGCCAGGGCTTCGGCCAGGGCGGCGAGACCCGCGCCCATCAGGCCGTTGATGGCCAGCTTGATGGCCGCGCCTTGCCCGGTCGGACCGACGTGATGCACGGTCTTGCCCAGGGTTTCGAGGATCGGCCGCGCACGCTCCACCGCCTCGGGTTCGCCGCCGGCCAGGACCACCAGTTGCGCCTGTTCCGCCTCGGGGGTGCTGCCGGACACCGGTGCCTCGACCACGGCGATGCCACGGGCGCGGCCGGCCGCTTCCAGGCGCAGCGACAGCGCGGGCGAATTGGTGCTGGTATTGATCAGCAGGCGCCCGCTTTCCAGACGGGCGAGGACGCCGTCGGCACCGAGCAGCACCTGTTCGAGGATGGCGTCATTGGGCAGAGAAACGATCACCACTTCCGCCTGGGGCAGCAGGGTCGCCAGGGGCTCCATGGGCGTGCCGTGGCGCTCGCCGTCCTGCTGGTGTTCGGCGTAGGCGCGGACCGGATAACCGGCCTCGCGCAGGTTGGCGCCCATGCGCTGGGCCATGGCGCCAAAGCCAATGAAACCGATCGAGGGATGAGCGGACATGAGGGGAGCTCCCGGTAGAGGATGGTGGTATCTCGACTCTACCTCCGGGCCGGGGTTCCGCCATCAAAAGCTTAGGCAAAGTCTCGCGAGCTAGAGCCAAACAAGGCGAAAAGACCTGAGGAAGCGCAGTTTACGAGTGGTAAATGAGCATTCCGAAGGTCTTTTCAACGCAGTTCGGCCGACGCGCAGCAGACGTTGCGCCTAGATCCCGCTGAACCAGTTGTAGCCCTGGTCCTCCCAGTACCCGCCGGGATAGTCGTTGGTCACGAACAGGGCCTGGATGTGCTTGGGATTCTTGAAGCCGAGCTTGGTGGGCACCCGCAGGCGCAGCGGATAGCCGTAGTCCGGAGGCAGCGCGACCTGGCCGAAGTCCAGCGCCAGCAGGGTCTGAGGATGCAGCGCCGAGGCCATGTCGATGCTGGAGTAGTAGCGGTCGGCGCACTTGAAGCCGACGTACTTGGCCGTGGTGTCGGCGCCGATGCGTTCGAGGAAGGTACGCAGGGGCACCCCACCCCACTGGCCGATGGCGCTCCAGCCTTCGATGCAGATGAAGCGGGTGATGTCGGCGCGCTGCGGCAGGCGGCGCAGGTCTTCCAGGGTCCAGGCCTGTTTGTTGGCGACCAGGCCGGAGACCTCCAGGCGGTAATCGCTCAGGTCGACTTCCGGAACGTTGTATTCGGGGTAGAAGGCGTTGAAGGGAAAGGGATCGGTGATCTGGCTGGCGGCATAGGTCGGCGCCAGGCGTTCGCGACCGAACAGCCAGGCCTGCACCCGGTCGTTGAAGCGCGACATGGACCAGAGCACCTTGTCGACGCTGTCGCCGTCCTGCAGGTTGCAGCCGCTGAGCATGGCCAGGGCGCCCACCGTCAGGCCCTGCTTGAGCAGCAGGCGTCGCTGCAGATTCTCCACCTGCCGCTGTTGCGCCGGTTCCAGGCGCAGGCGTTCACGCCGACTCATCGTTAACCTCCTCGTGCGCCCGACCGGTGATCATCGGCGGCAGGGTGCGGGGGACCAGGATGACCAGGGCCAGGTGCACGACGACGAAGGCGCCGATGCCGGCCATGGCGAAGAAATGCACGTAGCGAGCGGTGTCGAAGCCACCGAGCAGGGCCGCCAGCCCCTGCAATTGCACCGGTTTCCAGATCGCCAGGCCGGAGAGCACCACCAGCACGCCGAGGGCCAGTACGCCCCAGTAGAGCAGGCGCTGCACGGCGTTGTAGGTGCCGAGGTGATGACCCAGACGCAGGCGCACGGCCGCGGCGAAATCACGGCCGATGGCGCGCGGTGACAGCGGCAGGAAATCCCGCCGGAAGTGGCCGCTGAACAGGCCATAGAGCAGATAGATCAGGCCGTTCGCCAGCAGCAGCCAGAAGACCGCCAGGTGCCAGGCGATGGCGCCGCCCAGCCAACCGCCAAGGGTCGCCCAGGCGGGAAAGGTGAAGGGGAACAGCGGCGAGGCGTTGTAGATCGCCCAGCCGCTCATGAACATGCAGGGCATCGCCAGGGCGTTGAGCCAATGGGTGAGGCGCACCGGCCAGCGGTGCACCAGACGCCGTCGCGAGGTGGTCATGATCTGTCCCTCTTCACCGCGAGATGGGGGCGGTCGCCATCCCAATCAGGCGACCGCGGGGGGGGGGTCTTACATGGGCGGGGTGAAACCGTCCTTACCTACGGCCACGCCCTTGGCGTGCTTGCCGTCTTCGGCGGGGAACAGCACCACCTTGGCGCCGGGCTTGAGCAGGCTGCGGTCGCCCTTCTCGACATAGGCGATGGGCACGTCTTCCGGTACCACCAGCTGCTTCTCGCCGCCTTTGTACTGCACGGTCAGGGTACGGCCATTGGCCTTCTTGAGTTCGCCCACGGTACCGTTGGTCATGGTGCCGGTGCTGCCGTCAGCGTTTTCCCAGCCGTAGTGGCCTTCACCGGAGCCGCGCAGGCTGGCCTCGAACACGGTCACCTCCAGCGCCTTGAGGGTGCCATCGGGCTGAGGGGTGGCGGCGGAGCCGATGAAGCTGTTGGCTTCGATGCGATCCAGGTTGGCCTTGGATACGGCGCGGTAGCTGGTCTTGTCGTCCAGCATCAGCGTCTGGTGGGCACCGTTGCGGGTGGTGAAGGCCAGGGTGTCGCCCTGGACGCTGTCCACGGTGCCGCGCATGGGCTTGACGGTGGGCATGGGCGCGGCCTGGGCCAGCAGGGCGCTGCTGGCGAGCAGCAGGGCAAGGGAACCGCGGAGCAGAGTCTGGGTACGCATGAAGCCTCCTGGGATAGGGAATCGCCCCGCCACAGTGCGACGCGTGGGGGGTCAGCAAGATGACCGGCGAATGACAAAAATGTCACCCAGCGAAGCGACCGGAGGCCCTACCATTACGTCATGCACATTCTCCTCATCGAAGACGACCAGAAGACCGGCGAGTACCTGAAGAAGGGTCTCGGCGAATCCGGCTACGCGGTCGACTGGACCCAGCACGGCGCCGATGGCCTGCACCTGGCCCTGGACGGCCGTTACGACCTGATCATCCTCGACGTCATGCTGCCCGGCATCGACGGTTGGCAGATCATGGAGGTCTTGCGCAAGAAGCTCGACGTGCCGGTGCTCTTTCTCACCGCCCGCGACGGCCTGCAGGATCGCATCCGCGGCCTGGAGCTGGGCGCCGACGACTACCTGGTCAAACCCTTCTCCTTCGTCGAATTGCTGCTGCGCATCCGCACCCTGTTGCGCCGTGGCGTGGTGCGCGAGCCCGAGCATTTCCACCTGGCCGATCTGCAGCTGGATCTTCTGCGGCGACGGGTAACCCGCGGCGACGACCTCATCGTGCTGACCAACAAGGAATTCGCCCTGCTGCACCTGCTGCTGCGCCGCGAAGGCGAGGTGCTGTCGCGCACCCTGATCGCCGCCGAGGTCTGGGACATGAATTTCGACAGCGACACCAACGTGGTGGACGTGGCCATCAAGCGGCTGCGCGCCAAGGTCGATAACCCCTACCCGGTCAAGCTGATCCATACCGTGCGTGGTATCGGCTACGTCTGCGAGGTTCGGCCTTGAGTGCGCGCTCACCCTCGCTGATCCTGCGCGCCACCCTGGGATTCGCCCTGGTGGCGCTGCTCGCCGTGGGCGGTGCCGGCCTGTTTCTCTACCACAGCCTGGAACGGACGGTGCTGGAGCGCGCCGACTACGCTCTGCTCGGTCGCCTGGCGCATTTTCGCAGCCTGCTCAGCGCCGACCTGTCGCTGGAGACCCTGGGCCGCAGTCCGCAGCTGTTCGCCAACATGCTGGGCAACGAGCAGGATGTCTTTCTCATCGGCGCGCCGGGTGCCAAGCCGGTGATCGCCTCCAATCCGCTGAATATCGCCCTCCCGGATCTTGCCGTGGTACCCCAGACGCGGCGACCGACGCCGGCCGATATACGGGAAGGCACCCTGGCCGACGGCACCCGCTGGCGCGCGGCGCGGGTCGCGGTGAACACCCCCGAAGGCCCGGTGGAACTGACCGCCGCCCATGTGCTGCGCAACGAAGACACCACCCTGGCCGATTTCCGGCTGGGGCTGCTCGGCGCTGTGACCCTGGCCTTCCTGGCTACCGCCGGGCTTGGCTATCTGCTGCTGCGCCGGGGCCTGGCCCCCTTGCGGCGCATCGCCCGCCATGCCGGTGGCATCACTCCAACCCGGTTGGCTGCCCCCCTGGAATTGACCGATGCTCCGCGCGAGCTGCAACCGCTGGTGGAAAACTACAACGCCATGCTGGCGCGGCTGGCCGACGGCTATGGTCGGCTGGTGCAGTTTTCCGCTGACCTCGCCCACGAGATCCGCACCCCGATCAATGCCCTCATGGGCCATACCGAGGTCGCTCTGCGCCAGGTACGCAGCAGCGAGGAATACCAGACGCTGCTGGCCTCCAACCTGGAAGAGCTGGAGCGCATCTCGCGCCTGGTGGAAAGCATCCTCTTCCTTGCCCGCGCCGACGACGCCCAGGCGGTGCTGACCCCGCAACCGTTGCGACTAGACGAAGAGCTGGCACGCATCGCCGACTATTTCGAAGGGCCGGCCGACGAGCGCGGCCTGCGCCTGGTCGTAGCAGGCGGCGGTGAGGTGATCGCCGATCCGCTCCTGCTCCGTCGCGCCTTGAGCAACCTAGTGGCCAATGCCATCCGCTATGCCGACCCGGATGGCGAGATCCAGCTGCAGGCGGACGGCGGGCGCATCCGCGTCAGCAATGCCGGTCCCGCCCTGGCGCCGGAACACCTGCGACGGCTATTCGATCGCTTCTATCGCGCCGATCCCTCGCGTCATCAGCCCCATGATTCCAACGGTCTGGGCCTGGCCATCGTCGCCGCGATCATGCGTCTGCATGGTGGGCGTGCCGAGGTCGAGCAGGATGCGCGGGGCATCCATTTCAGCCTGGTCTTCCCGACCCCGGCCGCCTGAACCGCGACCTGCCGCTCAAACCACGCAACCGCCCGTCACCAAAGGACTTTTTCCGCTTGCCCAGGCGGGCTATGGGCTGCATCGACCCGCCCACTACTGTACATTCATCTACCTTAGGCAATAAGCAAGGGTGGTAGGCGATGAGCGTGGATGTCGAACTGGTGCTGGCCGGCAAGATCGGCTTCGCGGCGCACCAGAACGCGGTGCCCGTGCTGCGTGAATTGCGCCTCACCCACAGCGGCCCCGAACCCCTGGCCGACCTCAGCCTCACGGTGACCGCCGAGCCGGCTTTCGTGGTGCCGCGCACCTGGCACCTGGAGCGCCTTGATCCCCAGGGCACCCTCTATCTCGATGATCGCGACCTCGAATTCGACGCCGCCCTGCTCGGCAGCCTCCAGGAAAGCCTGGTCGCCCAGCTGACTTTCACGGTGCGCCAGGGTGACGAGATCCTGCAGACGCGGCGCTATCCGGTCGAGCTGCTGGCCCGCAACCAGTGGGGCGGCGTGGACAGCATGCCCGAGCTGGCAGCGGCGTTCGTCATGCCCAACGACCCGGCGGTGGATCGCCTGCTGGGGGCAGCCGCCGAGGTCCTGCGCCGCGCCGGCAAATCCACGGCGCTGGATGGTTACGAGGGGGAGTCGCGCCGCCGGGTCTGGGAGCTCGGTTCGGCGCTCTGGTCGGCCCTGTGCGGCCTGCAGCTGACCTACGCGGTGCCGCCGGCCAGCTTCGAGCGCCAGGGCCAGAAGATCCGCACGCCCGGCGCCATCCTCGACGGTGGCCTGGCCACCTGCCTGGATCTCGCCCTGCTCGCCTGCGCGGCGCTGGAACAGGCCGGCCTCAATCCGCTGCTGGTCATTACCCGCGGCCATGCCTTCGCCGGGGTCTGGCTGCAGCCCCAGGAATTCGCCCAGCTGCTCACCGACGACGCTGAGCCGGTACGCAAGCGGGTGGCGCTCAAGGACCTGCTGGTATTCGAGACCACCCAGGCCACCGCCTCGCCGCCGCCTTCCTTCAGCCAGGCCATGCAACTGGCCGAGCGGCAGCTCGACGACGAGACCTTCGTGCTGGCGCTGGACGTCCGCCGTGCCCGCCTGCAACGCATTCGCCCACTGGCGGTGCCCGGCCAGCCGGCCATCAGCGCGGACGGCCTGCTGCTGCCAGGCGAGGCCCTGGAAGAGGCCCCGCCGCTGCCGGCCTTCGACGTGGATGTCGAGGCGGCGCCGACCACCCCGGTCGGGCGCCTGGCGCTGTGGCAGCGCAAGCTGCTCGATCTCACCACCCGCAACCGCCTGCTGCACGTGCCGGACAACGCCCGCAGCGTGCCCCTGCTCTGCCCCGAGCCGGCGGCGCTGGAGGATCGCCTGGCCGAGGGCCGGGCGCTGCGCCTGGTGCCGCTGCCGGACCTGGCGGTGAGCGGGCGCGACGCCGTGCTGCACGAAGCCCGCGAGCACGAGAATCTCGACGACGAATACGCCCGCGGCGCCCTGGCCCGCGGCGAGGTGGTCGCCCCCCTGGATGCGACCAAACTGGACGCGGCCCTGGTGGAGCTCTATCGCCGCGCCCGCAGCGATCTCGACGAGGGCGGCGCCAATACCCTCTACCTGGCGCTGGGCTTCCTACGCTGGAAAAAGGCCGCCGACGATCCCAAGCACTACCGCGCGCCGCTGATCCTGCTGCCGGTGCGCCTGGAACGCCAGAGCGCCGCCAGTGGCATCACCCTGCACCTGTTCGAGGACGAGCCGCGCTTCAACCTGACCCTGCTGGAGCTCTTGCGCCACGACTTCGACCTGGACATTCCCGGGCTCGACGGCCCGCTGCCCGGCGATGGCAACGGCATCGACGTGGATGGCATCTGGACCAAGGTGCGGCGTGCGGTGCGCGACCTGCCCGGCTTCGAGGTCAGCAGCGAATTGCTGCTCGGCCAGTTCTCCTTTGCCAAGTACCTGATGTGGAAGGACCTCACCGAGCGTAGCGACCAGCTGATGGAAAGCCCGCTGGTGCGTCACCTGCTGGAGCGCACTACGGAATCCGGCGCCTACCTGAGCGGTGGCAGCTTTCCCCGCGAGCGCGAGCTGGATCGCCAGGTCACCCCGGCCGAACTCTTCACCCCGCTGCCGGCGGATTCCTCGCAACTGGCGGCCGTGCTGGCCTCGGCCGGCGGCCAGGATTTCGTCCTCGACGGCCCGCCCGGCACCGGCAAGTCCCAGACCATCGCCAACATGATCGCCCACAACCTGGCGCTCGGTCGGCGGGTCCTGTTCGTCGCCGAGAAGCGCGCCGCCCTGGACGTGGTCTATCGCCGCCTGGAAGCCCAGGGCCTCGGCGAATTCTGCCTGGAACTGCATTCGAGCAAGGCCTCCAAGGCCGAGGTGCTCAAGCAGCTGGAGCGCGCCTGGGACACCCGCGACGGCCTCGACGAAGAGGAATGGCTGGTCGAGGCCGCCGAGGTGGAGCGCCTGCGGGATCGTCTCAACGCCGTGGTGGAGCGCCTGCACCGCCGCTGGCCCAATGGCCTGACCCTGCAGCAGAGCATTGGCCGCGTCTTGCGTGACGCAGCTCCCGATACCCCACGCCTGGCATGGTCCCAGGCCGATGCCCACGACGCCGAGGCCCTGGCCGAGTTGCGCAGCGCCGTGCGCCGCCTGGCCCTGCACGCCGAAACCGGGCGCAGCCTGGCGGCGGATTTCGCCCTCTTGCCGGCGCATCCCTGGTCCAACGCCTGGCAGGACGCCCTGGTCACCGCTGCCGAACGGCTGCGCGACACCCAACACGCCTTGCAGCAGGCGCGGCAACGCCTGCGCGATGTCCTCGGTCTGCCACTGGCCGACCAGGTGGCGCCCCGTCGCCTGCTGGAATTCGCTGAGTTGCTGCAGAACGCCGCTGGCCAGGATCTGGCCTTCGCCTTCGGGCCCGGCGCCGCCGAGCGCCAGCGTCACCTGGGACGCGCCCTGGAATTGCTGCGGGACTACCAGGCGCTGGAGCGCGAGCTGTCGGTGCCCTATGCCGCCGAAGCCTGTCGCCGCGTCGCCCTGACCCAGCTGGAAACCGCCTGGGATGCCGCCGGCCGCCGCTTCTGGATCTTCGCCAGCCGCGCCCAGCGACAGGTCACCCAGGACCTCGCCCGCCAGGGCGAAACCCAGGGCCAACCCGATGTCGCCGCCGACCTGCCGCGCCTGCGCCGCCAGCGCACCCTGCTCACCGAGCTGGACGATCTGGCGCCCACCCTTGGCGGTATCGCCGGCTGGCAGGGCGTCACCAGCGACCTCGACGCCCTGCTCGCCCGACGCGCCTTGGCGGAAAGGCTGAGCACGGCGCTGCCAACCCTGGCGGAAACGCCCGAGCAGCTGCTGGCCCTACGCCAGGCGGCAGCGCGGCGGTTGCAGCATCCCGAGGATCAGCCGGTGGACACCACCCTGGCCCCGGCCAGCAGTGCCTTCGCCGAGGCCCTGGATGCAGCCGAAGCCGCTCGCCAGGCATTCGCCGCGCAGGCGGGACTGGCCGGTGATACCGCCGCCGCCGAGCTGGTACGCACCGCCGCCGCGCTGCTGCGGCAGCCCGGTCGGCTCAAGGCCTGGTGTGACTGGCAACGCGTCCGCGAAGAAGCCGACGCCCTCGGCCTGGCACCCCTGATCGCCCGCGCCACGACCGCCGCGGCCGACGATCTCCCGACCCTGTTCGAGACCGCCTATGCCCGCTGGTTCGCCGCCACCGCCCTGGACGCCGAGCCGCTGCTGCGCGACTTCGTCCCGGCCGAGCACGAGAGCGACATCCAGGCTTATCGCCGGCTGGACGACCGCCTGCAGACCCTCGCCGTGCGCCATATCCGCGCCCTGCTCTGCCATGGCCTGCCGCCGAAGAACGATGCGGCGCGCCAGGGTGGCGGCTTCGCCGTGCTCAAGCACGAGTTGCAGAAGCAGCGCCGACACCGGCCGCTGCGCCAGTTGGCCCTGGAAATGGGCGACGCCCTGGCGCGACTGGCGCCCTGCATGCTGATGAGTCCGCTGTCCATCGCCCAGTACCTGCCCCCGGACGGCGGCCTGTTCGACCTGGTGATCTTCGACGAAGCCTCGCAGATCGCGCCCTGGGACGCGGTGGGTGCCATCGCCCGGGGCGTGCAGGTGGTGATCGCCGGCGACCCCCGGCAGATGCCGCCGACCCGCTTTTTCGACCGCGCCGCCGGCGAGGACGACACCGCCGAGGACCTGGAAAGCATCCTCGACGAATGCCTGGGCGCCGGCATCTACAGCCACAGCCTCAACTGGCACTACCGCAGTCGCCACGAGAGCCTGATCGCCTTTTCCAACCATCACTACTACGACGGCAAGCTCATCACCTTTCCCGCCCCGGAGATCCGCCCGAGCGCGGTGGAGTGGCGGCGGGTGGACGGCGTCTACGCCAAGGGCAAGGGGCGCCACAACGCCCTGGAAGCCCAGGCCATGGTTGCCGAGGCGGTCAAGCGCTTGCTGGATCCGGCCTTCGCCGGGCTGAGCCTGGGCATCATCACCCTCAACAGCGAACAGCAGCGGCTGGTCACCGACCTGCTCGACCGCGCGCGCCAGCAGCACCCGGAGATCGAGGCGCACTTCGCCGAGGACCTGGCCGAGCCGGTGGTGGTGAAGAACCTGGAAACGGTCCAGGGCGACGAGCGCGACCTGATCATGCTCGGCATCGGCTTCGGTCCCACCGAGCCGGGCGCCAATACGATGTCGATGAACTTCGGTCCGCTGAACAAGGACGGTGGCTGGCGGCGCCTCAACGTCGCCGTGACCCGGGCACGGCGGGAGATGCTGGTGTTCTCCTCCTTCGATCCGGGGCTGATCGACCTCAATCGCACCAATGCCCGCGCCGTGCGCGATCTCAAGCTGTTCCTGGAATTCGCCCAGCGCGGCCCTCAGGCCCTGGCGGCGGCGGTCAAAGGTTCGCTAGGTGGGCACGACTCGCCCTTCGAGGAAGCCGTGGCCCAGGCGCTGCAGGCCAAGGGCTGGCGGGTGGTGCCGCAGATCGGCGTCTCGCGCTTCCGCATCGACCTGGGCATCGTCCATCCCGACCGGCCGGGGGACTACCTCGTCGGCATCGAATGCGACGGCGCCACCTACCACAGCGCCGCCACCGCCCGCGACCGCGACAAGACCCGCAGCGCCATCCTCCAAGGCCTCGGCTGGACGCTGTTGCGCGTCTGGTCCACCGAATGGTGGATCGACCGCGCCGGGGCGACCGAGCGGTTGCATGGGGAGATCGAGCGGCTGCTGGAAGAATCGCGGGCGAAGGCCTGAGGGTGAGGCTTGTTGGGCTTCGCTGCGCTCAGCGCCAACCTACGGCGATCCGAGCCTGTAGGTTGGGCTGAGGCGGCTCCATCGCCGAAGCCCAACAAGCCGCGCTGACCTCGGCACCGTTGGGCTTCGCTGCGCTCAGCGCCAACCTACGGCGATCCGAGCCTGTAGGTTGGGCTGAGGCGGCTCCATCGCCGAAGCCCAACAAGCCGCGCTGACCTCGGCACCGTTGGGCTTCGCTGTGCTCAGCGCCAACCTACGGCGGTTTGTCTGGAACCGTAGGTTGGGCTGAGGCAGCTCCATCGCCGAAGCCCAACAAGCCGCGCTGACCTCGGCACCGTTGGGCTTCGCTGCGCTCAGCGCCAACCTACGGCGGTTTGTCTGGCACCGTAGGTTGGGTTGAGGCGGCTCAATCGCCGAAGCCCAACAAACCGGGCTCGATTTCGGCACCGTTGGGCTTCGCTGTGCTCAGCGCCAACCTACGGCGATTTGCCCACCACTCAGCGGTATCAAAGAATATTCAGCGGATACTCGGTGATCAGCCGCGTCTCGGCCACGGTGCCGCCGGTGCTTTGGCTGCCGGAATGCCAGGCCTGACGCAGGCGGAAGCTCAAGTCCTTGGCCGGGCCGTTCTGCAGGACGTACTTGGCCTCCAGATCGGTCTCGTGTTCCTTGTCGCCGTCGCCATAGAGCCCGGCATAGGCCGAATCCGCCGCTACCTTGCTGCCGTCGATGCCGCTGCCACGGGTATGGCGCACCATCAGGCTCAGCCCCGGCACGCCGTAGCTTTCCATGTCCAGGTCATAGCGGGCCTGCCAGCTGCGCTCGCCCGGACCGTTGAAGTCGGAGAACTGCATCGAGTTGCCGAGCAGGATGGAGTCACCGAAGGCACCCGGCACCGGCGCGCCGAAGACCGCGTAGTCGAAGGGCTGGTCGCCGTGGATGCGCTGGTGGATCAGGGTGAAGGTGTGGGCGCCGGTCTGGAAGGCGGCGGCCAGCGAGCCGGCGGTGTTGGCGATGCTGCCGGCCTTGGCGCTGCCGGCGTCCAGGGTGCGGTAGAGGTTGGCGTCGAAGGTCAGACTCTGCTCGGCGGCCAGCGGCAGCACATAGTTGAGGTTGCCGTAGTACTGGTCCCAGACGTCTTCGAAGTGCCCGGCGTAGAGCGAAGCGCTGAGATGATCGCTGAACTTGTAGACGCCCCCGGCATAGCTGGCCGAGGCCGCTTCCACGCCGGCGTAACCGGCGAAGATGCCGCCGTCCGAGCCGGTGGTGCGCGGCGCCGTGGCGGCGGTGAAGTGACCGCCTTCCAGCATCAGGTGATCGACCTCCTGGCTCACCAGGCTCCAGCCACGGGCGGTCTGGGGAAACAGCCAGTTACCGCCCGCCGCCAGTACCGGCGCCGTGGGTTGCTGGTCGCCGTACTTGAGCACGGTGTTGGAAACGCGCAGCTTGACGGCCGCTCCGCCCTTACTGAATTCGCTGCGCTGGCTGCCGTCGCCGTCCACCGGCATGTTCGGGGTATTGGCGTGGCCATCGCCGCCATCCAGCTTGAGGCCCAGGTAGCCATAGGCATCCACCCCGACCCCCACGGTGCCCTGGGTGAAGCCCGAGGTGTAGTTGAGCAGGAACGCCTGGGTCCAGCTGCGCGGATCCCGGCTGTTGCGTGCCTCGGCGCCATGGCCGTCGCCCTCGTTCTGGCGCAGGTAGTAGTAGTTGCGCAGCAGCAGGGTCAGGTCACCGTCTTCGACGAAGCCCTTGGCATCGGACTGCTGACTGGCCAGGGCCGCGCCAGTAAGGAGCAGGCCGGGCACGCCGAGCAGCCAGACGCGCTGACGGGCAAAGGGGGAAAACAGCGATAGCTTCATGGGCGGTTCACTCACGGATCTCGGTTGGGAATCGTTAGGTCGCGAACGAGTTTGCCAGCTAGCGCCAGTGCATACCACTTCGCTGACCGTCGTCATCGCCCGGTAACCTCCCTGTGCTGCGCTGGCGGTCCGCCCCTTGCGTTCGTGGTCCACCATGCCCAGCCAGCCCTTTGCCGTCGATCTCGCCTATCGTCCGCGCCTCGCCGATCTGCGTCCCCTGCTGCCAGCGCAACCCGCCGGCCTGCGCGCCGAACCCCGCATCACGCCCGCCGCCAGCCTGGCGGATCGGCAGGGCTACCAGGCCGCTTTCCTGGGTGACTTCCAGGTCCCCTGGCCAGGCCCGAGCGCCGCCCTGGCCACCGACGTCCATCCCCTGCCCGCCTCGGGCGATCGCCTGGACTACACCCACTTCTCGGTAACGCTCTCGCGCAGCCGACGGATGGCGCTTTGGGTCGGGGTCAATATCGATGGCGGCCAGCACCGGGACGTGCCGCGTAGCCGCGACGCCTGGGCCTATGACGGTCGAGTGCCGCTGGAGGCCCAGCTCGGTGAGGCGCTCTATGCCGACAACCTGCTCGACCGGGGCCACCTGGTGCGGCGCCAGGATCCCAACTGGGGCCCCGCTGCCGCCCAGGCCAACCGTGACACCTTTCACTTCACCAATTGCGCGCCGCAGATGGCCGCCTTCAACCAGCGGACCTGGCTGGAACTGGAAGACTATCTGCTCGACAACACCCAGCGCTGGCAGGCACGCATCACCGTCTTCAGCGGCCCGGTGCTGCGCCCGGACGACCGTGTCTATCGCGACGCCCGGATTCCCGAGGCCTTCTGGAAGGTGGTGGCCTTTCTCGGTGACGACGGCAAACCCTCTGCCAGTGCCTACCTCATCGACCAGCGCCGGGAGCTGGACGAGCTGTCCATCGCCTTTGGCCGCCTGCGTACCTACCAGTGCAGCGTCGTGCGCATCGAACAACTGACCGGCATCGACTTCGGCCCGCTGCGCGACCATGACGGCTTTTCCAACGAAGAGCGCGCCACAGGCCAGGCGGTGGAGCAGGCCATCCAGGGACCGGGCGACATCCTGCTCTAGCTGGGCTGGCCGCAGGCGCGTGACAGGCTGTTGCGCAGCCCCAGCAGGAGAGCCCGGCCAGGTAGAGTTCGGCAGCATCCGCCAACCCCAGGCGTAGCGCCCAGGTATTCACCGCCAGGGCCGGTCGGTAGAAGGCCAGGTCGCTCAGCATTTAGCAGGCCGCCAGTAGTCCGGTGCGCGGCCAGGCCAGGCTCAGGCACGCCCTGATCGCCCCGCTGACCTATCGCCACCTGTTCGTGCCGAGCGGCCAGACAGCTGGAAAAAGCGATCACCCAAAAACGCCGATGCCCGGACCGTCGCCAGTCCGGGCATCTAGTCTTGCAGCGGAAGCCGAAGGATCCGCCAGAGGGGGCGCTTAGGCAGCGACCACCTTGTTGGCCGGCTGGGTACGACGACCCAGGGCACCACCGATGGCGCCGACGATGCCGCCGATCACCAGGCTGATCAGCAGCACCCAGCTGGCCTGGGAGACCTTGCGGGCGGCCACGTCAGCGGCTTCACGAGCCTTCTGCTCGGCCTGGGCCTTGAGCTCCTGGTACTTGGCATAGGCCTGCTGGTAGGTCTGCTGGGCCTTGTCGACGATGGCATTGGCCTCGGCGTCGCTCTTGCCGGTACGGGCCTTGATCAGGTTGACCAGGGCCTGACGGTCGGCGGCGTTCCAAGCCTGGTCGCCACGGGCCTTGAGACGGTCCAGCAGGGCGGTCAGCTGGTCATCGGTCTGCTGCGGGTTGTTGGCGCTGTTCTGGGCGGTGTTCTTGGCATCCTGCTCGGCGCCCTGGGCCTGCTGCTGCAGATTCTCCGGCTGCAGTTCGGCTTTGCCGGTCTGGCGCAAGGCGGTTTCCAGTTCGTTCTGCAGATCGCCCAGGTCGAGCTGGATGCCCTGCTGGCGCAGTTGATCCTGAACCTGGTTGGTCAGCGCCGGTGCGGCCTGGGACAGGCCACTGCCGATCATCGACAGACCGCTGCCCGCCACGTTGAGGCCGGTACGCACCACGCCGCTCACCGCGCTGGACACCAGATAGACGCTGACCAGGGTCACACTGGCCCAGACCAGGATGCCGTGCAGGGCGCCTTCGCGCTGGGCCAGGCGACCGGCGATCCAGGCACCGATGAAGACCGAGACCACGGCGCTGACGCCGACCCAGATACCGGTGCCCTTGCCCAGGCCATCCAGCGGATTGGCTTCCTGCTGCGGATCGATGGAAGCGGTGCCGATGGCGGTGCCGAGCAGGCTCAGTAGCAACGAAACCGTCAGGGCGATGACCACGCCGGCGATGATCGAGCTCCAGGAGATACGCTTGAGCAAGGGGGCGGTGGCCGTGGTGGCCGCATAGGCGGGAGTTTGGCGGGCGTCGTAGGACATGGCGAGTGCTCCGGGATGGTTAGGGGAAGAACTTATTGTGGTAACGGATGGATACCCTTCCGCTTTAACAAGTTCCCAAACCAGCACGCCAGAGCCACCGAAGGTCATCAGACCTCAGACATCCTCTAACCCAACAGGATATCGGCCAGCAGCTTCACATTGAGCACCACGATCAGTCCGGCAATCGCCCAGGCCAGCACCTGCGTGACCCGACCGATCACGAAAGAACCCATCAGCTGGCGATCCGAGACGAAACGCACCAGCGGGATCACCGCGAAGGGCAGCTGCATGGACAGCACCACCTGGCTCAACACCAGCAGCTTGGCCGTGCCGCTCTCGCCATAGAGACCGGTCACCACCACCACCGGGATGACGGCGATACCGCGGGTGATCAGCCGCCGCGCCCAGTCGGGGATGCGCAGCGACAGAAAGCCTTCCATGACGATCTGGCCAGCCAGGGTCGCGGTGACGGTGGAGTTGATGCCCGACGCCAGCAGGGCGACCGCGAACAGCAGCGAAGCGATACCCACGCCCAGCATCGGCGACAGCAGGTGATAGGCGTCCTGGATCTCGGCCACGTCGGTGCGCCCGGCACTGTGGAACACCGCCGCGGCGGTGATCAGGATGGCGGCGTTGACGAACAGCGCCAGCATCAGCGCCAGGGTGCTGTCGGCCACCGCCCAGCGCAGGCCCATGCGCCGCCCCTCCTCGGTGCGCGGATAGGCGCGGGTCTGGACGATGGAGGAATGCAGATAGAGGTTATGGGGCATCACGGTGGCGCCGATGATGCCGATGGCCAGGTAGAGCGCGGCCGGATTGGTGACGATTTCCGCCTTGGGCAGGAAGCCGTCGGCGATCGCGGCGATGGACGGCTGGGCCAGCACCATCTGCACGCCAAAGCAGACGAAGATCAGCGTCAGCAGCGCGATGACGAAGGCTTCCAGCCAGCGAAACCCGCGATTCATCAGCAGCAGGATGAGAAAGACGTCCAGCGCCGTGAGGATGGCGCCCCACATCAACGGGATGCCGAACAGCAGATTGAGGGCGATGGCGGTGCCGATCACCTCAGCCAGGTCGCAGGCGATGATGGCGATCTCGCAGGCGATCCACAGCAGCAGACTGACCGGCCGCGAATAACGTGCGCGACAGGCCTGGGCCAGGTCCAGCCCGGTGGCGATGCCCAGCCGCGCGGCCAGGGCCTGCAGAAGGATGGCCATGAGGTTGGAGAGCAGGATCACCGACAACAGCAGGTAGCCGAATTGCGAGCCCCCGGCCAGGTCCGTGGCCCAGTTGCCCGGATCCATGTAGCCCACCGAGACCATGTAGCCCGGGCCGACGAAGGCCAGCAACCGGCGTAACCAGCTGCCACCCTCGGGTACCGGCACGCTGGCATTCATCCGCCCCAGACTGGGCCGGGCGGAAGGCGCGGACTCCTGCCAGGCTGGCTCGACATAGCTGGCGGATTCTTTCATGGCGGACTCGTGCGGCAAAATAGGAATACCCTTTGGAGAATTTAGCCTAGGCTAAAATTCACACATTCAGCAATAAAAAATCTCTATCTCATCCGTCGATAACGCCCATTGGCGAAGGAATCTTTGGTATTCGCCCGCAACTCGGTCAAAATGGCGCCCGAACGCGTCCTCTTGACGCGCCTCAGGTCTTTGCGGAGAAGGTCATTCAGGTGGGCAACATGACAAAGGACGACGAACTGCTGAATCGGTTGGTCGATCCATCCATTCATATGGAAGGTTTTCAACAGGTCCGCGAGGCGCATCGTCAGGAGCTGATCGAAGACTATGTCGAGCTCATTTCCGATCTTATCCGGGACGGCGGTGAAGCGCGCCAGGTGGACATCGCCGCGCGCATCGGCGTGGCCCAGCCGACCGTGGCCAAGATGCTCAAGCGCCTGGCCGCCGCCGGCCTGATCGTGCAGCGCCCCTATCGCGGCGTCTTCCTCACCCCTGAAGGCGAGGCCCTGGCCGAAGCCAGTCGCGCCCGCCACCATGTGGTGGAGACCTTCCTGCTGACCCTGGGCGTGGACGCCGATACCGCGCGCCGCGACGCCGAAGGCATGGAGCACCATGTCAGCGAGGCCACCCTGGCCGTCTTCCGGCGCTTCATCGCCAGTCGTCAGGCGTAGGCTGCGGCTTTAGTCGAAAGTCGCCACGGCTCCCCCTTCAGAATATCCGGGTACCGTCGAAGTAGTGGAAGTCATACTTTCACTCTTCTTGGTGCCCTGCCATGTTCAATCGCCCTCTCAAGACCGAACTCGTCCAACTGCGGGCCGAGGTCGCCGAACTGCGTCAGCTGCACGCCGGCTTCGAAAGCCAGGCGCTGAGTCTTACCGTGGATGACCGCGGCAATATCGAGCGCGTGAACGAGCGCTTCTGCCGCGAGATGGGCTACCGCTCCGAGAACGTGGTGGGGCGTCCCCTGGACGCCTTCATTCCAGAATACGTTAAACAATTGCCCTGCTATCGCGACCTCAAGAGCGCGCTCAGCCAGGGCACCCAGACCAGCGGCATGTACCGGCTGCTGCGGGCCAACGGCCAGGAAGCCTGGCTCTATGCGACCTGGCAGCCGCTGCGCGACGCCGCTGGCCGCATCCACAAGACCATCTGCTACGCCAACGACCGTACCGAACAGGTCGAGACCTCCACCGAGCATTCCGGCCTGATCAACGCCCTGCTGCGCTCCACCGCGGTCATCGAATTCAACCTGGCCGGCGAGGTGCTCACCGCCAACGACCGCTTCCTGCAGGGCATGGGCTATTCGCTCAAGCAGATCCAGGGCAAGCATCACCGGCAATTCTGTACCAGCGAAGAAGCCAACTCCGCCGACTACCAGGCGTTCTGGGCGCGGCTCAATCGCGGGGAATTCATCGCCAGCCGCTTCAAGCGCATCGACAGCCACGGGCGTACCGTCTGGCTGGAAGCCTCCTACAACCCGGTACTCAACACCCGCGGCGAACTGTACAAGGTGGTCAAATTCGCCACCGTCATCACCGAACAGGTCGAGCAGGAACAGGCGGTGGCCGAGGCGGCCAAGGTGGCCTTCGACATCTCCCAGCAGACCGATGAGAGCGCCCGTCAGGGGGCGGAGGTGGTGCAGGACACCGTCTCGGTGATGCGCAAGATCGCCGAGGAGCTGCAGGTCGCCTCCAACGGCATCGAGGCCCTGGGCGAGCAATCGCTGGTGATCAGCACCATCGTCAAGACCATCAGCGGCATCGCCGAGCAGACCAACCTGCTGGCGCTCAACGCCGCCATCGAGGCGGCGCGGGCTGGTGAACAGGGCCGCGGGTTCGCCGTGGTGGCCGACGAGGTCCGTCAGCTGGCCGGTCGTACCAGCAAGGCCACCGAAGAGATCGTCGGCGTGGTGCAGCAGAACCAGCAACTGGCGCAGACCGCGGTCGCCAACATGGCGGCGAGCAAGCACCAGGCGGAACAGGGCCTGCAGCTGGCCAACGCCGCGGGTACCCGCATCACCGAGATCCAGGACGGGGCCCAGCGTGTGGTCGGTGCGGTGGGTCAGTTCGCCCGGCGCCTGAACTAGCTCGCGGGCCGGCTCCCGCCTCAGGCCGGCGCCGGACGCCGCCGCCGGAGCAGCCCCAGCGCCGCCAGGGTCACGCCCAGGCTGACCAGCAGGCACAGCCCGAGCAGGCCCCGATCGCCCCAACTCTCCCGCGCCAAGGCATAGCACCAGGGCGCGGCCGCCGAGAGCAGAAAACTCGGCGCCAGCAGCTTGCCGGTCAGGCGTGCGTAGAGCGCCCGGTCGAACAATTCCAGCGGCAGGCTGGCCCGCAACACCGCCACCAGGCCGTTGAGGGCGCCATAGCAAAAGACGAAGCCCGCCGTCAGCAGCAGGTGGCCTTCGCTCGCCAGCGCCAGGGCGAAACTCAGCGGCAGGCCCAGGCCCAGCAACAGATTGAGCTGGCGCGCCGACAGCCGCTGTCCGGAGGCCAGTTCCGCCAGCCGTGCGCAAACCTGGCCGATGCCCCACAGCGCGGCCACGCCGACCGGTACGCCCCGCTCGGCCAGCAGCGCCGGCAGATGGGCCGAGAGCCCCGCCGAAAGAAAGCCGATCAACGCCATCCCGGTGGCGAACAGCACGCCAGCCAGGCGTGGCGAACCACCCGCCGCCGCGGGCGGCAACTCGGCACTGGGCAGACGTCCGCGGACATTGGGCAGCGGCATGAGCAACAGCAGGCCGGCCAGGGCGATGCCGGCATAGACCACCAGGCCCAGGCGCCAGCCAAGCACCTCCAGCAGCCAGTGGCCCAGGGGCCAGAACACCGCCGAGGCCAGCCCGCCGAGCAGGGTGATGCGCACCATCACCGCCCGCGAGCGTTCGCCGGCCAGGCGCACCAGGGTGGCGAAGGCGGCGTCGTACAGCGACAGCCGCATGCCCACCCCCAGGGTCACCCAGGCCAAATAGAACAATGGCGCCGACTGGGCCGCGGCCAAGCCTAGGCAGCCCAGGGCATCGAGCACCAAACCGAGCTGCAGGGTGCGGCAGCCACCCAGGCGTTCGATCACCGCGCCGCTGAAGGGCGAGATCAGACCCATGGTCAGCATCGCCAGGGAAAAGCCGCCATAGACCCAGCGCGCATCCCAACCCAGTCCCGCAGCCATGGCCGGGCCATAGACCCCCGGCAGATAGAAGGCCAGGCCCCAGGCCAGCAACTGCATCAACCCCAGCTGCCAGATGGCGCGATCGCTCGGCATCGGCGTCATCAGCGTGTCCCCGGGGTACGCTCGCCCTCGCCCAGGCTGAGTTGCATCAGGACCGTGTCCACCCAGCGTCCATGCTTGAAGCCCACCGCCTCGAAGGTGCCGACGGTGCGAAAGCCCAGCCGCTGGTGCAGGGCGATGGAGCCCTGGTTGGCGCTGTCGCCGATCACCGCTACCAGTTGGCGAAAGCCCGCCGCCGTGCAGGCCGCGACGATATCCTCCAGCAGCCGCCGACCGATCCCCTGGCCACCCAGGCCGTCGCGCACGTACACCGAGTCTTCCGCGGTATGGCGGTAGGCCGGGCGCGGTCGATAGAGCACCGCATAGGCATAGCCCAACACCTCGCCGTCCCGCTCGGCCACCCGATAGGGCAGCCCGGCCTGACGCACCGCCGCCAGGCGCCGTTCCAGCTCGGCCACGTCCGGCGGCTCCAGCTCGAAGCTGGCGCAGCTGTGCAATACGTGCTGGGCATAGATGGCCTGGATGGCGGGAAGATCGGCGGAGGTGGCGTCACGCAATTGCAGGGCGGTGTTCACGAGGTTGATCCATCCAGGGGTCGATGGGGCGATCATGCCGGGACGCCCAGCCAAAGATAAAGCTATGCTCGATTATCTCCGGTATAAGCGAAACCTTGGCATGGCCGACCTCAACCTCACCCAACTGCAGACCCTCGTCCAGGTGGTCGCCACCGGCAGCTTTTCCGCCGCGGCCGATCGCCTGGGGCTGAGCCAGCCGGCGGTCAGCCTGCAGATTCGCCAGCTGGAGCGGCGCCTGGGGCTCAAGTTGCTGGAGCGCCTGGGGCGCGGCCTCAAGCCCACCGCCGCCGGCAGTCTGCTGCTGGAACACGCCGACCATATCCAGACGGCGGTGGACCAGGCCCTGCAGGCCCTGGCCAGCCATGGCGAGACGGTCAGCGGACGGGTCGCCATCGGCACCGGCGCCACCGCCTGCATCCATCTCCTGCCGCCGCTGCTGGGCCAGTTGCGCCAGCGTTTTCCCCAGCTGGATGTGCGCGTCAGCACCGGCAACACCCTAGACGTCTTGCGCGCGGTGGAAGACAACCGCCTCGACCTGGGACTGGTCACCCTGCCCGCCAGTGGCCGCAACCTGCAGGTGGAGCCGCTGCTGGAGGATGCCTTCGTCGCCCTGCTCCCGCCTGCTAGTCCGCTGCCCAGGGGCGCGCTGGCGCCGGCTGCGCTGGCCGAAGCGCCGCTGCTGGCCTTCGAGACCGGCAGCAGCACCCGACTGCTGATCGACGACTGGTTTCGCCGCGCGGGCCAGCCCAGCCGACCGGTGATGGAGCTGGGCAGCATCGAAGCCCTCAAGGAACTGGTGGCCGCCGGTCTCGGCTACAGCCTGGTGCCCGGTATCGCTGTGGCCACCGAACACCATCGCCAGGGCCTGAGGGTCCAGCCGCTGGCGCCGCCGCTGACGCGCACCCTGGCCCTGGTGCTGCGCCGCGACAAACCCCTGAGCCGTCCGCTGCAGCAGGTACTGGAAGCGCTGCGGCGGTTGCGCCGCTGATCGAGAGGCTCGACTTGGCAACGAACACGCCTTAACATTCAATGATTCAACGATCATTGAATTATCGAATCATGCATGAAGACAGCGCCGTATCCGCCCTCGCCGCCCTCGCTCACGCCCAACGCCTGAGGGTTTTTCGCGCCCTGGTGGTGGCGGGCACGGGTGGCCTCACCCCCAGCCAGTTGGCCGACCAGCTCGAAGTGAGCCGCAGCAACCTCTCCTTCCACCTCAAGGAGCTGGCCACCGCCGGCCTGGTGTCGGTGGAACAGCAGGGTCGCAACCTCATCTATCGCGCGGCCTACGACCAGATGAACGCCCTGCTCGGCTACCTGACCGAGCACTGCTGCGCCGGCGGCGACTGCGTGGTCAGCGAACCCTTGCGCTGTTCCTGCTGATCCTCGACCAACCCCCATCCACCGACCGCAAGACCAGGCCCGCCATGCACAGTCCCCACGCCTGCCCACCGGCAGTACCCGCCATGAACACCTTCGAGCGTTACCTCAGCCTCTGGGTAGCGCTCTGCATCCTCGCCGGCATCACCCTCGGCCAATGGGCGCCGGATCTGTTCCGCTCCATCGGCCGGATCGAGGTGGCCCAGGTCAATCTGCCGGTCGGCCTGCTGATCTGGGTGATGATCGTGCCGATGCTGCTCAAGGTGGATTTCAGCGCCCTCGGCCAGGTGCGCCAGCACTGGCGCGGGATCGGTGTCACCCTGTTCGTCAACTGGGCGGTCAAGCCCTTCTCCATGGCGCTGCTCGCCTGGCTGTTCATTCGGGAAGTCTTCGCCCCCTGGCTGCCGAGCGACCAGCTGGACAGCTACATCGCCGGGCTCATCCTGCTGGCGGCGGCGCCCTGCACCGCCATGGTCTTCGTCTGGAGTCGCCTCACCCAGGGCGATCCGCTGTTCACCCTGTCCCAGGTCGCGCTGAACGACACCCTCATGGTCTTCGCCTTCGCCCCCATCGTCGGCCTGCTGCTGGGGCTGTCGTCGATCGCGGTGCCCTGGGCCACCCTGCTGCTTTCGGTGATCCTCTATCTGGTGCTGCCGGTGATCCTCGCCCAGCTCTGGCGACGCGCGCTGCTGCGCCAGGGCCAGGCTGCCTTCGAGCGCACCCTGGCCCGCCTGGGACCCTTCTCGATGGGCGCCTTGCTGGCCACCCTGGTACTGTTGTTCGCCTTCCAGGGCGAGGCCATCCTGGCGCAGCCGCTGGTGATCGCCCTGCTGGCCGTGCCCATCCTGATCCAGGTGCTGTTCAATTCGGCGCTGGCCTATTGGCTGAATCGCCTGGTGGGCGAGAGCCACAGCGTCGCCTGTCCGTCGGCGCTGATCGGCGCGAGCAACTTCTTCGAGCTGGCGGTGGCCGCCGCCATCAGCCTGTTCGGCTTCCACTCGGGCGCCGCCCTGGCTACCGTGGTGGGAGTCCTCATCGAGGTACCGCTGATGCTGCTGGTCGTGCGCCTGGTGAACGGCTCGCGCGGTTGGTACGAACGCGGCGCCCTTTCCTCTCGTCGAGACCGTCCATGAACAGCGACATCACGATCTATCACAATCCCGCCTGCGGCACCTCGCGCAACGTGCTGGGCCTGATTCGCAACGGCGGCGTCGAGCCGACGGTGATCCACTATCTGGAGACACCGCCCGACCGGGCGCAGCTGGAACGGCTGATCGCGGACCTGCGCATGCCCGTGCGCGACCTGCTGCGCCAGAAAGGCACGCCCTATGCCGAGCTGGGGCTGGACGATCCGCAACTGGACGACGCGGCGCTGATCGCCGCCATGCTGCGCCATCCCATCCTGATCAACAGACCCATCGTCGTGACGCCCCTGGGCACCCGGCTCTGCAGGCCCTCGGAGCAGGTGCTGGAGATCCTGCCCGAGCCGCAACGCGGGCCTTTCGTCAAGGAAGACGGCGAGGTGGTAGTTCCGCCTGCGGCGCCGCGCGGCTGATCTGGGCCGCCATGCGCGACATCGCCCGCGATAAGGACAGCGCCTGGCAGGTCTTTCTGATCTTTCTGCGCCTGGGCTGCACCAGCTTTGGCGGCCCCATCGCCCACCTGGGCTATTTCCGACAGGCCTTCGTCGCCCGTCGCCAATGGCTGGACGAGCCCGCCTATGCCGAGTTGGTCGCGCTCTGTCAGCTCTTGCCCGGTCCGACCAGCAGCCAGGTCGGCATGGCCCTGGGCCTGGGCCGCGCCGGGGGCTGGGGTCTGCTGGCGGCCTGGCTCGGCTTCACCCTGCCTTCGGCCCTGCTGCTGATCTTCTTCGCCCTGGGCCTGGCCCACTATCCTGGGCTGGCCGACTCGGCGGCGGTGCATGGCCTCAAGGTCTTTGCCGTGGCGGTGGTGGCCCAGGCGGTCTGGAGCCTGGGCCGCAGCCTGTGCCCGGATACCCCGCGTCGCGTCCTGGCGCTGGTCGCCGCCGGCCTGGCGCTCTGGCTGCCCGGTTCGGCGGGGCAACTGCTGGGGCTGGGCCTGGCCGCCCTGGTCGGTCGCCTGGCGCTGGCACCGACCGCCACGCCGCCGGCCCTGGTCCTGCGAACCGGACTCTCCCGGCGCCTGGGGATTGTCGCCCTGCTGCTGTTCCTGTTGCCGCTGCTGCTGTTGCCCGCCTGGAGCAACTTGGCCGAGGGTGTCTATCGCGCCGGCGCCCTGGTCTTCGGTGGTGGCCATGTGGTGTTGCCACTGCTGCAGGCGGTGGTGGTGCCCAACGGCCTGGTCAGCGATGGCCAGGTCATGGCCGGCTATGGCCTGGCCCAGGCGGTACCGGGCCCCTTGTTTACCTTTGCCGCCTACCTTGGCGCCCTGGTGCCCTCGGCCTTGCCCGCCTGGCTCAACGGCCTGCTCTGGACCCTACTGATCTTTCTGCCCGGCGCCCTCGTCCTGCTCGCCGCCCTGCCCTTCTGGCAGACCCTGCGCCAGAACCCCGGCTGGCAGCGCGCCCTCACTGGGCTCAACGCCGGCGTAGTCGGCCTGCTGCTGGCGGCGCTCTACGATCCGGTCTGGACGGGGGCCATCCGCGGTCCGCTGGATGTCGCCCTCGCCGCGCTGGCCCTGGCGCTGCTCCTGCACACTCGCTGGTCGCCGGTGCTGATCGCGCTGTTGGTCGTTCTAGTCGTCAGTCTATTGAACTTTTAGCGCACTACCGTTTGGCGGCGTGCCACTAGTGGCCCGATGAAATTGCGGCGTGGTTCGCTGTAGCTCCGTGGAAAGCTAGGCACTGTCGGCGTGACGTTCAGCTGTATGAAACGTCTTGCCCTGCGCGAGAACGTGTCCAGCGAGCGCTCGGCCTGACATGCATTAAGGATGACCGCCATGACCTACAAGAACCCCCTGGACTCCGCCGCTCCCCTGTTCACCACTGCCGCCACCAAGGCGCCGCTGACCGCCGCGCCCGCCAAGGCTGCCGGCACCGCTGACGGCGTCACCTACTACGCCTTCCAGAGCCAGCCCCGGCTCACCCTCGACATCAATACCGCGCCCGAGTACATCGGCTTCGCCAAGACCTTCGACGCCAAGGGCCCGCACTATGCGCCCGCCTCGACCCTGAACGAACTGACCCTGACCGGTCATTGGGAAGACCAGGTCACCCGCCTCGACGGCCATACCCGCGGCGCCACCGCCAGCGACGGCACCCTGGATTCGAGCATCACCAAGCTCACGGTCAGCCTCACCGACGTGTCGACCAATCAGTTCAACGAGAGCGATCTCATCACCCTGGACAACTTCGATGGCCTGCAGACCTTCGACGGTTCCACGTCCACCGCCGGCCTGTCGATCGACTTCCTGCATGGCTACACCGAAGGCCATGACTACACCTATGCCAGCCAGAGCGCCTTCCTGAAGAGCGTGATCACCGGCAGCGGCCGTGACTCGGTGAGCGTCAGCACCATCGCCGCCGCGGAACTGGAAAGCATCGCCTCTCTCGCCCACTCGCGGGTCAAGGCCATCACCGTCGATACCGGCGCCGGTGGCGATCAGATCAGCGCCCATATCCAGCAGGCTGATGTCACCATCAACGCCGGCGCTGGCAACGATTACGTTGACCTGCTGTTCACCAAAGGCGTGGCCGCCCACAACGCCAACCTGAGCGGCAGCTACGGTCACGGGGCCACCATTACCCTGGGCGAAGGGCCCGATTACCTCACCCTCGAACCCAGTCTGGTCAACTTCGATGGCAGTAGCAGCGCCACCGCCAACCGTTCCCTGGCCGCCAACCATGTGACGGTCACCGACTACAACGCGAACGATGACCACATCATCTTCGGCTTCGCGGTGTACGACGAGAAAGCCGTGGTCACCATCCAGGACGCCGCCCTGGCGAAGGCGACCAGCCTGTTCGCCGCGCTCAACACCGTGACCCAATCCACCACCGGCCTGGTCAATGCCGCCGTCTTCCACTACGGCCAGGACACCTATGTCTTCCGTGACGCAGGCTACGAAGGCCAGGTCGACAACCTGGACTCGCTGATCAAACTGGTAGGCGTTCATAACCTCGATGACGTCGCCAGCACCGTTTCCGCTCGTGAGCGCTATGAGCCGGGCGGCACGCTTGGCTGGGGTTGATCGCCCCTGAACGCCACGGCCGCCCCAACCGGGCGGCTCGCCGGCTGCTTCTGTGAGGTATTCGTGGCTTACCACAAGAGCCGGGCACTCACAGCAGGAACCCAGGGTCTGTCTAGCGATACCCTTCCGAACACGAGGAACGCGCGATGAAGATCCTGATGGTCCTGACCTCCCACGACCAGCTCGGCGACACCGGCAAGAAAACCGGCTTCTGGCTGGAAGAATTCGCTGCCCCCTACTACGTGTTCAAGGATGCCGGTGCCGAGATCACCCTAGCCTCCCCCGCCGGTGGCCAACCGCCGCTGGATCCCAAGAGCGACGCCCCCGACGCCCAGACCGAGTCCACCGAGCGTTTCAAGACCGATCCCGAGGCGCAAAAGGCGCTGGCTGGCACCGTCAAGCTCGCTGAAGTGCACGCCGACGACTACGACGGCCTCTTCTATCCCGGCGGCCACGGCCCGCTCTGGGACCTCGCCGAATCCCGCGACTCCATCGCCCTGCTCGAAGCCTTCGCCCAGTCCAACAAGCCCTTCGGCCTGGTCTGCCACGCCCCTGGTGTGCTGCGCCACGTCAAGGCCGCCGACGGCACCCCGCTGGTCAAGGGTCGCACCGTTACCGGCTTCACCAACAGCGAAGAAGCCGGCGTGCAACTCACCGACGTGGTGCCCTTCCTGGTGGAAGACGAGCTGAAGAAGCTCGGCGCCCGCTACGAGAAGGGCCCGGACTGGGGCGAGTTCGTGGTCGAGGACGGCAACCTGGTCACCGGCCAGAATCCGGCCAGTTCGGAAGCCGCGGCGGATGCCCTGCTGACCAAGCTGGGTTGAGCATCCCGGACAGGAAAAAGTCCGCCTGATGGCGGGCTTTTGCGGGTGCGGCTCTAGGCTCCGCGGGAATCGCTCGTACCCCTGATCAATCGTCCACAAGGATCGATCAGCTGTATCGAACCGGCCAGTAGGCCCCAGACGCTCGACACAGGCCTCGCTTCGGGTGTGATCAAATTGCCACGACGCCACCCTTGCTGCGGACTACAAGACCTACCACTGCGGTACACCAGCGCTCCCCATCAGCGAACATCTGGCGCAAGCCTCTCTGCATCGTCGAGGCGCCCTATCGCTGAGCCGTAGGCCGCGTGCCAACGCAACGTCAGGCGCCGCACTCGAGGAACGCAATGATTCAGACCGAGGGTGTGGCGGCGAGCCGGAGCCTGTCCCGCGCCCAGACGGCAAAGGGCGTCGGCGTCTTGCCCGCCACCCTGTTCGCCAGCGCGATCCTAGCGTCGTGGGAGCCTGGCCCGAGGTAGGTGTAGGTCTGATAGTAGGCCAGCGTCTCGCCCAAGGCATCGGCTCCGGGAAAGAAGCCTGCATAGGCCTCGCGAGGAACTTGCGTGAAGGTCACCTTGTGCCCCAGGCCAACGAAGGTGTCGACCAGATCGTTGAAGCTCATGAAGTCGCCCACCAGCGGAAGGTAGGCACCGTCGCCCGTTTCGTCTGGATGCGCGAAGGCGCCCGCCACGAGGTCGCCCAGTTCGCCTATGTCACCCATGTGCAGGCAGCGCACCTTCGGATCGATAGGCAGCGTCCAACCCAGGCTTCCGTCCGGCTGCGTTTGCGGACCGTACGGCCCTACGAAGTTCTGGTAATACGCCGGTGGAATCACGAAGGTGTGCCGTGCAAACCCAGCCTGCTTGACGATCGAGTCAACCTTCGCCTTCCCGGTGAACTGAGGCACCTTGAATTCGCCGCCGCTGATGGCTTCAACGTCCGGCAGGGTGGACCAGATCAGATGCTGCACACCGGCGGCTTTCGCGGCCTGGACCGCCGCCCCGGCCTGCCTGATTTCATCGGTACCGGCTTGCCAGAAGTTGGTGACGAGAAAGACGCCGTAGGCCCCTTCGAGCGCTGCGGCGAGCGTCTCAGGCCGCTCCAGATCTGCGAAGACCACTTCGTCAGCGGCACCCTCGTACCCGGCCGGGTCACGCGTGAGCGCACGTACCCTGAACCGCCCGCCTTGGCTCAGGGCCCGCACGACCCCTCCGCCTTGATTACCGCTCGCACCGAATACGGCGATCAGTCTCTTTTCGCTAGACATCCTTTACCTCGTTCGATCTCGATCAGGCGCCTAGCCGGATGCCAGGCGCGCGTGTCAGGGTGATTCGAACGCCATCTTGCGTTTGGCTGATCGATGGATCAATACTTCAAAAAATGGCATCACTTGCTATGATTTGATCCATATGAGCGAGCCAATAGAAACAGCCGAACTCGTCGCCTTCACCAAGACGGTCGAGGCCAAATCCCTTTCCCGCGCCGCGGCCGAATTGTGCATTCCGCGGGCCACCGTGAGCCGACGTCTTGCCCGCCTCGAGGAACGTCTTGGCGCTCGCCTGCTGCTTCGCACCACGCGCAGTCTGGTCCTTACGGAGGTGGGCGAGGTGTTCTATCGGGAGGCCTGCATCGCACTCGAGGCGGTGCGTCTCGCCGAGCAGAGCGTGCGCAGGACAGACGACGTGGTGCGTGGTGATCTGCGCGTCTCCACGCCACCCATGCCGGGCTTTGGCTTCCATGCCATGCTCTGCGAATTCGCGGCGCGCTATCCCGAGTTACGCGTCCATATCCACACCTCGAACCATCACGTCGACCTGCTTCGCGGTGACTACGATGTCGCCCTCAGGGCCAGCAGCCAGCTCGAGCCCGGCCTGATCGCCCGCACCCTCTTGCGCGACCAGATGATCGCCGTCGCGGCGCCTACTTATTTGGCCGCTCGCGGCATGCCGCGCACGCACCACGATCTCAAGCATCACCACTGCCTGCTTGGCTTCACGCGCGGCGAGCTCTCGGAAACCCACTGGCCCTTGACCTCCGGAAGCAAGCTTCATGTGGAAGGCACCTTCTTCTCGAACGACATCGCCCTGCTGTGTGAGGCGGCCGTAGCCGGACTTGGCATCGCGCTCCTTCCCCAAGACCTCGTAGCGCGAGACCTAAAGAGAGGCGCGCTCCAGCAGGTCCTTGCCGACGTCGTCGGCACTGAACTGCATATCGCGCTGGTCTATCCCGACCGCACCTTCCTGCCGCCTCAGGTGCGTGCCTTCATCGATGCGGTCGTCGCCTGGATACCCCACAGACGTGCCGTGGAACCCGGCGCTGCGACATCCGGGCAGTTGGCTGCGCCCAGAGCTTCGCGCGACCAAGGAGCGGCTTCCTGACGGTACGCGAAGACCGCACAGGTGTGGAAAGCCGGCCTTCGCCAAAGGCTTCACAGCAATGTATCGGCCCTGGAAAGGTAAAGGCCCGCAACTCCGGCCAAGTGCCATTAGTCGCGAAGACTGCAGAAAAGCAGGCGCCAGCCGACAGCCTCTCATGAGCGCAGCCTCTAACCCTGCGCCGCCCAGGCTGGAAAGGATATTCCGTGCAGTTGGTTACCTGGTCGTATTTTCAGAGCCTTGCCCGATGAAGAGAATCCTGCTCGGCGTGCGCGCCCTGATGTCCGTGCCCAAGGACAATCCTGGCCTGGTCAAGGCGCAATACCTCGCGCTGTCGCGCCAGCTGCCGATGATGTACTTCATCCTGCTGACCAACACCCTGATGCTGGCCGGCACCCACTATGCCGTCGCGCCGCGCTGGCTGGTGGTGTATTGCCCGTTGCTCATGACGCTGTTCGGCGTGATCCGGGCGGCCGAATGGTTCCGCACGCGCAATCAGCCGCGCAGTCCGGCGCAGATGCTTTCGGCCCTGAAGCGCACCAACAGGCTCGCGCCCATCGTGGCCTCGGCCTTCACCGCCTGGGCGCTGGCGCTGTTTCCCTATGGCGACAGCTATACCCAGGCGCATGTGGGCTTCTACATGGCGATCACCGTGATCGGCTGCATCTTCTGCATGATGCACCTGCTGCCTGCGGCCCTGGCCACCACCGCCGTGGTCAACACCGCCTTCGTGGTGTTCTTCGCCTCCACCACCATCAGCACCTTCGTGGCCACGGCGATCGACGTCCTGCTGGTATCCATCGCCATGCTGGTCATCCTCAAGGCGCAGTACGGCGACTTCACCCGCCTGGTGAACATGCAGGCGCAAACAGCCAAGCTTAGCGAGGAAAACCTCAAGCTCGCCAACCAGGACAGCCTGACCGGCCTCGCCAATCGACGGCAGTTCTTCTCCCGCCTCGATACGCTGCTGGCCGACGCGCGCGCCCAGGGGACCCGCCTGGCCGTGGGCCTGATCGATCTGGACGGCTTCAAGCCGGTCAACGATCTCTATGGCCACAGCGTGGGCGACCGGCTGCTCTATCAGGTCGGCCAGCGCCTGAGCGGACTGCTCGACGAGGACGTCCACCTGGCCCGCCTGGGCGGCGACGAATTCAGCCTCATCATCACCCGGGTCTTGAACGACGAGCAGCTGCGGGCCTTTGGCGAAAAGGTCTGCGCCAGCCTGCGCGAGCCGTTCCTGCTGGTGGACATGCCCATCCAGATCGGGGGCTCGCTGGGCCTCGCGACCTTTCCCGACCAGGCCTTTACCGCCACGGACGTCTATGAATACGCCGACTACGCCCTGTACCAGAGCAAGCGCCACCGCCCCGGCACGGCCTGCCTGTTCAGCACCGCCCATCGCCAGCAACTCAATCGTGAAGGCCTGACCGAACAGGCCCTGCGCCGTGCCGACCTGGAGCGCGAGTTCTACATGGTCTTTCAGCCCATCGTGGACATCCACAGCAAGCAGACCGTGGCCTTCGAGGCCCTGGCGCGCTGGGAAAGCCCGGAGCTGGGCAACGTCCCGCCGGGTGATTTCATCGCCACCGCCGAGCGCGTCGGCATGGTCAATCGCCTCACCCTGCCCCTGCTGAGCAAGGCCCTGAACGCGGCCGTGCGCTGGCCCACGGGCATCCGCCTGGCCTTCAACCTCTCCGCCCACGACTGCGGCTCGGAAGACGCGGCCCAGCAGATCGTCGAACTGATCAAGCGCAGCGGCTTCGACCCGGCCTGCCTCGACTTGGAAATCACCGAAACCGCCGCCATCCAGGACCTGCCCCAGACCCAGCGCGCCATCAGCCGCTTTCGCGCACTGGGCTGTGGCATCTCCCTCGACGACTTCGGCACCGGCTATTCCAGCCTGAGCCAGATCCACGCGCTGCCGCTGACCAAACTCAAGGTGGACCGCACCTTCGTCACCAACCTCCACCTCGACCCGGCCAGCTTCAAGATCGTCAAATCCCTGATCGCCCTGTGCCAGGACATGCAGCTGGAATGCATCGTGGAAGGGGTGGAAACCGCTGCGGAACTGGGTGCGCTGAAGAATCTTGGTTGTACCAGGGCGCAGGGTTATCTGTTCGCCAAGCCCATGCGGGCGAGTGATATCAGGGGTTGGTTGGAAGGGGAGCATTTGGCTGAGGTATTGGCGGTTTGACTCGCAGGGGTATCAGGTGCGACGCGGGCTCTTGTCCAGGCAGCGATCTCTGGTTCAGCCACGTCCGCTCACAACTGTAATCCCGCAACACCTTGCCTCGCTTGGGTTTACGTAGGCACTCATGCCACTTCATGTAGAAGCTTGAAGAAGTTTAGGTTAGGCCGATGAGTATGGGCTTGACCCTACACCCCTGAAGCCTACGGAAAGCCGATAGAGACATACTCGCTTACGCGACACGCTCAGTTCACCGGTCCTAGAAAATGAATACCGTGATGTGATCATTGTATGGCTGCTGGCGGCCAGAAACGCATGTCGACAAGCGACCGCTACCGACCCAAAGCTGTCGTTGGCGGTGGGCAGCTACCGGCCAGAAGCGGACGTCGACAAGCGACTGCTACCGATCTTTCACAGCCATTCAAATACCAGCGATGAACGTTGGAAAGCAGCCTTCCATACGCAAGGGCCGAAAGGTCGGCATCTATCCTTCCAGCAGTGCACCGCGACTGGCTTCGCACTTCAAGAAGGCCCAATCGATCAACGCCTCGATCGACGGGCCAAGCGCGAGCCCTAGCTCGCTTAGCGCATACTCCACCTTGGGTGGAACTTGCGGGTAGACCGTCCGCGTGATGATCCCGTTTTTCTCCAGTTCCTTAAGTTGCTGGATCAGCATCTTTTGACTCACGCCCTCAACCCGCTTTTCCAGTTCTGAGAATCGCACCGGCGCCTTAGCTGCGAAGAGCTGGACGATGATGACTATCTTCCACTTTCCCTCAAGAACCCGCAGGGTCTCGCTCGTTGCAGCCGCCCATACGAGCTGCTGCTGAGGGTCTTCGCATCTCCAATCTCGTTTCACTTAACTTACCTTTTGGTGGGTAACAAACCTATCGGTAGGTTCTTGCATATACCTATAGCTACCTCTAATTTTGCCCCCAAAGCAATTTTGCGGCTACAGCCCGAACGAGCTGATGCCCGTTCTACCCTCAGAACGAGGACGGCTACGCCGAACCAGCGAGGACGATGACGATGACGAGGACGATGAAGGTTGTTCGATGGACATCCGGCGACAAGCCGGGCCTGGAACTGCACGACGAGGCCGTGCCGACGCCAGGGCCTTATGATGTGGTGATCAAGGTTCAGACGGCCTCCCTCAACTACCGCGACCAGGCCATCCTTGATGGCGAGTATGGCGGGCCGACCAAGCCGAACGGCACGCCCCTTTCGGATGGAGCGGGCGAGGTCGTCGCGATCGGTGAAGCCGTGACGCGCACGAAGGTGGGCGATCGCGTCAGTGCCTCATGCCACCCGCACTGGATCGGCGGACCCCCGCGTCCGGAGTATCAGCCCCACAGCCTCGGCATGACTACCGACGGTTGGCTGGCCGAGCAGATCAAGGTCCACGAGAACGCTATCGTTCACCTGCCGGACTACATGTCCTACGCCGAAGCAGCGTCTCTACCGTGCGCCGCTGTCACCGCCTGGACCGGGCTCAACCTGTCGTCGCCCCTCCAAGCGGGTGAGACGGTGCTGGTTCAGGGCACAGGGGGCGTTGCGCTCTTCTCGCTCCAAGTGGCGACGATGTTCGGCGCGAAGGTCCTCGCGATCACATCGTCCGATGAGAAGGCGGAACGTCTCAAGGCGCTAGGAGCCGCGGCCGTGGTCAACTACCGAACCCATCCCGACTGGGACAAGGAAATCCTCGCCCTCACAGACGGCCGAGGCGTCGACAAGACCATCGACATCGCAGGCGAGAAGACGATCGTGAAGTCGGCGGCGGCAACCCGCAAGGGCGGCGACATCACGCTGGTTGGCTTCACCAGCGGCTTCGGCGGCGGCCTCCCGCCGATCGATATTCTCTCGCGCAGCCTTCACGTAGCGGGAACGGCGATCGGGCCGAGGGCGAACTTCGAGGCACTGCTGCGGGCCATGGCTCTGCACGAGATGCATCCGGTCCTCGATCAGACCTTCCCGTTCGCGGACTACCAGGCAGCTTATCAGCGGCTAAAGAGCGGCAACCACGTCGGCAAGGTCGTGATCGACGTCGCGAACTGAGCGATCGCCATATGAATAGATATGGGCCCGGACGACGAACAAACCGATTAATCCACTTCAGATCCCGCGAAACCAATCCCCCGTGAATTTCTATTTACATCCACGAAAGCGTTTGATAGCCGTGTGATAACTTCATTCGGTAGCCCGCATAGCTACCTAGCGAATGCTCTTGCCCGCCCGTTGCTCCACGGAGCGGGTTTTTTTTAGCCTCAGACGCCGGTGATAAGCACACCTTTCGCACGCACTGCTGCAGCGCAGCTATCTGGCTTCGGGCAGCGGTGGGCAGCTTACCAACGTACGTCGTTGGCATTTGAATGGATGTGAAGGATCGGTAGCAGTCACTTGTCTATCTCCGCTTTTGGCCGTTAGCTGCTCTCCGCCAACGGCAGCTATGGGTAGTGGGCGGCATGTCATTCAGCGCCAAGCCGAGCAGGTTGCTCTGGCTGCTGGAGTTGGGCGTCAACAGCGATAGGCACTGTCTAGGTTCTGGCGTCAGCCGCAGGCTGTAGCTGCCGAGGGAGAGCACCTAGGACCGCCTACCCGACGCCGACGGTATGCCGATTCGCCGGCTGGGCACAGGCATCATCGAGTGCGCCCGAGGTAGGCACTGGATGAGGAGAAAAGGCCCGTCGAGGCGAGGCCGCTAGGCGTGCGCCGGCGCCTTGGACGACCTCGCAACCAGGCCTCTTACAACCAAGCCTTGATCTGCTGGCAGACCGCGGTGGTGGAGATGCCGTAGCGGTCGTGCAGGGTCGGCAGCGCCCCGGCGTCGAGGAGGCGTCGGGCAATGCGATCTGGCGGAAGCTGGGCGTCACGCCGTTACGCAGCAGGGCGGTCGCGACGAAGCCCTCGGCTTACTACGGACAGGTAGTGAATGTGCGTCGGTGGTGGCGGCAACAGATCGCGCCGCAGGAGAGCCCTTAGAAGGTGGAAGAAGACTTCCCGCGACACCACGGCATCGACTCTAACAATAGGAAGGTCGACAATTACGGCTGTCTAATACCGGGCGACACCGGCCGCTGCCAGGCCGGTGTCGCCCCGGCCATTTGCCCTCAAGACCAGTCTTTCACCAGCGACCTGAAGTAGAGGTTGAAGGTCAGCCGAACATCCAGGAGCGGCTCGAAGACCTCTCGGTCACGAAGGATGCTAGCCAAGGTGCCGAAAAAGAAGCTATGCAGCTGTAGGCTGGCACTTCTCGGTGTGATCCCGACCTGCAGGCGCTGCTGTTGGCCGTCGAAGAGGCGTTCGAGGAGCGCTACGAATTCACGGGTCAAGGCATTCTCCCGCTGCTCAAATTCATGTATGTCCTGAGTTAGCTCGTAGCGGTGCACAAGGATGGTCATGACCCGACGCTCCCGTCCCGGCTGAACGAACTTTTCCATGCATTCGACGCACAGTTCGTACAGCCTCATCAAGCAGTCGCCCTCTCCATCCGCAAGCAATTGCTGGTTGACTTTGTCGAGCGGAATGCGGATTCGGTCGAATAACTCACGGAGAAGTTGGGCCTTGTCCTTGAAGTGCCAATACACTGCTCCTCGAGTGACCCCGCAATCTCTGGCGATCATTTCAAGGCTGGTGCGCGATACACCATTGGTGAAAAATAACGCTTCAGCTGCATCCAGAATGGTCTGCCGAATATTCTCAGCGTCTTCCTTCGTACGGCGCATGGATATCTCAGTTTACAGGGGCTGATTTTCAAAGCCTTCGATATGACAGCCATCGAAAAGACTGCAAACGCGAACGCGCCTCCCTCGCCACTAGCGAGCGTCTCTGCACTTGCCGGGGCTTCGGTCGATTCATCGAGCGGCAGATCGTAGACACCGTCGAACCTGACGTCAGGAACAACGGTGGGCTGGCGGAACTCATGAAGATCTCTGCCAAACCTCTTTCCAACCCTACATTGCCCAGGCCGTTGGACGTATGACGAGCTCGTTGACATCGACGTCGT
Organism: Pseudomonas sp. MS15a(2019); assembly: GCF_013277805.1. NCBI lineage: Bacteria > Pseudomonadati > Pseudomonadota > Gammaproteobacteria > Pseudomonadales > Pseudomonadaceae > Pseudomonas > Pseudomonas sp. MS15a(2019). The sequence goes on from NZ_VBTN01000010.1 coordinate 377,558, forward strand.
CTGGCTGCTCTAGCGCATAGCGGATCGCTCGTGCAATTACATTAGGAGATAGTCCCTGCGGCATTGACGCTTTGATCATTGCGGCAATATTGGGGTCAGTGACGTCATGGCCAAGCTCGGTTACGGTAGGTCCGGGCGAGATGATCGTCGTGCGAATCATGTCATGCTCTTGGCGCAACCCTTCGGTTATCACACGTACAGCATGTTTGGTCGCGGAATAGACAGAAGACGACGGTATCACCATGCGTGCTGCAACTGACGCAACGTTAATGATATGTCCGTTCTTTTGCATGATGAACCCAGGCAGTACGGCCGCTATGCCGTTGAGAACGCCGTGAATATTCACGTCGATCATCCGCTTCCACTCGTCTCTCTTGAGCGCCGCGAGCATCGATAGCGGCATGACGCCTGCATTGTTGACCAGGGCGTCGATCCGACCGAAGCGCTCCTTTGCGGCTTCGGCGAACGCGTCGAATGCAGCAGCATCAGTCACGTCGAGCTCACGCCAGGCAACGCTATCCCCAAGCTCGTCTGCGAGCGCCTTCAACCGTGTGCCACGACGCGCACCAATGAAAAGCCGAGCGCCCGCCGCCGCAAGCTCCCGCGTCGTAGCCTCGCCGATGCCACTCGATGCGCCAGTGATGAGTACAACCTTATCGATTTTTGAGGTCATGATTCGCTATCTCCGTCTTCAAATGACGGAATCAGAATGTCACTTAGTTTTCTGAACGCGGTAGCGCGATCCTACGAAATCTTTGCACAATCCTCTAAGATTACGAGCAGCACTGGCTAGCGCGTCGATTTGAGCTCAGAGGTAGCTTCATGGATAGGATGAAGGAACTCGCGCAGGCAATCTATCGCCATGCCCCTGATACGGGCCTTTGCGCCACAGCCATACCACGCTTTTCGTTGGTCTATGTAGATCGCCCTAGCGTTCCGACACCTGTCGTCTATGAGGCCGGGCTATGTCTGATAGCCCAAGGGTCTAACCGCGTTTCGATGGGCGAGCGTAGTGTGGTCTACGACGCGGCGCACTATTTGGTGGTTTCCGTCGACATGCCTCTGTTGTGTCACGTCACCGATGCCAGTCCAGACCTGCCCTACCTCTGCTGCAAACTCGGATTCGATCCCGCGCTTCTCACAGAGCTGATGATGGCAGAAAGCGGTACAGCGCCCCGCGTCGACTTACCAGCAATTGGGGTGTACCCAAGTGATCCGGATCTTATCGAAGCAGTTTGCAGACTTGTTCGACTCCTCGACCGGCCTGAGACAATCCGGGCGCTGGCTCCGCTCATTGAGCGTGAGATCCTTTACCGGCTACTCATCGGCCCGCATGGGCCGATGCTGCGACACGTCGCAATGGCCGGCAGCCATGTCAACCAGGTAGGTCGCGCCATTGGCGCAATTCGGCAGCGCTTCGACAGTCAGATCAGGATTGAAGATATTGCCGTCGAGGCTGGCATGAGTACATCTTCGCTTCACGCGCATTTTAAAGGCATCACAGGCATGACGCCCCTCGAATATCAGAAGCAGTTGCGATTACAGGAAGCACGCCGCCTGATGCTGATAGGGGGCGCGACAGCAGGCAAGGCAGGGTTCGCGGTTGGCTATGAAAGCCCGTCGCAGTTCAGCCGAGAATATCGACGTTTGTTTGGTGCTCCACCCCGGCAGGACATCGAGCGGCTGCATGCTGCGTCTTCGACAACCCTGTCATTGTAGAAGCTCTCGACCGAGCTGGTGGTGGCCGCCGCCCGGGCCGGCCAGACGGTGTTCTGCGAAAAGCCCATGGCCGTGATCCTGGAAGAGGCAGACCGGGCCATCGCCGCCTGCGCTGAAGCTGGCGTCGCCCTGCAGGTGGGTTTCAACCGGCGACTCGCCACCAGCTTGCGAACCGCCCGTGAGCTGATCACCCAGGGACGTGTCGGCCCCCCCAGCTGCTGCGCTCGCTCACCCGCAATCCGGCGCTCCATAACCCGGCGGCGGTGAAGCCCTCGACCATCTTCCTGGAAACCCTGATCCACGACTTCGACACCCTTAACTTCTTCAATCCGGGCGCCCGGCCGACCCAGGTGTACGCGGTCGCTGACGCCCTGGTGCGCCCGGACTTCCGCGACAAGGGCCTACTGAATACCGCCGTCGTCACCATCCGCTACGACAATGGCGCCATTGCCACCGCCGAGGCCAACTTCCAAGCGGTGTACAGCTGCGACGTGCGCGGTGAGGTGTTCGGCAGCGCGAGGATGCTGACCGCCGGGGATGCCCGGACCAGCGAGCTGGTCTGCTACGGTGTCGCAGGAATCAGCCAGACCACCCAGCGCTCCGACGCCGAACTGCTGCGCGACGCGTACCTGGCCGAGATGCGCGCCTTCGTCGATGCCCAGGGCGACGTCGTCCGCCAGCTGAACCAAGTGCAGAACTTCCTGGTGCAGAACGTGGACGCCGTGATCGTGCTGCCGGTGGACACCGCCGCCGCCACCGTCAACATCACCCGCGCCGCCACCATCGAGAAGGTTCCGCTGGTATACGTCAACCGGCGCCCGGACGATCCCAAGCTGCCCGCCGGAGTGGTCGCCGTCGCTTCGGACGATCTGCAGGCGGGGCAGTCGTAGGGGCAGTTTATCGCCAAGCAGCTGAACGGCAAGGGCAGCATCGCCGTGACCATGGGCGAGCTGACCCAGAACGCCACCCGCGGCCGCTCCGAGGGTCTCAAGGAAGCCCTCAAGGCCTTCCCCCGACACCAAGCTGGTCGCCCAGCAGAACGCCGATTGGGATCGCAGCAAGGGCATGGACCTGACTAGCAATTTGTTGACCGCCGGGACCCGCTTCTACGCCATCGTCGCCAATAACGACGAGATGGCCATCGGCGCCGTCATGGCGCTGCAACAGGCCGGAATGGGCAAGGGTCAGGTTCCGGTAGTGGGGGTGGGTGGCCTACCCGACGGCCAGGCGGTGATATTACACCCCTAGCTTCAAGTAGCGACCGGGAGCGCGCCAGCCTGAACGCGGTAGCGTCCCGAAATTGTGCGGGTCGCTGCCCGAAAAGGGGGATCGCCCTACTGGAACGCCCCCCGAAGGCGGAAAACTAAATTCCAGGGCAGTTCGGTGACGCAACCCGCGGTGGCAAGGCTTCAAGGCCGGTCGCTTGCGCCACTGGCGCACCGCTCGCCACCCGTTATGGCAAGTCTTTTACCAGCGACCTGAAGTAAAGCGTGAAGATCAGTCGCACATCCATGAGCGGCGCAAAGATGTCTTAGTCACGAAGGATGCTAGCCAGCGTGCCGCAAAACAGGCTATGCAGCTGTAGGCTGGCGTTTCTCGGCGTCACCCCGGCTTGCAGGCGTTGCTGTTGGCCGTCGAAGAGGCTTTCGACGAGCGCTACAAATTCGCGGGTCAAGGCACTCTCACGCTGTTCAACTTCATGCAGTTCCGCAGTGAATTCGCATCGGTGCACAAGGATCGTCATAACACGACGCTCCCGCCCCGGCTGCACGAACTTCTCCATGCACTCGACGCTCAGTTCATACAGCCTCCTGAGACAATCGCCCTCCTCATTCACATGCAACTGCTGGGTCACTTCGTCGAGTGGAATGCGGATGCGATTGAGCATCTCAAGGACCAGCTGCACCTTGTCTTGGAAATGCCAATACACTGCTCCACGAGTGACCCCACAATCTCTAGCGATCATTTCGAGGCTGGTGCGTGAAACACCATTGGCGAGGAGGTCAGCCTTAATCAGTTGTACGGGGTATCTGGGTGCCTGAACGGTTTCGAAAGCACCACTCCTCCGTCGCAGGCTGTACGGTCCTGTTCCCCCGACCAGCGCTCGATATCCTGCTTGTAAGAAAGTGTCTTAAAACGCACGATAACGAATGCCTATCCGTCGAACCCTCACCGTCTCTATCACCCCGGAACAAGATGCCTTGATACGGGCATGCTTGCATTCTGGCCGATTCGCCAGCGCCAGCGAGGTTGTCCGGGCAGCCCTTCGGCTTTTGCAGCACGATGAGCGCCAAGTCGATCGCCTAGTTACCGACATGCCCTCGACGCAGCACAGCCAAGAGCATGTCTGAACATAGCGCCTACTCGCCAAGCGGGCCACTGGACTCAACCGCTGCCCTTGACCGTCAGGTGCTCTTCTCAACAGCACCGGCCCCCATGCTAGTGGTGGACGTTGACAGTCCGCGGTTCACCATTATTGACGTCAATGACGCCTACTTGGCGGCGACCCTACAAACACGAGCCAGGCTGGTCGGTAGCGGCTTGTTTGACGCTATGCCCGACAACCCCGCTGATCCCATGGCTACGGGTGTCACGAACTTGCGCGCCTCTATTGAGCGCGCGATCGCTACCAAAGCGCCGGATCGGATGCCAGATCAGAAGTACGATGTTCCTCTTGATTCAGGAGGCTTCGAAGAGCGCTGGTGGGAACCGGTCAACGCCCCTGTTATCGGTAAAGAGGGTGAAGTGGTGGCGGTCGTTCACCATGTCACCGATGCCACCGGGCGGGTCCGCGCAGATGAAGCTTTGCGCCGTCTAAACGAGACGCTAGAGCAGCAGGTCCGACAGCGCACTGCGGAGCTGCAGCTGTCACGGGACATCATCCAATCATCCACTGACCCCATTTGTGCGTTTGACACTGAGCTACGCCTCATTGCCTTCAACCAAGCGCACAGTGATGAGTTTTATCGCATGTTCGGCTACCGGATGCAGATAGGCGATGTGTTTCCCGACCTACTCCCGCCCGATCAAGCATTGGTGATGCGCAGCTTCATGACACGCGCTTTGATGGGGGAGTCCTATACGGTTACGGAAGTCTTCGGTGATGCCCGTCTTGGCGTACGTCACTGGGAGTTTTCCTACTCGCCCTTGCGTGATCTCCAAGGCCGCATTCTGGGCGCGTTTCACTACGCCCGTGATATCTCGGCGCGCGTGCATGCAGAAACCGAGTTAGGACTTACCCAGGAAGCGCTACGCCAATCGCAGAAGATTGAGGCGATAGGTCAGCTCACGGGGGGAGTAGCTCACGACTTCAATAACCTGCTTACCGTGATCAGAGCCTCCACTGACCTGCTCAAACGCCCTAATCTCGCGCCTGACCGTAACGCGCGCTACATTGCGGCCATCTCGGAGACGGTGGATCGAGCCTCGAAGGTGACCAGCCAGCTCTTGGCGTTCGCGCGCCGGCAGAAGCTCAACCCTGAGATGTTTGATGTGTGCGACAGCGTCCATGCCTTGACGAGCATGCTGGGAACCCTCATCGGCCAGCGCATTAGAATCGTGACTGAGCTTCCCGGCCAGACCTCCTATATCAGCGCTGACCTAAACCAGTTTGATACCGCCCTAGTCAACATGGTCGTGAATGCTCGCGATGCCATGAACGGTGAGGGCCAGCTCACCATCAGCGTAAATAGGGTTGAGATGATGCCGGCGATCCGGAGACATCCATCCGTTCAAGGTGACTATGTTGCGGTCTCGATCAGTGACACTGGTAGCGGCATTGCAGACGAGCATCTTGCGCAGATCTTCGAGCCCTTCTTTACTACCAAGGAGATCGGTCACGGAACGGGCCTAGGTCTCTCTCAGGTGTTCGGATTTGCCAAGCAGTCCGGTGGTGAGGTTGACGTCAAAAGCGAGTTAGGTCGTGGCACCACCTTTACGCTTTATCTTCCTCACGCAGTAGGATTTCTGCCGACCATCGGTACAGCGGAGCCAGAAGCCCTGGTAGACGGTCAGGGTACCCGCGTACTCGTCGTTGAGGACAATACCGACGTAGGCAACGTTGCCGTACAGGCGCTGACCGACCTAGGTTATGTCACTGTATTGGCTGCCAATGCGGAAGAGGCGCTGGCAGAGCTCAGGAAAAATGCTGAGCGATTCGATGTCGTGTTTTCGGATGTAGTGATGCCGGGCATGAGTGGCATCGATCTCGCGCATCGAATCCGCGAGGACCATCATGACCTACCGGTGCTGCTTACCTCCGGCTACAGCCATGTCCTGGCGCAAAATGGCACGTACGGCTTCGAGCTGCTCAACAAGCCTTACTCGGTCGAGCAACTCTCTCGTCTTTTACGCAAGGTCACGACCTGGCGACGACGGACACATATTCTCGGAAAGCAGTAGTTCGAATGTCCGACTTGGCGCGTCATAGCGGCAATTAATCTGCAACCCCATGCTGGACGAGACTTACCCAAGATCGCGTCAAACAGCTCGCAGTCATTTGGACGTTGCCTAGTGCTGCAAGTGAGGCTGGATTACCGCTGTAAATTGCTCTGCCCCACAAGGCTTAGCTAGAAAGCAGGCGTTGCGGGGTAAGGTGCGGACCCGTTCACCTTTCGAGTTGTCCCCAGAGTCCTGCTGGCAAGCAAAGCACCTATATCGGACGACCGTTTTTTGGCCGTTTCCGCCTCGGCGTCCGGCCGATGTGTCGGATAGCTCCGTCCCATGGTCGGGCCCATGCTTGTACTCCCTAACTGAGGAGAACAAGCCATGAAAGCGATAGCAGTCGTTAGTCACGAGCCTTGGAACAAGGGAAAGCTCGTTGGTCAGAAAGCCCCGCTCCGGATTAGGGATATCTGGGCTATCCGCGTCAGACTCCAGCTTGCGGAGAAAACCAGGGACTTGGCTCTATTTGACCTGGCAATCGATAGCAAGCTGCGCGCCTGCGACCTCACTAGGCTGCGCGTGCGGGACATAGCCCACGGGGAGCACGTCTCACCGAGAGCTATCGTGATGCAGCTAAAAACTCATCGTCCGGTGCAGTTTGAGATTACAGAGCAGACACGCTCAGCGGTGGAGGCTTGGATACGCCATGCCAAGCTTCGAACTGAGAACTTCCTGTTCCCAAGTAGGCTCGCCCGCTCCGAGCATATTTCTACCCGACAGTACGCACGGATTGTCAAAGCCTGGGTGACAGCGGTTGGTCTGGATCCAGCCTTGTACGGAACCCATACCCTGAGGCGAACCAAGGCGTCGCTGATCTACCGCAGGACCAAGAACCTCAGGGCCGTACAGCTCTTACTGGGCCATACGAAGCTGGAAAGCACTGTCAGGTACCTTGGCATCGAGGTAGACGACGCTCTGGAGATGGCCGAGCAGACAGAGGTTTAGCCGCATGACCTGGCGACGGCTGCGGGGCCGTCGCTATCCGACCCAAAGCTGCCGGTCAGCACTGGCAGAAGTCGGCCAAAGCAGACGTCCGAAGGTCAAACGGGCACAGCTCGCTGACCTCTGCTCCCGGCATTTTTGCAGCTAGTCTTGAAGCGAACTTGCCTCCCTCGTAGCTGCAAGCGGCATTAGAGACGAGGATCGCGCCCGTATTGACCAGGTACATCAAGATGATCGCGGAGCGTAGTTCCCTCATAATCCCAATGAAACAGGCCGCGATCCTGAAGAAGCGGTATCACTTCGTCGACAAGCGGGGGCAACCCGTCTTCAAAGACGTCCGGGCATAACCAGAAACCGTCTACAGCTTCGGCCTCGAACCACTTTTGCATGTGGTTGGCGACTTCAACCGGTGGACCTACGACCGTCGGGTGGTAGTCAATGACACCGTGCGCCAGGACGTCACGCAGCGTCCAGCCTTCTTTGGCGATCTTTAAAGCGTTTTCGGAACGGGGATCATATGGTGATGGCTTGGCTTGGGCGAGCTGTTCAGGCGACAGGGGCTCATCAAGGGGAGCATGCTTAAGCGGAAGCCCGAGCAACCGACCGAGATAGCCGAGGCTTTGTGCAAGAACGTTTCCGTTCATTGCGATGCGACGATTCAGCCCTGCACGGCGATCTGCTGCGATGGTCGTCATGAGGCCTGCAAAAAATTTGACCTCGTCAGGATCGCGTCCCGCGCGTTCGGCCGCTGCTCGCAACGCCATACGCTCGTCGCGTGCTTCCTCGATCGTGAAGACCGCACCAATCACACCGCTGGCATAACGCCCCGCGACCTCCTGTCCCTGCTCGCCGCCGCCTGCCTGGAAGATTACCGGTTGTCCTTGTTCGGACGGAGGGAGTACGAGCGGACCGGTGGAGCTTACATGTTGCCCGCGTAGGTTAACCGGCCGAATCTCGGACAAGTTCGCGAATAGGCCAGCCTCCTTGTCGTGGAGCCAGGCGTCACGACCCCAGCTGCCCCACAGTGCTTGGACGAGCTGAATAACCTCGTGTAGCCGCTCGTATTTTTCCGCACGCGGCGGCAAGTCGCGTCCGTAATTTGCGGCTACCATCGGGTCGCTCGTCGGTACCGCGTTCCAGCCCGCCCGCCCGCGGCTCATCAGGTCGAGTGCCTTGAACTGACGCGCAAGGTTGAAGGGTTCGGTGAAAGTCGTCGATCCTGTCGCTACCAGCCCTATCCGCTCGGTCCCGCGCGCGACCGCTGCGAGCGTCATCATAGGCTCCATGTGGACATGCTGCGCGTCAGTGGCGATGTCGGCCTTCAACGCTGGGAAGTCAGGCATGAACAGGAACTGAAATTTGCCGCGCTCAGCTTGCTGGGCGTAGCGGACTAAGTTATCGAAGTTCGTGAAGTTCGTGGCATCAACGCCCGGCCACCGCCAAGCTCCCGCCTGAGAGCCATAGCCATTACCGAAAACCATTCCGATGAGCATCTGTCTAGTGGTCATGTCGTTTCTTGCTGCTCTTGGATGCCTGAAGCCGCCGGACGGCTTGGGTGATCCGCCAACAGCTTGCGAGGCTGACACACGGATGGTGGCAGGGGCCCAGTGCCCTCGCCATCTGGCTACCGTTGGCGACAAAGTGTCCTAGTCGCCTTAATGGCATCGTTACATGTTGATGGCACGGAGCAAACGTACACCCCAGTCCTCATCCGGATTGGTAGTGCCGTCGCCGAGCCGCTCCTGAATTACGGCAACTCCGAGGTCCCGGCGCTTCGGCAGCCTTTCGCGTTCGGCAGCGTCTAGAGCCGGGCGTAACTCAGGAAGCGTCAGGTCCGTACAATAGACCGGCGCGCCCGGCTGCTGACGCCAGGAGTCTGCGAGCGAGCCCGCGTCGTAGGCATCCAGGCCACTATCATTAACCAGGGCCATGGCGATGGCGCGATCCCTGTCCCTGTCAGCTGCAACAGGGATCGCAATTCGGTGAGAGGCTCCCTCCGGCTTGCTCTTCTTGGCGAAGGAAGCTGAGCCAATTGCATTCCATGCCTTGGCAATTGGTCGACCGAGCTGTTCGGCAACCCAGACGCTTTCAACCTGACCGCCCTCGATAGCCTCGATCTTTTCGTCTCGGAACGGATAATAGTTGGACGTGTCGATTACGACAGTTTCGTCAGGAAGCCGCGATACTAACGAAGCAATCTTCGGGATCGCGGCGAGAGGTATCGACAGGATGACGACGTCTACGTCAGCGACCGCCCCGGTCGAGGTGGCGGCGCGGGCACCACATGCAAGCAGTTCAGGATCTACCGTCTCAGGTCCGCGTGAGTTGGCCACCTTTACGTCATGACCTACCGCGCTCAGCTTTTGGACCAGTGTTTTCCCTATATGGCCAGTACCCAGAATGCCGATCTTCACAGTGATTATCCTCGTGATAGTGGTGACTGGTTTCGGACTTTTTGCCGGTGCTCGGAATAGACGACATCCCTCAAAAAGCGACTCTGTACATAGCACTCAGCGATGGAAGGTGACGCTCTCGGAAACGGGGACACGGTCCATTCTCATACGATTCCCCGGCGCCTCTTCGTCGGGGTAGCCGAAGGAAATGCCGAAGAGCATTTTTAGCTCATCCGGGATACCGAGATACTCTCGGATTGTTCCCGCGAAGAAGCCTAGCGACGTCTGTGGAATACCGCCGAGACCACGAGCCGCCAGCGACAGCAGGAACGTTTGCCCGTACATTCCGATGTCTCCAGCCACGCGGACATTGTCACCGAAGGAAGGCATGAACAGCAGCGCGACATGCGGTGCGTTGAAGAATGAGTAGTTCATTGCGGCAGCACGTTTGCGGCCCTCCTTGTCTGCCCTCATGACGTTCATCGCCTCGTAGTACGCTTTCCCTTGGGCGTCCTTTCGCTCGCCGTACGAGCCGTAAAACTCGCTCATCTCAAACGTGAAGTCCGGTGTGAATTCGCCCATATCGTTCTTTGAATGGATGATTTCGGAAAGTCCGGCCAGCTTGGCACCTGAAACGATGTGGACACTCCACGGCTGGGTGTTGCAGTTGGACGGGGCGCATTGCGCATCGTGCAATACGTCCTGCAAAACTGTGTCCGGTATGGGCGTATCGAGAAATCCACGAAAGGATCGCCTGATGCGCGCGGTATCCTGGAACGTGAGAGTGTCGTTTTCATTGGCGGCGTTGAGCAGCTTGAGTGGAGTATTCATGCAATACCTCTAGTTTGCTAATGCTCCTACACTAGGTACTATGTATAATTCAGGCAAGAACCCACTAAAAGGTGGGATACCCACCAAAAGGTAAGTAAGGTGGCATTGGATAGAGATTGGAAGTGTGAGGACCCCAAGCAACAGCTTGTCTGGGCAGCCGCAACGAGCGAAGCGCTCCGGGTTCTGGAGGGAAAGTGGAAGATGGTCATCATTGTCCAGCTATTCGCAGCCAAAGGCCCGTTACGTTTCTCCGAGCTTCAGCGCCGGGTTGAAGGCGTGAACCAGAAGATGCTGATCCAGCAGCTCAAGGAATTAGAGAAAGACGGGATCGTCACGCGGACGCTCTTTCCACAAGTGCCACCGAAGGTGGAATACGCTCTCGGCGAACTTGGCCTCGCGCTCGGCCCGACGTTGGAAGCTTTGGTCGACTGGACTTTTCTGAAGCGTGAGCTGGAAGGTCAAGCCCTCAAAGATTCTTAAGCAAGGGAGATTCGTACTTCTCGCAGCTTCCCGAAATATTTCTCCATTGGCGCTGAGTAGCGGTTGTTACACCGGATATCCATTTAAGCGAAACTTTTAAAAACAGCCCTATGTGTTAACAGCCGTTGGTGTACGTCCGCTTTTGGCCGCTAGCCGCTCTTTACCAGCGGCAGCTTCGGGCCCATCGCTATCTGACCAGTAGCTGCCCTTCGGCGAGGACAGCAAACGACCAGAAGCAGGCAGTAGTTAAATACCGCTAGAAGACCGCTTTTGGCCGTAGCCCCACAAGAGCCATGACGTCACCAGCTCCCGCCGTCGTTGGCACGCCGTCAGAATCTTTCATTTGATCACGATCATCATCCCGTACTCGTCCTCTAGGGTCACTAGAGTCACGTCGCTGGATGTATCTGACTGCTACCGGCCAACGACCCAGCCAGCAATCCGGGGCGGCTGGGCATGGCGCCTTCCTCGAGCTAATGCCGTACTCAGCTCGATCAGTCGTTCACGATATCGATATCCCTTGTTTCGGCAGAGAGGTAGACGCAGGTTGCGGAGATCACTGCGAGACTTATGGTCAGTATCGAAATAGCGTAGGGCGAGCCGTAATGGTTTAGTAGGTACGCCCCGAGGATAGGTGCGGTTCCGCCGCCGATAATGCCCCCAACGTTGGTCGCCATTGCAAAACCTGTAAACCGAGCACTAGGACCGAATGCCTCACCGGTAAATGACGGTACCGCACCGTAGACCAGTCCGTATCCCGTCATGAACAGGCACGAGCCTAGGACCATTGGTAGAAACTGGCCCATGGAGAATAGGTACCAGAAGGGAAAGGCGACCAGCGCTGTGAACGCGAAGCCAATAAGCATCGTGGTACGTCTGCCTATTCGATCCGCCAAAGCGCCGGCGCAAGGCACGACCACCAGGTGGGTGCAGACCGCGACCATAGCGACCGATAGCACGAAGGCGTTGGATAGCCCTAGTTCCCGCTGGCCGTAACTCAGCGCGAAGACGGTGAACAGGTAGAACGTGGAGAAGTGGCAGATGTTGGCGCCGGCGACCAGCAGCAGTTGCTTGGGATAGCGCTTGAAGAGGCGCATAGCGGGTGACTGGCTAGGGGTCACGTTCGCCGAACGCTTCGCGGCGGTCTCCAGGAATACTGGAGATTCGGGCACCTTCGAACGAACGAAGACCCCAACGATCAGTAGTACGAGGCTGGCGACAAACGGAATGCGCCATCCCCAGGAGTAAAAATCCTCCTTGGATAACGCGCTGCTGACGATCAGGAGCAAACCAGCCGAGGCGATGAATCCGAACACCGGGCCAATATTGTTGATCGCGGCGTACAGTCCACGTTTTCGCCTGGGCGCATGTTCGAGAAGCATGAGCACGGCGCCACTGTATTCGCCTGCGAAAGCAAAGCCTTGGATGAAGCGCAGGACACACAGCATGATCGGCGCCCAGATACCGACGCTTGCATAGGTCGGCAAAAGGCCGATACCTACGGTGCTCAACCCCATGACTATCAGCGTGAGGTAAAGCAACTTCTTCCGACCGATACGATCGCCGAAATGCCCGAGCACTAGGGAGCCTAGGGGTCTGGCGATAAAAGAAATGGCAAAGGACGCAAGGGAGGCCAGCCGCGAGACAGCCTCATCATGCCCAGGAAAAAACAGGGGAGCGAAGATCAGAGCCGCGGCAGTTCCATAGAGGTAAAGATCATAAGTTTCGAGCGCCGTACCGAAAAGGCTGCCGGCGACCACATTCTTCATGGACTTCTGCTTTTCCGCGTCCACGTGTTCAAGGGGGGTTTCACTTATGCTGGATATAGAGGTCTGCATGGTTTCACCTGTTGTTATTGTAGATGTGCCAGTGCTGTACTTGACGTTGCTCGATTACTAGCCTCTTAAAGCCCTGACGAAATAATCCCGGTCTCCCATTTGCCCGCCTTTCAGAGCGATTTCCAAGGACTTCAGATAGGGCTTTTCCGAATGCATCTGGCACAACGGTGCGCCGGGCGAGAGATAGGACTTGATAACCAATGCATCTGGATTTAGGACCTTGGTTATTTGGCTGGAGGTATCCCCTCCAGAAATCACGAGCCGCTTCAGCGGATAGGCTTCGAGAATGGCCAAGACCACATGACCCAACTCGAACGCCAGTCGTTTGCCGCCGTAAGTTCTTGCGTTGTCACGATTGAGGCCTTCGGCGACCATGGCTTCGATCATCTGCTCGATGCGTGGATCGGCCGTACCCTTGGCGGTATGCATGACGACAGATTTTCCCGCTGCGAGATAAGCGAGTGCAGCTGTCACCAGTTCCTGGAGTATGGCGCCACGCCGGGCGTCGCTTATGAGTCCTGTAGTGTCTACTGGCAACTCGACGAAGCCATCGGCGAGCGCTGTATCGATCTGAGCCTGGCTCAGCGGTGAGGCGCTACCCGACACCACGAGCACCTGTGCAACAGGATGCAACGGAGCGACTTGGGCTTGGTGGTTACACGTCCGGCCGCCTGCGTGCCAGTGTTGTGTCAGTCCGTACTCCACACCGGACGAGCCCACCACGAACACGGAAGTGCTGCCGATGGCGAGTTCGGTAAGGGCCCGACCCGCTGCGGTTAGGTGTTCGTCAGTGACGCCGTCGAACAATACTGCATCATGCTCACGACCCACCTCACGGGCCAGAGCGGCAAGATCCTCCGTTTCTTCAATATGCCGGATGGTTACCTTGGCAATGTCTAGGTTCGCCTGCTGGCCGATGTGCACACTGAGGTCGGCTTCCTGCATCGGCGTGATCGGATGAGCCCGCATGATCGGATGACGGTCGATCCGGTGAACCTGGTGATCCGTCTTGGACAGGGCGAACAGATTGCCGAAGGCACAGTACCGACCTAACTTGGGATTGCCAGCAATGATGGGAATGCCGGTGACGTCGAAGATCGCCGATGCCAGGCCGATCACGTGGCCGATGCTGCCAACGCTTGGCGCGCTGTCAAACGTCGAGCACACTTTGTAGTGCACCACTGACGGTGACAGCTGTTTGATCGCGTGGAACACCGCGGGTAGGGCGTCGTCCATTTCTGCGTTGGACATCGCACGGCTATCACCGGCGATGCCAATGGCATCAAAGCCGCCAAGCTCCGCGATCAGTTGTGACGACGGTGGCTGGAGGAACAGCGCGCACTTGAGTCCGGCCCCGGTCAGCACTTCCAGAGCATCCGTCGAGCCAGTGAAGTCGTCGCCATAGAAGACAAGCGGAAGTTTCGAATTGGCATCCTCAGCCATCTTCAGGCCCCCCCGAATTTCTTTAGCGCGGCACTCAAGGCTGGACGGCCTTCGGCGTACTGATGCAAAGGCACATGCTGCACTGCAGCCTCCCAGCCCTCGCGCATGCTCTGCACGCCAGCCTCGATACCTTGCGGGTGACCGATGATGCCTCCGCCCGCCAGATGCATGAGGTCGACCGACTTGAGTGCGTTGTAAAGAATCGGGGCCTGCGCAGCCCACTGGCCGGAAGAAAACACGGGCAGCAACGGCTGTATGCCGGCGAAGGAGCGCAAACAACTCTGTGCCGATGAAATAACGGACTCGTCCGGCTCCCAGAACTTGCTCTGGACTCCGTTGACATGCAGATGGTCGATGCCCGCTAGGCGCCATACCTTTTGGTAGACGTCGAAGGAAAAACCCAGGTTAGGGCTTCGCGTGAAAGCGCCCCACCCATTTCGATGGCCATGGATAGGCAATTGGGAATGCTTGCGGATGTGTTCGACGGCAGAGTGGCCAACCCAGTTCAGGCACAGCATCACGCAGGTGCCACCCGCCTCACGCACGGCATCGTGCCGCCGCAGCATTTCGTCCACACCGCCTGAGATATTGATGGCATACATAGGCATCCTGCCTAGCCGATCAGCATGACGGTGTAGCACCTGCATGACAGCGCTGAGCCGGGCATCGAAAGACGCATAGGTCGGGTCAATTAACAGCTCATCATCCTTGAAGAACTCGATACCACCTGCGCAGAGGGCATCGACCGTCTCAGCAGTCTGCTCAGGGGTCAAGCCGATGCTGGGCTTGATGATCGTGCCGATGATGGGCCGATCGTGTACGCCACAGAGGGCACGCGTACCTTCGATGCCAAATTGAGGCCCGAGGAACGTAGAAGCGAAGCGCTCGGGCAGTTCCAGATCCAAGACCCTGAGAGCGCTCACTTCGCCTAGCTCGAAGAGGTTTCCCGCTATGGTTGTCAGCAGCGCGGGAATGTTGGTGCCAATGTTGGCGATAGGGAATGCAATCGTGACCTCGCCACGATGGAAGTGATTTGACGGGTTGTGCCTTGTGAGATAAGCGCTGTGCAAGGAGGCTGTATCTACAGCTGGCAGCGTCTTGATGGATACGACCCGCGCACGGGAGCGCTCTTTCAACTCCGCAGACTCACCTGGAACGGAGATGAAGGTGCCACTCGATTGTTCGCCGGCGATAATCTCCCCGACTTTCTCGATCGGAAAGTTACTTTCAACAAAGAAGCGAGCGCTGAACTCTTCCCTGCCTGATGGATAACCGGACATAAAGTATTCCTCGAGCTAATTATTGTTGTCGATCTTCAGCAAAAAGCGTCTGCAGATGTACTTTCAATATACATTGACCACTCACCTGGCCAATCGATATGATTTCCTAAGCGTGCGACAAAAACTCACACTCAGCGCGGGTTGCCGTTAAAAGCGGCGCGCCCAGTCGGCTAGCGAGGTACCAAGCGATGCCCTCTACCCCACGGCCATCCCTAAATGCTTTGAGAGCCTTCGAGATGACTGCTCGAAAGGGCACGTTCAGCGAGGCGGCCGAAGCCCTGTCGGTGACGCATGGCGCAATCAGTCGGCATATTCGGAGCCTGGAGGACTCACTTGGCGTGGTGTTGCTGACGCGCAATGCGCATGGCACCACGCTCACTTCAGAAGGCGCCAAGCTTGCAGCCGGCCTCAGGCGCGGATTCGCATTGATCCAGGAAAGTGTGGAGCAGGTGCGGCCTCAACCGCTGGAGCTTTCTTGCTCTGCCTCAATCATGATGCACTGGCTACTACCTCGGCTGGCAAAGTTGCACAGTCGCTTTCCCACGATGGAGCTTGGGCTCAAAACTGGACATGGTCCTATCGACTTCATTCAGGAAGGCGTCAGCGTCGCGATTCGACTAGATAGCATCCAGCCACCCGCAGGTACCGTTCCCATCCCGCTCACACGTGAATGGATAGGAGTGATCTGCTCGCCGGAGTATCAGGCTGCCTCTGGAGTGAACGACGTCGGCCAGCTAGGCCGGGAACGCTTGCTGGCCACCAAGACTCGGCCACACGCGTGGAGTGATTGGTATGCGGCGGTGGCGCGCCCACCGATAGAAACGCTCGGTATGGAGTACTTCGAGCATTTTTACCTGCTGATACAGGCGGCGAAGGTTGGACTCGGAATGGCCTGCGTTCCCAGAATGCTGGTGCAGTCCGAACTCGACAAAGGGGAACTTGTGGCGCCTTTTGGCTTTGCCGAGGGTCCAGCCCACTTGGTTCTCTGGGTATCTCCAAGCGCTATGCAGCGGCCTGATACCGCGAACCTCGCACAATGGCTTCGAGAAGAAATGGCAAGCAGTTGAGGCGCGATCTGAGTGTGATAGCGCCTCGGAACTAAGGGATTAGATATCACCTGCGCCCCAAGCCAGGAAGCCACCGTCCACAGGCAGGACGATGCCATTCACATAAGCTGCTACGTCAGATGCTAAATAGCTGACCGCTCCAGCCATCTCCTGAGTGGTGCCGTAGCGCTTAGCCGGAATGGCGTTGCTATAAGCCTTGCGGAAACTGTCGCTGTGGAGCTCTCGAGTCATGGGGGTATCAACTGGCCCAGGCGCGATCGCGTTAGCAGTGATGCCATAGTCAATCAATTCGACGGCCATTTGACGAGTCAGCGCGATCACCGCGCCTTTGGATGTGCCATAGGCCGTACGACCTTTGCCGACGGCACGCAGGCCGGCTACTGAAGCGATATTGATGATCCTGCCAAAGCTATGCTTGCGCATGAGGCGAGCGGCCATTTGGCAGCATAGGAAGGTGCCGGTGACGTTGATGAGCAAGGTCTTGTTGAAGACCTCGAGATCGAAGTCGAGAAACGGCATTGTCTTCGCGATCCCGGCAGAATTAACCAAGACGTCGCATCGGCCTAGTTCACGCTCGATCCAGTCGAAGCACTCGGTTATGGATGACGGTGAGCTGACATCAACCTGGCAGGCGAAGGCAGAAAAGCCCTGGTCTTTGAGGTGGTCTGCGAAGCGCTCAGCCTCATCAATTTTGATATCACAGATGACGATCTGATGACCGTCTTTCGCAAGGGCCAGCGCAGCTGCAGCGCCGATACCCATGGCCCCACCTGTGACGACGGCAACTTTTTGATCGGTGGCTTGCATTGATTTTTTCTCTTGTTCTAAACGCCTGGGTGGCTGAGCTTTGGAGATTAGGAAATAGCTCGCTAGAGATGCAATCGATTAAATCTCCCGCTCAAGTGATAAAACTTCACAATCACGAAAGGGCAAGTCGAGTCAGTAATTACAGCCGGCAAAGCAAATGGGGAAGTCATCGGTTCAGCAGGTCCATATCCTTTTGCCTCATCTGGAAGTAGATGCTTTTTGAGCCGGTATCGTGAGAGAGGGAGTGCTCCGAAAGTAATCGTCCGACAGTCAGTAGTTTAATCAACGAAAATCTCGACTCCGGGTGTCGAGCCCCTGCAGCAGCTCGCTGATGTCCTCAAGTCGGCCGGCTACGACGTGCAGTAACCCGTCGCGCGTCTCCACGGCCCCATCCACCCATAGCAGCTGTGACGCCACCAGATCCCACCGCTGGCGCTCCGCCAAGGTACGCCACACCACCACGCTCACCATCCCAAACTCGTCCTTCAGCGTCACGAAGGTCATGCTGGTAACGGCGCCTGAGCGCCGCGTCCCCAGATTTAATTAGCCCGGCTATCCGGGCTGGCTGGCCATGGCAGCGTTCTTTCAAGTCACGAGAGATTATTAGGCGGTGAGCCACAAGCTAAGGTCGTAGTAACGTAAGAGACAACGGCCTAAGGTGTTACCCAGCGAGGCATAGTCGTAATAAGTGTCTACGCCCACGGTAGGTGCGACCAGTTCCTGGAACTCCTCTGCAACGATGGGGGCCCTCAGCAATGAGCGGCGGCTGCGGTTCGTTAGCTGCCCTACGCCAACGGCTGCTTTGGGTCGTTAGCGGTCAGTCATGAATGACTGCTTTCGTCCCTGAGCCGTGGGTGCAACCGCTTACGTCAGATGCAAACGACTGGCCAGCACCTATGAAAATTGTTCCGGTAGAGGACAATTTCCCATCAAGCTACCAGCTGTAATGAATGGCTACGATGCAACCTACCCAATAGCTTTTCCAGGTTGCCGGAGCGTCCATCCATCAACCACATTGGTCCAACCCTGCCACATCGCAGGACGCTGATACCGCCACGACCTTAATATAAACGGCGCGCACGCCCCTTCGCTGACGAGCTAGCTACTTCTCGATCCAGTCGGAGTTGTAACCCACCGCGTGCAAAAGCTGCTGACCGTGCGGCGCAAGTCGTGGAGACTGCCAGGATTCACCCTCATCAAAAAGCCAGAAGCCCGTAATTACGCGGGCTTCTGGCTTTTTCTGCTAGACGTACCGGTCTATCCCGGACGCGGGATCACTCCCACTCAATCGTCGCCGGCGGCTTGCTCGAGACGTCGTAGGTGACGCGGGAGATGCCGTCAATTTCGTTGATGATGCGGTTGGAGACCTTTTCCAGCAGCTCGTAGGGCAGATGGGCCCAGCGGGCCGTCATGAAGTCGATGGTTTCCACCGCGCGCAGGGCGACGACCCAGGCGTAGCGGCGGCCGTCGCCGACCACGCCGACGGATTTCACCGGCTGGAAGACGACGAAGGCCTGGCTGACCTTGTGGTACCAGTCGGCCTTGCGCAGTTCGCTGATGAAGATGTCGTCGGCGCGGCGCAGCAGGTCGGCGTATTCCTTCTTCACTTCGCCGAGGATGCGCACGCCCAGGCCCGGGCCGGGGAAGGGATGGCGGTAAACCATGTCGTAGGGCAGGCCCAGTTCCAGGCCGATCTTGCGCACCTCGTCCTTGAACAGTTCACGCAGCGGCTCGACCAGCTTGAGGTTCATCTCCTCGGGCAGGCCGCCAACGTTGTGGTGGGACTTGATGACGTGGGCCTTGCCGGTCTTGGCGCCGGCCGACTCGATGACGTCGGGGTAGATGGTGCCCTGGGCCAGGAACTTGATGTTGTCGAGCTTGCTGGCTTCGGCGTCGAAGACGTCGATGAAGGTGCGGCCGATGATCTTGCGCTTCTTCTCCGGGTCGGCTTCGCCTTCCAGGTTGGTCAGGAAGCGCTGCTCGGAGTTGGAGCGGATCACCTTGACGCCCATGTTCTCGGCGAACATGGCCATCACCTGGTCACCCTCGTGCAGGCGCAGGAGGCCGTTGTCGACGAAGACGCAGGTCAGCTGCTCGCCGATGGCCTTGTGCAGCAGGGCCGCGACCACGGAAGAGTCGACACCGCCGGAGAGGCCCAGCAGCACGTTGGCGCTGCCGACCTGGGCGCGCACCTGGGCGATGGCGTCCTCGACGATGTTGGCCGGGGTCCAGAGGGCTTCGCAGCCGCAGATGTCCTTCAAAAAGCGCGAGAGGATGCGACCGCCCTGCTTGGTATGGGTCACCTCGGGGTGGAACTGCACGCCGTACCAGCCGCGCTCGTCGTCGCCCATGGCGGCGATGGCGCAGCTCGGGGTGCTGGCAACGATGTGGAAGCCGTCCGGCAGCTTGCCGACCTTGTCGCCATGGCTCATCCAGACGTCCAGGCCGAGCACGCCGTCGTCGTCGAGGTGGTCCTGGATGCCTTCGAGCAGGCGGCTCTTGCCGACCACGTCGACCTTGGCATAGCCGAATTCACGGATGTTGGAGCCTTCGACCTTGCCGCCGAGCTGCTCGGCCATGGTCTGCATGCCGTAGCAGATGCCGAACAGCGGTACGCCCAGGTCGAACACCGCCTTGGGTGCGCGGGGGCTGCCGGCCTCATGGACCGACTCGGGCCCGCCGGCGAGGATGATGCCGCGCGGAGCGAAGGCGCGGATGTCGGCGTCGTCCATGTCGAAGGGGTGCAGCTCGCAATAGACGCCCAGTTCGCGCACGCGGCGAGCGATGAGCTGGGTGTACTGGGAGCCGAAGTCGAGGATGAGGATGCGGTGGGCGTGGATGTCTTGGGACATGGCCAGGTCTCGATAGCGCTAGGTTCAGACGATTCGGGGCTGTAAGACAGCCCCGAATCGCAACGTAAGAACTAAGAGCCTGTTAGAAGTCCGCTGCGCGTCGGCCAAACCGCGTTGAAAATGGCTTCGGAATGCTCATTTACCCTTTGTAAACTCCGCTTCCTCAGCCATTTTCGCCTTGTTTGTCACTAGCTCGCGGCGCTTTTAACAGGCTCTTGAATCAGGAATCAGCTAACGCGGTAGTTAGGCGCTTCCTTGGTGATCTGCACGTCGTGGACGTGGGATTCGGCCATGCCGGCGCCGGTGATGCGCACGAACTGCGGCTTGGTACGCATCTGCTCGACGGTGGCGCAACCGGTGTAGCCCATGGAGGCACGCAGGCCGCCCATCAGCTGGTGGATGATCGCCGCCAGCGGGCCCTTGTAGGGGACGCGACCTTCGATGCCTTCGGGGACCAGCTTCTCGGCGCCGGAGGCGGAGTCCTGGAAGTAGCGGTCGCTGGAGCCCTGGGTCTGGGACATGGCGCCCAGGGAGCCCATGCCGCGATAGGACTTGTAGGAGCGGCCCTGGAACAGCTCGACCTCGCCCGGGGCCTCTTCGGTACCGGCGAACATGGAGCCCATCATCACGCAGTAGCCACCGGCGACGATGGCCTTGGACAGGTCACCGGAGAAGCGGATGCCGCCGTCGGCGATCAGTGGGACGCCGGTGCCTTCGAGAGCGGCGGCGACGTTGGCGATGGCGGAGATCTGCGGCACGCCGACACCGGCGACGATGCGGGTGGTGCAGATGGAGCCCGGACCGATGCCAACCTTGACCGCATCGGCGCCGGCGTCAGCCAGGGCCTTGGCGGCTTCGGCGGTGGCGATGTTGCCGCCGATCACCTGCACCTGCGGGTAGGTTTCCTTGACCCAGCGCACGCGCTCGATCACGCCCTTGGAGTGACCGTGGGCGGTGTCGACCACGATGACATCCACGCCGGCGGCGACCAGCGCGGCCACGCGCTCGGGGGTCTCGGCACCGGTACCGACAGCCGCGCCGACGCGCAGGCTACCGGCGTCATCCTTGCTGGCGTTGGGGTAGGCCTTGGCCTTCTCGATGTCCTTGACGGTCATCATGCCCTTGAGCGCGAAGGCTTCATCGACGATCAGCACCTTCTCGATGCGGTGCTTGTGCAGCAGCTCGCGGACTTCCTGCTTGTCGGCGCCTTCGCGCACGGTGACCAGGCGATCCTTGGGGGTCATGACTTCGCGCACCGGCACGTCGAGACGGGTCTCGAAGCGCACATCGCGGGAGGTGACGATACCCACCAGGTCACGACCAGAGATCACCGGGACGCCGGAGATGTTGTGCAGGCGGGTCAGGTCGAACAGATCGCGCACGCTGGCGTCGGCGTCGATGGTGATGGGGTCCTTCACCACGCCGGCCTCGAAGCGCTTGACCTTGCGGACTTCCGCGGCCTGCTGCTCGACGGTCATGTTCTTGTGGATGATGCCGATGCCGCCTTCCTGGGCCATGGCGATGGCCAGACGGGACTCGGTCACGGTGTCCATGGCGGCGGACACCAGGGGAATGTTCAGCTCGATGCCACGGGTCAGGCGGGTCTTGAGACTGACGTCTTTCGGCAGGACATCCGAATAGCCGGGGATGAGGAGAACGTCGTCGAACGTCAGGGCTTCTTGGCTGATGCGCAGCATGGCGGGCGCTCCCGGGCGGGAAAATTTAGGAGCGCGACATTATACCTGCGCTTGGGGATGGGCGGCAACGGACCTGGACACCAACGGTAAGAGGATTCGATTTACGTGAGAATGACTATCAACATAGAATCGCCGCCACTTTCCCCGCCCCTTCCGAGAACGCCCTTGAACACGCCGCCCAGAGCCCTTCGCCGTTTCGCGCCCTTCGCCTTCAGCACCCTGGCCCTGGCGACCAGTTCGGATCTGCTGGCAGCGGCTGACACCACCCTCGCCCCCATGGACATCTCCGCTACGGCCAGCGAGGCCGACCAGGGCTATCGGGCGACCCGCGCCTCGACCGCGAGCAAGAGCGACGTGCCGATCAAGGAAGAGGCGCAGTCGGTGCAGACCGTGACTCCGCAACTGCTCCAGGACTACGAGGTGCGGACCCTGGACGACGCCTCTAAATTCGTCAGCGGCGTGACCCAGAGCAACACCCTGGCCGGGACCAAGGATGCCTTCGTCAAACGTGGCTTCGGCAGCAACGCCGATGGCTCCATCTTTCGCGATGGGGTGCGCTCGAATCTGTCGCACAACTTCGATGCCACCGCCGAGCGCGTGGAAGTCTTGAAGGGCCCCGCCTCTCTGCTCTATGGCGCCCTGGAGCCTGGCGGCCTGATCAACGTGGTCAGCAAGCAGCCGCAGTACCAACCGCTTACCACCCTGAGCGGCTCGGCTTACAGCGAAGGCGGCGGCAATCTCGGCGTCGACACCACCGGCCCCCTGGGTGACAGCGGCTTCGCCTATCGGCTGATCGCCGAACGCCAGAGCGAGGACTATTGGCGCAACTACGGGGTGGATCAGCACAGTCTGGTGGCGCCGTCGCTGTCCTGGACCGGCGAGCGCGCCAGCCTGACCCTGGCCTATTCCTATAACGACTACAGCGGTCCCGTGGATCGCGGGACGGTGTTCGTCAATGGGCATCCCAGCAGCGCCAGCTACGACAAGCGCCTGGACGAGAAATGGTCCGAGAGCAAAGGCATCACCGAGACGGCTAGCGCTCGCTACGAGTACCAGCTCAGTGACGATTGGAAGACGCGGCTGATCTACGCCTGGAACAACGACCGCTACAGCCTGGACTTCGCCCAGCCGGTCTCCTTGGCCGCGAATGGCAATCTGCTGCGGACGGCCAATGGCGCCCATTACGATTACGAGACGACGTACGCCAGTTGGGACTTCATCGGCCGGCAGGATCTGCTGGGCCAACGCCATGATCTGCTGGTGGGCCTCGATCACGAGGATAACGACCAGTACCGCGGCAACACCTACCGCAACAACAATGCCTCGCGCCGCAACATCAATATCAACGCGCCGGTGTACGGCAGCCTGGCAGCACCCAGCCTCCTGAGCACGACCCAGAGCGATCAGGACAGCAGCCTGGAATCCACTTCGCTGTACTTCAAGGACAACTGGCACCTGAACGATCGCTGGATCCTGGTGCTGGGCGGCCGCTACCAGACTTTCAAGCAGTACAGCGATCAAGGCCTGGGCCGGGATTACGTCGTCAATCTGGACAAGCGCGATCACGCGGCCCTGCCGCTGGCCGGTGTGGTGTTCCAGGCCACCGATACCCTGTCGCTATACGGTAACTACAGTCGATCCTTCGTGCCGAACACCACCGTTGACGACCGCGGCAACACCTTCGATCCCGAAGAAGGCCGCAGCTTCGAGGTGGGTGCCAAGTACGACCTGACGCCTGGCCTGAATCTGAACGTGGCGCTGTACGACATCCAGAAGAAGAATGTGGTGACCACCAGCAACGTGGCGGGTGTGAGCGTGAGCGAAGCCGCCGGCAAGGTCGGCTCGCGGGGCCTCGAAGTGGACCTCACCGGCCATCTGGCCGAGCGCTGGGACGTTGTCGCCACCTATGCCTACGATCACACCGAGGTGCTCGATGATCCCAGCAACGAGGGCAAGCGCCTGCCCCAGGCGCCCAAGCACAGCGGCAGTCTCTATCTGACCCACCACCTGCTGGTGCCGTCCAACCTGGGTGGCTGGCACCTCGGCGGCGGCGCGCGCTACGTCGGCGAGCGGGCCGGCGATGCGGCCAACAGCTTCTACATGAGCAGCTACACCGTGGCCGACGCCTTCCTGCGCTGGGATCTGCCGGTGACCGGCTACCAGACCCGGCTGCAGCTGAACGTGGATAACCTGTTCGACAAGGAATACTACCCGTCGAGCGCCAACAGCCCGCTGCAGGTGGCGGTGGGCGAGCCGCGGACGGCGCGGCTGAGTGCCACGGTGAGCTTCTAAGCCAGCGGCCTGCCCTCACCCCAGCCCTCTCCCGGGGGGGGAGAGGGGGCGGATCGAAACGTGCAACACAGTGGAAAACGCTTCGCGGTTTTCCACGCTACGCCCAAGTTTGCATCACCTGTAGGAGCGGCCCATGGCCGCGATCCGCTAGCAGCCTGCGCTAACACCAAAGGGAGAGGGACCGGCCCGGCGTCCTTAGCGGATGCCAGCCCCGTGGTGATGCTCTATCCTAGTCGCCCCGCCGTGGGGCCTCGGCCTGCCTGGCGGGCCTCTTTCGGTCTTCAGCCAGTCTCCGTCATGCTCGATCGTCGCGCCCTTCTTCGATTCGCCGCCGGTAGCGCCCTGCTCGCCGGGTTGCCCGCAGGGGTGTTCGCGCGCGCGTCGGCGGCGGATGGTGAATTCCCGCGGCAGGTGGAGCATGTGGTGGGCAGCACCCTTATCCCACGCCAACCCCAGCGGGTGGCCGTGATCTCCACCGGCCAGCTGGACGCCGCTCTGAGCCTGGGCGTGATCCCAGCGGGCACCACCCGGGTGGACAATCGCGAACTGGCCCCCGGCTATCTGCGCAGCGCCCTTGCCAGCCGCGCCGGCGAGCTGGACGCCATGGTCGATCTGGGCAGTCGTCAGGCGCCGGATCTGGAAGCCCTGGCGCGCCTGGCGCCGGATCTGATCGTGCTCAACCGCACCGTGCTCAAGGCTGGAGGCCTGGAGCTGTTTTCGCGCATCGCCCCCACGGTGGTGGCGCGCGGCACCGGTGGCAACTGGCGGCCGGACTTCCTCGTGCTGGCTGATGCCCTGGGGCGGCGCCAACAGGCCGAGCGCCTCCTGGGGGACCTGGATCGGGATCTCGCCGGCATGACGCAGCGCCTGGGAACTCAGCCGCCCTCCGCCTCCCTGCTGTTTTCCAGCGGCGCCCGGCTGCGCCTGATGGGCGTGGATTCCTTTGCCGGCGGCTTGCTGCAGGCCATGGGCGTGACCCGCACGGCGGCGCAGCGCTTCAAGGGCACCTCGCGGGATGTCAGCGCCGAGTTGTTGGATCTGGCCGACGCCGACTGGCTGTTCTACGCCGAGCAGGGCACCGCCCTGGCCAGCCTGGCGCGGCAACCGCTGTGGCCGCGGCTGACTGCGGTGCGTCAGTCCCGGGCCGTTCGCGTGGATACCGACGCCTTCTATCTCAACGCCGGGCCCCTCGCCGCCCGCCAGGTGATCGGCACGGTCGCCGGCGCCCTGGGGATGACATGACCCCGCCGGCCCGCCCCGCGCCTCTTGCACAACGGGCATCCGCCGCCCGCGGTGGCCTGGTGCTGGTCCTGCTGCTGATCGTCCTGGCGCTGGCGGTGGTGGCGAGTCTGGGCATAGGCGCACGGTCGCTGTCGGCGGCGCAGATCCTGCACCTGCTCGTCGCGCCCGATGACTCCACCGAGGCCGTGGTGCTCTGGCAGCTGCGTCTGCCACGCACCCTGCTCGGACTGCTGGTGGGTGCGGCCCTGGGCCTGGCCGGTGCCCTGATGCAGGCGCTGACGCGCAATCCTCTGGCCGACCCCGGACTGCTGGGCATCAACGCCGGGGCGGCCTTCGCCGTGGTGGCCGGGCTGTCGCTGCTGGGGCTGGACGATGCCCCGACGCGCCTGGCCTGTGCCCTGCTGGGCGCGGCCCTGGCCGCCGGCCTGGTCTATCTGCTCGGTGGCAGTGCCCCGGCCCGCGGTCAGCCCATACGGTTGATCCTGGCCGGCATCGCCCTGAGCGCCAGCCTCAACGCCTGCACCGGCATCATCACCCTGTTCGATAGCGCGGTGTTCGACAGCTACCGCTTCTGGGCGGTGGGCGCCCTGAGCGGCCAGACGCCGGGTGGCGCCCTCGGCATCCTGCCGCTGCTGCTGATCGGCCTGCTGCTGGGCCTGCCCCTGGGCAGCCGCCTCAATGCCCTGGCCCTGGGCGACGACCTGGGTCGTGCCCTCGGCGCCCGCCTCGGGCAACTGCGGCTGTTGGCCTTCGTCGCCATCGTGCTGCTGTGCGGCGCCGCCACTGCGGTGGCCGGACCCATCGGCTTTCTCGGCCTGGTGGTGCCCCACGCCTTGCGCCTGCTGGTGGGCGCCGACTGGCGCTGGATCCTGGCGCTGGCGCCCCTGGCCGGAGCCAATCTGCTGTTGCTGGCCGATACCCTGGGCCGCCGCGTGGCCCTGCCGGGCGAACTGGAGGCGGGAATCGTCTGCGCCCTGCTCGGCACCCCGGTGCTCCTCGCGCTGATCATCCGTTCCGCCCGGCGGGTGCGCCCTTGAGTCGCCATCGCTTCGCCCCCCGCCGCTCGGCGCGCTTCAAGGCCTGCCTGTTGCTGCTCCTGCTGGCGGCCATCGGTATCTGTGCCCTGACCCTCAGCGGCGGCGCCTTCGCTCCGGCGCCGCACCGGGTGGCGGCCACCCTGCTCGGTCGCGGCGACGCCCTGGCCAGTCTGATCCTGCTGGAGCTGCGCCTGCCGCGACTACTGGCGGCCTTTGGCGTCGGCGCGGCCCTGGGTGCCAGCGGTGCCATCTTCCAGCGGCTGGCGCGCAATCCCCTGGCCAGTCCGGATCTGGTGGGCTTCACCGTCGGCTCGGCCAGCGGTGCGCTGATCACCCTGCTCTGGCTGCAACTGGGCGGCGCGGCGCTGATGGTGGGCGCCCTCAGCGGCGGTCTCCTGGCCGCGGTACTGGTGGCCGGACTCGCCGCCCTGGCCGGTATCCGCGGCGAGCGGATGATCCTGCTGGGCATCGCCATCAGCGCCCTGCTCGCCTCGCTCAACGAATACCTGCTGACCCGCGCCGAGCTGGACGAAGCCCAGGAGGCCCGGCTCTGGCTGTTCGGTAGCCTGGACATGCTGACCTGGAGCCGCACCCTGACCCTGCTCGCCGGCTGCCTGTTGCTGCTGCCGCTGGCCGCCTGGCTGGCGCGCCGGCTGCGCCTGCTGGAGCTGGGCGACGACCTGGCCCGCGCCCTGGGCCTGGCCGTGCTGCCCAGCCAGAATCTGCTGTTGGCCGTCGCCGTGGCCCTGGCCGCCCTGGCCATCGCCACCGCCGGCCCCATCGGCTTCGTCGCCCTGGCGGCGCCCCAACTGGCCCGTCGCCTAACCCGCAGCGCCGATCTGGGTATCCTCGCCCCCGCCCTGCTCGGCGCCTGCCTCACCGCCCTGGCCGATCTGCTGGCCCAGCGGTTGCTGGCGCCCTTCCAGATTCCGGTCGGGTTGCTCACCGGCGCCCTGGGCGGCCTCTATCTGATCTTCCTGCTGAGCCGCGAATGGCGGCGGACCTCATGAGCCAAGACGCCCCCTCCAGCCGCCTCGCCGCTCACGGCCTTACCGTGGGCTACGGCGGCCAGCCGATCTGCGCCGACCTCGATGTGCGGCTGCCCGATGGCCGCTTCACCGTCATCATCGGTCCCAATGGCTGCGGCAAGTCGACCCTGCTGCGCAGCCTGGCGCGGCTGATCCGCCCCAGTGCCGGCGAGGTACGCCTGGACGGCCGGCTGATCCAGGAGCTGCCGACCCGTGAGGTGGCGCGGCGCATCGGCCTGCTGCCGCAAAGCGCGGTGGCGCCGGACGACATCCTGGTCAGCGACCTGGTGGCCCGCGGGCGCCATCCCCATCGCCAGGCCTTCGCCGGCTGGACGGATGCCGACGAGCGCGCGGTGCAGCACGCCCTGGAAGCCACCAATACCCTGGAACTGGCCGAGCGGGCGGTGGACAGCCTGTCCGGCGGCCAGCGCCAACGGGTGTGGATCGCCCTGGCACTGGCCCAGGAGACCCCGCTGCTGCTGCTCGACGAGCCCACCACCTACCTGGACATCGCCCACCAGGTGGAGCTGATGGAGTTGCTCTGCCGGCTCAATCGCGAGGGTGGTCGCACGCTGGTGGCAGTGCTGCACGACCTCAACCAGGCCTGTCGCTACGCCGACCACATCATCGCCCTGCGCACCGGGCGCATCCTCGCCGAGGGGCCACCGGCGGAAATCGTCACGCCCGAGCTGATCGAGGCGCTGTACGGCCTCAAATGCGCGGTGATCGAGAATCCCCTGGCGGGCACGCCGCTGGTGATTCCTTATTAGGCTCTGAACGTTGGGTTTTGACGGTGAAGCGGTCTCAGCGGCGCCCGAGCTTGTCGGAGGACCTTGCAGGTGCTCCACTGGCGGTTCAGAACAACAACGGAGCCCGCCATGCATATCGTCATCCCCGACGACTACCAGCACGTCGTCGAAACCCTGGATTGCTATCCCTTGCTCCAGCGCGCCGGGCACCAGGTGACGCTCTATCACGACGCCGAGCGCGATCCCCAGGTGCTGGTGGAGCGCTTCCGCGATGCCGATGCCCTGGAGCTGACCCGCGAGCGCACCCGTATCGACGCCGAGCTGCTGGCGCACCTGCCGCGGCTCAAGCTGATCAGCCAGACCGGCAAGGCCACCGCCCATCTCGACGTGGCCGCCTGCACTCACCAGGGCGTGGCGGTCTGCGAAGGCAGCGGCTCGCCGGTCTCCACCGCCGAGTTGACCTGGACCCTGATCCTCATGGCCCGCCGCCGGCTCAAGCCGGCCATCGACGCCCTGTATGCCGGGCGCTGGCAGGTCAATCTGGGCGAACGGCTGGATGGACAGATCCTCGGCATTTGGGGCTACGGCAAGATCGGCCAGCGCCTGGCGCGCTACGGCCAGGCCTTCGGCATGCCGGTGCTGGTCTGGGGCAGCGAGGCCTCGCGCGCCCGCGCCGAAGCCGACGGCCACCGCGCGGCCGCCAGCCAGGAGGCTTTCTTCGCCGAGGCCGATGTCATCAGCCTGCACCTCAGATACAGCGAGCGCAGCCGCGGCTGCGTGCGCGCCGAGGACCTGGCGCGGATGAAGAAGACTGCCCTACTGGTCAACACCGCCCGCGCCGGCCTGATCGAACCCGGCGCCCTGCTCACGGCGCTGGAACGGGGTCATCCCGGCCAGGCGGCGCTGGATGTCTTCGAGCAGGAACCCGTGGCACCGGATGACCCCTTGCTCGCCCACCCCAAGGTGCTCTGCACGCCGCATCTGGGCTATGTGGAAAAGCACAGTTACGAGCTCTATTTCGGCGAGGCCTTCGCCAACCTGGTGGGCTTTTTCGCGGGTGAACCGACGGGTGTCGCCAACCCGGAGGTATTGGGGCGGTAGCTTCGATACACACGCCAAGGCGGCGTTTTCACCACCTTGGCTTAGTCGCATCCGTTGGGCTTCGACGATGGAGCCGTCTCAGCACCAACCTACGGCAGCCGTTCCCTTACCGCGGCGGCGAAGGCGGCCGGGGCTTCCTGGGGGATATTGTGGCCGCAGCTGGGTAGCACCTCGTAGCGCAAAGGCCCACGGAAATGCCGGGCTACAATGGCTTCGCCCTGTACCTTCGTCACGCCGTCGTCGGCGCCGGCCAATACCGTAGTGGGCACGCTGATGGGTGGCTGCGCGGCGAGCCGGCGCTCGGTCTCGGCATAGGCCGGATCGTCCGGTGCCAGGCCGTAGCGGTGGCGATAGGAGTGGATCACGGTGTCGACGAAATCGGGATTGTCGAAGGCCGCGGCGGTAAGCGCATAGGTGGCGTCGCTGAAGTGCCAGCTGGGCGACCACAGTGACCAGAGCAGTCGGCAGAAGTCGTGACGATGTTCCGCCAGCCCTGCTCGTCCTCGTTCGCCATGGAAGTAGTATTGGTACCAGAGCCGCAATTCCGCCTCCGGGGAACCGGGCTGGGTAGCGGCAGTGGCGATGTCCTGGATCGGATAGCCGTCGCCCAGCACCAGCCCCGCGACCCGCTCGGGCCAGAGGGCGGCGACGATACCAGCGGCGCGACCGCCCCAGTCATAGCCAGCCAGGGTCGCCCGCTCCAGGCCCAGGGCATCGAGAAGCGCCAGGACGTCATGGGCCAGGGCGGCCTGCTGGCCGGAGCGCGGGGTGTCGGCGCTCAGGTAGCGGGTGGCGCCGTAGCCACGCAGAAAGGGCACATAGACGCGGCAGCCAGCGGCGACCAGTTCATCGGTCACCTCGGCGTAGGCATGGATGTCGTAGGGAAAGCCGTGCAGCAACAGGACCGGCGGGCCATTTTCCGGTCCTTGGACCTGATAGGTCACGTCCAAGACGCCTGCCTGAAGGGAGGTCAGCATGGAGGGTTCTCCGCTGTTGGTGTTCTAGAGCGGAGAGCCATGAGGGGTGGGGAGTTCCCGCCGTTGAAGCGTAGCGTGAAAAACGCCGGCGGTTTTCCACGCTACGACGTTCAAGCGCATCGCAGCCATGGCCGCGATCAGCGACGTAGGTTGGCGCTGAGCACAGCGAAGCCCAACAGTCCACGGTGCGGTCTGGCGTTGGGCTTCGACGATGGAGCCGTCTCAGCGCCAACCTACGGCACCCTGGCAAGCCGACGTAGGTTGGCGCTGAGCGCAGCGAAGCCCAACAGTCCAGGGTTTGGTCTAACGCTGGGCTTCGACGATGGAGCTGTCTCAGCCCAACCTACGAGTCTTCCGCCCCGGGATGACCTGGCTACCCCGCCAGATACCGCCCGATCAGGGTCACGCCGGAGACCAGCACCAGCCAGGTCACCAGGCGGGTGAAGCGTTCGCGGGACAGGCGCCGCTGCAGGTGGCGACCGATCCAGCCGCCAAGCAGCATGGCCGGCAGCAGGCAGACGGCCAAGAGCAGCAGGCTGCCGTCGCTGTAGGCGCCGGCGATCAGCAGGAGGACGATGCGAATGGAAGCGCTGCAGCCGATGAGAAAGCTCTGGGTGCCGCGGATGGCGTTCTTGTCTTCCAGGCGGCCATTGAGATATAGCGCATAGAGAAAGCCGCCGCTGCCGAACAGGGCACCGCACAGGCCCCCGACGCCGCCCGCCGGGATCGACCAGGCCGGCGCCAGTTGGCGAAAGCCCTTGGGCGTGAGCAGGCTGTAGGTGGAATAGGCGACCACGAAGAGCCCCAGCCAGAGCATCAGCAGCCGGGCATCGGTGCGCATCAGCAGGTAGGTGCCCAGAGCGGCGCCGAGCAGCAGCATGGGCAGCAATCGCTTGAGTTCGCGCCCGGCGATGGCGCGGCGATCCGGCAGCCAGTTGTGGAAGGAGGCGAGGAAATCCAGCATCACCAGCAAGGGCACGATGCGCGATAGCGGCATCCAGCTGGTGAGCAAGGGACCGGCGACCAGGGCGCTGCCGAAACCGGCCACGCCGAAGATCAGATAGGCCAGGACCACGATGGCTTCGATGAACAGCCAGTCGAGAGGGCTAAAGGCGGGAACGAAGGCAGCGAGGGTTTCGAGCATGGGAGCGCATCCTGCGACAAGAAATCGCATTCTGCGCCCCGGGAATGGCCTATGAAAACCGCCGGCTGCCCGCGTTCACGGGAACCGGCGATCCAGAGCGACTCAGGGAATCAGGCGCTGGGCTCTGAGGCGGGTGAAGAGGTCGAGAAAGCTCGCCCGGGTGTCGCGATAGCCGAAGAATCCCAGGTCGCGGCTCTTGGTCATGTCGTTGAGGCACTCGATCTCGCGGCCCAGGTCGGCGTCGCTGTGCCACCAGGAGGCGAGCTTGTCGACATCGGCCTCCACCAGGCCATGTTCCTCGGCCAGCTTGCGCCACTGCGCCGGGGCCGTGTCCTTCATCCGCGCTTCCAGCGGCATGGGCTGCTCGGGATAGGGTGCCGGCTCCAGGTCGAAGAAGGCAGCGATCTCGCTCCACAGCCAGCGCCAGCGGAAGACATCGCCATTGACGGTGTTGAAGGCCTGGTTGCGCGCCGCCGGCGCCAGGGCCGCCCACTCCAGCTGCTCGGCGAGTAGGCCGGCGTCGGTAACGTCGGTCAGGCTGTCCCACTGGGTACGGGAGCCGGGAAAGACGAAGGGTTGGCCGGTGGCCTTGCACAGGGAGGCGTAGACCGCCAAGGTCAGGCCCATGTTCATGGCGTTGGTGCCCTTAGCCTGGCCGATCATGCTGTGGGAGCGGTGCACGCTCCAGCCGAAGCCATGCCGTTCGGCGGCGGCGAAGAGGATGTCTTCCAGGGTGTAGTAGAAGTTGGCACCGGGCTGGCGCGGCTCGCTTTCGCGGAAGGGCGTCTCGGCCTTGCCGCTGCCGTATTCCTCGAAGGAGCCCAGGTAATGCTTGGTACCGGTGACCAGCGCCAGGTGCTGCAGCGGCGCGCCGGCCAGGGCCTGGCAGAGGTTGTTCATCATGGCGCCATTGGCCTCGACGTTTTCCTTCTCGGTGTCACGGCGGGTCCAGGTGCAGAAGAACACATGGCTGATCGGCAGGCCGGCCAGGGCCTGGCGGGTGGACTCGGCGTCGAGCAGGTCGGCGGCGACCGGGATGACGCCTTCCTGGGCCACGGGTTTGCGGGCCAGACCATAAACGGTCCAACCCGAGGCCACCAGGGTGTGGGCCAGGTTGTAGCCAGAAATACCGGTGACGCCGACGATAAGAGCGGTGCCCTTGCGCATGAAACCTCCAGATAGGGAAGAAAAGGGCCTGCGGCAGTGCAGGCGCTGTAGATAAGGGAGTGCCTTGTCTCAGGGTTGATTCCAGCCTATTGAAGAATTAACGGCGTATCCTGGGTATAAATTCCTATTTAATAGGAATCATATTCCATAATAGGAAGCTAGCCTTGTATTCCTCCGAACGCCTCAAGGGCCTCGACGTCTTCGTCACCGTGGCCGATCTCGGCAGCTTCACCGCGGCCGGCGAGCGTCTCAATCTCACCGGCTCGGCCATCGGCAAGAGCGTGGCCCGTCTGGAAAGCCGCCTGGGCGTGCGGCTGTTCCAGCGCACCACTCGCCGTCTGCGCCTGACCGAGGCCGGCGCCAGTTTCTATCGCACCTGCACCGGGGTGCTGGCCGAGCTGGAACAGGCCGAGCTAGGGCTGACCGCCCAGGAGGGCGAGCCCCATGGCCGGGTGCGCATCGACCTGCCCGCTTCCTATGGCCGCCTGCACGTACTGCCGCTGATCCTGGAGCTGCTGCACCGCTATCCCCTGCTGCAACCGGATCTGTCGTTCGCCGATCGCTTCGTCGATCCGGTGCACGAGGGCATCGACATCCTGGTGCGCATCGGCGGCTCCGATGCCTGGCCGGCCAGCCTGGGGCATCGCTTCCTCGGTACCCAGCGCCAGGTCTTTTGCGCCGCTCCGGCCTATCTTGCCCAGCATGGCCGACCCCAGACCCCGACCGACCTGGTCGATCACCAGTGCATCGGCTTTCGCCAGGCCGACGGCCTGGTCAGCCCCTGGCAGCTGCGCGGCGAGCAGCCGGGCGATAGCGAACGCTGGGTGTTCCAGCCGCGGCTGGTAGTGGGCGATGGCGAAGGCGAGGTGCTGGCGGCGCTGGCTGGCCATGGCATCGCCCAGCTGCCGACCTGGCTGATCGCCGAGCACCTGGCCACTGGCGCCCTGGTCGATGTGCTGCCCGAGCATGGCGTCGAGGGCTCGCCGATCAACCTGGTATGGCCACGCAGTCGCGAGACCCTGCCACGGGTCCGGCTGCTGCTCGATCACCTGGCCACCCGGCTGTTGCCCACCGTGGCGCCCAGGCTGTCCCGCTAGGCACGACCGGTCGACGGCGGGCCGTGGCAAGGGCGGGAACATCTGATCTGGCACCCCGGTCGTAAGACCTCGTGCCCTGCCCGCCCATGAGTTCCATCGATGGGCGGCATGACCGATATCGAGACGATCGATTGGTGCCGCCGTGCCTGGCTGCGCAGGATCGACGGTTTGCTAGCTGGCCAGGCCCGCCTGGCCGCCCCGCTCCACCCTGCAGT
This sequence comes from Pseudomonas sp. MS15a(2019), assembly GCF_013277805.1. Classification (NCBI taxonomy): domain Bacteria; kingdom Pseudomonadati; phylum Pseudomonadota; class Gammaproteobacteria; order Pseudomonadales; family Pseudomonadaceae; genus Pseudomonas; species Pseudomonas sp. MS15a(2019). Next base: position 411,399 of record NZ_VBTN01000010.1, read on the forward strand.
TCCACCATCTAGATGAGGTATCTCATGAGCCAAGCCCAAGGCTACGCTGCCCAGTCCGCCGACCAGCCCCTGGCGCCCTTCTCCTTCGAGCGGCGCGAACCCGGCGCCCACGACGTGCAGATCGACATCCTCTTCTGCGGCGTCTGCCATTCCGACCTGCACACCGCGCGCAACGAGTGGAACAACACCCTCTATCCGTCCGTGCCCGGCCACGAGATCGTCGGTACCGTCACCGCGGTCGGTGCCCACGTGAAGAACTTCAAGGTCGGCGACAGCGTCGGTGTCGGCTGCATGGTCGACAGCTGCCAGCACTGCGCCCCCTGTGATGCCGGCGAAGAGTCCTATTGCGAGAACGGCTTCACCGGCACCTACAACGGCAACCTCTACGGCGGCAGCGAAAACACCCAGGGCGGCTACTCCGACCACATCGTGGTCAACGAGAAGTTCGTGCTCAAGGTAAGCCACACCGAGAACCTGGCCGCCGTGGCGCCGCTGCTCTGCGCCGGCATCACCACCTACTCGCCGCTGGCCCACTGGAAGGTCGGTCCGGGCAAGAAGGTCGGCATCGTCGGTCTGGGTGGTCTGGGCCACATGGGCGTGAAGATCGCCCACGCCATGGGTGCCCACGTGGTGCTCTTCACCACCAGCGCCAACAAGAAGGACGACGCCCTGCGTCTGGGGGCCGACGAGGTGGTGGTGTCGAAGAACGAAGACGAGATGGCCGCGCACGCGAACAGCTTCGACTTCATCCTCAACACCGTGGCCGCGCCGCACAACCTGGACGCCTTCCTCACCCTGCTCAAGTGGGACGGCACCATGACCCTGGTCGGCGTACCCGCCGAGCCGCACCCGGCGCCCAGCGTCTTCAACCTGGTGATGAAGCGCCGCCAGCTGGCCGGCTCGCTCATCGGCGGCATCCGCGAGACCCAGGAGATGCTGGACTTCTGCGCCAAGCACGGCATCGTTTCGGACATCGAGCAGATCGCCATCCAGGACATCAACCACGCCTATGAGCGCATGCTCAAGAGCGATGTGAAGTATCGCTTCGTGATCGACATGCAGAGCCTCAAGCAGGGCCAGACCGCGGCCTGATCCCACGCTCCGCTCCGCTGACAACGCCCGCGCCCGTCGCGGGCGTTGTCATTTCCGGTAACGCATTTTTGCTGTGACCTGCGGTCTTAGCGATAGCAAAGATCAGGAGGCAAGCGCCATGCAGTGGGACAAGGGACAACGTAGCGACAACGTGCAACAGGCCAGCGGCGGACGCGGCATGAAGATCGGCGGCGGCCTGGGCCTGGGTGGCGTGGCCCTGGTGGTGGTGTTCGGCCTGCTCAGCGGCCAGAGTCCGACGCAGATCCTCGGCAACCTGATCAGCCTCAGCGGCCAGAGCGCGCCCAGCCAGCAGGAGACCACCGCCCCGGCCGACAATCGCCAGGTGGACTTCGTCCGCGTGGTGCTGGGTGAGACCGAAAACACCTGGACGCGCATCTTCCAGGCGCATGGCGAGCAGTACCAGCCGCCCAAGCTGGTGCTGTTCAACGGCCAGGTGCAATCCGGTTGCGGTGGCGCCACCGCGGCCAGCGGCCCCTTCTATTGCCCGGTGGACAGCAAGGTCTACCTGGACCTGACCTTCTTCCAGGAACTGCAGCAGCGCTTCGGCGCCGACGGCGACTTCGCCCGCGCCTACGTCATCGCCCACGAGGTCGGCCACCACGTGCAGAACCTCACCGGCACCACCAACAAGATGGAAGCGGCGCGCCGTCGCGGTATCCCCACCGAAGGCGCCACCGGGTTGTCGGTGCGGTTGGAGTTGCAGGCCGACTGCTATGCCGGGGTCTGGGCCAACGACGCCCAGAAGCGCTTGAACTGGCTGGAGCCGGGTGACCTGGAGAAGGCGCTGAACGCCGCCAACGCCATTGGCGATGACCGCCTGCAACGCCAGTCCCAGGGTCGCGTGGTACCGGATTCCTTCACCCACGGCAGCTCCGCGCAGCGGGTCAAGTGGTTCCGTACCGGCTTCGACAGTGGCAAGGTGGAGAGCTGCGATACCTTCGCCGCCAAGGCACTCTAACGTCACCGGGAGCCTCCCATGCGTCGCCTGCTCGCGCTGTGCCTGGCCTTGGCCTGGGGCCCCGCCCTGGCGGCGCCTCATGAGGGGGTCGCCCGTATCGTCGGCGACCGCTTGCCAATCGGTCAGGCGCAGGCCGCGTTGCAGCTATCCACCGACTGGAATCAGCCGCACCCGGAAATTCGCCGCGCGCTGGTGATCGTCCATGGTCGCCTGCGCAACGCCGCCACCTATTTCCGTTCCGGCGAGACGGCCACGGCGGCGGCCGGCGCCGCGGCGGACACCCTGGTGATCGCTCCGCAGTTCCTCAACGAAAAGGACGTCCACCGGCATCGGCTGCCGGACGACCTGCTGCGCTGGCAGGGCAATGCCTGGATGGGCGGCGAGCCCGCCCTGGGCCCGCAACCCTTGAGCAGTTTCGCCGTGTTCGACGCCCTGCTCGCCCGCCTGGCGGACCGCCAGCGCCTGCCCAATCTGCAGGAGGTGGTGATCGCCGGGCATTCCGGCGGTGGCCAGGTGGTGCAGCGCTACGCCGTGCTCGGCCACGGCGAGCGCGCCCTCGCCGCCACGGGCATCCGCCTGAGATACGTGGTGGCCAATCCGTCGTCCTATGCCTATTTCGATGCGCGTCGCCCGGATGCCCAGGGCCAACCCGTGCCCTTCGCCGGCGCGGCCAGTTGCCCGGATTTCGACACCTGGAAATACGGCATGCAGGGCCTGCCGGCCTATGCCGAAGGACGCCCGGCGGCCAGCCTGGAGCAGCACTATGCGGAGCTCGACGTCACCTACCTGCTGGGCGCCGAGGACACCGACCCCAACCATCCGGCGCTGGACAAGGGTTGCGCCGCCGAGGCCCAGGGCCCCTATCGCCTGGCCCGCGGACTGAACTACTACCGTTACCTGCAGGGCCGTCATCCGGAGCTGCGCCAGCCGCTGGTGGAGGTGCCGGGCGTCGGTCACAACGGCGATGCCCTTTTCACCTCGCCCGAGGGTCGTCGGGCGCTGTTCGGCGCTGGCGGCTAGCGCTCAACCTTCCAGGGTTTCGGGCTTGCCCAGCAGCTCCTGTACCCGGTCGACCAGGACCTCCAGGGTGAAGGGCTTGCCCAGCACGGCCATCCGCTCGCCGACCAGGGGCACGGGTGGCGCGTTGCCCGCCGCATAACCGGTGATGAAGAGGATCGGCAACTGCGGTCTGAGGGTACGGGCCGCATTGGCCAGCAAGCGGCCGTTCAGTCCCGGTAGCCCGACATCGGTGATCAACAGGTCGAAGCCTTCGCCTTCGCGCAGCGCTGCCAGGGCCGCTTCGGCATCGACGGCGTCGCGATACCGCCAGCCCAGTTCGACGAACAGCTGCACCAGCAACGCGCGGATGACCGCGTCGTCTTCCACCAGCAGCACCCGGACGCTGGGTAGCGCACGGCCGGTCGTGGCGCTGGAGAGCGCAAGCGGCGCGCGGATCGGCGGGGCCGGATGACGCGGCAGCAGCAGGCTCACCCGGCAGCCCTGTCCTGGCGCACTGGTCACGCTCACCTGGCCACGGGACTGCCGCACGAAACCATAGATCATGGACAGCCCCAGCCCGGACCCCTGGCCCACGGGCTTGGTGGTAAAGAAGGGTTCGAACACCCGCTCCAGCACCTCCGGAGGCATGCCCACGCCGTCGTCAGCGACCTCGATCAGCAGGTAGTCACCCGCTGGCAGCGCCGGGTCGGCGTCGCGCTGCACCCAATTGCGCGCGCTGATGGTCAGGGTGCCCCCTGCGGGCATGGCATCGCGGCTGTTGATGGCCAGATTGAGCAGGGCGTTTTCCAGCTGGTGCGGATCGGCGTCGACCGGCCAGAGCTCGGCGTCCAGTTCGAGCTGGCAGCGGATCTGCGGCCCCAGGCTGTGCCGCAGCAACTCCTGGAAGTCGCCGATCAGCCGGGCAACGTCGACCGCCTGGGGATTGAGCGTCTGGCGCCGGGAAAAGGCCAGCAGCCGATGGGTGAGACTGGCACCCCGCCCTACCGACTGGGTGGCGGTGTCGAGCAGGTTGCCGACCCCGGCCAGGACCTCCGGCGCCAGGCGGCGGCGCAGGAGATCCAGGCTGGCCTGGATGCCGGCCAGCAAGTTGTTGAAGTCATGGGCGATGCCGCCGGTGAGCTGCCCCACGGCTTCCATCTTCTGCGCCTGGCGCAGCAGCTCCTCGGCCCGGGCGCGATTCTGCATCTCTTCGCGCAGCTGGCGATTGGTCTCTTCCAGCTCGGCGGTACGCGCCTGCACCTGGACCTCCAGGGTGGCGCGCTCGCGGCGCAAGGCCTCCTCGGCCTCGCGACGGTCATCGATGTCTTCGCTGGTGCCGTACCAGCGGATCACGGCGCCCGCCGCATCGCGGCGCGGATAGGCACGGGTACGCAGCCAGCAATGGCTGCCATCCGCCACCCGCACCCGGTGTTCGCGGTCGTAGGCCTGACCGGCGCTGCACGCCACGTCCCAGGCCTGCCGGGTCGCCTGGCGATCGTCCGGATGCACCACCGTCCAAAAGCTATCGGCTTCCAGCATCGGCTGGCCGGTCAGCTGCTGCCAGCGCGGCGAAAAGACCATGTGCTGACCGCTGGGATCGCAGGTCCAGGTGTATTGGGGATTGAGTTCCACCAGGTGCCGATAGTGGTCTTCGCTCTCGCGCAGCTGCAGATCCGCCTGATGGCGCTCGATGGCCAGGGCGGCGGTCTCGGTGACCAGGCGGAAGGCGTCGCGCTCGGCGGCCAGCGGGCGCCGCGGCTCGAGGAAATAGTTGGCGAAGGTGCCCAGCAACCGACCGTCCAGGGCCAACAGCGGCATCGACCAGCAGGCCCGCAGGCCATAGCGCAGCGCCAGGTCGCGCGCGCCGGCCCACAGCGGATCGCCGGCGATGTCCTCGACATAGACGGCTTCGCGGCGGTAGGCGGCGGTGCCACAGGAACCCGCCAGCGGGCCGATCTCCAGCCGCCCGAGATCGCGGCTGTAGGCGTCCGGCAGACTGGGCGCGATGCCGTCCTGCAGATAACGGCCATCCTCGCTGAGCAACAGGATGCAGGCGTGCAGGCGGACCTGGGCCAGGACCTCCACCCGTTGCAGCAGCGTGTGCAGCACCTGGGTCAGGGGCAGGCCGGTGGCAAGGCTTTCCAGCGTCTGACGCTCGTACTGGCGCAGATCGCCGGAGGCTGGCTGATCGCTCGAAGGCGTGTGGAGGCTCATACGGCTGGCCCGACCTGAATCCGAAGCCGGCATCTTAGCCAGCGGCCAGGCAAACAACAGACTATTTACGCCTAACGGACAAATTTCCAGCGTCAGAGCGCCGCCAGGATCTCCGCACAGGTCTCGAAGCGCTGGTCACGCGCCGCGGGCCAGGGATCACCGGGCTGATTGACCTGCAAGGTGCGACACCCCACCGCCCGCCCACACTCCAGGTCGTAGCGGTGATCACCGACCATCACCAGGCTGGCGGGCGCCACCCGCCAGCGTTCGGCCAGCCGCAGCAGACCGCCCGGATCGGGTTTGGGCGCCGCCTCGTCGCGACCCAGTACGGCAGGCGGATCGAAGCAGTCCTCCAGGCCAATGGCGGCCAGGGTCAGCAGTGCCAGGTCGCGAGCATTGCGGGTCAGGATGCCCAGGTGGCAGCCGCGCTCATGCAGCGCGCGCACCAGCTCCACCGCGCCCGGCGCCGGGCGGGCGGCCACCGCCAGTTCGCGCTCGTGCTCGAACAGCCAGGCGTGCTTGGCCTCGCGCTCAGTGGCGGGCAGCTCGGCCAGGTGGTGGAGGATGTCGGCCTGCTCGGGAATGCCCAGGTGCCGGCGAATGGCGGCGAAGTCGTGTACCGCCAGGGTCAGGGTGCCATCCATATCGAACACCCAGTGGCTGAGGTGGCGCAGCGTCATGCAGAGATCCTTTGGCGAGGGTGACCTTCGGGCACTTTGGGGGAACCCCCGTCACCCGTGATCCGTCTGGTGGAGACAACCTTCTGCAGGAGTCTACCCATGACGACGACCGTTCGGGCGCTACTTTTCGATGTCTTCGGCACCGTGGTGGATTGGCGCGGCAGTCTGGTCACTGGTCTGCAAGGACTGTCCGCCAAGCACGGCGTCCAGGGCGACTGGGAGCGGCTGGCCGATGCCTGGCGCGCCGAAGCCTATGAAGCCATCCTGCCGCAGATCGCCGCCCGCAGCCTGCCCTGGCTGCCCCTCGACGAGGTCCATCGTCTGGCGCTGGACGAATTGCTGCCACGCCACGGCCTGGTCGGCCTGACCACCGCCGAGGTGGCCTGGATCAATCGCCTCTGGCACCAGCTGACGCCCTGGCCCGATGCCGTACCGGGTCTCACGCGGCTGCGCCAGGGTTATCCGGTCTGCGCCCTGTCCAATGGCAATGTCAGCCTGCTGCTGGACATGGCCCGCCACGCCGGGCTGCCCTGGGACATGCTGTTCGGCGCCGATCTTTTCAAGCGCTACAAACCGGCCGCGGAGGTCTACCTGGGTGCCTGCGCCCTGCTCGACCTGCAACCGGAACAGGTGATGCTCTGCGCCGCCCACAATGGCGACCTGCAGGCGGCCAAGGAGCTGGGCCTGGCCACCGCCTTCATCCAGCGCCCACGGGAAAAGGGCCCAGCCGGTGGCGAGGTGTCCAGCGGCGGCTGGGATCTGGAAGCGAGCGACCTGCAGGACCTCGCCGACCAGTTGGGCATGGCGGCCATCGAGCGAGATCCGGCGGAGCCCGAGGCCGGCGATTGAGCGCGGCCCGGGCGCTTCGGTATCCTGCCGGATACCTTTCGCCAGGGCATCGCCATGGGTTTTCTCGACAAGCTGCGCAAGAAACGTGAACGCCAGGCGCTGGCCGCCCTGCCCCGCCTGCACCAGCGCACGGCGCGCCTGCGCCGCGAGCTGCCCGACTATGAGATCGGTGCCGGCACCTACGGCGCGCCCAGGGTGTTCGATCTCAAGGAAGGCGCCACCCTGCGCCTGGGACGCTACACCTCCATCGCCGAGGGCGTGCGCATCCTGCTCGGCGGCCTCCACCGGATGGACTGGGTAACCACCTATCCCTTCCCTGCCTTCGTCGACGACCTGGCCCACATCACCGACTACGGCGGCACCCGCGGCGACGTGGTGATCGGCAGCGATTGCTGGATCTGCACCGATGCGCTGATCCTCTCCGGCGTCACCATCGGCCATGGCGCCGTGGTCGCCGCCGGCGCCGTGGTCACCCGCGACGTGCCGCCCTATGCGGTGGTGGGCGGCAATCCGGCGCGCTTCATCCGCTGGCGCTTTCCCGAAGCCACCTGCCAGGCGCTGCTCGACATCGCCTGGTGGGACTGGCCCGAAGCCGAGATCCTGGCCGCCGGCGAACACCTGTGCAGTGCCGATATCGAGGGCTTCATCGCCTACGCGCGGGCGCGCCATCCGGCGCCCTGAAGCCGTCACCTGGAACTCGGAACCGCTCCCAGGGTTCACCTTCATTAGTCACTCCGTTGAAGGTTCTCCATGGAAGCGCTCGATCTGTTGCAATGGCCGGCCATGGCCATCACCCTGCTCGCCGCCTGGCTGGTGGCCTCTCAGCGTCAGGGCCGGCGCAACCTGGGCTTCTGGGTGTTCCTGCTCAGCAACGGTCTGTGGATCGCCTGGGGCCTGCAGGCCGAGGCCTATGCCCTGATCGTGCTGCAGCTGGGCCTGGCGGCGATGAATCTGCGCGGGGTGCGCCGCAACGCCGGCGAAGCGCCGGCCGCTGCGGTCGCGGAGGCCTCGGGCAGGGCATAATGACCGGCCCTGCGTCAGACGGCCCCCGCCCATGCAGTACAGCGTCACCCCCATCGGCCACGTCCGCTCCTGCTTCAAGGAGAAATTCGCCATTCCCCGGCAACCCGCGCTGGCCCCGGCCGCCCGTGGCGTGCTGGAACTGCTGCCGCCCTTCGACCGGCCCGAAGCGGTCGCGGGTCTGGAAGGCGTCAGCCATGTCTGGCTGCTGTTCCTGTTCCACCAGGCCCTGGAAAGCCAGCCGCGGCTGCGGGTGCGGCCACCCCGCCTGGGCGGCAATCGCTACCTGGGCGTCTTCGCCACCCGCGCCACCCATAGACCCAATGGCATCGGCCAGTCGGTGGTACGCCTCGACGGCCTGGAACCGGGACGGCTGCTGCTTTCGGGGATCGATCTGCTCGACGGCACCCCGGTATTGGACATCAAGCCCTATGTGCCCTATGCCGACAGCCCCCCAGGCGCCCACAACGCCATCGCCGAGGCGCCCCCGCCGGCCCTCGCGGTCAGTTGGGCGGACGCGGCGCGGGTCCAGGCCGAGGCCCATGGCCAACGCCTGGGCGAGCCCCTGGCCGAACTGATCGAGCAGTGCCTGGCCCAGGATCCACGCCCGGCCTACCAGACGCCGACGCCCGAGCGGCGCTACGGGGTGCGGCTGTGGGATGTGGAGGTGCACTGGCACTATCCAACCGCGACCTCCATCCAGGTGCTGGACGTCACCGCCGCGGTCTGACACGGCCCCGTTTGCATTCCGGCGCCCGCGCCCCCAACAATGACAGTGCCGGATCGCATGAAGTGGTCCGCACCCGGCTACGGCCGCCGTTCGGCCGTATCACCGATAGGGAAGCATCTATGGCTCCAAGCAGACAGGTCATCAACGCTCAGGTCAGCCCCAAGGGCAGCCTGGAGACCCTTTCCCAGCGCGAGGTCCAGCAGCTCAGCGCCGCCGGCTCGGGCAACCTCTACCAGCTCTTTCGCCAGTGCGCCCTGGCCATCCTCAACACCGGCGCCCACAGCGACAACGCCAAGACCATCCTCGAGGCCTACCAGGACTTCGAGATCCGCATCCACCAGCAGGACCGCGGCGTGCGCCTGGAACTGGTCAACGCCCCGGCCGATGCCTTCGTCGACGGCGAGATGATCGCCAGCACCCGCGAGATGCTGTTCAGCGCCCTGCGTGACATCGTCTACACCGAGAGCGAGCAGAGCAGCCTGCGCATCGATCTGGAGAGCTCCGAGGGCATCACCGACTACGTCTTCCACCTCCTGCGCAACGCCCGCACCCTGCGCGCCGGCGTGGAGCCGAAGATGGTGGTCTGCTGGGGCGGTCACTCCATCAGCACCGAGGAATACAAGTACACCAAGAAGGTCGGCCACGAACTCGGCCTGCGCAACCTGGACATCTGCACCGGCTGCGGCCCGGGCGTGATGAAGGGCCCGATGAAGGGCGCCACCATCGCCCACGCCAAGCAGCGCCTCCAGGGCGGTCGCTACCTGGGCCTCACCGAGCCGGGCATCATCGCCGCCGAGGCGCCCAACCCCATCGTCAACGAACTGGTGATCCTGCCGGACATCGAGAAACGCCTGGAGGCCTTCGTCCGCGCGGGCCACGGCATCATCATCTTTCCCGGCGGCGCCGGTACGGCGGAGGAGTTCCTCTACCTGCTGGGCATCCTCATGCACCCGGACAACAGAGACATCCCCTTCCCCGTTGTACTCACCGGTCCGCAGAGCGCCGCGCCCTACCTCGAACAGTTGCACGCCTTCATTGGCGCCACCTTGGGCGAAGCCGCCCAGCGCCACTACCAAATCGTGGTCAATGATCCGGTCGAGGTAGCGCGGCAGATGGCCCAGGGCCTAAAGGCGGTCAAGCAGTTCCGCCGCGAGCGTCACGATGCCTTCCACTTCAACTGGTTGCTGCGCATCGAGGAAGGCTTCCAGCGTCCTTTCGATCCCACTCACGAGAACATGGCGGCTCTGCAACTGACCCATGCCGTGCCGCCCCACGAACTGGCCGCCAACCTGCGGCGCGCCTTTTCCGGCATCGTCGCGGGCAACGTCAAGGCCAAGGGCATCCAGCTGATCGAGGAACGCGGGCCTTACGAGATCCATGGCGATCCCGACATCATGCGCCCGCTAGACCGGCTGCTGCAGGCCTTCGTCGAGCAGCACCGCATGAAGCTACCGGGCGGCGCGGCCTACGAGCCCTGCTACCGCGTGGTCAGCTGAATCCTTTCACGCCGGCCTTTTCGGCCGGTTTTTCCCACGCTCGACCGTTCGTCATCACCCCGCTCGACGAACGGTCGACTTGCCGGCCAAGTGCCATCACAAAGTCGCTAGCTAGCTATCTAGAGCGCTCCGCCCTGCTCGACCGGCGCGTTTCCACCGCCCCCTGCCTGCTTGAAAAAAACCTCGCGCGCTAACTGCCTGGGTGTGCGTTAAAGCCCCTCTTCACCGCGCCGATAGGGCAAGGCAAGCTAAACCCAAAGCGGCGACTGCCGTGGTGAAGACTGCCCGGATCGACGAGCTCCGGTCGGGCAGCCTTCGTTCAGTCGCGCTGGATTTCCTGCCGAGGCAACGGAATGAACAACTGGTTGGGACTCGACTTTCTGGTCGCCCCTCTCACCCAAGACCAGGTGCACCTGCACGGCCAGCATGATGCCTGGTTGGTGGCGCTCGCCTACCTGGTCGCGGTCAGCGCCTGCTATGTCACCCTGGTGTTCGCCGAGCGCATCGGCCAGACCCGCACCCTGGCGCGGCGGCGGGCCTGGAGTCTGATGGGCGCCCTGAGCTTCGGCTTCGGCGTCTGGGGCATGCACTTCATCGCCATGCTCGCCTTCACCGTGCCCACCCGGGTGCACTACGACCTCTTCATCACCATCGCCTCGCTGCTGATCGTGGTGCTGGCCGGACTCATGGCCATGCCCGCCCTCAGCCAGCCCGACCTCACCCTGGGGCAGCGCCTCAAGGCCGGTATCGTGCTGAGCGTGGGCATCGTGCTCATGCACTACACCGGCATGGCGGCGGTGCATACCGAGGCCGTGGTGCTCTATCGACCACTGCCCTTCCTGCTGTCGATCGGCATCGCCGTAGGGGCCAGCTTCGCCGCGCTGCAATTGATCCAGATCTTCCGTCGCCACTACACCGGCATCTATCGCTGGCTGCGCATGGCCACCGCCCTGGTGATGGGACTGGCCATCGCCGCCATGCACTTCACCGGCATGTGGTCCATGGTGCTGATCGCACCGGCCCAGACCGAAAGCACCCTGCAAGGCGCCAGCAATTCCTGGCAGCTGGGGGTGGGCATCGCCATCATCGCCCTGCTGCTGGGGGTGGGCGGCCTGGGCGCGGCCTGGGCGGATCGCCAGCTGCAACGCAAGGAAAACGACCTGGAGCGGGTCAACTCCCTGGTCGGCCAGCTCGACGAGGCCCGCGCCTCGCTGCAGCAGGCGGCGCACTACGACCCCCTCACCGACCTGCACAATCGCCGCGCCTTCAACCAGGCCTTCGCCGAGATCCTCGAACGCCACGCCCAGCAGGGGCGCAACCTGGGAGTGATGTTTCTCGACATCGATCACTTCAAGCGCATCAACGACAGCCTCGGCCACGATGCCGGCGACCAGCTGCTGGTGGCCATGGCCAAGATCATTCGCGACGCGGTACGCGAAGGCGATCTGGTGGCGCGCTTCGGCGGTGACGAATTCTGCATCCTGGCCAGCCTCGCCGGGCCCGAAGAGGCCAGGCAGCTGGCCCAGCGCATCCTGGAACGCCTGCGCAACCCCGTCACCATCGGCAACCGCACCCTGGTGATGACCACCAGCATCGGCATCAGTCTCTATCCCCGCGACGGCGGCTGCTGCGAGGAATTGCTCAAGAGCGCGGATCTCGCGCTCTATCTGTCCAAGGGTAATGGCCGCAACACTTACAGCTTCTTCGACGAGACCCTGCGCGAGAAGATCTCGCTGCAACTGGAGCTGGAAGCCGAACTGCGCGAAGCCCTGGTCGAGGAACGCGGGCTGCAGCTCTACTATCAGCCGATCCTGGATGTCGCCAGCGGCCAGCTGGACAAGGCCGAAGCCCTGATCCGCTGGGACCATCCCCGCCTCGGCATGCTGGCGCCCAACTGCTTTCTCGGCGTGGCCGAGGCCAACGGCTTCATCGAGGACCTGGACGCCTGGGTGCTCAGACGTGCCTGCCACGACCTGGCCGAGCTGACCGCCGCCGGCCTCACGGAGCTGCGCATCGCGGTCAACTGCTCGGCGCTGAGCCTGAGCAACGACGCCCTGCCCGGGCAGATCGCCTGGCGGCTGGACGACCACCGGCTGTCGCCGCGGCGCCTGGAACTGGAGGTGACCGAGAATGCCCTGGTCAAGAACGTGCAGCCCACCGCCGAGCTCCTGCAACGCATCCGCGACCTGGGCGTGACGGTGTCCATCGACGACTTCGGCACCGGCTATTCCTCGCTGGCCTATCTCAAGCGCCTGCCGATCGATACCGTGAAGATCGACCGCTCCTTCGTCACCGGGCTGGCCGAGGGCAACGCCGATCACCAGATCGTCCAGGCCATCATCGGCATGGCCCGACCGCTTAAGCTCAAGGTCACCGCCGAGGGCGTCGAACACCTGGAGCAGCTGCGGCTGCTGTGCGCCCTGGGCTGCGACTTCATCCAGGGCTATCACATCAGCCGACCGGTGCCCCTGGCCCAGGTGCCCGAGGTGATCGCTCGCTATGCCAGCGGAGTCTGCCCGCTGCAGGCCCAGGCGGAGGCGGATGCCGACGCCCTGGCGCTGGCCAGGGCGCTCGGCTAGCCGCGCCGATAGCGCAGCCAGACGCTGCCGTCGTCCTGGGCTTCGGCCGTATCCAGCTTGAGGTACAGCGGCTGCTGCCAGGCCTGCTCGGCGATCTCGAAGGAGGCCGGATGGGCGCCGCGGCCGTCCACCAGCGGAATGATCAGCACGCTGATCTCGTCCACCAGGCCGGCGGCGACAAAGGAGCCGCTGACGTGGGGACCGCCTTCCACCACCAGCCGCTCGATGCCCAGCTCGGCGTTCAGCAGTTCCAGCACCGCGGCCAGGTCCAGTTCCTGCTTGCCGCCGAAGACATAGGAGGCACCGATGTTCTGCAGGTGGGCCAGGTAGTCGTCGCTGACGCCTTCGGTGAGCACCGCCACCACGTGGGAATCCAGGGCTTCGTTCTTTTTCCAGGCCACCTTGCCCTGGGGATCGATGGCGATGGCGTACTTGGCGGCGTCGCGCAGGGCGAAATGGTGGGTGCGAGGGATGGGCGCCTGGGCGACGCCGGTGGGATAACCCTCGCCGTGGGCGATCTCTTCCATCGTCACCCGGCCACAGGCCCAGGCGTCGAATTCAAAGCGCTCGGCCAGGCGCTCGTAGGTGGCATCGGCCTGCTTCTTGACGGCGCGGTCCCAGCCATCGGTGAGGGCGTGACCGTCGACCGACGACATCATATGGCAGATCACATAGGGCTTCATGGGGACTCCCGGCAATAGCGTGTCGCCATGACACGCCTTGCAGCAACCGACCGGCCCGGCGCCGGGGGAGTTCAGCCCGCCGGGTCGTGGAAACGAAAAACCCGCCGGAGGGCGGGTTTTCGCGGAGTCTGCTCGCGTTACTTCTCGACGAAGGCGCGCTCGATCAGGTAGTCGCCCGGATCGCCCATGCGTGGCGAGATGGTCAGGCCGAATTCGTTCAGCACGGCGCTGGTCTCGTCCAGCATGCTCGGGCTACCGCAGATCATGGCGCGGTCGTCCTGCGGATTGATCGGCGGCAGGCCGATGTCCGCGAACAGCTTGCCGCTGCGCATCAGGTCGGTCTGACGACCCTGGTTGCGGAATTCCTCGCGGGTGACCAGGGGGTAGTAGATCAGCTTCTCGCGGACCAGATCGCCGATGAACTCGTGCTCCGGCAGGGTCTTGGTGATGAAGTCGGCATAGGCCAGCTCGTTCACGTAGCGCACGCCGTGGACCAGGATCACCTTCTCGAAGCGCTCGTAGGTCTCCGGATCCTGGATGGTACTCAGGAAGGGCGCCATGCCGGTGCCGGTGCTCAGCAGGTAGAGGTGCTTGGCGGGCTTCAAGTCACTGAGGATCAGGGTGCCGGTGGGCTTGCGGCTGACCATCAGGTTGTCGCCTTCCTTGAGGTGCTGCAGGCGCGAGGTCAGGGGGCCGTCCGGCACCTTGATGCTGAAGAACTCCAGGTGCTCTTCATAGTTGGGGCTGGCGATGCTGTAGGCACGCATCAGCGGACGACCGCCTTCGGTCTCCAGGCCGATCATCACGAACTGACCGTTCTCGAAACGCAGGCCCGCGTTGCGGGTGGTCTTGAAGCTGAACAGGGTGTCGTTCCAGTGATGAACGCTCAGGACGCGCTCGGTGTACAGGTTGCTCATCGATGACTCCAGGAAAAATCGGTACAGCCCGGGGCTGGATAGAAATTGCGCGACAGTTTATAGAGGGGGAAAATATCCGTGAAATGAATAATTCGAATATAGGTTATCCAAAAGGCAGATATGAGATTCACGTTGCGTCAACTCGAGGTCTTCGTCGCCGTGGCCCGCCAGGAAAGCGTTTCCCGCGCGGCCGAGGCGCTCAGTCTGTCGCAGTCGGCCACCAGTACCGCCCTGGGCGAACTGGAACGGCAATTCGACTGCCGGGTATTCGACCGCGCGGGCAAGCGTTTGACGCTCAACGCCCTGGGCCGGCAATTGCTGCCCAAGGCGGTGGCCCTGCTCGACCGCAGCGCCGAGGTGGAAAATCTGCTGCGCGGCAAGACCGGCTTCGGCTCCCTGGAGGTCGGCGCCACCCTCACCATCGGCAACTACCTGGCCACCCTGCTGCTGGGCGACTTCATGCAGCGCCACCCCGACTGCCGGGTGCGACTGCACGTGCACAACACCGCCAGCGTGGTGCAACGCATCGCCAACCATGACATCGACCTCGGCCTGATCGAAGGCGACTGCCAGCATCCGGATCTGGAAGTGCAGCCCTGGATCGAGGACGAACTGGTGGTGTTCTGCGCGCCCGGCCACGTCCTCGCGGGCAGGCAGGCCACCCAGGCCGAACTGGAAGCCCAGGCCTGGATCCTGCGCGAACAGGGTTCCGGCACCCGCCTGACCTTCGACCAGGCCATGCGCCATCACGCCCAGCCGCTGGACGTGCGCCTGGAGCTGGAACACACCGAGGCCATCCTGCGCGCGGTGGAGTCGGGGCTAGGCATCGGCTGCCTGTCACGGCTGGCGCTGCGTGATGCCTTCGCCCGCGGCACCCTGGTGCCCATCGCGACCCCGACCCTGGATCTGCGTCGCCAGTTCTGCTTCATCTGGCACAAGCAGAAGTACCAGACCGGGGCCATGGTCGAATTCCTCGACCTCTGTCGCCAGCTGACCCTGGGCCTCGCCCGCAGCGATCAGATCGACACCGCGCGGCCCCGGCCCGGACGCTAGTCACTGGCCCTGGTAGATCCGGCGATTCTCCAGTTCCCGCTGCTCGTGGCGGCGGTGCGCGCGCAGCGCCAGCAGCGCCAGGACGCCGATCACCAGGCGATAGCCCTGGGAATAGAGATCCAGTTCGGCGGTGGCCGACTCGCCCAGTACACCGCTGATCAGCCGCACCACGAACAGCGTCAGCTGCACGAAGGCCACCAGCAGCAGACCGGCCGACAGCCATTCCGCCCGCCGGAAGGCCAGCACGGCAAACAGCGCCAAGGCGAATTGCATGCCGCCATACCAGACCCGCGCTTCGGCCACCGACGCCGAATCCATCAGCACCATGCCGCGGGCATTGGCCATCTCGTAGGGGTAGAACCAGTGCGCCAGGGCGAGTCCAAACCAGACCAGGGCCTGCAGACACAACACCAGACGTGCGAAGCGAAGCTCGGACATTCCCCGTTTCTCCTTGGGGCCAGAGGTGGATGACAGCCGCTCCAGTGTAGCCAGCCAAACGACCTGGCGCAGGTAGCGATCCGCACTGCCGATGCAGACCGCCGCAGGCGGGTTAGGGTTCGCCGGAAGGGCTGGGGTAAGCTGCAGAGACCTTTCGTTTTCGGCTCGGATCGCGAGCCCGCTGCCCAGGTGACCGCCATGCCCGCCACCCTACCCGCCCAGCCGCCGCTGGTGCTGTCCATCCAGTCCCATGTCGCCTATGGCCACGTCGGCAACGCCGCCGCCACCCTGCCGCTGCAACTGCTCGGCCTGCAGCCGGTGGTGGTCAACACGGTGCAGTTCTCCAATCACACCGGCTACGGCGAATTCAAGGGCCAGGTCTTTCCGCCCGAACACATCCACGACGTGCTCGACGGCCTGCGCGCCCGCGGCGTGCTGGAGCGCTGCGTAGCGGTGCTCTCCGGCTACCTGGGCGATGCCGCCATCGGCGAGGTGATCCTGGGCGTGGTCCAGGAGATCCGTCGCCAGCGCAGCGATCTGCACTACCTCTGCGATCCGGTGATGGGCGATGTCGGTCGCGGCATATTCGTGCGTCCCGGCATCCCCGACTTCCTGCGCCGCCGCGCCATCGAACAGGCCAGCCTGATCACCCCCAACCAGTACGAATTCGAATTGCTGCACGGGCAGCCGCTGGCGGATACCGCCGACGCGGTGAGCGCCGCCCGCCTGTTGCTTGGCCGCCCTGGTCAGCCGGGCCCCGCGACCATCGTCATCACCAGCCTGCGCACCCCGGACCTGCCCGCCGACGTCCTCAGTACCCTGGTGGTGGAAAGCCAGGATGCCTGGCTGGTGCAGACGCCCTACCTGGACCTGCAACCACTGCCCAACGGCATGGGTGACGTCTTCTCGGCGGTGCTGCTCGGCCAGTTGCTGAACGGCCAGTCCACGCCCGCCGCGGCGTCCCATGCGGTCAGCGCCCTCTACGCCCTGGTCGCCCGCACAGCTCCCGGCAGCCGCGACCTGCCCCTGATCGCCGCCCGCGAGCAAATCGTGCGACCAGGCGAGTTGTTCGAGGCACAGCGGCTTGCGTAGGTTGGGGTTGAGCGTCAGCGAAGCCCAACGGTGCCACGTTTGCAGCGCTCTGTTGGGCTTCGACGGAGTAGCCGTCTCAGCCCAACCTACGGGCGACCCTTCCTGCGCCATACCGCCCCCTCTCCCCTCGGGAGAGGGCTGGGGTGAGGGAAAGCCCAGTCACCGCACCCTCACGACGACTGCATATGCCGCTCGCGCTGCTCCTGGCGTTCCTTCGCTTCGACGCCAAGGGTGGCGGTGGGTCTCAGCAGCAGCCGTGCCAGGCCAATGGGTTCGCCGGTCTCCTCGCACCACCCATACTCATCACGGGCCAGGCGCTCCAGCGCCTCGTCGATCTTGTCCAGCAGCTTCTTCTCCCGTTCCAGCTGGCGCAGTTGCCATTGCCGCTGCTGCTCGGCGTTACCGACATCGGCCGGATCGCCGTGGGCGTCCATGCCACGCAGGTCTTCCACCTGCTCGTCGATCAGCCGCTGCAGATCGCCACGCTGGTCGAGCAGCAGCCGGCGAAAGAAGTCGCGTTGGGCCTCGTTCATGTAGGCCGACTCGGGCTGGGCCAAGAGTTCTTCAGGGGTCATACGACAGCGCTCCTCGATAAAGATGTTATATTATAACACTTCACGAGTGCTCTAGCCTGGGTCTTGTACCTAGCGAAGCCGTCACAAAAATCTCGTAGTGCCTTTGCCAAACCACTACACAAAGACAAAAGGCTATGAGAGAGTAGCGCCACAACCTGTATGACAACCTTACAACCACAACAGCAGGTCTCCATGTTCGCCAAGGTTCCCGCCAATGTGTTGAGCGACAGCGTCGCTCAACAGCTGCTGGACAAGATCGAAGCCGGTGTCTTCGCCCCCGGTAGCAAGATCCCCAGCGAAGCCCTGCTCTCCGAAGCCTTCGGCGTCAGCCGTACCGTGGTGCGCGAAGCCATCTCGCGGCTGAAGAACGAAGGCGTGCTGCAGCCCCAGCAGGGGCGCGGCATCTTCGTCACCACCCACGCCAGCATCCGCCCACTGCGTATCGACGCCGACGAAGCCAGCCTGCCTGGTAGCGTCTTCCACCTGCTGGCCCTGCGCCGCGCTGTCGAGGCAGAGATCGCCTCCGAGGCCGCCATCAACCGCAGCGAAGCCGATCTGGTGGCCATCGACGAGGCCCTGACCGCCATCGACGAAGACGTCGCCGACGGCCACGACGGGGTACGCGCCGATGTGGCCTTCCACCGCACCATCGCCCAGGCCGCCGGCAACCCCTACTTCATCAAGACCCTGGAATTCGTCAGCCAGTACCTGGAGACGGCCACGCGCATCACCCGTACCAACGAGGCGCGGCGCGAGGACTTTTCCCGCCAGGTGCACGAAGAACACCAGGCCATCGTTGCCGCCATCCGCCTCGGTGACCCCCTGGCCGCCGCCAACGCCGCCCGCCAGCACATCTACAACGCCGCCCGCCGCCTGCGGCAGGCCGGCTTCGCCTGACCACCTTTCTGGAGAACAACAAGATGCAAGACAACGTCGGTGTCATCGGCCTCGGGGCCATGGGTCTGGGCGTCGCCCGTTCGCTGCTGCGCGCGGGTTTCGCCGTGCATGCCTGCGATGTGCGTGCCAGCGTGCTGGAAAGCTTCGCCAGCGAAGGTGGTGTCGCCTGCACCTCGCCTGCGGCCCTGGCCGACAGCTGCGACATCCTGATCACCGTGGTGGTCAACGCCGAGCAGACCGAAGCTGTGCTGTTCGGTGAAGGCGGCGCCGCCTCTGCCCTGCGGCCGGGCAGCCTGGTGATCGCCTGCGCCACCGTGGCCCCGGCCTACGCCGTGGAGCTGGGCGAGCGCCTGGCCGAGCGCGGCATCCTGCTGCTGGACGCTCCGCTCTCCGGGGGCGCCGCCAAGGCCGCCAGTGGCGAGATGACCATGATGACCTCCGGCACCGCGGAAGCCTATGCCAAGGGCGAGGCGGTACTGGCCGCCATGGCCGGGAAGGTCTATCGCCTGGGCGATGCACCCGGCCAGGGTTCCAAGGTCAAGATCATCAACCAGCTGCTGGCCGGGGTGCATATCGCCGCCTCCGCCGAGGCCATGGCCCTCGGCCTGCGCGAAGGCGTCGATCCGGACGCCCTCTACGAGGTCATCACCCACAGCGCCGGCAATTCCTGGATGTTCGAGAATCGCGTGCCGCACATCCTCAAGGCCGACTACACCCCGCTGTCCGCCGTGGACATCTTCGTCAAGGACCTGGGCCTGGTGCTGGATACCGCGCGCACCTCGAAATTCCCGCTGCCGCTGTCGGCCACCGCCCACCAGATGTTCATGCAGGCGTCCACCGCCGGCCATGGTCGTGAAGACGACTCGGCGGTGATCAAGATCTTCCCGGGCATCGAGCTGCCCAAGGCCGCGGAGTGAAACCCATGAGCCAGACCGAGACCCGCCCGCTGCTGGGCTGCATCGCCGACGACTTCACCGGCGCCACCGATCTCGCCAACATGCTGGTGCGTGGCGGCATGCGCACCGTGCAGGTGATCGGCGTGCCCGCAGCCGACGCCGAACTGGAGGCCGCCGACGCCGTGGTAGTGGCGCTGAAATCCCGCACCACGCCGGCCGCCGAGGCGGTGAGCGAATCCCTGGCCGCCCTCGCCTGGCTGCGCCAGCGCGGCTGCCGGCAGTTCTTCTTCAAGTACTGCTCGACCTTCGATTCCACCGCCGAAGGCAACATCGGCCCGGTAGCCGAGGCGCTGCAGGAGGCACTGGACTGCGATTTCACCCTGGCCTGCCCGGCCTTCCCGGAAACCGGGCGCACCCTGTTCCGCGGCCACCTGTTCGTGCAGGACCAGCTACTCAGCGAATCCGGCATGCAGCATCACCCGCTGACGCCCATGGGCGACGCCAATCTGGTGCGGGTGCTGC
The DNA here is from genome assembly GCF_013277805.1 of Pseudomonas sp. MS15a(2019). Lineage (NCBI taxonomy): Bacteria > Pseudomonadati > Pseudomonadota > Gammaproteobacteria > Pseudomonadales > Pseudomonadaceae > Pseudomonas > Pseudomonas sp. MS15a(2019). The sequence continues at coordinate 431,110 of NZ_VBTN01000010.1, forward strand.
AGGCGCAGAGCCGCGGCACCGTCGGACTGCTGCGCTATGACCAGGTCGCCAAAGGCCCGGAGGCCGTGCGCGCAGCTATCGACGAGTTGCGTCGCTCGGGTCATCGCCTAGCCATCGCCGATGCCCTGTCCGACGCCGACCTGCATACCCTGGGCGCGGCCTGTGCCGAGCTGCCCCTGGTCACCGGCGGCTCGGGCATCGCCCAGGGCCTGCCGGAGAACTTCCGCCGCGCCGGCCTGCTCCAGGCCCATGATGCCGCCGCCCTCGACCTGCCCGCCGGTGGCGAGGCGGTGCTGGCCGGCAGCGCCTCCCAGGCCACCAATGGCCAGGTCGCCGCCTGGCTGGAAGCCGGTCGTCCCGCGCTACGCCTGGACCCGCTGGCCCTGGCCCGGGGTGACGACTCCATCGACGCCGCCCTCGCCTGGGCGCGGGAGCAAGGCCAGGCCGTGCTGATCTATGCCACCAGCCCTGCCGACGAGGTCAAGGCCATCCAGCGCGAACTGGGCGTGGCACGCGCCGGTGAACTGGTGGAACGCGCCCTCGGCCTGATCGCCCGCGGCCTGTTCGACCAAGGCGTACGCCGTCTGGTGGTGGCCGGTGGCGAGACCTCCGGCGCCGTGGTCCAGGCCCTGGGCGTGCAAAGCCTGCGCATCGGCGCCCAGATCGATCCGGGCGTGCCGGCCACCCTCGGCCAGGTCGCGGGCGAACCCCTGGCCCTGGCGCTCAAGTCCGGCAACTTCGGCAGCCGCGACTTCTTCGCCAAGGCCCTGCGCCAGCTGGCAGGAGAGCAGGCATGAGCGTCGAAGCCCGTCTGCGCGAAGAAATCTGCACCGTCGGCGCCAGCCTCTATGCCCGCGGCTACACCGTGGGCAGCGCCGGCAACATCAGCGCCCGCCTGGAAGACGGCTGGCTGATCACCCCCACCGACGCCTGCCTGGGTCGCCTGGATCCGGCCGCCATCGCCAAGGTCGGCCTGGATGGCGACTGGGTCTCCGGCGACAAGCCGTCCAAGACCCTGGCCCTGCATCGTCAGGTCTATGACCGCAACCCAGGCGTGGGCGGCGTGGTGCACACCCACTCCACCCACCTGGTGGCCCTGACCCTGGCCGGCGTCTGGCGCCCCGACGACATCCTGCCGCCGATCACCCCCTACCAAGTGATGAAGGTCGGCCATATCCCGCTGATCCCCTATGCCCGTCCCGGCGCCGCCAGCGTCGCCGAGCAGGTGGCGCAACTGGCCAACCGGGTAAGGGGCGTGATGCTCGAACGCCTCGGCCCGGTGGTCTGGGAGAGCAGCGTGAGCAAGGCCAGCTTCGCCCTGGAGGAGCTGGAAGAAACCGCGCGGCTGTGGCTGCTGACCGAGCCGCGACCGGCGCCGCTCGATGCTGCCGCCCTGGCCGAACTGGCGGAGACCTTCGGCGCCGTCTGGTGACCTGAAGCCCGCGCTACCGCAATACCCCCACGATGGCCCTTGCCGGCCGTCGCGGGATCGGCTTGCCCTGGAAAAACAACAATAGCGAGGAAAGTGCCATGTCTTACGTCGTCAGCCCTACCCGCCTGGAGTCCCGTTCATGAGTCCGTTGCTCCTGGTCCTCATCGCCGCGGCGGGCATCGCCCTGCTGCTGTTCCTGGTCCTCAAGTACAAGTTCCAGCCCTTCGTGGCGCTGATGCTGGTGAGCATCCTGGTGGCCCTGGCGGCCGGGGTGGAACCGTCCAAGCTGGTGGCCACCATCGAAGGCGGCATGGGCAAGATCCTTGGCCACATCGCCATCATCATCGCCCTGGGCGCCATGATCGGCCGCATCATCGAACTCTCCGGCGGCGCCGAGGCCCTGGCCAAGACGCTGATCGAGCGCTTCGGCAACCGGCGCACGCCACTGGCCCTGACCCTGGCCGGCTTCCTGGTCGGCATCCCGGTGTTCTTCGAGGTCGGGGTGATCGTGCTGATGCCGCTGGCCTATGGCATCGCCCGCACCGCGCGCAAACCGCTGATCGTCTTTGCCCTGCCAATGTGCGCCACCATGCTCACCGTGCACGCCATGCTGCCGCCCCATCCGGGCGCCGTTGCCGCCGCCGGCCAGTTGGGCGCCGACCTGGGTCGGGTGCTGCTGTTCGGCCTGCCGATCACCGCCGTGCTGGCCCTGATCGGCTGGTGGGTGGCCGGGCGCATGACCCGTCGTCACTACCCCATGACCGACGACATCCGCAGCGACGTCTATGGTCCGCAGATCACCGACACCCATCTGCAGCAGTGGGGCCGCGGCCAGGACATGGCCCCCGGCCTGCCCAGCCTCGGCGCCGCCGCGGTCAAGGTCGACGAGACCCCGGCCGGCCTCGCCGCCGGCCTGCCGCCCGCCCCGGCCCCCGGCTTCGGCCTGGTGGTGACCCTGATCCTGCTGCCCATCGTGCTGATCCTGCTGGGCACCCTGGCCACCAGCTGGCTACCGGCCGGCAACCTGCTGCGCGACATCTTCACCGTGATTGGCGCGCCCCTGGTGGCGCTGCTGATCGACACCCTGCTGTGCGCCTATGTGCTGGGCTTCCGCCGTGGCTGGTCGCGCGAGCAGGTCTCGGACGTCATCGGCTCGGCGCTGCCCGGCGTCGCCATGGTCATCCTCATCGCCGGCGCCGGCGGCGTCTTCGGCAAGGTGCTGGTGGACACCGGTATCGGCGCGGTGGTCTCGGAGCTGCTGCGCGCCACCGGCCTGCCGGTGCTGGCGCTGGGCTTCGTGCTGACCCTGCTGCTGCGCGCGGTGCAGGGCTCCACCACCGTGGCCCTGGTCACCACCGCCGGCATCCTCGGCCCGCTGATTGCTACCCTGGACCTCTCGGCCAACCACATGGCCCTGCTCTGCCTGGCCATGGGCGCCGGTGGTCTGGCCGTGTCGCACATCAACGACGCCGGCTACTGGATCTTCACCAAGCTGGTCGGCCTGAGCGTCGCCGACGGCTTGCGTACCTGGACCGTCCTGACCACCCTGCTGGGGTGCCTGGGCTTCACCATCACCCTGCTGCTCTGGCCCTTCGTCTGACCTGGGAGACCCTCATGCCTCGTTTTGCCGCCAACCTCAGCATGCTCTACCCCGAGCATGCCTTTCTCGACCGCTTCGCCGCCGCCGCCGCGGACGGCTTCGAGGCCGTGGAATACCTCTTCCCTTACGAGCACACCGCCGCCGAGATCAAGACGCGTCTGGACGCCGCCGGCCTGACCCAGGTGCTGTTCAACGCCCCGCCCGGTGACTGGGCGGCCGGCGAACGCGGCCTGGCTGCCCTGCCCGGTCGCGAAGCCGAATGCCGCGCCGGCATCGACCGCGCACTGGAATACGCCGCCGTGCTGGGCAATCGCCTGGTACACGTGATGGCCGGGCTGCTGCCCGCCGAGGTCGACCGGGCCCGCGCCCGCGACACCTACCTGGGCAACCTGACCTATGCCGCCGAACAGGCGGCCAAGGCTGGGGTGACGATCCTCATCGAGCCCATCAACGGGCGCGACATGCCCGGCTACTTCCTCAATCGCCAGGACGACGCCCAGGCCATCCGCCAGGCCATAGGCGCCAGCAATCTCAAGGTGCAGTTCGACTGCTACCACTGCCAGATCGTCGAGGGTGACGTCAGCAAGACCTTCGAGCGCGACTTCGCCGGCATCGGCCACGTGCAGATCGCCGGCGTGCCCGACCGCCACGAACCGGATCTGGGGGAGCTCTACTACCCCTATCTGTTCGAGCGCTTCGATGCCCTCGGCTATGACGGCTGGATCGGCTGCGAGTACCGCCCCCGCGGCGACACCTCCGCCGGACTGGAGTGGCTGCGCCAATTGCAGGCGTGAACCCGTAGGTTGGGCTGAGCGCAGCGAAGCCCAACACCTCGCAACGCCGGTCGCGTGCCCTTGTTGGGCTTCGACGAAAGAGCCGTCTCAGCCCAACCTACGATCAGGCACCGTGCCCGGCGAGGCTGGAGTGGCTGCGCCAGTTGCAGGCGTAAACCCGTAGGTTGGGCTGAGCACAGCGAAGCCCAACACCTCGCAACGCCAGTCGCGCGCCCTTGTTGGGCTTCGACGAAAGAGCTGTCTCAGCCCGACCTACGTCAGGCACCGTGCCCGGTGCCGATACCTCGGCGAGGTTGGAGTGGCTGCGCCAACTGCAGGCGTAAACCCGTAGGTTGGGCTGAGCGCAGCGAAGCCCAACACCTCAACGCCAGTCGCGCGCCCTGGTTGGGCTTCGACGAAAGAGCCGTCTCAACCCAACCTACGTCAGGCACCGTGCCCGGTGCCGATACCTCGGCGAGGCTGGAGTGGCTGCGCCAGTTGCAGGCGTAAACCCGTAGGTTGGGCTGAGCACAGCGAAGCCCAACACCTCGCAACGCCAGTCGCGTGCCCTTGTTGGGCTTCGACGAAAGAGCCGTCTCAACCCAACCTACGTCAGGCACCGTGCCCGGTGCTGATACCTCGGCGGAGTTGGAGTGGCTGCGCCAATTGCAGGCGTGAACCCGTAGGTTGGGCTGAGCGCAGCGAAGCCCAACACCTCGCAACGCCAGTCGCTTGCCCTTGTTGGGCTTCGACGAAAGAGCCGTCTCAGCCCAACCTCCGGTTGAGCCCTGTTCACCGTCATGTACCGATGCCTAATCGCGGCCGCCGATGCGGCCGCGGGGCAACCGTAGGAGCGGCCCATGGCCGCGATAGACCCACCCGCCCCTACACCTCCACCACCGCCAACGGCTGCCCCAGCCGCCTCCGGAATTCCTCCAAAAAGGCCGGAGCGAAGGCCCGTGCCGGCCAGTGGTTGAAGATGAAGCCCAGGTCGGAAAAGGCGCAGGGCTGGGGAAAGTCGAAGCCGTTAATGTCGTCTTCGTGATCGCATTCCGGGCAGGCGAAGTTATCGCTTTCCGCCGGCATCCAGACTTCCAGGTGTTCGAACAGCGCCTCGCCGATCTCGCGGCGGCAGGCGGGGCAGCGCGCCCGACCTTCGAAGCCGTCCAGCGGAGTGAAGATGCAGCGTTCGGTGACGATTTCCAGGCCGCCGTCGGCGAAGTCGCGCGGATCGTCCATGCCTGGCGTCAGGCGCAGCACCTCGGTCAGTCGCGGTCCCGGCGCATGGCCGCGCCGGCCGCGACTGGGCAGACAGGGCGAGGCCTCGGCCCTGACCACACCGCTGGCGGCGAGCCAGCCAAGGATCTCCACGGCGGTACGCTCCACCCGCGGATGGCTGGAAATGCGGGGAGCGAGGATGGTCTGGCGCAGGGTCATGGAACACGCGTCTCGAAGGAAGGGGCGCGCAGCTTAATGGGCTGCTCGCCGCACGCCCAGAGCTGCTAAGGTGAGGCCGACGAAAGCCACAGAAAGCGCCCCATGTTCAAGGACCCCTTCGCCCGCCTCGGTCTCGATCGCGAGGTGCTCAGCGTCAGCCAGCTCAACAGCCGCGCCCGGGTGCTGCTGGAAGATGTCTTCGCCCAGGTCTGGGTCGAGGGCGAGATCTCCAACCTGGCCAAGCCCGCCTCGGGCCACCTCTATTTCACCTTGAAGGACGGCCAGGCCCAGGTGCGTTGCGCGCTGTTCCGCCAGCACGCCAGCCGGGTGCGCCAGGCGCTACGCGACGGCCTGGCGGTCAAGGTGCGCGGCAAGGTCTCGCTGTTCGAAGGCCGCGGTGACTACCAGCTGATTCTCGACAGCGTCGAGCCGGCCGGCGACGGCGCCCTGCGCCTGGCCTTCGAGGCGCTCAAGGAGCGCCTCGCCGCCGAAGGACTGTTCGCCGCCGAACGCAAGCGCGCACTGCCTGCCCATCCACAGCGTATCGGCATCGTCTCCTCGCCCACCGGCGCGGTGATCCGCGACATCGTCAGCGTCTTCAAGCGACGGGCGCCCCAGGTCGAACTGACGCTGATCCCCACCGCGGTGCAGGGCCGCGAGGCCACCGCCCAGATCGTCCGCGCCCTGCAACTGGCCGACCGCCAGGGTTTCGATGCGCTGATCCTGGCGCGCGGCGGCGGCTCCCTGGAAGACCTCTGGTGCTTCAACGAAGAACCCGTGGCCCGCGCCCTGGCCGCCTGCCAGACCCCGGTGGTGAGCGCTGTCGGCCACGAGACCGATGTCTCCATCGCCGACTTCGTCGCCGATGTCCGCGCCCCTACCCCGTCGGCGGCCGCGGAACTGCTCGCGCCCCACAGCGCCGACCTGCGCCAGCGCCTGGACGGCCTGCATCGCCAGTTGCTGCTGCGCATGCGCGAGCGCCTGGCCCGGGAACGCCTGCGCCTGGAGGCCTGCAACCGCCGCCTACGCCACCCTGGCGAACGACTGCGCCAGCAGGCCCAGCGGCTGGACGACCTGGACCTGCGCCTGCGCCGCGCCTACGTCATCGCCCAGAATCGTCGCCGCGATCGCCTGGCGCACCTGGACACCCGCCTGGCCGGCCAGCATCCCGGGCGCCAGCTGGCCCTGTTGCGCCAACGCCTGGAGCAACTGGCCGACCGCCTGCCGCGAGTCATGCAGCGGCAACTCAAGGAGCGCCAGCAGCGCCTGGCCGGCACCGTCCAGACCCTGCAGATCGTCAGCCCGCTGGCCACCCTGGGCCGTGGCTACAGCATCCTCCTCGACGAACGCGGCCAGGCCGTGCGTGCGGCCGGCCAGGTACAGCCGGGTCAGAAGCTCCAGGCCCGCCTGGCCGAGGGCGAGCTGGAGGTGCGGGTGCTGGACAATCACCAGGCGCCGGTCACCCTGTCGTTGCTGGACTGACGCTGGCGCCTCAGGGCGCCTTGGTCCCCGGGTTGCCATGCTCCACGGTGCGATCAGGCGACTGAGTGGCCGGATCGCTGCCGGGCGCGCTTTTCTGTACCACTTCGCTGCGCTGGGGCGGCGGGGTCTCCGGTGATTTGTCGCAACCGGCGAGTACCGCACTCAGGGTAAGCAGGGCCAGGCTGCTGGCGATGGGACGGAACATGGTCTTCTCCTCTGGGGTTTCAGGGAGGACCCCGGGATTTCCACGGACGTTCCCGCGCGGGCCAACGGCCAGCCGGCTGTCGGCCCTGGCGATCTTCCAGGCGGGCGGCGCAGTCGTACCTGCAGGACCGGTCCCTCCGGTCGCCCACCAGGATCCCACCATGTCCAGACCCACCCTCAGCCGCCTCGCCTTGGCCACGCTATTGACCGCCCTGCCCCTGGCACCTGCCGCCTTTGCCGCCGAGTCCAGCGCCAAGCTGGAAAAGGTCGCCAGCTTCGATCACCAGGTCACCGGCGTCACCGTCAGCGAGAGCGGTCGGATCTTCGTCAACTTCCCGCGCTGGACCGAAGACAGCGAGGTCTCGGTCGCCGAACTCAAGCCCGACGGCAGCCTGGTGCCCTATCCAGACCCGGCCTGGAACGGCTGGCGCAATGCCAAGCGCGACGAACTGACGCCAGGCAATCACTGGGTCTGCGTGCAATCCGTGGTGGCCGACGGCCGTGGCAGTCTCTGGGTGATCGATCCGGGCGCTCCCGCCCAGGCCCTGGTGGTGCCCGGCGCACCCAAGCTGGTCAAGATCGATCTGGCCAGCAACCAGGTGAGCAAGGTCTATGCGCTGGACGAGAGCGTGGCACCCCAGGGCAGTTACCTCAACGACGTGAGATTCAGCCCGGACGGTCGCCATGCCTATATCACCGACTCCGGTGCGCGCGGCGCCCTGGTGGTCCTGGATCTGGAGAGCGGCAAGGCGCGGCGCGCCCTGGATGGCGATCCGAGCACCCAGGCCGAGAAGGGCGTCAAGGTCAAGGCCGATGGCGAGCCGCTGGTGCGTCCGGATGGCCGTGGCGTGGAATTCTCCGCCGACGGCATCGCCCTCTCCCCGGCCGGCGACTACCTCTACTGGCAGGCGGTCAAGGGCAATACCCTCTACCGCATTCCTACCGCGGCGTTACAGGGCGACGAACTCGCCAGCCTGCCGGCCAAGGTGGAAAAGGTCGGCGAGAACGGTCCGGCCGATGGCCTGCTGATGGACCCGCAAGGGCGCCTCTATGTCAGCGCGGTGGAAGAGCATGCGGTGAAGATCCGCGAGAACGGCCAGCTCACCACCCTGGTGCAGGACAAGAAACTGGTCTGGCCGGACACCTTCGGTCGCGGCCCGGATGGCACCGTCTATGTCACGGATTCGCGCATCCCCGAGATGAGCTTCTTCGATCCCAAGCAGAAGCCGGCCTTGGAAACCGTGCTCTACAAGATCGTCCCCAACTGACCAAGGGGGCCTGGGGCGCCTTGCCCTGCGGCCCTCGCCTGCCCCAGCATGGGCGTTTTCGCCACCGGATGCGCCCATGCCCCGCCTGTTCGCCCTGCTCTGCTGCCTGCTGCTGACCCTGCCCGCCCATGCGGGCACCTACCTGCAACGCCTGCTGGACAAGCCCGTGCCGGGCGGCGTCGCCGTGGTCCCCATTCCGGGTGACGCCGCGCCGCGGGTGCGCTACCAGGGCAAGCCGGTGCTGGTGGTCAAGGATGGCAACGGCTGGGTGGCCATCGTCGGCATCCCCCTGGGCACCGCCGCGGGTCGCCAGCCGCTGGAGGTCGCCGGCGCCGCGCCCCAGGCCTTCACGGTCGGCAGCCGGCACTACGCCGAGCAGCGCATCACCCTGAAGAACCAGCGCCAGGTCACGCCCAATCCGGAGGACCTCGAGCGCTTCGAGCGCGAACTGGCCGAACAGCAGGCCGCCTACCGGCTGTTCTCGCCGAACCAGCCCAGCAACCTGCTGCTGGACAAGCCGGTGGAGGGTCCGCTCTCCAGCCCCTTCGGCCTGCGCCGCTTCTTCAACGGCCAGGAACGCAACCCGCATTCAGGGCTGGACTTCGCCGTGCCCGCCGGCACGCCGGTCAAGGCCCCGGCCGCTGGCAAGGTGGTACTGGTGGGTGACTACTTCTTCAATGGCAAGACGGTGTTCGTCGATCACGGCCAGGGCCTGATCAGCATGTTCTGCCACCTCTCGCGCATCGATGTCCAGATCGGCCAGGAGGTCCCGCGCGGCGGCGTGGTCGGCCGCGTCGGCAGCACCGGCCGCGCCACGGGTCCGCATCTACACTGGAACGTCAGTCTCAATGACGTGCGGGTCGACCCGAGCATCTTCATCAACGCCTTCAAGCCCTGACCGGCAGCAAACAATTGGTTGCAGTCGGGGGCATTGCCAGGCGTCCGGCGCTGGCTTAAAAGGGACGCCCTCCTCTGGCCCGACCTGGAACCGCCGCCATGACCCCAAGACCTCGCTTCGGCAGCGCCCTCGGCAGCATCCTGCTGGTCACCGCGGCCTGCTACCTGCTGGTGGGCTTCTCCCAGGGCTTCGTGCTGTCGGCCTGGTCCTGGCGCACCTGGGTGGTGTTCGCCGTCATGGTGACGATCTATCCGGTCGGCCTGTTCGGCGGCTGGTGGAAGAAGCGCGAGCCGGTGGAGCGCTAGGCCGCTCGCAGGCAAGACGGATCGCCGGCCACAACCGGATTCCGGGCTGTGCGAGCTGGTCAGCCCTGCGCCACTCAGCGCACGGGATCGAGGCGATACAGGCCGCCGATGGGGCACTCCATCCGGCTGCCCCGGGCATCGGTGGACACCAGGAAGTCGCCCGGACGCAGGCCGGCGGCGCGCGAGCGATAGCCGAGGCGATTGCCGGCGGCCAGGTTGCGACAGGGCACGGCGAAGTCCACCAGGTAAGCGCGGCCCAATCCCGTCCCCAGCGCCAGGTGCCGGGTATCCAGGTAGTGCCAGCCGGAGAGGTCGAAGCCCAGTATGGTGTCCATGGCCGCACCCTGCCGATAGCCGAGTTCGGCCAGGCGATCGTCCAGGGTCGGCGGTCCGAAGGGACGCCCGGCACAACCGGCGAGCAGCAGCACGGCGACGAGGGTAAAAAAGGCAGGGAGGACGCGCATGGAAATTTTCCTGGAAGGGCTGAACCTTGGACCGACCCCGGGCGCCGAATACGGCAAGCGGGGCGCAGCTTTGCTAACGTGGCGTCCGTAGTATCCCGTCAAGAGACCCCCTATGCCCACGGCCCTGACCAACCTGATCGACGATCTCGAAAAACACCCGCAACTGCTTACCCTGGTCGCCTGCCTCGGCCTGCTGCTGGCGGCCTGGGTGCTCAACTGGATCGTCAAGCGCATCCTGGTGCGCGGCTTCTATCGCCTGCTGCGCAGCACCTCCTTCGGCCAGGATCACGAACTCAATCACCACCGCGTCATCGGTCGGCTGGCCAACATCGTCCCGGCCCTGGTGCTGTCGATCGGCATCGAACTGGTGCCCGGGCGTCCCGAGGCCCTGGTCACCGTGGTGCAGAACGTCTGCAGCGCCTTCATCGTGCTGACCATCGCCCTGGCCCTGGGCAGCGCCCTGAACGTGGTCAACGTGCTCTATTCGCGCCGGCCCTCGGCGCGGCTCAAGCCGATCAAGGGCTATGTCCAGGTCAGCAAGATCGTCATCTACGCCATCGCGGTCATCCTGATGATCGCCACCCTGATTGATCGCTCGCCGCTGATCCTGCTCTCCGGCCTCGGCGCCATGGCCGCGGTGCTGCTGCTGATCTTCCAGGACACCCTGCTCTCCCTGGTGGCCAGCGTGCAGATCTCCAGCAACGACATCATCCGCGTCGGCGACTGGATCGAGATGCCCCAGCTCAACGCCGATGGCGACGTCATCGACATCGCCCTGCACACGGTCAAGGTGCAGAACTTCGACAAGACCATCACCACCATCCCCACCAAGAGATTCATCACCGACTCCTTCCGCAACTACCGCGGCATGCAGGAAGCCGGTGGCCGCCGGATCAAGCGCGCGCTCAACATCGACCAGAACAGCGTGCACTTCCTCAGCGACGCCGAGCGCGAGCACCTGCACCGCTTCAACCTGCTGGACGACTACCTCACCGCCAAGGAGCAGGAACTGGCGGACTGGAATCGCAAGCTGGAAAAGCGCGGCCAGGAGCCGGTCAACACCCGCCGGGTCACCAACCTGGGGACCTTTCGCGCCTATGTCGAACGCTACCTGCGCGCCCATCCCGGGGTGCATCAAGGCATGACCCTGCTGGTCCGCCAGATGCCGCTCTCCGGCGAGGGTCTGCCGGTGGAGATCTACTGCTTCACCAACACCACGGTGTGGGCGCAATATGAGGGCATCCAGGGGGACATCTTCGATCACCTGCTCTCCATCCTCCCGGAATTCGGCCTCCATGTGTTCCAGCACCCGAGCGGACGCGACTTCCGCGGGCGGCTGGAACCGCGCGAGGCCATGACCTCCCTGGGCGAACCGGGCACCCCGGCGCCCTGATCGCCCGCCCCGGCCTAAGGAAAGACCATGATCGTCGTCCACCACCTGAACAACTCCCGCTCCCAGCGGGTGCTCTGGCTGCTTGAAGAACTCGGCATCGAGTATCGGGTGCAACGCTACGAGCGAGCGGCGGGCGGCCTGTTCGCCCCGCCGGAGTTGCGCAAGGTGCATCCGCTGGGCAAGTCGCCGGTGATCGTCGACGGTGAGCTGACCCTGGCCGAATCCGGCGCCATCGTCGACTACCTGGCACGGCGCTACGGGCCGCAACTGCTGCCCGCCCAGGACAGTCCGGAGTTCGTGCGCTACACCTACTGGCTGCACTACGCCGAAGGCTCGGCCATGACGCCGCTGCTGCTCAAGCTGGTGTTCGACCGCATCGCCACCTCGCCCATGCCCTTCTTCGCCAGGCCCATCGCCAAGGGCATCGCCGCCAAGGCCACCGCGAGCTTCATCCAGCCGCAACTGGACCTGCACCTGGACTACCTAGAAAGCCAGCTGGGCGCCAGCGGCTGGTTCGTCGGCGACAGCTTCACCGCCGCCGACATCCAGCTCAGCTTCCCCCTGGAAGCCGCCGCCGCCCGCGCCGGCCTGGACAACGGCAAGCGCCCCAAGCTGGTGGACTTCCTCAAGCGCATCCACGCCCGCCCAGCTTATCAACGGGCGCTGGAGCAGGGTGGGCCCTACGTCTACGCCTGAGACTCGAACGCCGATACCGGCACCCCGTAGGTTGGGCTGAGGCAGCTCCATCGCCGAAGCCCAACAGGCGCAGGGTGCCATGGGTGTTGGGCTTCGCTGACGCTCAACCCAACCTACGCTGCATCCGGCTGCGTCGATAGGTCCCCTCTCCCCAAGGGAGAGGGCTGGGGTGAGGGAAGCCCCACCCCCATAGTGTGAAAAACCGCCAGCGTTTTCCACTGACGGCCCGGTACCTTTACTACGTCTACGCCGAGACTCTGACGCTGCTGCCCGCACCCCGCAGGTTGGGTTGAGGCGGCTCCATCGCCGAAGCCCAACAGGCGCAGAGTGCCATGGGTGTTGGGCTTCGCTGACGCTCAACCCAACCTACGCCGTATCCGGCTGCCTCGATAGGCCCCCTCTCCCCCCGGGAGAGGGCTGGGGTGAGGGAAGCCCTAATCCCCAATAGTGTGGAAAACCGCACCAGCGCTCTCCACTGACGGCCCGGTACCTTTTACTACGTCTACGCCGAGACTCTGACGCCGATGCCCGCACCTGTAGGTTGGGCTGAGGCGGCTCCATCGCCGAAGCCCAACAGGCGCAAGGTGCCTTGGGTGTTGGGCTTCGCTGACGCTCAACCCAACCTACGCTGCATCCGGCTGCCTCAACAGGCCCCCTCTCCCCCTGGGCGAGGGTTGGGGTGAGGGTCCCCTCCCTTACCGCCGCATCGGCATCCGGTCGACCGTGCCGAACAAGGCCTTGAGCGACCACCCCTGCTCTTCGCGCACCTTGATCCCACCATCCTTACCTACCAGATAAAGCGTCGCCGGCTGCACGGCGCGGGCGTCCAGCGCCTTGAGCAGCGCCCGGGTCTGCTCCGGACGCAATGGCTGATCGTTGCGGCTGCCGGCGCCGGCCACCACGGTATAGAGCACCATGTCCCGCTCGACGAAGGCTTCGCGATTGGCCGGTTGCGCCAGCTCCTCGCGCAGCTTCACCACCTGGGGATCGTTCGCCGTCGGCGCGACCAGGATCAGCGGTCGGGTCTTCCAGCGTTCCGCCTCCAGGGGGTTGTCGGCCGCCTGGGCCGTCGAGGCCAGACCGGCGATCAGGGTGGTCGCCAGGCCTACCAGTGCGAGGGTCTTCATGGACGCCTTCCTTCCGTTCGGTTGCCAAGAGTCGTCCAGCATTGACCTCGGTCCGGCGTCAGGGATCGCCCTGGCGATTTCGGGTTACACAAAAACCGCCAGGCCCACTGTTCATAAATCACCAATAGGGAGCCCTACATAGCAATAAATCGTCGGCTATAAAGTCTAGACGACCATTCCTGCCAATTTTAAAAAGAAGATTGCGAGCCCTACCCTGAGCGGACTACCGTTAGCGCCATGCACAACGCCCATACCCTCATCCTCCTCCGGCAGCACCGCTGCCTGCGACTGGTCAGTCCACGACTGCGAAGCTCGACTGCGCTCGCTTCGTAAGTCCCGACCACGCCCAAGGAAAGAATCGCCATGACCATGCTTAAAGATCCCTCGCAGAAGTACCGTCCCTTCACGCCCGTCGCCCTGCCCGACCGCACCTGGCCGGACAAGGTCATCGACAAGGCGCCGATCTGGCTGTCCACCGACCTGCGCGACGGTAACCAGTCGCTGATCGAGCCGATGGATGCCGAGAAGAAAATGGCCTTCTTCAAGTGCCTGGTCGCCGTGGGCCTGAAGGAGATAGAGGTGGGCTTCCCCTCCGCCTCCCAGACCGACTTCGACTTCGTCCGCGAGCTGATCGAGGGCGGGCACATCCCCGATGACGTCACCATCCAGGTGCTGACCCAGGCCCGCGACGACCTCATTGAGCGCACCTTCGAGTCGCTCAAGGGCGCCAAGCGCGCCATCGTCCACTACTACAACGCCTGCGCGCCGAGCTTCCGCCGCATCGTCTTCAACCAGGACCAGGCGGGCGTCAAGGCCATCGCCGTGGCCGCCGGCCAGACCATCGTGCGCCTGGCCGCCGAGCGCCCGGAGACCCAGTGGGGCTTCGAGTATTCCCCCGAGGTGTTCAGCTCCACCGAGACCGACTTCGCCGTCGAGGTGTGCAACGCGGTGATCGCGGTGTTCGCGCCGACCCCGGCCAACAAGCTGATCCTCAACCTGCCCGCCACCATCGAGTGCGCCACGCCCAACAACTACGCCGACCAGATCGAGTGGTTCGGCCGCCACATCGATCGCCGCGACAGCGTGCTGATCAGCGTCCACACCCATAACGACCGCGGCACCGGCGTCGCCGCCTCGGAGCTGGCGGTGATGGCCGGCGCCGATCGCGTCGAAGGCTGCCTGTTCGGTAACGGCGAGCGCACCGGCAACGTCTGCCTGGTGACCCTGGCGCTCAACCTCTACACCCAGGGCGTCGATCCCGAGCTGGACTTCTCCGACATCGACGCCGTGCGCAAGACCGTCGAGGAGTGCAACCAGTTGCCGGTGCACCCGCGTCATCCCTATGTCGGCGATCTGGTCCATACCGCCTTCTCCGGCTCCCACCAGGACGCCATCCGCAAGGGTTTCGCCCAGCAGAAGCCGGATGCGCTCTGGGAAGTGCCCTACCTGCCCATCGACCCGGCCGACATCGGGCGCGACTACGAGGCGGTCATCCGCGTCAACAGCCAGTCGGGCAAGGGTGGCATCGCCTTCCTGTTGGAGCAGGAATACGGCATCAGCCTGCCGCGTCGCATGCAGATCGAATTCAGCCAGGTGGTGCAGCGTGAGACCGATCGCCTGGGCCTGGAGATGACCGCGGCGCAGATCCACGGTCTGCTCGAACAGGAATACCTGCAGGCCAAGAGCCCCTATGCGCTGGTCAGCCATAAGCTGCGCGAGGAAGACGGCACCTCCACCGTCGACATCAAGGTCGCTGTCGAAGGTCGTACCGAGCACTGGCACGGTACCGCCAAGGGGCCGCTGGAAGCCCTGGTCGCCAGCCTGCCCCAGGCGGTGGAGATCATGGACTACCACGAGCACTCCATCGGCGCCGGCGCCAACGCCAAGGCCGCCTCCTACATCGAGATTCGCCTAGAGGGCCAGCGCCCGCTGCATGGCATCGGCATCGACGAGAACATCACCACCGCCAGCTTCCGTGCCCTGCTCAGCGCCCTGAATCGCGCGGTCACCCAGGCCCAGGCCAAGGCTGCCTAATACTGACATTCGTCAAACTTAAGGGAATGCCCGTCGGCGTTCCCTTTTTTTATGGCGAACCAGCGGAGATACTCCCCGCTTCCTAGGGATCGTCTCGTCTGCCTGGCACCTGCCGGCCGAGCAGCTTGTCTGGATAGGCAATGACTTCCATTCTGTCGCGAAACACCAGCCTGCGGCGTGACATCGCCGCGCTGTCCCTGCTGTTCCTGATCAGTTCCGTCCTGTGCATTCTCTTCACCCGCCAGGCCTCCAGCACCGTGGCCACCCTCTGGCTGCCCAATGGGCTGGCGATCGCCTGGCTGCTGCGCTCGGCCCGGCGTCGCTGGCCGCTGCAGCTGCTGGCGATCTGGGTGGCTGGCGCCCTGGCCGAATTGCCCTTCAGTGGTGACCCGGCCATCGGAGCGCTCTATTCCCTACCCAATCTGGCGGAGATCCTGTTCGGCGCCTGGCTGCTGCATGGCCGCATCCTCCACCCCGAACGCAACATCGCGGCCATGGGGCGACTGCTGTTCTACGGGGTGCTGATGTCCCCGCTGGCGGGTACCGCCCTGGGTACCCTGATCGCCGCCCAGCAAGGCAATCCCGAGCTGCTGAGGGTGGCCATGCACTGGTACCTGGGCGACGCCCTTGGCCTGCTGGTGGTGATGCCCCTCGCCTTTCTTCGCCGCCCCTTGCAGTGGCAGCAATTCAGCCGCCAGGGTGCCCGCGAATTCCTCGCCCTGCTGCTGATCAGCCCTTTGCTGGTGCTCGGACTGCTGGCCTATGTGCCCTATCCCTTCGTCTATGTCTCCACCCTGCTGCTGCTGATGACCCTGAGGCTCACCGCCCTGGGTACCGCGGTGGTGGGCGGCCTGAACATCCTGATCTTCACCTACCTGGTGGCTCACGGCTACCTGCTTGGCGCCCCAGCCGTCTCGCTGATGCAGGAGGCCCTGACCTACATCCCGGTGGCGCTGATGCAGATTCCACCGCTGCTGCTGGCCGCCGCCGTGGAGCAGAGCCGTCATCACAACCAGCGCCTGGCGCGCAACGAGGCACGCTTCCGCCATGCCCTGAGCACCGCGCCCTATGGTATGGCGCTGCTGTCGGTGGATGGGCGTCTGAGCCAGGTGAACGCGGCCCTGGAAGCCATGCTCGGCTATCCGCGCCACAGTCTCGACGGCCGGCTGCTCAAGGAGTTGATCGCCGATCCCGAAGAACAGTTGACGGTCCAGGAAGGTGAACAGACCCGGCGCCTGCTGCACCGTGATGGCCAGGGCTTGTGGATGCAACTGGCGCTGTCGCCCGACCACGACGACGGCGACCTGCTCAGCGGCTATCTGCTGCAGGCTCGTGACATCGACGCCCAGCGCCGTGCCGAGGCGACCAACGCCCGGCTCCGGGAGCGCCTGCAACTGGCCATTCGCGCCAGCAACGTGGGCATCTGGGAGTGGGATACCCGCAGTCCGGGCTTCAATGCCGATGCCCGCCTGCGTGACCTGTATGGCATCGCCCCCGACAATCTCAGCCGGGACATGGACTTCTGGCTCACCTTCATCCATCCGGATGACAAGGCACTCTCGCTGGAGGTGTTCGAGAAGGTCGTCAGCGCCTCGATGTCCTACACCTTCAACTTCCGCATCAATCGCGGCGGCCCTGGGGGCGAGGTGCGGCACATCCGCTCCGAGTTGATCTCGGTGGTCGAGGCCGATGGCCACGTCCGCCTGGTCGGCAGCAACAGCGACGTCACCGAGCACCATCAGCTGACCACGGCGCTCTACGAGGAAAAGGAACGGCTGCAGGTCACCCTGGCCTCCATCGCCGACGCCGTCCTGACCACCGACGTGGACGGTCGCATCCTCTTTCTCAATCCGGTCGCCGAGCAGCTCACCGGCTGGTCGCTGGCGGATGCCCAGGGGCGCCCCCACGAGGAGGTGTTCCTCATCCACGACAGCCAGAGCGATGAGGTGCTGCCCAGCCCGGTGGCCCGCTGCCTGCGCGACCAGACCATCACCTCGCTGGACGAAGGCGCCGTGCTGCTCAGCCGGCACGGTGAGCGACACGAGGTACAGGATTCCGCAGCACCGGTACGCACGGTGGATGGCCACATCATCGGCGCGGTACTGGTGTTTCAGAACGTCACCCATGCCCGCAACCTGCAGCGCGAATTGAGCTACAACGCCTCCCACGACGCCCTGACCGGACTCTTCAACCGCCTGAAGTTCGAGCAGGAGCTGGAAGCCGCCTGGCAACAGGCCCAGGCCGGCACCACCCAGCATGCGCTGTGCTTCATCGACCTGGATCGCTTCAAGGTGGTCAACGATTCCGCCGGCCATGCCGCGGGCGATCTGCTGCTGCGCGAGCTGGGCACCCTGCTGCGCGATTCCCTGCGCGGCTCCGACGCCGTGGCGCGCATCGGGGGTGACGAATTCGCCTTGCTGCTGCGTGATTGCGATCTGGTGCAGGCCGAGGCCGTCGCCGAAAAGCTCATCGCCAGCATTGGCGCCGTGCGCTTCAACTGGCAGAGCCGGATCTACGACGTCGGTGCCAGCGCCGGCATCGTCGCCATCACCGCCGAGACCCGCAGTCCGGCCGAATTGATGAGCCAGGCCGATGTGGCCTGCTACACCGCCAAGCATGCCGGGCGCAATCGTGCGGCGCTCTATCGCGCCGGCAGCGAGGACGTGGAGCGCCAACACCGCGAGATCCTCATGGCCAGCGGCCTGCGCGAGGCTCTGGAGCAGCACCGCTTCGAATTGCACGCCCAGACCATCGTCCCCACCCGTAGCCGCGGCAGCGCGGCGCAGCATGTCGAGTTGCTGCTGCGCCTGCGCGATGTCCAGGGCCAACTGATCTCGCCGGCCACCTTCATCCCGGCCGCCGAACGCTTCGGCCTGATGAGCAGCATCGACCGCTGGGTGGTACGTCAGGTGCTGGTCGAACTGGTGCCCTGGCTGCAGGAGCGACCCGAGTTGCACGTGGGCATCAATCTCTCGGGCAACAGCCTGAGCGATCCCGACTTTCTGCCCGAATTGCTGGAGCTGATCGCCGCCTCGCCGCTGGATCCGCAACGCCTGCTCTTCGAGTTGACCGAGACTGCGGTGATCAACAAGCTCTCGGTGGCCTCCGAACTCATCAGCCAGGTCCGCGGACGCGGCTGCCGCATCGCCCTGGACGACTTCGGCGCCGGCCTCAGCTCCTTCGCCTACCTCAAGCATTTCCGCGTCGACTACGTGAAGATCGACGGCAGCTTCATCCGCACCCTCGACCAGGATCCGCTGGATCGCGCCATCGTCGAGTCCATCAACCAGGTCGCCCACCACCTGGGCGCCGAGACCATCGCCGAATTCGTCGAATCCCAGGCTACCTTCGAGTTGCTCGGCACCATCGGCGTCGACTACGCCCAGGGCTATGCGCTCGGCAAACCCATCCCCCTGCTGGAGTGGTCAGGGCCGCCGCGTCTCGAACCTTGAGCCGCGGCCATCGGTCGTAACCTGCATGTCTTCCCTATCCAGATGAGGATCCCATGCAAAAACGTACCCTCGGCCACTCCGACCTGCAGGTCCCGCCCCTCTGCTTCGGTGGCAACGTCTTTGGCTGGACGCTGGACGAAGCCCAGTCCTTTCGTATGCTGGACACGCTGCTCGACGCCGGCCTGGATTTCATCGACACCGCCGACGTCTATTCGCGCTGGGCGCCAGGCAACCGTGGCGGCGAGTCCGAGACCCTGCTCGGCAAGTGGTTCGCCCGGAGCGGCAAGCGCGATCAGGTGATCCTGGCCACCAAGCTGGGCATGGACATGGGCGAGGGTCGCAAAGGCCTTGGCGCCAACTATGTACAGCAGGCGGTGGAGGCCTCGCTCAAGCGCCTGCAGACCGATCGCATCGACCTCTACCAGGCGCATTGCGATGATCAGGACACCCCTCTGGAAGAGACCCTGGGGGCCTTCGCCCGTCTGGTGGAACAGGGCAAGGTGCGGGTGATCGGCGCCTCCAACCATGGTGGCCAGCGCCTGCGCGAAGCGGCCCAGGTCGCCGAGCGCCTGGGCGTGCCGGCCTACCAGAGCCTGCAGCCGCACTACAATCTGCACGCGCGCAAGGACTACGAGACCGACCTGGAGCCGGTGGTCCAAGAGCTCGGCCTGGGCGTGATCAGCTATTTCTCCCTGGCCAGCGGCTTCCTTACCGGCAAGTACCGCACCAAGGATGACCTCCAGGGTGCACGGGCAGAGATGGTCAAAGGCTATCTGGACGAACGCGGCATGGCCATTCTCGCCGGTCTCGACGAGATCGCCGAAAAGCACGACGCCACCCCGGCCCAAGTAGCCCTGGCCTGGCTGATCGCCCGTCCGAGCATCACCGCCCCCATTGCCAGCGCCACCTCCCAGGCCCAGCTCGACGACCTGATCGCCGCCACTCGGCTGCAGCTGCCCGCCGACGACGTCACCCTGCTGGATCAGGTCAGCGCCTATCGCTGAGACTTGGCGCCACCCAACCCACTTCATCGCGGTCATGACGGGCCGCCGTAGGTTGAGCTAAGCGTAGCGAAGCCCAACAGGCCTTGCCTCGAGGCGCCGCCAGTGTTGGGTAGCGATCATAGGATTTAATCGCGGCCATGGGCCGCTCCTACACGCTCCGGTTTAGCCGTAGGAGCGGCCCATGGCCGCGATAGACCGCCCCCTCAACGCACATAATCCAGCGGCAAGGCCGTGCTGTACTTGATCTGCTCCATGGCGAAGCTGGAGCTGACATCGAGCAACCCCGGTACCTGGATCAGCCGTTTGTACACACCATCGTAGGCGGCGATGTCCGGCACCACGATGCGCATCAGGTAATCCGTGTCGCCGGCCATGCGATAGAGCTCCACCACCTCCGGAATGGCCGCCACCGCCGCGTGGAAGCGCTGCAGCCAGTCCATGGCGTGCTGGTTGGTGCGCACCGAGACGAACACCGTCACCCCCACGTTGAGCTGGCGGGGATCGAGCAGCGCCACCCGGGCGCGGATGACCCCCTGCTCCTCCAGCTTCTGGATCCGCCGCCAACAGGCGGTGGTGCCCAGGCCGATACGCTCGGCGATATCGGCCACCGGTCGGGTGCTGTCCTGCTGCAAGATCTCGAGGATGGCGCGATCGAAGCGATCCATGAAACGGCTTTCTCCATAAAAGCTATTTAAGAGAATTCTATTCTCATAAAAACGCCAATAAGAGATAAAAAAGCAAATTTCTTCACGAGCGTGAGCGTTAGCCTAGTTTCACTCAAACGCTCGAGGCCGCCATGGACGCTTACCCCCTGTATTTCGACTACGCCGCCACTACCCCCGTCGACGATGTCGTCATCGAGGCCATGTTGGGTTGCCTGGGCCGCCAGGGCGTCTTCGGCAATCCCGCCTCCCGCGGCCATGCCTTCGGCAACGACGCCCAGCAGGCTGTGGATAGCGCTCGCCAGCAGGTAGCCGCCCTGGTCGGCGCCCAGCCCGCACAGCTGGTCTGGACCTCCGGCGCCACCGAATCCAACAACCTCGCCCTGCTCGGCGTGGCCCGTCGTCGCGGGCGCGGCCACCTGATCACCAGTTGCCTGGAACACCGGGCGGTCCTGGATACCGCGGCCCAACTGGAAGCCGAGGGCTTCACCGTAACCTACCTGACGCCTGACGCAGCAGGTCTGATCACCCCCGCCGCCGTCGAGCAGGCCTGGCGAGACGACACCTGCCTGGTCTCGCTGATGCTGGTGAACAACGAGCTGGGCACCCTGACCGACATCGACGCCATCGGCCGGCTGGTCCGCGCCCGTGGCGCCCTCTTCCATGTGGACGCCGCCCAGGCCACCGGCAAGGTCGCCATCGACCTGAACGGCCTGGATGTCGATCTGATGTCCTTTTCCGCGCACAAGACCTACGGTCCTAAGGGCATCGGCGCCCTCTACGTCGGCCCGCGGGCGGAGGGTGCCCTGCAGGCGCAGATCCACGGCGGCGGCCATGAGCGCGGGCTGCGCTCCGGCACCCTGGCCACTCACCAGATCGTCGGCATGGGCACTGCCTTCGCCCTCGCCGGCCAGGCCATGACGCGGGAAAACGAGCGTCTTGGTCAATTGCGCGAGCGGTTCCTGGCAGGGGTGCAGACGTTGAACGGCATGCAGCTCAATGGCTGCGCCCGGCAGCGCATTCCCCATACCCTGAACCTGACCTTCGCCACGCCACTGGACACCGTGGCGCTGCAGCGTCAGTTAGCCTTCTCGACGACCTCGGCCTGCAGTTCGGCCAAGGCGGCACCCTCTCATGTGCTCCTGGGCCTGGGCCTATCCGCCGAACAGGCCGCGCGCAGCTACAGATTCAGCCTGGGTCGCTACACCACCGCGACGGACGTGGACCAGGCCGTCGCCCTGATCCACCAGCATGCCGTCCAGCCCGCGCCCTTCTGGGCCTGATCAGTCCAGGCGGAAGGCGTCGGCATCGCGCTGCGCCGGAAAGCGCTCGCGATAGCCGGCCAGCTCCGCGGCCGACAGGGTCGTGTGGAAGATGCCGGCCGCCGCGCCGGCCTCGACCAGGGGTTCACCCTGGAAGTCCAGCACCTGGCTGTCACCGGCATAGGGATGACCGTTGCCGTCGCTGCCAAGGCGGTTCACCGCGGCGACATAGCAGAGATTCTCGATGGCCCGCGCCGGCAGCAGCCGGTTCCAATGCCCACGCCGCGGCGCTGGCCAGTTGGCCACATAGAGCAGCAGGTCGGTATCGTCCCGAGCGCGACTCCAGACCGGGAATCTCAGGTCGTAGCAGATCAGCGGGCGGATCCGCCACCCCTTGAGCGTCACCACCAGGCGCTGCTCGCCAGGCGCGTAATGCTCGTGCTCACCGGCCATGCGAAACAGATGACGCTTGTCGTAGTGCAGCAACTCGCCTTCGGGCGTCGCCCACAGCAGCCGGTTGCGATGCTGTCCAGCTTCGTCCTGCACGATCAGGCTGCCCGTCACCACGGCGCCGATACGCCGGGCCTGTTCGCGCAGCCAGGCGGCGGTCGGCCCATCGGCGGGTTCGGCGAGGGCCGCCGATTCCATGGAAAAGCCGGTGGTGAACATCTCCGGCAGGATGACCAGATCGGTCTCGCCCACAGCCGTCAGCAGACGCTCGAAATGGGCGCGATTGGCGGCCGGGTCATGCCAGGCCAGTTCGCTCTGCAGCAGCGCCAGGCGCAGGTCCTGGGTGGGGGTCAGATCGCGCATAGCCGCTCCGCTGCCTGACGCAGGGTGTCTTCGCGCTTGGCGAAGCAGAAGCGCACCAGGCGCAGGTCCGCAGGCGGCGTCTGGTAGAACACCGACAGCGGAATGGCGGCGACGCCATGCTCGCGAGTCAGCCATTCGGCCATGGCCACGTCGTCCAGATCCGGGCGGATGGCGGAATAGTCCACCACCTGGAAATAGGTGCCGGCGGCGCGCTGGAAGGTGAAGCGCGAGTTACCCAGGAGATCGCAGAAGAGATCGCGCTTGGCCTGGTAGAAGGCCGGCAGCTCGCTGAGGTGCTCGGGATGGGCGGCCATGAAGTCGGCCAGGGCGGCCTGGATCGGCGTCACTCCGCAGAAGCTCACGTACTGGTGCACCTTGCGCAACTCGGCCGACAGCGCCGGCGGCGCTACCACATAGCCGGTCTTCCAGCCGGTGACGTGATAGGTCTTGCCGAAGGAGCTGACCACGAAGGCGCGGGCATAGAGTTCGTCGTGGGCGATGACGCTGGCATGGCGCTCGCCGTCGTAGACCAGGTGCTCATAGACCTCGTCGCTGACCAGATAGAGATCGCGCCCGCGGATCAGTGCGGCCAGGCGATCCAACTCGGCGGCGCTGACCAGAGCGCCACTGGGGTTGTGCGGGGTATTGAGCACGATGGCGCGGGTACGCGGACTCAGGGCCGCTTCCAGCGCCGTCCAGTCGATACCGAAGCTCGGCAGCGCCAGAGGCACGTGCACGCAGCGCCCGCCGGCCAGTTGCACCGAGGGTTCGTAGCTGTCGTAGCAGGGGTCGAAGACGATCACCTCGTCGCCTGGCCGCACCAGGGTCTGCAGGGCGCAGAACAGGCCCTGGGTGGCCCCGGGCACGATGGTGACCTCGGCCTCGGCATCCACCTCGCGGCCATAGAAGGCGGCAACCTTGGCCGCTACCTGCTGGCGCAGCGTCGGCAATCCGGTCATGGGTGCGTACTGGTTGTGGCCCGCCGCGACATGGCGACCGACCGCCGCGAGCAACTCGGCGGGGCCGTCGAAGTCGGGAAAGCCCTGGGACAGATTCAGCGCACCGGTCTGGGCGGCGAGCTGGGACATGCGGGTAAAGATGGTGACGGCGAGGTCGGGAAGCTTGCTCTGGATCATCGCGCGGGCACGGGTCTGGCTGGAAGGAGATCGGCAGACTGCGATTTTTTGCGCGAGAGGGCAAGTAGTGCTATGCCGATCAGCCAGCCAGCGGTCTCGGCATAGCCTGGGTACAAGGCTTGATCCAAACATCCCCTCTCCCTCCGGGAGAGGACCAGGATGAGGGCAACCGCAGGCAGTCAGGTTACCCGTTAGCGACGCGAAGGGGCCAAGGCTACGATCTTTTTCACTGCTAGGCCGTCGCAGGGATCACCCTCACCCCAGCCCTCTCGCAAAGGGAGAGGGGGTTGTTTCGTCCACCCGGACGCATCAATGCACCGCCGCTGCCGCGAAGAGGAACCACCGTAGCGTGGAAAACGGCGCAGTCTTTTCCACTGGAACAAACGTCGTACGGGATGCCCGCACCCCAACCCTCTCCCAAAGGGAGAGAGGGAAGTTCGGTGCGCTAGTAGCCTCCTCGCCCCAATCCTCTAACAAAGAAAAAGGGGGCTATTAGCCCCCTTCCCTTCACAACGCCCGACCGGCTTACCGGCGCTTGTCCTTGCGCTTCTTCTCGGCCTTCTTGTGGTGGCTCATCAGCCGGCGCTTCTTGTTGACCTGGCGCTCGGTGAGGGTGTTCTTCTTGCCCTCGAAGGGGTTCTCGCCACCGCGGTACTCGATACGGATCGGCGTACCCACCAGCTTGAGCACCCGGCGATAGGTCTTTTCCAAGTAGCGGGTATAGGACTTGGGCACCGCTTCCGTCTGGTTGCCGTGGATGACGATCAGCGGCGGGTTGGCGCCACCCAGGTGGGCATAGCGCAGCTTGATGCGCCGGCCGCTGACCATCGGCGGCTGGTGCTCCTGCACCGCGTCCTCGAGGATCTGGGTCAGGCGGCTGGTGGGCCAGCGGGTGGTGGCCGAGGCGAAGGACTGCTGGACCGACTTGTACAGATGGCCCACGCCGGTGCCATGCAGCGCCGAGATGAAGTGGATGTCGGCGAAGTCGACGAACAGCAAGCGGCGTTCCAGTTCGGTCTTGACGTAGTCGCGCTCGCCGGACTCCATGCCGTCCCACTTGTTCAGGGCGATCACCAGGGCACGCCCGGTCTCCAGCACGAAGCCGAGCAGGTTGAGGTCGTGCTCGACCACGCCTTCGCGGGCATCCATGACGAAGATCACCACGTTGGCGTCCTGGATCGCCTGCAGCGTCTTGACCACCGAGAACTTCTCGACCGCCTCGAAGACCTTGCCGCGGCGGCGCACGCCAGCGGTGTCGATCAGGGTGTAGCGTTCTTCGTTGCGCTCGAAGGGGATGTAGATGCTGTCGCGAGTGGTACCGGCCTGGTCATAGACGATCACCCGCTCTTCGCCGAGCATGCGGTTGACCAGGGTCGATTTACCGACGTTGGGCCGGCCGATCACGGCGATCTTGATGCCGGTGGTCTCGTCGATGCCCTGCACGCGACGGAAGACGTCACCACCCTCCTCTGCGGCAGCGCGCACCTGCTCCTCGGTGAGCTCCTCGACCTCGAACTCATCCTTGGGAAAGACGCCCAGGGCGTCTTCCAGCAGATTGTTCACGCCGCGCCCGTGGGCCGCGGCGATAGGATAGGCGTCGCCAATGGCCAGCGGGCTGAATTCCGCCCGGGCGATATCCGGGTCGACGGTATCGACCTTGTTGGCCACCAGGAAGGTGCGCTTGTTTCGCTTGCGCAGGTGCTCGGCGATCATCTGATCGGCGACGGTCATGCCGTCGCGGGAGTCCACTAGGAACAGTACCGCATCGGATTCTTCGATGGCCTGCAGCGACTGCTCGGCCATCTTCAGGTCGATGCCTTCCTCGTCACCGGAGATACCGCCGGTGTCGACCACGATGTAGGTGCGTCCCTGCCACTTGGCTTCGCCGTACTTGCGATCGCGGGTCAGGCCGGCGAAGTCGGCGACGATGGCGTCCCGAGTCTTGGTCAGGCGGTTGAAAAGCGTGGATTTGCCGACGTTCGGCCGCCCCACCAGGGCAATTACGGGAACCATACGGCTCTCCCAGAGCAGAAAACACGATGGCCGCTACCGAACTTCACGGTAGCGGCCATCGGTTGAGGATAAAGGGTTCTAGCGCAGACGATAGGCGACGAGTTTACCGCCATTGCCGTAAACGTAGAGCATGTCGCCGACGACCAGTGGTCGTACCCGGACGCCGTCACCGTCGACCTTGGTCCGACCGACGAAACGACCGTCGACCTGGCTCAGCAGGTGGATGTAGCCGGCGTAGTCGCCCACCACCACGTTGCTCGACCAGACCACCGGACCGGTGAGCTGGCGACGGGCCAGATCGGCATTGGTCCAGAGCGCGGAGGTGGAGGATTCCTCGACCGCTTCCACGGTGCCGTTGTCCAGGCTCAGGTAGACGTTGCCGAAACCTTCGGCCACGCCGTCGTAGCTGGAGGCGTCACGCTGCCAGAGGATCTGGCCGTTGGCCGGATTGAGCGCGACCACGCGGCCGTTGTAGCTGACCACATAGAGGGTGTCGCCCGACAGCGACAGGCCGCCGTCCACGTCGACGATCCGCTCCAGTTCGGAACGGCCCTTGGGCACGGCGATCTGCTGTTCCCACAGCGGCAGGCCGCGCTGCACGTCCAGAGCGACCACCTTGCCGCTGGCGAAACCGGCCATGACCACCTGGTTGGTGACCAGGGGCGCACCAGTGCCTCTCAGACTCAGCACCGGCTGGGTGTCTTCGTAGATCCAGCGACGGGTGCCGCTGCCCAGCTCGAAGGCCTGCAGCTTGTCGTCCTGGGACTGCACCACCACCTCGTCGTTGTTGACCACCGGGGCGGACAGCACTTCGCTGGACGCCTGGGCGCGCCACTTCTCGTCGCCACTGGCACTGTCGAGGGCGATCACCTGGCCACGCAGGGTGCCGACCAGCACCAGGCCGGAGCCCACGCCGACGCCGCCGGACACCGGCAGGTCCAGGTCCTTCTTCCACAGCACCTGGCCGGTCTCGCGATTCATCGCCATGACCCGGCCGTCGGCATCAGCGGCAAAGATCGTCTGGCCGTCGACGGCCGGTACCAGGCGGTTGTATTCCTTGCCCTGGCCGTCGCCCACCGAGCGACTCCAGACTTCATCCAGGCGAACTTCAGCCTTGATGTCCTTCAGCTCGGCCGGCGGCAATTCCTTCTTGCCGGTGCTGCTGCACCCGACGACCGCAAGGGCGAGACCCAGTACCGCGATAGGCTTCCAGCGCAACATCAGGCGTCTCCTTTGGCGAGATCATCGAGTTTCATCTGCAGCACGCCTTCGGCTGCGTCGTTGGGCAGCGCGGCGCGGGCTTTTTCATAGGCGGCGCGGGCCTCGGCCGGCTTCTTCAGCGCCACCAGCAGGTCGCCACGCAATTCTTCGCGATTGGCGACATAGGCCTTGGGCGCCTCGCCATCCAGCAGCTTGAGGCCCTCTTCGGCCTTGCCCTGGGCCGCCAGCACCCGGGCCAGTCGCTGACGCGCCAGCTCGCCGAGTTCGGCGTCATGGGGCTTGTCCACTACGGCCTTGAGTTCGGCGGCGGCGTCGTCCAGGCGATTGTTCTCTACCGCCACCTTGGCGACGAAGAGGCTCCCGTACTGGGCGTAGGCGGTACCGGAATAATCCTGCTTGAGCTTGCCGTAGGTGTCCGTCACCCGGGCGGTGTCGACCTTGCCACCGGGAGCCAGCGTGGCTTCCACCAGTTGCTGATAGAGCACCGAAGCGCCTTGCGCCTGGCTGTTCTGGTAACGCTGCCAGCCCTGCCAGCCGAGCACCGCCACCAGGGCGATGACACCACCCGCCACCAGCGGCTTGCCGTTACGCTGCCACCAGGCCTTGGCGACCACCAGATTGTCGTCGTCGATGGAACTCAAATCCGTTCTCCTCAATTCCCGCGACCGGAACCGGCCAGGGGCAAAATCTCGTCCAGACGGGCGGCCAGGGCCGCGAAATCGACCTTTTCCTGGGGCGCATCGCCACGCAGCGGCTTGAGTGCCACCTGTTGCGCGGCCAGTTCGTCTTCACCCAGGATCATGGCCCAGAGCGCGCCGCTCTTGTCGGCCTTCTTGAACTGGCTCTTGAAGCTGCCGGCACCGGCATTGACCAGCAGACGCAGGTCCGGACGGGCATCGCGCAACTGTTCTGCCAACTTCAGGCCGGCCAGCTCGGCCGCCTCGCCAAAGGCGCACAGATAGAGATCGGCGGGTCGCTGCAGATCGCCAGGCAGGCATTCCAGGGTTTCCAGCAGCAGCACCAGGCGCTCGACCCCCATGGCGAAGCCGACACCCGGGGTGGGCTTGCCGCCGAACTGGGTGATCAGGCCGTCGTAGCGGCCACCGGCACAGACGGTGCCCTGGGCGCCCAGCTTGTCGGTGACCCACTCGAAGACCGTACGGCCGTAGTAGTCCAGGCCACGCACCAGCTTGGGGTTGATCTGGTAGCGAATGCCGGCGGCGTCCAGACGGGCCTTGAGGCCGTCGAAGTGCGCGCGGGACTCGTCGTCCAGGTAGTCGGCCAGGGTCGGGGCGTCCTGCAGCAGCGCCTGGGTCTGGGCGTTCTTGCTGTCGAGGATGCGCAGCGGATTGGTGGTCAGGCGGCGCTGGCTGTCTTCGTCGAGCTGCTCGAAGCGTTCCTGCAGATAGGCCACCAGGGCTTCGCGATAGCGGGCGCGATCGGCGCTGGAACCCAGGCTGTTGAGCTGCAGGGTCACGGCGTCGGTCAGGCCCAGGCGTTGCCAGAGGCGCGCGGTGAGCACGATCAGTTCGGCATCGATGTCCGGACCGGGCAGGTTGAACACCTCCACGCCGATCTGGTGGAACTGGCGATAGCGACCCTTTTGCGGCTTCTCATAACGGAACATGGGCCCGGCGTACCAGAGCTTCTGCACCTGGCCACCACCGGTCATGCCGTGTTCGAGCACGGCCCGCACGCAACCCGCGGTGCCTTCCGGACGCAGGGTCAGGGACTCCTCGTTGCGGTCGAGGAAGGTGTACATCTCCTTGTCCACCACGTCGGTGCCCTCGCCAATGCCACGGGCGAAGAGTTCGGTGAACTCCATGATGGGCAGACGGATCTCGTGGTAGCCATAGCCGTCGAGCAGCGTCGCGAAGGTACGTTCCAGGTAACGCCAGGCCGGAGTCTGCTCCGGCAGGATATCGTTCATGCCACGGATGGCTTGCAGGGACTTGCTCACGAAAGGGCCTTATTCCTTGATCTTTCAGCTGCGCGCGATGAGCGCGGCATCCGCTTCGGCCTTTTCGGCCGCCTTGCGGCGGATGAGCCCTTCCAGCTCGTCCACCAGATTGTCGTTGTTCAGCTTGGAGGCCGGCTTGCCATCGATGTACACCAGATTGTTGGGCGTACCTCCGGTCAGGCCGACATGGGCTTCCTTGGCTTCGCCGGGACCGTTGACCACGCAACCGATCACCGCGACGTCCAGGGGCACCAGCAGGTCCTCCAGGCGCCCTTCCAGTTCGTTCATGGTCTTGACCACATCGAAGTTCTGCCGCGAGCAACTCGGGCAGGCGATGAAGTTGATGCCACGCGAACGCAGGCGCAGGGACTTGAGGATGTCGAAACCGACCTTGATCTCCTCGACCGGATCGGCCGCGAGCGAGATGCGGATGGTGTCGCCGATGCCTTCGGCCAGCAGCATGCCCAGGCCCACGGCGGACTTCACCGTGCCCGAGCGCAGGCCGCCGGCTTCGGTGATGCCCAGGTGCAGCGGCTGCTCGATGCGGGTGGCCAGCTGACGGTAGGCCGCCACGGCCATGAAGACGTCACTGGCCTTCACGCTGACCTTGAAGTCCGGGTAGTCCAGCTTCTCCAGATGGTCGACATGGCGCATGGCCGACTCCACCAGGGCCTCCGGGGTGGGCTCGCCATACTTCTTCTGCAGGTCCTTTTCCAGCGAACCGGCGTTGACGCCGATGCGGATCGGGATGCCGCGCTCGCGGGCCGCGTCGACCACCGCCTTGACCCGGTCTTCGCGACCGATGTTGCCAGGGTTGATGCGCAGGCAGTCCACGCCCAGCTCGGCCACGCGCAGGGCGATCTTGTAATCGAAGTGAATGTCGGCCACCAGCGGCAGGCTGACCCGCTGCTTGATGCGGCCGAAGGCTTCGGCGGCGTCCATGTCGGGCACGGAGATGCGCACGATGTCGGCACCGGCGTCCTGCAGGCGCTGAACCTGGGCCACGGTGGCGTCGACGTCGCAGGTTTCGGTGTTGGTCATGCTCTGCACGGCGATGGGAGCATCGCCGCCGACCGGCACCGAGCCGACCCAGATCTTGCGGGACAACCGACGTTTGATGGGCGATTCGCTATGCATGCTGGTTTCCCATGGGGTCGCCGGACGTCATTGTCCGGCCTGACCGAGTTTGATGCGGGCGGTCTCGCCCTTGGTGTAAGGCGCGAGGTCGACGACCTGGCCGTTGTAGGTGATCTGGGCACCGCGAGCGAAGCCGAGACGGATGTTGACCGGCGCCTTGATCGAGGCGTAGTCGAGGCTCTCGCCGCCCTTTTTCACGCCGCTGAAAAGGATCTTGCCGGTACCGTCGCTGACCTGCGTCCAGCAGTTGGCGGTGAAGCGGATGTTGAGGCTGTCGCTGCCGGCGACGGGCGCTGCGGCAGGCGCGGTGGCCGAGGCGGCAGGCGCCGTTGCAGCCGGCGCCGGAGGGGTGGACGTGCTCGAACCGCTGGCCGGGGCCGGAGTCGGCGCGGCGGTCGGGGTGGTCATGGCGGCCACGGCATTGGCATCCGGCGTCGGCGTGCCTACCGGAGACGGCAGGGTGACGGCGGGCTGCTGAGCAGTGACCGGGGGCTGTTCTTCCGGCTCGTCGATGGGATGGATCTCGGTCTTGCCGTCGGCACCCTCGACCTCGACATGCTCCATGCTCACGGCGCTGCTGCTGGAAGTCTGACGACTGCGCTCCTGCCACCAGAACAGACCCATGGCGATGATCAGCACCACCAGGACGAAACTGACGAATCTGAGGACATTTCGCGACAACCGCACCGGCTCGTCGAGGCGGCCCAGGCTGTGCACGGTGCTGCCCTTGGCATCGGTGCCGGTGTAGCTGTCGAAGGTACGCACCAGTTCGACCTGGTCCAGGCCCAGCAGCTTGCCATAGGCCTTGGTGTAGCCACGGGCGAAGGTGTGCCCCGGCATCTGCTGATAGTTGCCGGACTCGAGCTGCTCGATGATGCGCTCGCTGAGATTGAGATTCTGGGCGACCTGGGCCTGGCTCCAGCCAAGCGCCAGTCGCTTCTGACGCAAGATCTCACCGGGATTGCCCCGTCCGGCGTGTACCGCTTCGGATTGCACTGCGGTCATTTCTGCTCCGACTGAAGTTGACGATATTCAGGTGAGTTCGGGTAGAGGCGCTTCAGCTGCAGGGCATAGCTCGCGGCGGTGTTGCGATCGTTGAACACCTCGGCGAGGCGGATCCCGAGCAACAGGCTGCGGGCATCCTGGGGGCTGAGCTGGCTGAAGGCCTGGTAATAGCTGCGAGACGGCACGTAGTCGCGCGTCTGATAGGCCAATTGAGCCAATTCGAACAGGGCCCTGGGCTGATTGCGATCCAGCCGCAGGGATTTTTCCAGATTTTCCTTGCCCAAGTCGACCTGATTGAGTCGCAAGGCCGTCAGGCCGAGATTCTCGAACACCCGCGCGCGCTCGGGGTAGAGGCTGTCTTCGGCGGCCTGGGTGAAGCGTTCGTAGGCATCCTTGTAGCGCTCCTGCTCATAGAGGAAGCTGCCATAGTTGTTGAGGATGCGGGCATCGCGGGGCCGCTCGCGCAGGGCCAGGCGATACTCCTGATCGGCCAGTTCGGTCTCGCCCTGGGCCTGGAACACCAGCCCGAGGGCGGCATGGGCGTCGGCGCTGGAGGAATCCAGTTCCAAGGCCTTCTTCAACGGCACCTTGGCTTGTTCGGTGTTGCCCTGCTGGACATAGCCGAGGCCAAGCTGGATGTAGGCATCACGGGCCTGCATCCGTCCCTGGCGGGTATCCATGGGGTTGCGGTCACCCTCGGTCACGCAGCCGGCCAGGCTACCGACCACCAGGGCGAGCGCGACAGCCGCAAAGCGCGTGATCGCCATGATCGCGCCCTCAGCCCTGGAGCGGCGTCACGGTTTCGGCACCGTCGAGCTGGCGAACGGCGATGTAACGCTGGCTGCGACGGGTACGGTCCATGACCTGCCCCACCAGCTGGCCGCAGGCGGCATCGATGTCGTCACCGCGGGTGGTCCGCACCGTGACATTGAAACCGGCCTGCACCAGCAGCTCCTGGAACCGGCGGGTGGCGTTCTTGCTCGGCCGCTCGTAGCCGGAGTGCGGGAAGGGATTGAAAGGGATCAGGTTGATCTTGCAGGGCACGTTGCGCAGCAGCTCGATCAGCTGCAGGGCGTGCTCGGGCAGGTCGTTGACGTCCTTGAGCAGGGTGTACTCGATGGTCAGGACGCGCTTCTCGCCCAGTTGCCGGATGTATCTCTGGCAGGCATCGAGCAGCATGGCCAAGGGATACTTGCGGTTGATCGGGACCAGCTCGTTGCGCAACTCGTCGTTGGGTGCATGCAGCGACAACGCCAGGGAGACGTCGATGTGCTTGGCCAGCTCTTCGATCATCGGCACCACGCCCGAGGTGGACAGAGTGACCTTGCGCTTGGAGATGCCGTAGCCCAGGTCGTCCATCATGATGCGCATGGCGGCGACGACGTTGTCGAAGTTCAGCAGCGGTTCGCCCATGCCCATCATCACCACGTTGGTGATGGCGCGGTCGATCTTGGCCGGTACGCTGCCAAAGGACTTGTTGGCGATCCACACCTGACCGATCACTTCGGCGGCGGTGAGGTTGCTGTTGAAGCCCTGCTTGCCGGTGGAGCAGAAGCTGCAGTCCAGGGCGCAACCGGCCTGGGACGACACGCACAGGGTGCCACGGCCGTTCTGCGGAATGTAGACGGTCTCGACGCAGCTGCCGGAGGCGACGCGGATCACCCACTTGCGGGTGCCGTCGCGGGAGATGTCCTCGCTGACGATCTCGGGGCCACGGATCTCCGCGGCGGCCTTGAGCTTTTCCTTGAGCGCCTTGCCCAGGTTGCTCATGGCGTCGAAATCATCGATGCCGAAGTGATGGATCCACTTCATGACCTGGCCGGCGCGAAAGCGCTTCTCCCCGATGGACTCGAAGAACGACTCGAGTTGCGGCTGGGTCAGGCCCAGCAGATTGACCTTATCGGTGGCTGTGGTCATGGGATCACCTCGACGAAATCTGTTTGAAGCCCGCGCAGGACGCGGGCGATGCCAGGAAGGCGGGCTGGCCGCTTCCCTGGCCGGCGCTCATCCTTAGCGGATGCGCTCGCAGACTTCGGTGGCTGCGAAGAAGTAGGAGATCTCGCGCGCGGCGGACGCTTCGGAATCCGAACCATGGACGGCGTTTTCGTCGATGGAGACAGCGAAGTCGGCACGGATGGTACCGGCGTCGGCTTTCTTGGGATCGGTGGCGCCCATCAGCTCACGGTTCTTGGCGATGGCGTTGTCGCCTTCCAGCACCTGGACCACGACCGGACCGGAGGTCATGAAGGAGACCAGATCCTTGAAGAAGGGACGCTCTTTGTGTTCGGCGTAGAAGCCACCGGCTTCGCGCTCGGACAGCTGGACCATCTTGGCAGCGACGACGCGCAGGCCAGCCTTCTCGAAGCGGGTGACGATCTCACCGACGACATTCTTGGATACGGCATCGGGCTTGATGATCGACAGGGTACGTTGAACAGACATGTGAACTCCGAATGTGAGAATAGAGCAAAAACGAAACCCGCGGATTATACGCGGGTCCCGGTGAAAAGCGTAGCGCGGTACGGGCGATGCGTCAGGCGGACTCGTCGATCCAGGCGGCTTGGATGGCCTCCAGTACCTTCTCGCCACCGCGCTGCGGATCGTCGTCGAACTCCGGCAGGTCCACGACCCAGTTACGCAGCTTGACGAAGTTCACGTAGCGCGGATCCACGTCGGGATGGGCGTCGTTGAGTTCGATGGCGATATCCAGCACATCGGTCCATTTCAGTGCCATGACAGCTGTCCTCAGTGACCTTCGGAAACCTGGTTGATGGTGTAGCGCGGAATCTCCACCACCAGGTCTTCGCTGCCAACTACCGCCTGGCAGGACAGGCGCGAACGCATTTCCAGGCCCCAGGCCTTGTCCAGCATGTCGTCTTCGAGCTCATCGGAAGGCTCGAGGGAATCGAAGCCTTCCTGGACGACTACGTGACAGGTGGTGCAGGCACAGGACATCTCGCAGGCGTGCTCGATGTCGATGCCGTTGCGCATGGCCGCGGCGATGATGGTTTCGCCTTCGCTGGCTTCGAAGACTGCGCCCTCGGGGCAGTGCTCGGCGTGGGGCAGCAGGGTGATCTGCGGCATGATGGAACTACTCCTCGATATCGTTGAGACGACGACCCGCCAGGGCCGCCTTGACCGAGGCGTTCATCCGCCGGGCGGCGAAGGCATCGGTTACGTGAGAAAGACGCTTGGTCTGGTCTTCGAGCGCCTGGAGGTCGGTGGCGTCCAGCAGCTCGGCCAACTGGCCGATTTCCAGCTCGATCACCTGACGCTCCTCGGCGTCCAGCAGGCGCTCGCCGTCGGCGGCCAGCGCGGCGGTGACCGCCTCAATCAGCCGCCGCGCTTCGACCTGCTGCTCGCGCAGCGCGCGGGCCTGCATGTCGTCACCGGCATGACGGAAGGAGTCCTGCAGCATGTTGGCGATCTCGCCGTCGGTCAGACCGTAGGACGGCTTGACCTGGACGCTGGCTTCCACGCCGCTGGACAGCTCGCGGGCGCTGACGCCGAGCAGGCCGTCGGCATCGACCTGGAAGGTGACGCGGATCTTGGCGGCACCGGCGACCATGGGCGGGAAGCCGCGCAATTCGAAACGGGCCAGGGAGCGGGCGTCCTTGACCAGTTCGCGCTCGCCTTGTAGCACATGCACCAGCATGGCGGTCTGGCCGTCGCGATAGGTGGTGAAGTCCTGCCCCCGCGCCACCGGAATGGTGGTGTTGCGCGGAATGATCTTCTCCATCAGGCCGCCCATGGTCTCGAGTCCCAGGGACAGCGGGATGACGTCCAGCAGCAGCAGTTCTTCGCCGGCACGATTGCCGGCCAGGGAATCGGCCTGCAGGGCCGCGCCGATGGCGACCACGCGATCCGGATCGATGTCGGTGAGCGGGGTGCACTCGAACAGTTCGCCCACGGCTTCGCGCACATAGGGCACGCGGGTGGAGCCACCGACCATGACCACGGCAGCGATTTCTGCCGGCTCCACTTCCGCATCACGCAGGGCGCGGCGGCAGGCCTTGAGGCTGCGCGCCACCAGCGGGGCGATGAGCTCTTGGAAGGTGCTGCGCTCCAGCACGCCCGACCAGTCGCCATGGCTGACCTCTACGCGCTCGGCAGCCGACAGGGCTTCCTTGGCCGCGCAGGCGCTCTGCAGCAGGCGCCGCTGAGTGCCCGGATCCAGATCGCTGGACAACCCGGCCTGCTGGACGATCCAGCCGGCGATGGCATGATCGAAGTCATCACCACCCAGGGCGCTGTCGCCACCGGTGGCCATGACTTCGAAGACGCCGCGGGTCAGGCGCAGGATGGAGATGTCGAAGGTGCCGCCCCCCAGGTCGTAGATGGCGACCACACCCTCCTCGCCCCGGTCCAGGCCATAGGCCACGGCGGCCGCGGTAGGCTCGTTGAGCAGGCGCAGGACGTTCAGTCCGGCGAAGCGGGCAGCGTCCTTGGTGGCCTGGCGCTGGGCATCGTCGAAGTAGGCCGGCACGGTGATGACCGCGCCGACCAGTTCGCCACCCAGGGTGGCTTCGGCCCGCTCGCGCAGCACCCGCAGGATGTCGGCGGAGACCTCCACCGGACTCTTGCGCCCGGCAGCGGTATCGATGAAGGGCATTTCCGATTCACCGGCGACGAAGCGATAGGGCAACTGCTCACCCAGCTGCTTGACGTCGGCAATGCCACGCCCCATGAGGCGCTTGACGGAGAGAATGGTATTGAAGGGATCCTGGGCGGCAGCGGCCTTGGCGCCTGCCCCCACGTCGACCCCATCGGCGGCATAGCGCACGGCGGAGGGCAGGATCACCTCGCCCTGCAGATCGGGCAGGGTCTCGGCCACGCCACTGCGGACGGCAGCCACGAGGGAATTGGTGGTGCCCAGATCGATGCCCACCGCCAGCTTGCGCTGGTGCGGCTTGGGCGCCATTCCGGGTTCGGCTATCTGCAATAGAGCCATTGGCTAGTCGGCTTATGGTTGTCGGTGCCTGAGCGACACCTGTGATTAATCGTCCAGACGCTCTTCGAGCTGGCGGATCTCGCTGGCCAGCTTGTCGAGAAACTGCATGCGACGGACCAGGCGTTCGGCAGACTCGCGCTGGGCGGGATCCTGCCAGATCACCGCGAAGGCCTGCTCGATGTCGCGCTGCGCCTCCTTGAGGCGCTGGCGGAAGGCGGGAATGCCCGCGCTGTCGCCGGCGTCCTGCAGGTCTTCCAACTCCTCGCGCCACTGCAATTGCTGCATGAGGAAATCGGTGTCCTGGATGGTCGCCTCGAGCGGCATCTCGTGGCCTTCGAGCTCCAGCAGATAACGCGCGCGGCGCGACGGCGCGCGCAGCACGTGATAGGCCTCGTTGAGCTCGGCCGACCGCTCCAGCGCCTGGCGCCGCTCGCGTTCCGGCGCATCGGCGAACCGATCCGGATGGACCGTGCGGGCCAGGTCGCGATAGCGCGCGGCCAGACCCGCCTGGTCGATCTCGAAGGCGGGCTTGATCTCGAACAGCGCGAAGTGACAGGGCTTACCCATGGCGGGCCTCAGATGTTGAAGCTTTCGCCGCAGCCACACTCGCCACGCACGTTGGGATTGTTGAACTTGAAGCCCTCATTGAGGCCTTCACGCACGAAATCCAGCTCGGTGCCGTCCAGGTAGACCAGGCTCTTGGGGTCGATGATGACCTTGACGCCATGGCTTTCGAACACCTGGTCCTCGGCCGCGAATTCATCGACGAACTCGAGTACGTAGGCCAGCCCCGAGCAACCCGTGGTACGAACGCCCAGGCGGATGCCCTCCCCCTTGCCGCGTCCATCGAGGGAACGCTGCACGTGGCGGGCGGCGGACTCGGTCATGCTGATCGCCATGGTTCCTCCTTAGAGCAGGCCTTTCTTCTGCTTGTAGTCGCTGACCGCCGCCTTGATGGCGTCTTCGGCGAGTACCGAGCAGTGGATCTTCACCGGCGGCAGAGCCAGTTCTTCGGCGATCATGCTGTTCTTGATCGACGCCGCTTCCTCGATGCTCTTGCCCTTCATCCACTCGGTGGCCAGGGAGCTGGAGGCGATGGCGGAGCCACAGCCGTAGGTCTTGAACTTGGCATCTTCGATGATGCCCTGCTCGTTGACCTTGATCTGCAGACGCATCACGTCGCCACAGGCCGGAGCGCCGACCATGCCGGTGCCGACATCGGGATCGGCCGCATCGAACTTGCCGACGTTGCGCGGGTTTTCGTAGTGGTCGATGACCTTTTCACTGTATGCCATGGTTCAATCCTCGCTTATCAGGGTGGGTCAGTGGGCTTGCCACTCGACCTGACTCAGGTCTACGCCTTCTTTGAACATGTCCCACAGCGGAGACAATTCGCGCAACTTGTTGACGGCTTCGGTGACCTTGCTCGCGGCGTAGTCAACGTCTTCTTCGGTGGTGAAGCGGCCGAAGGTGAAGCGGATGGAACTGTGTGCCAGCTCGTCGTTGCGGCCCAGGGCACGCAGGACGTAGGACGGCTCCAGGGACGCCGAGGTACAGGCCGAACCGGACGAGACCGCCAGGTCCTTGAGCGCCATGATCAGCGACTCGCCTTCGACGTAGTTGAAGCTCAGGTTCAGGTTGTGCGGCACACGATGGATCAGGCTGCCGTTCAGGTAGACCTCTTCCAGGCCTTCGAACTGACGGTAGAAGCGATCGCTCAGGGCCTTGATGCGGGCATTTTCCTGGACCATCTCTTCCTTGGCGATGCGGAAGGCCTCGCCCATGCCGACGATCTGGTGGGTCGCCAGGGTACCCGAACGCATGCCACGCTCATGGCCACCGCCGTGGGTCTGGGCTTCGATACGCACGCGCGGCTTGCGGCGGACGTAGAGGGCGCCAATGCCCTTGGGACCATAGGTCTTGTGCGCCGAGAAGGACATCATGTCGACCTTGAGCTTTTCCAGATCGATCTCGACCTTGCCGGTGGACTGGGCGGCGTCGACATGGAAGAGCACGCCACGGGAGCGGGTCAGCTCGCCGATGGCGGCGATGTCGTTGACCGTACCGATCTCGTTGTTGACGTGCATGATGGACACCAGGGTGGTGTCGTCACGCAGGGCCGCCTCGACCATGTCGGGGGTGATCAGGCCGTCTTCGCCCGGCTCGAGATAGGTGACCTCGAAGCCTTCGCGCTCGAGCTGGCGGGTGGTATCCAACACCGCCTTGTGCTCGATCTTGGAGGTGATCAGGTGCTTGCCCTTGTTCTGGTAGAAGTGCGCGGCGCCCTTGATGGCCAGGTTGTCGGACTCGGTGGCACCGGAGGTCCAGACGATCTCGCGCGGGTCGGCGTTGACCAGTTCGGCCACCTGACGACGGGCGTTTTCCACGGCCTCCTCGGCCTTCCAGCCGAACAGGTGGGAGCGCGATGCGGGGTTGCCAAAGTTGCCGTCCACCAGCAGGCACTCGCTCATCTTCTGAGCGACGCGCGGATCGACGGGCGTGGTGGCGGAATAGTCTAGGTAGATCGGCAATTTCATCGGTTACTCCTAATCAGACGGGCGTCTCTGCTCAGTCGATGGTGGACGCTTCGATTTTTTCGACCGCTAAGGGCGATTGCTTACTGGCACAGGCCTTGGTGTCCTGACGCTTGGCCACCTGCTGGATCTCGTTGCGGGCGACCAGGTCGGCCAGGGTGATGCCACTCAAAAAGGTGTGGATCTGATCGCTCAGATCGCACCAGAGGTGGTGGGTCAGGCAGGTATCGCCCTGGTGACAGCCCCCACCGCCCTGGCAACGGGTGGCATCCACGGATTCGTTGACGGCATCGATCACCTGGGCCACATGGATACCGCCCATGTCGCGCGCCAGCTGATAACCGCCGCCGGGACCGCGTACGCTGTTGACCAGCGCGCCGCGGCGCAGCCGGGCAAACAGCTGCTCCAGATAGGACAGCGAAATGCCCTGCCGCTCGGAAATGTCGGCCAGCGACACCGGCCCCCGCTGGGCGTGCAGCGCCAGGTCGAGCATGGCGGTTACGGCATAGCGGCCTTTGGTGGTCAGTCTCATGATGAACTCGAGCGGGTTGCATCGGATGACCCTGATTATCGGATTCCCGACAAAAAAGGTCAACTTTAAAACCGACCAAATCACTCAGGCATTATCTATCGGGGGGATAGTCCGCGGGTGGGATTCGCCGCGGGCGGCCTTCTGGGTTTCGGTGAGGATGCCGCGCAGGATGTTCATCTCCAGCTTGCTGATGCCGGCACGACCGTAGAGCCGCCGCAGCCGACTCATCAGGTGGCGCGGCTTGGCCGGATCGAGGAAGCCGATCTCCACCAGGGTCTGCTCCAGGTGCTCGTAGTAGAGTTCCAGCTCCTCCACCGTCACCGGCTGGGTGTTGAGCATGGCGGTGGCTTCGACCTTGTTCATCTTGGTCGGCTGGTTCTGCGCCGCGAGCCAGGCCATGCGCACCTCGTACACCAGCACCTGGACCGCCGCGGCGAGATTGAGCGAGCCGAAGGCCGGATCCGAGGGGATGTGCACATGGTAGTGGCAGCGCTGCAGCTCTTCGTTGGTCAGGCCGGCATATTCGCGACCGAACACCAGGGCCACCTCGCCGCCCTGCTCCACCTGGGCCAGGGAGGTGGTGGCGCATTCGCGCGGATCCAGCAGCGGCCAGGGGATGCGGCGGTCGCGGGCGCTGGTGCCCAGCACCAGGCTGCAGCCGGTCAGGGCCTCTTCCAGAGTGTCGACCACGATGGCGGCGTCGAGCACGTCATTGGCCCCGGACGCGCGGGCATTGGCCTCGCCGCTGGGAAAGTCCTCGGGATCGACCAGATAGAGGCGCGACAGGCCCATGTTCTTCATTGCCCGGGCGGCACCGCCGATATTGCCGGGATGGCTGGTATTGACCAGAACGACGCGGATGTTGTGCAGCACGTGGCTATCCTCGAACGGACGCGGGAAATCGGCGCCGTATACTACGCCCACACGCGCCCGCTGGCCACGAATACCCCTTCCAGCGCCGCGAAGTCTGCTATCATTGCCGGCTTTCCTTATACAACCCAGGTGATTTATCCATGCAGCCCATGCTGAACATCGCACTGCGCGCGGCCCGCAGCGCCGGTGAACTGATTTTCCGTTCGATTGAGCGCCTGGACGTGATCGCCGTCGACGAAAAAGGCGCCAACGACTTCGTCTCCGAAGTCGACCGTGCCGCCGAGCAGACCATCCTCGCCACCCTGCGCAAGGCCTATCCCACCCATGGTTTCTACGGTGAGGAATCCGGCTACCTGGCGGGCGAAGGCGAAGGCGCCGATTATGTCTGGATCGTCGACCCGCTGGACGGCACCACCAACTTCATTCGTGGCGTCCCGCACTTCTCGGTGAGCATCGCCTGCAAGTACAAGGGTCGCCTGGAACATGCCGTGGTCCTGGATCCGGTGCGTCAGGAAGAATTCACCGCCAGCCGTGGCCGCGGTGCCGCCCTGAACGGCCGGCGCATCCGCGTCACCAACCGTCGCAGCCTGGAAGGCGCTCTGCTGGGTACCGGCTTCCCCTTCCGTGCCAATGACGTCGACCACCTGGACAACTACCTGGGCATGTTCCGCAGCCTGATCGGCCAGACCGCCGGCATCCGCCGCGCCGGCTCCGCCGCCCTGGACCTGGCCTATGTCGCCGCCGGTCGCTTCGACGCCTTCTGGGAAATGGGCCTGTCGGAGTGGGACATGGCGGCAGGCGCCCTGCTGGTGCAGGAAGCCGGTGGTCTGATCGGCGACTTCAATGGCGGCCACGACTTCCTCGAGAAGGGCCACATCGTCGCCGGCAATCCCAAGTGCTTCCGCGGTCTGCTGACCCAGATCCAGCCGCACCTGCCGGCCTCGCTCAAGCGCTGAGTTTGCAAGGCTAACGAAAAAGCCCCTGCCGGCACTGCCGACAGGGGCTTTTTCATGCCTGCTGCAGAAGGCCCTGCAGCAGGTGTCGGCC
The DNA here is from genome assembly GCF_013277805.1 of Pseudomonas sp. MS15a(2019). Classification (NCBI taxonomy): domain Bacteria; kingdom Pseudomonadati; phylum Pseudomonadota; class Gammaproteobacteria; order Pseudomonadales; family Pseudomonadaceae; genus Pseudomonas; species Pseudomonas sp. MS15a(2019). Next base: position 471,825 of record NZ_VBTN01000010.1, read on the forward strand.
AGGCTTACTTGACGACTTTCAGACTCGGCCGCGTCGGTGCCGGCTTGGGCGCCTCGGGCTTGCTGCCGCCGTTGTCGGGCCCCTGATCATCCGGCGGGCTGGGTTCGCTGTCGAAGACCATACCCTGGCCGTTCTCCCGGGCGTAGATGGCCAGGATGGCACCGATCGGGACATAGAGGTTGTAGGCGACGCCACCGAAACGGCCGTTGAAGCTCACCGCTTCGTTGTCCATGTGCAGGTCACGCACGGCACTGGGCGAGGCGTTCAGCACGATCTGGCCGTCGTTGGCATAGCCCGGCGGCACGCGCACCTCGGCATAGTCGGCGTTGACCAGCAGATGGGGCGTGCAGTCGTTGTCCACGATCCACTCGTAGAGCGCGCGGACCAGGTAGGGGCGACTGGAATTCATGGGGTTCTCCTCTAGCGCATCTCACGCTCGGTGACCGAAAGACTGGATCGGAAACTGTCGCGTGCGAACATGCGATCCATGTAGTCCTGCAGCGGCTTGGCGGCCCGGGGCAATTCGACGCCCAGGCGCGGCAATCGCCACAGGATGGGGAGCAGGCAACAGTCCACCAGGGAAAAGTCGTCGCTCAGGAAAAAGGCTTTTTCCGCGAAGATGGGCGCCACGCCGGTCAGGCTTTCCCGCAGTTCCTTGCGCGCGGCGGCGAGGTCGGCGCCCGGCGCGGCTTGTAGGATACTGTCCACCAGGGTGCACCAGTCGCGCCCGATACGGTGCATCAGCAGCCGCGACTGACCCCGGGTGACCGGATAGGCCGGCAGCAGCGGCGGATGCGGATAGCGTTCCTCGAGGTACTCCATGAGTACCTCGTTGCCATAGAGCACCAGGTCGCGATCCATCAACGTCGGCACGGTGCCATAGGGATTGTGCTCGGCCAGCTGCCGCGGGCACTCGCCACGGCGCACGGCGATCAGCTCGCACTCGACGTTCTTTTCCGCCAGGATCAGACGGATCCGATGGCTGTAGTGATCCTCGGGATCATGGAAACAGGTCAGGCGGGTTATGGCGCCCATGGGTCCCTCCCCCGTCAGGGGCGAAGCTGCAAAGGGGGATTATCTCGCACCTTGCCGCCTGCCACCTAGTCTCATCGCTCACTGTCGGGCAATCGCCGCCAGAATTCGCGCTTGAGCCAGAAGGCCAGGATGGCGAACAGCACCAGATAGCCCAGCACCCAGGGTGCGAGCCGCCAGGCGAGGCTACGTTCGGGTGCGGCGGAATAGCCCAGGTAGGCGACCAGATCGTCGACGGTACGGGCGAACTGCTCGGGGGTCTGGGCGCCACTGCCCGGCTCCAGGCGCAGCACGCAGCGCCCTTCGTGGCAGTCGCGCAGCTGGCGACCGCGCAGGGCGGCCAGGACGTCGGGCATGCGGGTGCCGGGCGCCGCGAGATTGTCGACCCCGAGCGGACGTCCGGGCGCCACATAGAATTCCTGCAGGAAGGCGCGCAACCAGGCTTCGCCGCGCACCGCGGCGATCAGGGTGAGATCCGGCGGTACGCTGCCGAAGGCGCGGCGGGCATCCTCGGGTTTGAGCAGGCCAAGCATGGGCGCACTGGCGGTGCGCCCGGGCGCCCAGCTGGCGAGGTCCAGGTGAAGATCGGCGGCGACGCGATCGAAGCGCTGGTACTCCTGGCCGTGGCAGGCCAGGCAATAGCGACCGAAGGTGAGGGCACCGGCCCGGGGATCGCCTTCGGCACCGATGGCCAGACCGCTGCACAGCAACAGCAGACCCAGGAACAGGCCACGCATCATGAGCCGAGCTCCGGCAGCGTTCGCGGACGCCCCAGCCTGCTGTACCAGGGCATGCCCAGCAGACAGGCGAAATAGACGCCAGCCGCCAGGCGCGCCAGCAGCAGGCGCTGTTCGGTAAGCGCGACCACGCCCAGCACGCCCAGAGCGGCAAAGGCCAGACAGCCCAGATACAGCCCCAGCCGCGCCGGCCAGGCCTTGTGGCGCACCGAGCGGACCGTGCTGCGATCCAGCCAGGGCAGCACGAACAGCAGGGCGATGGCCAGGGCCGCCAGGCCAAGACCGCCGGCCTTGCTCGGCACCGCCCGCAACAGCGCATAGAAGGGCGCCAGGTACCAGGGCGGCGCGATGTGCGCGGGGGTCACCAAGGGATCGGCCGGCTGCTGGTTGGCCGGCTCCAGCACCAGCCCACCCAGGTCCGGCGCCAGCAGTACCACGCCCAGGAACACCAGCAGGAAAACCGCCAGGCCGCAGAGGTCCTTGAGCGTCAGGTAGGGGTGGAAAGGTACCCCCGCCGCACCGCTGACATCGCGCTCATCACCTTCGGGATTGTTCGAGCCGGTCTGGCGCAGGGCGACGACGTGCAGCGTCACCAGCGCGAGGATCAGCAGCGGCAGCCCGACCACATGCAGGGCCTGGAAGCGCCGCAGGGTGGCATCGGACAGCACCACCCCGCCCCGCAGCAGGTCGGCCAGAGTCGGGCCTACCAGGGGCAGCGCCTCGACCGCGCTCAGGGACACCTGGGCGCCCCAGTAGGACAGTTGGCCCCAGGGCAGCAGATAGCCGAAGAAGGCCTGGGCCAGCAGCAGCACATAGAGCAGCACGCCAAAGCTCCAGACCAGCTCCCGCGGCGCGCGATAGGAGCCATAGAGCAGGCCGCGCAGCATGTGCAGATAGAGACAGACGAACAGCGCCGAGGCGCCCACCGCGTGCAGATAGCGGATCAACCAGCCAAAGGGCACCTCGCGCATGAACAGCTGGACCGAGGCGAAGGCGCCCTTCACCGTCGGCTCGTAGCCGAACAACAGCCAGAGCCCGGTCAGCACCTGCAGCGCCAGGATGAAGACCAGCAGCGAACCGAACAGATAGAAGACGTTGAGGTTGCGCGGCACCCGGTAGTCGCTGATATGGCGTCGCCAGAAGGCGCCCATGGGCAGCCGTCGCTCCAGCCAGCCGGGCTCGTCGCTCTTCATGTCGCCCCCTCCTCGTCGCTGCCGATCACCAGCAGGGTGTCGCCGCGGAAATGATAGGGGGGCACGGCCAGATTCAGCGGTGCCGGCTGGTCGCGAAAGACCCGCCCGGCCAGGTCGAAATGGGAGCCATGGCAGGGACAGAGATAGCCCCCCTCCCGCTCTGCCGCGCCTGGCGCCAGGGAGGGAATGCAGCCCAGGTGGGTGCAGATGGCGGTGACCACGAAGATGTCCGGCCGCCGCGATCTCAGGCGCGGATCGACATAGGGTGGCTGGCTGGATTCCCGAGAATCCGGGTCGGCCAGCCCCGCCTCGTCGGCCAGGAGTCGGGCCTGGTCCGCGGCGCTGCGACGCAGGACGCAGACCGGCTGGCCGCGCCACTGCACGGTGAGTTGTTCGCCTTCGCGCAAGGCCTTGAGGTCCACCTCGACCGGTGCCGCCGCCACCTCCGCCGACCGACTGGGCCGCAGGGCGCAGACGAAGGGCACGCTGCCCGCCACCAGCCCCAGGCCGCCGACGGCGGAGGTGGTGGCGATCAGCAGGCGGCGGCGCTGGACATCGGGCGAATCGTCGGTCACGTCAGGCTTCCCGGCTCCATCTCCAGCGTCACCCCGAAGCGCTCGCGCACCGAGGCGCGGATGCGCTCGGCGAGGGCCAGGACATCCCGGCTACGGGCGCCGCCGAAGTTGACCAGCACCAGCGCCTGGGCGGCATGCACCCCCACGGCGCCGTCGCGATGGCCGCGCCAGCCGGCCTGGTCGATCAGCCAGCCGGCGGCCAGCTTGACCGTGCCATCGGCCTGGGGATAGGTCGGCAGGGACGGATAGCGTTGCTGCAACGCGGCGGCTTCGGCGGCGGTCACCACGGGATTCTTGAAGAAGCTGCCGGCATTGCCCAGCACCGCCGGGTCGGGCAGTTTGCTCTGGCGGATGCTGCAGATGGCCGCGCTGACGGCTTCGGGCGTGGGCTGGGTGACACCCGCTTCGGCCAGGGCCTGGCGCACGGGACCGTAGTCCAGCACCAGCTGCGGCTGGCGACTGAGGTGAAAACGTACCCGCAGCACGATCCAGCGCCCGGCCTCGGCCTTGAAGCGGCTCTCGCGATAGGCGAAGGCGCAATCGGCTGAGGTGAGGTCGTGGAGTTCGCCGCTGTGGCGGTCGAGCGCCGTGACCCCGGCGCATCTGTCCTTCAATTCGACGCCATAGGCGCCGATGTTCTGGATGGGCGAGGCACCGACGGTGCCGGGAATCAGGCTGAGATTTTCCAGGCCGTACCAGCCGTTGGCCAGGGTCGCCATGACGAAGGGATGCCAGGGTTCGCCGGCTTCGGCTTCCACCAGCAGGGCATCGCCCTCCTCCGCCAGCAGTCGGATACCGCGGGACGTCAGCCGCAGCACCAGGCCCTCGACCCGCTCGGGCAGGACCAGGTTGCTGCCACCGCCCAGCACCCGTAGCGGCACGCCGAGTTGCCGCGCCAGGGCCAGGGCCTCGCGGACCTCGGTATCGCTCGCGGCTTCCAGATAGCGATCGGCTTGCGCCACCAGGCCGAAGGTGTTGAGCCCCTGCAAGGGGACCTGCTGTTGCAACTCAGCGACCATGACGGGCAGCCACCTCGGCGACCAGGCCATCGCAGGCGCTTTCCAGCAGGTCGAGGACGCGCTCGAAGCCGGCCGCGCCGCCGTAGTAGGGATCCGGCACCTCATCCACCGCCAGTCCCTGACGAGCCAGGAACAGCTCGGGTACTGCACCCTGGTCGGGGCGCAGCTGCTCCAGCCAGGCGAGGTTGTCCTGATCCATGGCCAGGATCAGGTCGAAGCGTTGGAAATCGTCCGCGGTCACCTGGCGCGCGCGCAGGGCGCCGAGGTCATAGCCGCGAGCCGCCGCGGCCTGGATGGCGCGGGCATCCGGCGCCTTGCCGACATGCCAGTCGCCAGTGCCAGCCGAGTCCAGCTCCACCGCCTCGACCAGGCCGGCGGCGTCCAGCTTGGCCCTGAGGATGCCTTCGGCGGTGGGCGAGCGGCAAATGTTGCCCATGCAGACGAACAGGATGCGCAGGGTCATCTAGGCTCCCAGCAGGCGTCTGACGCGCTCGAGGTCATCCAGGGTATCCACCCCGGCCTGGGGCGCTTCCAGGGCATCGGCGACATGGATGCGGACGCCGTGCCAGAGGGCACGCAGCTGTTCCAGGGCTTCGGTCTCTTCCAGGGCGCAGGGACCCCAGCTGACGAAGTCGGCGAGAAAACCGGCGCGATAGGCATAGATGCCGATATGCCGGCGGTAGGGAAAACCCTGGGGCAACTGCGCGCGATCACTGGCGAAGGCATTGCGCGCCCAGGGCAGCGGCGCCCGGCTGAAGGTCAGCGCCAGGCCGTTCACGTCGGTGCTCACCTTGACCACATTGGGATTGAACAGGCTGTCGACGTCCGCGATCGGCTCGGCGAGGGTGGCCACGCCGGCTTCGGGATGGGCGGCGAGATTGCCCGCCACCTGATCGATCACCGCCGGCGGAATCAGCGGCTCGTCGCCCTGGACGTTGACCACCAGGGCGTCATCGGCCAGGCCGAGCAGCTCGGCCACCTCGGCCAGGCGATCGGTGCCCGAGGCATGATCGGCGCGGGTCAGCAGGACCCGGGCACCAAAGCCTTCGCAGGCGCGCAGGATGTCGTCGTGGTCGGTCGCCACCACCACCTGCTCGGCGCCACTGCGCCGCGCCTGCTCCCAGACGTGCTGGATCATCGGCTTGCCGGCGATCTCGAGCAGCGGCTTGTTGGGTAGCCGGGTGCTGGCGAGTCGCGCCGGAATGACGACGGTGAAGGCGGTGCTCATTTATCCAGACGCTCGTCCGTGGTGATGATGCGCGCCTCGCTTTCCAGCATCACCGGGATGCCGTCGCGAATCGGGAAGGCCAGGCCGGCGGCCTTGCTGATAAGTTCGGTCTTGTCGTCGCTCAGGATCAGCGGACTCTTGGTCAGGGGGCAGGCGAGGATGTCCAGCAGCTTGAGATCCATGGGCAGAGGTTCCGTCAGTGAGAGTGTTCGGGCAGGAGCCGGTCGAGACGCCCATCCAGCCAGGCGACGAAGGCGGCCGAGGGCTGGGCGTCCACCGCCAGGTACCACCAGTCGGCGGCGGCGAAGGACCGGCACTTGACCGCGTCCTTCTCGGTCATCACCAGCGGCAGCTCGGGCGTGAAGGCCAGGTCCGCGGCGCTGTAGGTGGCGTGATCGGCGAAGGCATGGGGCAACGGCTGCCAGTGTAGTCCTTCGAGGGTGGCGAAGAAACGCCCGGGGTTGCCGATGCCGGCCAGGGCATGCAGGCGCTGCCCTGGCGGAAAGAAATCCAGCGGCCGGGTCTCGCCGCTGCGCAGATTGACCAGGGCACTGGGCTGCAGGGTCAGGCCGTAGCCGTCGGCAGGATCGACGGCGGCGCCGTTGTGGATCACGGCGTCCACCTCGGCCAGGCGCTCCAGGGGTTCGCGCAGCGGCCCCGCCGGCAGGCAGCGGCCGTTGCCGAACCCCCGCGCCGCATCGACCATCACCAGTTCCAGATCCCGCGCCAGGCGATAGTGCTGCAGGCCGTCGTCGCTGAGGATGACATCGAGCGACTCTTCGGCGAGCAGGCGCTCGACGGCACGACCGCGGTCGGGATCCGTGACCAGCGCCACCCCGGTGCGCTGCACGATCAGCAGCGGCTCGTCGCCGGCGACGGCAGCGGTGTCGGTCGCCCGCACGCGCCAGGGCAGGCTCGGCGGCGTGGCGCCATAACCGCGACTGACCACGCCGACCCTGAGGCCGCGCGCGCGCAGATGATCGATCAGCCAGAGGATCATGGGCGTCTTGCCGGTCCCGCCGACGGTGAGATTGCCCACCACGATGACCGGGACCGGCGCCCGATGGATGCTGCCCTGCCCCACTAGGAAGCGCTGGCGCTTGCGCCGGGCGACCTGGCGATAGAGGACTTCGAGCGGCGTCAGCAGGCCCAGGGCCGGGTGGCCTGCGTACCAGGCGCGGACCAGGCGCTCGCCCAGGCTCACGGACGTTTCGCCTGGGCCTCGAGGGTGGTGATGCGCAGCTGGCTGAAGCCGAGCTTGCCGGCGGCATCCATGGCCATGACCACCGCCTGGTGGGTGGCGCGGCCATCGGCGGTGATCACCAGCGGCAGGCTGTTGTCGCCGCCGGATTCACGCTGCAGCGCGGTGGTCAGGCCGGTCAGGTCGTTGCGTGCCAGGGTCTGGCCGTTGAGCGCCATCTGGCCTTCGGCGGTGATGCTGATTTCCAGGGTCTTGGCCTGGTTGGCGGCTGCCGCGGCGCTGTCGGCCTCGGGCAGCTCGATCTTCAGCTGGCTGGGCCGGCTGAAGGTCGCGGTCACCACGAAGAACAGCAGCAGGACGAAGATGACGTCGATGAAGGAGGCCAGGTTGATATAGACCTCTTCGCGAGCGGCGCCCCCGGCGCGACGACGGAATTTCACGCCGGGGCTCCTTCGCGGACGTCCACCTCGCGATCACCGTGGAGGATGTCCACCAGCTTGACCGCTTCCTGCTCCATGCCCACCACCAGCTCGTCCACCCGACGCAGCAGATAGCGATGAAAGAACACCGCGGGAATCGCCACCAGCAGACCGGCGGCGGTGGTGACCAGGGCCTTGGAGATGCCGCCGGCGAGAATGGGCGCATTGGCCATACCGTCGTTCATGAAGGCGCTGAAGATATCGATCATGCCGAACACCGTGCCGAGCAGACCCATCAGCGGCGCCAGGGCGGCGATGCTGCCGAGGGTGTTGAGATAGCGCTCGAGGTCATGCACCACGCGGCTGCCGGCTTCCTCGATGGCTTCCTTCATGATGTCGCGACCATGACGGGAATTGGTCAGGCCCGCGGCGAGGATGTCGCCCAGGGGCGAACCGGCACGCAACTCGCGCAGGCGTTCATTGTTGAGCTGTTTGTCCTGGATCCAGCGCCAGACCTGGGCGAGCAGCGTGGGCGGGGCGACCCGGCCGCGCCTCAGGGTCCACAGCCGCTCGGCGATGATGGCCGTGGCCAGGATGGAACTGAGGATGATCGGCAGCATCATCCAGCCGCCAGCTTTGACCATTTCGAACACGAGACCGTTACCCCTGCCGCAAAATGCGGCCACTCTAGCACGAACGCCTTAGGGTGTCGGCGGGGGTATTCGCCACCAGTGACGCACCTGGCGCTGCCCACGCGGTACCTCCCAGCGCCCGAGGGTCCAGCTGAGGGCGCCCAGCGCGGCGGTGTCGTAGGGCAGCACGCCGCGCTCGCGATAGCGCGCCAGCACCTGGGGATGGGGATGGCCATAGCGATTGTTCAGCCCGCGGGAGATCAGCACGCCGCGTGGCTGGACGGCGTCGATGAAGACGGCGCTGGAGCCACTGCGACTGCCGTGGTGCGGGGCGACGAGCCACTCCGCCGCCAGGGGCTTGCCACTGGCCACCAACTCCGCCTCGCGGCGAGCATCGATATCGCCGGTCAGCAGCAGGCGCTCGCCCCTGGCCTCGACGCGGAGTACACAGGAGGCGGCATTGGAATCCGCGTCGGGACGCCACCAGGTGGTGAAGCCGACCCCGTTCCACTCCCAGCGGGCGCCGTCTTCACAATCCCGGGCGCGCAATTGCGGCTGCAGGCGACCCACCTCACCACTGAGCACCCGGCCCGGCGGCAGCCCCCTGGCCACGGCCAGCGCACCGCCGGCATGGTCGGCATCGGCATGACTGAGCAGCATGACATCCAGGGTATCGATGCCGGCGGCCTTCAGGTTGGGCAGGACGACCCGGGCGCCGCTGTCATAGCTGCCCTGGCGCGGACCGGCGTCGTAGAGCAGGGCATGGTCACGGGTGCGCACCAGTACGGCCAGCCCCTGCCCCACGTCCAATACGGTGATCCGCGCCAGCCCCTCCCCGGGCGCAGGCACCGGGGGGAACAGCCCGGGCAGCATCAGCAGTGCGCCAAGGCCGCGCAGCGGCACGCCCGCGGGCAGCAGGGCCAGCAACGCCCCCAGTCCTGCCAGCCACAGCGTCCAGGCGGGCGCCAATACCGGCTGCCAGGCGGCGGCCAGATGCGCCAACCCGGTCAGCACCCAGAGCAGTCCCTGTAACAGGCCACCGGCCAGCCACAACGCGGGCTCGCCCAGCGGCGACCAGAGCAGCGACAGCAGAGTCCCCGCCAGCGCCAGGGGCACGATGGCCAGGTCCATCAGCGGCACCGCCAGGGCATTGGCCAGCGGCCCGCTCGGGCTCAAGGGCAGGCCCAGCGCCAGGAGCAGCGGCGCCAGGCCCACCGCCATGCACCACTGGGCCCGCCCGAGGGTGAGCCACCAGGGCAGTCGGCCCAGGCGGCCGGCAAAGCTCCACAGCAGCAACAGCACGGCGCCAAAGGAGAGCCAGAAACCCGTCAGCAGACTGACCAGGGGATTGGCCGCCAGCACCAGCACCAGGGCCAGCAGGACGGCGTCCGCCAGGCGAACCTGCTGACGGCCCAGTTGCCAGAGCAGCCCCAGGGTGACCATGACGCAGGCGCGCTGTACCGGCACCTCGAAGCCGGCCAGCAGGCCGTAGCCCAGCGCGGTAGCGATCGTCAGCACCGCCGCGGACAGGCGCCAGGGCAGTTGACGCGGCCAGAGGCCACGGCGTGCCAGAAGGAGCACCCCGGCATAAACGCCCAGGGCGATCAGGCCGATGTGCTGCCCGGAGATCACCATGAGGTGCACGGTGCCGGTGACCTGGAACAGCTGCCACTGGGTATCGGTGATCCCCGAGCCATCGCCCACCACCAGGGCGGCCAGCAACCCGCCCTGCCCGGCCGGATTGCGGGTCTGCAGGTATTGCCGGATACCGTCGCGCCAAATCGCCAGGCCACTGGCCGCCGCCAGGCGCTGGCCATCCTTGACGCTGCCGGTGGCGCCGATGCCCTGGGCCAGCAGCCAGGCTTCGCGATCCTGGCCCAGGGGGTTGACCAGGCCCGCGGGGCCGCGCAACTCCGCCGCCAGGCGCCAGCGTTCGCCGGCCAGCGGACGGGGACCACCGTGCCAGTTCAGGCGGATCCGCGCCGGTAGCTTCAGGTCGCGGCGGCTGGTCGCCCCGGCGAGCACGAAGGCCACCGCGTCGGCGTCCACCGCGGGCAGGCCGCTGATCTGGCCTTCGATCCACAGCACCCGCTGCTCCAGCGCCGGAGCCAGACGATCGTCCAGGGCCCAGTGGGCATTGAGCAGCGCCCAGGCCAGGCCCAGGCCGCAGGCGCCAAGGGCCAGGAAACGGGTCAGCAGCAGCCCCAGGGCCATCGCCGCGAGGGCCGCCAGCAGCGGCAACGACGGCAGCGAGGCGAAGGCGCGCAGGAGCAGCACGCCGAGGGCGAAGGACAGCAGAGCGGCGCGCATCAGGACTCCATCCTTGGAGAGCCGAAAGGGCTTCAGAAGCGCGGATTAGAGCAGTTCGGACACCAGAGGGCCAGGTGCAAGCCGCCACCGGGCCCGGCAGGAGATCAATCGTAGCGCAGTGCTTCGGCCGGCGAGGTGCGGGAGGCGCGCCAGGCGGGATAGAGGGTCGCCAGGAAACTCATACTCAGGGCGGCCACGGCGATCAGCACTACGTCTTCCAACTCCAGCCGCGACGGCAGGTTGCTGATGAAGTACATGTCGCCGCCGAACAGCTTGTGGCCGACCAGCCGCTCCAGGGCGGCGATCCAACTGCTGACGTTGAGCGCCGCGATGACGCCCAGCACACCGCCGATCAGGGTGCCGACCAGGCCGATCACCGTGCCCTGGACCATGAACACCGCCATGATCTGCCCGGGCGTGGCGCCCAGGGTGCGCAGGATGGCGATGTCGGCCTTCTTGTCGGCCACCACCATGATCAGGGTGGCGATGATGTTGAAGGCGGCCACGGCGACGATCAGCAGGAGCAGCAGGCCGATCATGGTCTTTTCCATCTGCATGGCCTGGAACAGGCTGCCCTGGGAGATCGTCCAGTCACGCGCCTGGTAGCCGGCGCCCAGGGCCTTGGCCACCTCACGGGAGATGCGCGGCGCCTGAAAGAGATCGTCCAGCGCCAGGCGGATGCTCTCTACCTGCCCCGGCTGCCAGCCCTTGAGCGGCGCGGCATCGGCGACGTTGATCAGCGCCAGGGAGGCGTCCAGCTCGGCGCCGACCTTGAAGGTGCCGACCACGGTGAAGCGGCGCAGCCGTGGGGTGATGCTGCCAGTGGCGCCCACTTCCGGGATGATCACCGTGACCTGGCTGCCCAGCTCCAGTTGGAAGCGTCGCGCGGCGATCTCGCCCAGCACGATGCCGAATTCACCGGGCTTGAGGGCGTCGAGACTGCCCTGGGTCATGCGTTCGCCGACGATGGACACGCGCTTTTCCTGGGCCGGATCGATGCCGTCCACCAGCAGCGGCTGCATGCGGCCACGCACCGAAAGCATGCCCTGCAACTGCGTATAGGGCACCGCCGCCAGTACATGGGGCTGCTGCTCGGCCTTGGCCGCCAGCTGGCGCCAGTCGTCCAGCGGCTGGGCGCCGCTGATGAAGGCATGGGGCACCATGCCGAGGATGCGGCCGCGCATTTCTTCCTGGAAGCCGTTCATCACCGACAGCACCAGGATCATGGCCAGCACGCCCAAGGCCAGGCCGAACATGGAGACCAGCGAGAAGAAGGAGATGAACGACTTGCGCCGCTTGGCGCGGGTGTATCTCAGGCCGATGAACAGCGAAAGAGGTCTGAACATGACGACCTCAGACCTGCCGGGCCGGCGTGGCGTCGACCAGATGGCCTTCGTCCAGGCGCAGCATCCGGTCCATCTGGCCAGCCAGCACCTGGTCGTGGGTCACCACCAGGAACGCCGTGCGCAGCGACGTGGACAGCTCCAGCATCAGGTCCTGGATCCCATGGGCGGTGTGCTGGTCGAGGTTGCCGGTGGGTTCGTCGAGCAGCACCAGCTTGGGCTGGTTGACCAGGGCCCGGGCGATGGCCACGCGCTGGCGCTCGCCACCGGACAGCTCGGCCGGCTTGTGACCCAGGCGATGGCCGAGGCCGACCCGTTCCAGCAGCTTGGCCGCGCGCTCACGGGCTTCGCCGATGGAGGCCTTGCCGATCAGCAAGGGCATGCAGACGTTTTCCAGGGCACTGAATTCGGGCAGCAGGTGGTGGAACTGGTAGACGAAGCCCATGGCGCGATTGCGCAAGAGGCCGCGGGCCTTCTCGTTCAGCGCCGACAGCTCCTCGCCGTCTAGCCAGACACTGCCGCTGCTGGGGGTATCGAGGCCGCCGAGCAGGTTGAGCAGGGTGGTCTTGCCCGACCCGGAGCTGCCGACGATGGACACCCGCTCGCCCGGTTGCAGGGTCAGCTGGACGTTGCTCAGCACCTCGACGGTCTGGGGGCCTTCCTCGTAGCGCTTGCCCAGGTCCTGGCAACGCAAAACGGCTCGATCATTCATAACGCAGGGCCTCGGCGGGTTGGGTACGGGCGGCGCTCCAGGAGGGATAGAGCGTGGCCAGGAAGCTCAGGGCGAAGGACGCGCCGCAGACCAGCAGAACGTCGTGCAACTGCAGCTGCGCCGGCAGGTAGTCGATGAAATACACCTCGGCGTTGAGGAACTGGTGCCCGGTGACCCGCTGCACCCAGGCCAGCGCGGCGCTGACGTTGAGCGCGGCGAGCACGCCCAGCAGGCAGCCGATGGCGGTGCCGATGACGCCGATGAAGGTCCCCTGGACCATGAACACCGCCATGATCTGCCGGGGCGTGGCGCCCAGGGTGCGCAGGATGGCGATGTCGGACTTCTTGTCGGTCACCACCATTACCAGGGTGGAGACGATGTTGAAGGCGGCCACGGCGACGATCAGCAGCAGCAGCAGGCCGATCATGGTCTTTTCCATGCCGATGGCCTGATAGAGATTGCCATGGGTGCGGGTCCAGTCGCGGGCGTACCAGTCGTTGCCGGGCAGCTGGCGGGCGATGTTCCAGGACACGTCCGGCGCCTGGAACAGGTCGTGCAGCTTGAGGCGCACACCCTGCACCGCGTTCGCCGGCCAGCGCTGCAGGCGCGCGGCGTCTTCGATGTCGATCAGGCCCACCGAGCCGTCCAGTTCGCCGGCGCCGACGCTGAAGATGCCCACCACGGTGAATCTCTTCATGCGCGGAAACATACCGGCGGGGGTCACGGCCACTTCCGGAGCGATATAGGTGAGCTTGTCACCGACCTTGACGCCCAGTTTTTCGGCGGCCAGGGAGCCGATGATGATGCCGAATTCGCCCGGCTTGAGGTCGTCGAGCCTCCCCTCGCGCATGAAGCTGGCGATGATCGAGACCTTGGATTCCTCGGCCGGGTCTATGGCGTTGAGCAGTACCGTCTGCACCGCCTTGTCGTGGGCCAGCATGCCCTGCAACTGGGTGAAGGGCGCCACCGCGGCCACCTGGCTGTTCTGCAGGGCCAACTCGCGCACGCTGCGCCAGTCGGTGACCGGCTGGTAGGACTCCACCGTCGCATGAGGAATCATGCCGAGGACGCGATCGCGCATCTCGCGGTCGAAGCCGTTCATGACCGACAGCACCACGATCATGACGACCACGCCAAGGGCCAGGCCGATCATGGAGGTGAGCGAGATGAAGGAGACGAAATGGTTGCGGCGCTTGGCGCGGACGTAACGCAGGCCAAGGTAGATCGGCAGGGGTCTGAACATAGGCTCGCTTGCACGGCGGAAAGACGTAAGCGCCCTGCGGGTTGGACGGCGACACCGTGCCGGCTCGCCGGCTACACTCGGGGCCATCACCCACGGAGCGGCCCGACATGACCACCCCAGACGCGCGTGAACGGCGGGAATACTATCGCATCACCGACCGTATCGCACTGCAAATCAGCCCTGCCGACGGGGTCCCCGGCGAGACCGCGCCGCTGTTCGCACTCCTGAGCGAACTGCATCAGCTGGAATTCGAATCCCGTCACCTGCTGCGCAATCTGGACGAGCGCGATCGCGCCGTCACCGCCTGCCTGCGCCTGGTGCACAAGCGCCTCGACCTGCTTGGCCAGGCCTTTACCTGGAATCTCTTGCATGACAGCGGCGCCACCCGCGACGTGGTGCTCTCCGAAGGGGGCCTGGCCTTCGTCGATGCCGAGCCCTATGCCCTGGGCACCCGACTCGACCTGCGCATGGCGCTGCCACCCCAGGGCCTCGGCCTGCAGGTGCTGGCCGAGGTGACCGGTTGCCAGGCCGTCAGTGGCGGTTACGAGATCGGCACCAGCTTCATCGATCTGGAAGACGCCCAGCGTCAGCTGCTGGCGCGCCATGTCCTGCGCCAGCAGGCCCGGGTGCGCCGCGCCGACCGCGGAGAGGAGGCGTGAAACGTCCCTGGCTGGCCGCCTTGCTGCTCGGTATCGCCCTCCCCGGCTGGGCCGAGACCCTGCAGATCCCGCTGGGCCAGCAGGGCCAGGCCGGCACGCCGCTGCCCCAGCGCGGCGACAGCCGCGGCCAGGTGCTGGAACGCTTCGGCCTGCCCGACCAGGAGCATCCTCCGGTCGGCCGCCCGCCCATTCGCCGCTGGGACTATCGCGATTTCAGCGTCTATTTCGAAAACGATCGGGTGCTGGACGCGGTCCGTGAACCGCGGCGCCCCGCCCCTTCACCCTAGCGTCTAGGAGCCTTCATGACCCTCATCTATGGACACCGCGGGGCCCGCGGCGAAGCCCCGGAAAATACTCTGGCCGGTTTCGAGCTGTGCCTGGAACTGGGCGTCAGGCGCTGCGAGCTGGACCTGCACCTCTCCCGTGACGGCGAACTGGTGGTGATCCACGACCCGACCCTGAAACGCACCACCGGCCGGGGTGGCAAGGTCAGCGAAAAGGCCGTCGCCGATCTGGTCGCCCTGGATGCCCGCCAGGGTGGCCCGGTCTGGCCACGTCCCAGCCCCATCCCGACCCTGCGCGAGCTGTTCGAGAAGTGCCCCTTCGAACACTGGCAGCTGGAAGTGAAGAGCGCCTCGCGGGTGCGGGCGGCGCAGACCGTGAAGGCCATCGCCCAGCTGGTCGAGGAATTCGGCCTGCAGGAGAAGATCACCGTGACCAGTGCCTCGCGTGAGGTCCTGGGCGCCCTGCAGCGCGATACCCCCCATCTGGCCCGTGGCCTGGTGGCGGAATACGCCTGGCTGGATCCGCTCAAGGTGGCCGCCCACTACGATTGCCACCTGCTGGCGCTGAACTGGACGCTGTGCACCCCGGAACGCCTGCTCAAGGCCCAGCGGCAGGGACTGCACGTCTCGGTCTGGACGGTGAACGACGCCAGCCTGATGCGCCGTCTGGCCGACTTTGGCGCGGACAGCCTGATCACGGATTTTCCGAGTCTGGCGCGGCGGACGTTGGGGTAGGCGCTGGCGCGGGACGAAGCCCGGGACGTGTTGGGCTTCGCTGCGCTCAACCCAACCTACGAGTACGCCGTGTAATGTCGTAGGTTGGGTTGAGACGGCTCCATCGTCGAAGCCCAACAGCTCGGGTTGAACATAGGCATCGTTGGGCTTCGCTGCGCTCAACCCAACCTACGGTTGAGCACAGCGAAACCCCGACTCAGAACAACCGATTCAAGCCATCGAAGGCCGCTACCCGATAGGCCTCGGCCATGGTCGGGTAGTTGAAGGTGGTGTTGACGAAATAGCGGATGCTGTTCGCCTCGCCTTCCTGGTTCATGATCGCCTGGCCAATGTGCAGGATCTCCGAGGCCTGGTCGCCGAAGCAGTGCACGCCAAGCACCTGCAGGGTCTCGCGGTGGAAGAGGATCTTCAGCATGCCCACTGGTTCGCCGGAGATCTGCGCCCGCGCCATACTCTTGAAGAAGGCCTTGCCGACCTCGTAGGGCACCCGCTCCTGGGTCAGCTCACGCTCGGTCTTGCCCAGCGAACTGATCTCGGGAATGGTGTAGATGCCGGTGGGGATGTCGTTGACCACCCGCCCATTGTTGTCGTGCAGGATATTGTCCGAGGCCGAACGCCCCTGGTCGTAGGCGGCACTGGCCAGGCTCGGCCAGCCGATGACGTCGCCCGCCGCATAGATGTTGGCAACCGAAGTCCGGTAATTCTCGTCCACGGTGACCTGGCCACGACTGTTCACCGAGATGCCCACGTTCTGCAGCCCGAGCTGGTCGGTGTTGCCGGTCCGCCCGTTACACCACAGCAAGGCATCGGCGCGCAGCTTCTTGCCGGACTTCAGGTGCAGGATGACGCCGTTTTCCTGGCCTTCGATGCGCTCGTATTCCTCGTTGTGACGAATGAGCACATTGTTGTTCTGCAGGTGATAGCTCAGGGCGTCGGAGATTTCGTCGTCGAGGAAGCTGAGCAGCTGGTCGCGGTTGTCGATCAGGTCGACCAGTACGCCGAGGCCGCTGAAGATGGAGGCGTATTCGCTGCCGATCACCCCGGCGCCGTAGATGATCAGCCGGCGCGGCGTGTGGGTCAGCGACAGGATGGTGTCGCTGTCGTAGATGCGCGGATGGCTGAAGTCCACGTCCACCGGGCGATAGGGCCGCGAGCCGGTGGCGATGACGACCTGCTTGGCCACCAGGCGCTCCAGATCGCCACGCAGGTTGACGATCTCGATGGTGTTCTCGTCGGCGAAGCTGGCGGTGCCGAAGAACAGGTCGACCCGGTTGCGCGCGTAGTAGCCGGTACGGGATGACACCTGACGGGCGATCACCCGCTCGGCGCTGCGCAGGACATCGGGAAAGGAGAACCAGCGTGGCTCGCCGATGGAGCGGAACATCTCGTTGGTGTTGAACTGGATGATCTGCTTGACCGAATGGCGCAGCGCCTTGGAGGGAATGGTACCGAGATGGGTGCAGTTGCCGCCGACCACCTGGCGATTGTCCACCACCGCCACGCGGCGGCCATTCTTGGCGGCGTTCATCGCCGCGCCCTCGCCTGCCGGTCCCGAACCCAGTACCACCACGTCGTAGCTATAGACCGCCATGCTTTCTCCTCAGAAGGTTAGCCGTCCGCAGGCGACGGCTGGAGCCGGACCGCCTCGCGAGAGGCCAGATCCGGCGCGAGATCGCCCCAGGGGGCTGCGACCTCTTGTCACGGGTCGCTATTGTGGCGCAAAACCCGACCAAAACGAAAACGGGAGCCGCCTGGGCTCCCGTTTTTTCTTGCAAGTCAGCCTTGCCTAGGACGCAAGACTCAGGCCGGGAAGGCCGGCGGATTGACCCCCGCCATCTCTTCCAGCACCCGCACGACCTGACAGCTGTAGCCGAACTCGTTGTCGTACCAGACGTAGAGCACGACGCGGTTGTCGCTGACGATGGTGGCACCGGCGTCGACCACGCCCGCATGGCGGGAGCCGACGAAGTCGCTGGAGACTACTTCCGGCGAGTTCACGAAGTCGATCTGCTTGTGCAGCGGCGAGTGCAGCGCCATTTCACGCAGGTACTCGTTGATCTCGTCCTTGCTGGTGCCGTTCTCCAGGTTCAGGTTGAGGATCGCCATGGAGACGTTGGGCGTCGGCACGCGGATGGCGTTGCCGGTCAGCTTGCCAGCCAGTTCCGGCAGCGCCTTGGCCACGGCCTTGGCGGCGCCGGTCTCGGTGATGACCATGTTCAGCGCGGCGCTGCGGCCACGGCGATCGCCCTTGTGGAAGTTGTCGATCAGGTTCTGGTCGTTGGTGTACGAATGCACGGTCTCGACGTGACCGTTGACGATGCCGTACTTGTCGTTGACCGCTTTCAGGATCGGCACGATGGCGTTGGTGGTGCAGGACGCCGCGGTAACGATGGTGTCTTCGGCGGTGATGGTGTCATGGTTGATGCCATGCACGATGTTCTTCAGGCTGCCCTTGCCCGGTGCGGTCAGCACCACGCGGGAGACGCCCTTGCACTTGAGGTGCTGGCCCAGGCCTTCGGCATCGCGCCATCTGCCGGTGTTGTCGACCACGATGGCATCCTGGATGCCGTACGCGGTGTAGTCGACGGTGGTGGGATCGTTGGAGTAGATCACCTTGATCAGGGTGCCGTTGGCGCACAGGGTGCTGTTGGCTTCGTCGACGGTGATGGTGCCGTCGAAGGAACCGTGCACGGAGTCGCGACGCAGCAGGCTGGCACGCTTGACCAGGTCGTTGTCGGCGCCCTTGCGCACGACGATGGCGCGCAGGCGCAGGCCGTCGCCGCTACCCTGGTGCTCGATGAGGATGCGCGCCAGCAGGCGGCCGATGCGACCGAAGCCGTAGAGTACGACGTCCTTGCCCTTGCGCTGCTCGACGCCCTGCTTGCCGACCACGGCGGACAGCTCGCTGCGCAGGAAGTCCTTAAGGTCGCGACCGGCACCCTCGGCCTTGAACTTCAGGCTCAGGCGGGCCAGGTCGATGGAGGCGGCGCCCAGTTCCAGCTCGCTCAGGGCCTTCACCAGCGGGTAGGTGTCCTGCACGGACAACTCGACGTTGTCGATCTGGCGGGCGAACCGGTGGGCCTTGAGAATGGAGATCACCGAACGGTTGACCAAACCGCGACCGTAAATCGAGGTCACAACATTGTTGTTACGGTACAGCTGACCAATCAGGGGAATCATGGCCTCGGCGAGCGCTTCGCGATCGATCCATTCTTCAAGGCACTGCTCAGGCTTCTGACTCACGACAAATCCTTCCCTATGTAGGAGCTGAAAAAAGGAACTACATTATGACCGCGCTGCCTGTCCCAGGCAATCGACGCGCGTCGCTGCACTGACAGCGCGAAAGCCCGGTCGTTACAATCCCAACCCTCCCAAAATCCACCGGAGTTCCGCCCGCGTGTCAGTTTTGCGTACCCCGTCAATTCCTGAAACCGCCGGCCGCCAGCAGTGGGGCAATCTGCCCGGCGCCGCGCTAGCCCTCGCCATCGCTGAAGCCGCCAAGGCCGCGACCCGCCGCTTCACCCTGCTGATCACCCAGGACAGCCAGACCGCTGATCGCCTGGAGCAGGAACTGCGCTTCTTCGCCCCCGAATTGCCGGTGCTGAATTTCCCCGATTGGGAGACGCTGCCCTACGATGTCTTCTCGCCACACCAAGACATCATCTCCCAGCGCGTCGCCACCCTTTATCGGCTACCGGAGCTTTCCCACGGTATTTTGGTAGTCCCTCTGGCGACCGCCCTACACCGCCTGGCACCCACGCGCTTCCTGCTCGGCAGCAGCCTGGTGCTGGACGTCGGCCAGCGGCTGGACGTGGAAGCCACCCGCGCGCGCCTGGAAGCAGCCGGCTATAGATATGTGGATACGGTGTACGAACATGGCGAGTTCGCCGTGCGCGGCGCCCTGATCGATCTCTTTCCCATGGGCAGCAACCTGCCCTACCGGATCGACTTGTTCGACGACGAGATCGAGACGCTGCGCACCTTCGATCCGGAGACGCAGCGTTCCATCGACAAGGTCGACAGTATCCGCCTGTTGCCGGCGCGGGAATTCCCACTGCATAAGGAAGCCGTGACCGGCTTTCGCGCGCGATTCCGCGAGCGCTTCGACGTCGACTATCGCCGCTGCCCCATCTATCAGGATCTCGCCAGCGGCATCACCCCGGCGGGCATCGAGTACTACCTGCCGCTGTTCTTCGACGAGACCTCGACGCTCTTCGACTATCTGCCGGCCAACACCCAGGTGTTTTCCCTGCCGGGCATCGAACAGGCCGCCGAGCAATTCTGGACCGACGTCCGCAATCGCTACGAAGACCGCCGAGTCGATCCGGAGCGACCCTTGCTGCCGCCGGCCGATGTCTTCCTGCCGGTGGAAGACTGTTTCGCCCGGCTGAAGGCCTGGCCGCGGGTGGTCATCGGTGCGGACGATCTGGAATCCGGTGTGGGCCGCGAACGTTTTACCGCGCGGGCGTTGCCTGATCTGGCCATCGACGCCAAGGCCAGCCAGCCGCTGGCGGCACTGGAGCACTTCATCACCGATTTCCCCGGTCGCGTGCTGTTCACCGCGGAAAGCGCCGGTCGCCGCGAGGTGCTGCTGGAATTGCTGGCGCGGCTGAATCTGCGCCCTGGCCAAGTCGAAGGCTGGGCAGCCTTCCAAGCCAGTGCCGAGCGCATCGCCATCGCCCTGGCGCCGCTGGACGAAGGCCTGGTGCTGGATGACGCCGGTGTCGCCCTGATTCCGGAGAATCCGCTGTTCGGCCAGCGCATCATGCAGCGCCGCCGTCGCGAGAAGGGTCGTGACGCCGGCGAGAACGTCATCAAGAACCTCACCGAGCTGCGCGAAGGCGCGCCGGTGGTGCACATCGATCATGGCGTAGGCCGCTACATGGGCCTGATCACCCTGGAGCTGGACGACCAGCCCCAGGAATTCCTGCTGCTCGAATACGCCGACGACGCCAAGCTCTATGTGCCGGTGGCCAACCTGCACCTGATCGCCCGCTACTCGGGCACCGACGACGCTCTGGCGCCGCTGCACAAGCTGGGCTCCGAAACCTGGCAGAAGGCCAAGCGCAAGGCCGCCGAACAGGTACGGGACGTCGCCGCCGAGCTGCTCGACATCTATGCCCGCCGCGCCGCGCGCAAGGGCTATGCCTTCAAGGATCCGGCGGCGGACTACGCCACCTTCTCCGCCGGCTTCCCCTTCGAGGAGACGCCGGACCAGCAGGCCGCCATCGAGGCCGTGCACAAGGACATGCTGGCGGGCACGCCCATGGATCGCCTGGTCTGCGGCGACGTGGGCTTCGGCAAGACCGAGGTGGCCATGCGCGCGGCCTTCATCGCCGTGCACGGTGGACGCCAGGTGGCGGTGCTGGTCCCCACCACCCTGCTCGCCCAGCAGCACTACAACAGCTTCCGCGACCGCTTCGCCGACTGGCCGGTACGCGTCGAGGTGATGAGCCGCTTCAAATCGGCCCAGGAGGTCGCCGCCACCGCGCGCGAGCTGGCTGATGGCAAGATCGACATCATCATCGGCACCCACAAGCTGCTGCAGGGCGATGTAAAGTTCAAGGACCTCGGCCTGGCCATCATCGATGAGGAACACCGCTTCGGGGTACGCCAGAAGGAACAGCTCAAGTCGCTGCGCAGCGAGGTGGACATCCTCACCCTCACCGCCACACCGATTCCCCGCACCCTGAACATGGCCGTGGCCGGCATGCGCGACCTGTCCATCATCGCCACCCCGCCCGCACGGCGCCTCTCGGTGCGCACCTTCGTCATGGAGGAGCAGAACGCGGTGATCAAGGAAGCCCTGCTGCGCGAGCTGTTGCGCGGCGGCCAGGTGTACTTCCTGCACAACGAGGTCAAGACCATCGAGAAGCGGGCCCGCGAACTGGCCGAATTGGTGCCCGAGGCCCGGGTCGGCATCGGCCACGGGCAGATGCGTGAACGCGATCTCGAACAGGTGATGAGCGATTTCTACCACAAGAGATTCAACGTGCTGGTGGCCTCGACCATCATCGAGACCGGTATCGACGTCCCCAACGCCAACACCATCATCATCGAACGCGCCGACAAGTTCGGCCTGGCCCAGCTGCATCAGCTACGCGGCCGGGTCGGTCGTAGCCACCACCAGGCCTATGCCTACCTGCTCACCCCACCGCGCAAGGGCATGACCCCGGACGCCGAAAAGCGCCTGGAAGCCATCGCGGGGGCCCAGGACCTGGGGGCCGGTTTCATCCTGGCGACCCACGACCTGGAGATCCGCGGTGCCGGCGAATTGCTCGGCGAAGGCCAGAGCGGGCAGATCCAGGCGGTAGGCTTCACCCTCTACATGGAAATGCTGGAGCGCGCGGTCAAGGCCATCCGCAAGGGCGAGCAACCCAACCTCGAAAAACCTCTGGGTGGCGGTCCGGACATCAACATGCGCGTCCCCGCGCTGATCCCGGAAGACTATCTGCCCGACGTCCATGCGCGGCTGATCCTTTACAAGCGTATCGCCTCGGCGGCGGACGAGGACGCCCTCAAGGAATTGCAGGTGGAGATGATCGACCGCTTCGGGCTCCTGCCGGAACCGACCAAGAACCTGGTACGCCTGACGCTGCTCAAGCTGCGTGCGGAGGGCCTGGGCATCGTCAAGGTGGATGCGGGACCCCAGGGCGGGCGGCTGGAATTCGCCGCCGATACCCAGGTGGATCCGCTGGTGCTGGTGAAGATGATCCAGGCGCAGCCGAAGAAGTATCGACTGGAAGGCGCGACCCTGTTCAAGTTCCAGGTGCCGATGGAGCGGGCGGAAGAACGCTTCAACGTCCTGGAAGCCCTCTTCGATCGCCTGACGCCCGCCGCCAGCTGAGCGAAGAGCCGCTCCCAGGTCATCCTGGGAGCGGCTCGGGTGCTATCAGCCCGTCAGCACCTCGGCCAGCACCTGCCGGACCTCGTCGATGCCGCTGGCGAGGACGGCTTCGATCTCAGCCATGGTGATTTCCCGCTGCACCTTGCCGGCGGCCGGATTCACCACCAGCGCCAGGCAGGCATAGGGCAGACCCAGTTCCCGGGCCAGGGCCGCTTCCGGCATCCCGGTCATGCCGACGATGTCGCAGCCGTCGCGCTCCAGGCGGACGATCTCCCCTGCAGTCTCCAACCGCGGCCCCTGGGTCGCGGCGTAGACGCCGTGGTCGCTGTGCGCCAGTTGCAGCGTGCGCAGTGCGCTCAGCAGCCGCTGACGCAAGGGCTCGTCGTAGGGAAAGCTGAAGTCGATGTGGGTGACCTGCTCCAGGTCCGCGCCTTCGAAGAAGGTATGGCCGCGCCCCCAGGTATAGTCCACCAGTTGATGGGGCACGCACAGATGGCCGCTGCCCATGGCCGCATGGATACCGCCCACGGCATTCACCGCGACGATGGCGTCGGCACCGGCCTCCTTGAGCGCCCAGAGGTTGGCGCGGTAGTTGACCTGATGCGGCGGAAGGCGATGGGGATGGCCATGGCGCGCCAGGAACAGCACCTCGCGGCCAGCATAGCGACCGCGCTGCACGGGTGCCGAAGGCTCTCCCCAGGGCGTTTCGAAGGTCTGGGCCTGGTCCAGCTCCAGGCCGGCGAGCGCGGTGAGGCCGGTGCCTCCGATGATAGCGTAGGTGGTCATGGATACGTCCTCTAGATGAGTTCAGCCTGGCGCAGCCGCTGCAGGGCAAGACTCCACTGCGGCTGCTGCCGATAATCGAGATCGACGTGGCGACGAGCCCTCATGCTGGCCAACCGTGGCGCGGGCGAAACGCCCAGCTGCTGTACCCGGGTCAGGGCCAGCTCGGCCGCCGCGCGATCGTTGCAGACCAGTCCCATGTCGCAACCAGCGCTGAGGGCCGCTTCGACGCGCTGACCGGCATCGCCGGCCACATGGGCACCGGCCATGGACAGGTCGTCGCTGAAGATCACCCCCTGGTAATCCAGTTCGCCGCGCAGGATGTCCTGCAGCCAGCGTCGGGAAAAGCCGGCCGGCTGGGGATCCACGGCAGGATAGATGACATGGGCGGGCATGACGCCACCCAGCGCTGGCAGCAGCGCCTGGAACGGGCGCAGGTCGGTGCGCAGCAGGGTGTCCAGATCGCGCTCGTCGGTGGGAATGGCATAGTGGGAATCGGCTTCGGCCCAGCCATGCCCGGGGAAATGCTTGCCCGTGGCGGCCATGCCGGCGTCACCCATGCCGGCGATGAAGGCACCGCCCAGCCTGATCACCTGCTCGGCAGCGCCGAAGGAGCGCAGGCCTATGACCTGACTGCGCCCATGGTCGACGTCCAGCACCGGAGCGAAGCTGAAGTCCAGCCCCACCGCCAGGATCTCGGTCGCCATGATCCAGCCACAGAGCCGGGCCAATTCCAGGCTGTCCGCGCGACCGCCCAGCTGCCCCATGGCCGGCAGCCGTACCACGTCGCGGCGCAGGCGCTGCACGCGACCGCCTTCCTGGTCCACGGCCAGCAACAGCTCCGGGCGCACCGCGCGGATCGCGCGGCACAGTTCGCGGACCTGCCCCGGGGTTTCGATGTTGCGGGCGAACAGGATCAGTCCGCCCACCTCTGGCTGGCGCAGCAGCTGACGATCCTCGGCGGTGAGCCAGGTGCCAGCGATATCGACCATCAGGGAGCCTTGCATGGGTACCTCGTCCGAATGCTCCGGCGCATGGCGCCGTGAAAGGGACGCAAGCTTACCCCAGCCACCCTCGATGCCGCAGCCTAGTAGGTCTCGGCCGTCTCCACCGCGACTGGCCGCCGCGGCCGATACTGGGCCTGGGCCAGCTCCGGTGCATGCATCGCCGTCGGCGCCCGCATGCCGGTGGCGAGGAAGGGGACCATCAGCCGCAGCACCTGGTCGGTGTGGGTATCGACGCCGAAATCGTTCTCGCCGATCGCCCGCAGTGCCTTGATGCCGGACATGCTGAACACCGCCGCGCCCAGCATGAAGTGGGCGCGCCAGAACAGCTCCAGGGGCGGAATCTCGGGCACGGCGCGGTTCACCAGCAGCAGGAAGCGGCGGAAGGCACGCCCATAGGTCTGTTCCAGGTATTTGCGCAGGTGGCCTTGGCTCTGGCTGAACGCCAGACCCAGCAGACGCATGAACACCGAGAGGTCATTGCCATGCCGTGGCTTGATGGCCAGGGAGTGGTCCACCAGCAGATTCAGCAGCGCCTCCAGGCTCACCTCTTCCCCGTTCTTCGGCTGCCACTGATCCAGATCCCGCTCCAGGTTGAAGCAGAAGGGATCGAGAAAGCGCGAGAACACCGCCTGGATCAGGGCCTTCTTGGAGCCGAAGTGATAGTTGACGGCCGCCAGATTGACCCCGGCGCGGGTGGTGATGAGTCGCAGCGAGGTTTCGGCAAAGCCGCGCTCGGCGAACAGTTGCTCGGCCGCATCCAGAATGCGCTCCACGGTATCCGACTGCGCCATGACCTTCCTCGATAGATGAATTTCCGTTTGAAACATATGTTTCAAACGCTATCCAAGTCAATCGCAGTTCGGGCGGTGAGCCTGACCTGAAAGCGCTGGAGCACTCGTCCTTCCGCTGTTTGCGGGCTATTTGCCACCAATCCGGCCTGTCGTCCGAAGCCGGGCCAGGTGCCCTTGCCTACCACCTGGAGTTACTGTATATAATCACAGCATCATTAGACGACGCGACGTGCATCATGCTGAAACTGACACCGCGACAAGCCGAGATCCTGGCCTTCATCAAGCGTTGCCTCGAAGCCAATGGCTTTCCGCCTACCCGCGCGGAGATCGCGCAGGAGCTTGGTTTCAAATCGCCGAATGCGGCCGAGGAGCACCTCAAGGCCCTGGCCCGCAAGGGCGCCATCGAGATGACGCCGGGCGCCTCTCGTGGCATCCGCATCCCGGGGCTGGATACCACGCGCAAGGCCGACGAGAGCCTGCCAGTCATCGGTCGGGTCGCCGCGGGCGCCCCCATCCTGGCCGAGCAGAACGTCGAGGAAAACTGCGCCATCAACCCGGCCTTCTTCCAGCCCCGTGCCGACTACCTGCTCAAGGTCAAGGGCATGAGCATGAGAGACGTCGGCATCCTCGATGGCGACCTCTTGGCCGTCCATGTGACCCGTGAGGTGCACAATGGCCAGATCGTCGTGGCCCGGGTGGGCGACGAAGTCACCGTGAAGAGATTCAAGCGCTCGGGCAACCAGGTAACCCTGCTGGCGGAAAATCCCGAGTTCGCCCCTATCGAAGTCGATCTTTCCACCCAGGAATTCGCCATCGAAGGGTTAAGCGTTGGCGTCATCCGCCGCTAACGTCTAGGGCTGGCCTGCGGGCCAGCCTCTTGTCACCGCTATTTGCCTTACGCCGAAGTCTTGATCGGGGGTATCGGTTCGCGCTCCGAAAAAGCGCTCAAGACCAGGCTGAGCACAGTGACGTCATGTATCCGTGGTACATGACCTCAAGTGGATTTGATCGAGTCGCCTCCAGGAGGTCGCCATGCAATTTCCCCTGATGTTCGATGCCCCGCGTTCGTTGGTTCAAGAGCTGGACCTGGCACCTGAGCTCCTGCTGCAGGAGCTGACCGCCTTTCTGCCCAAGGCCGGCAAGCCGGCCCGGGAGCTGCCGGCCGCCCCGCTGCCGGACACCTTCAGCGAGATGTCCCTGCACGGTAGCCAGGAACAATGCCTGCAGTTGCTGGCGCCCATCCTGCGCCAGCTGAGCGACAAAGACGATGCTCGCTGGCTGACCCTGGTCACGCCGCCGTCGCTGCTCAGCAACGCCTGGTTGCGCAGTACCCATCTGAATCCGGAACGGGTGCTCCTGCTGCAGACGCCGAGCGCGGCCAAGACGCTGCAACTGGCCTGCGAGGTGCTGCGCAAGGGGCAGAGTCATACGGTGATCAGCTGGCTGCACGACCTCAGCGATGCGGGCAAGCAGCAACTGGCACGCGCCGCGGCCCAGGGCAATAGCCAGAGTCTGAACGTCAGATTCGCCTAGGCAGCGGGCAGGAAGGGATGTAGCGGCGGCATTTCCGCACGGAATGCCGGATCAGGCGGAGAGTCAGTGCAGGACGCGGGGTTGATCGTCACGCTGAAGGCTGTCGCCTTCGGCCAAGCGACCCGCCATCTGCACGCCCAGGTTGAACATGGCCTTGGCCACCTCTATCTGCTGTCCATGCAGGAAATCCTTGGCATCGCTGGAAAACTCAAGGGTCACGAGGGCTTCCTCGTCGTCCGCACGGCGCAACACGATGCGACCATCGGAGAGTTCAACGATTTCCAGGTAGGCAGTAGTCATTCAGTATCTCCACAGCTAAGCGGATAGTGTAACAGCGTGGGGTCTGGGAGGCTGACTTGCCTGAGCCTTTTTCGACGGTCTGCAAGGCCATCGTCCTGACGGCCTCTGCGGCATGCTAGCTGGACGGCTCCTACCACTCGGTCATGGCACCGCGGAATCTGAGCGCCGTCTGCTTGAGACTTTCGCGCCAGGCTTCCACTTCTTCAAGACCCAGTTCCGGCTCGGCCGGTTCCAGGCTGACCGCTTCGATGAGGGCCAAGGTCGGGTCCTGCTTGGGCCGCCGCGGCGCCTGGGGCGGTTGCAGCAGCCGCTGGTATTCGGCGATCAACTGCGCCAGCCAAGTCTCCGAATTGCCAGCCAGCTCCACCAGTTCACCCATTTCCGGACTGGGCGCCTCGTTCAAGGCGTCGGGTGAGAGCAGGACGGCGAGCGACGTGGCTTCCATGGTGGGATGACGGTAGAAGCCTGCCACCTCCTGACAGAGCCCCAGCAGGGCGCCATGCAGGTGAAACAGGCAGGCCTCGCGCTCGGCCATGATGCGGCCCTGGCTTTGTGCGGAGGGTGCCGCCTGAGCCGAGCGCCAGCTGTCCAGCGCCAGACCGGCGAAATAGAGCTTCTGGTTGGTGCGGGTGTAACGCTCGTTGGCCATGCCCTTCTCCTCAGGCCGGCTCACGCCGACCACCTGTCTCGCGCCGGAGCCAAAGGCCCTAGCGCTTCTCTTCCACCTGCCACTTCTTGCCGTCGTAGAAGGCCTTCCAGCCGGTGGGCTTGCCCTCGACCTCGGTCTGCACGTACTGCTCCTTGGTCTTGCGGCTGAAGCGGATCACCGCCGGGCGGCCTTCGGCGTCCTTCACCGGGGCACTCAGCAGATAATGGTACTTGGGATCGATCTCGTCGCGATGGGGCAGCAGTTCACTGACCAACGGCGCACGGGTCTCGCGATTCTTCGGGAAGCCACTGGCGGCCAGGAACAAGCCCGACGCCCCGTCGCGCAACACATAGGTGTCGTCGACCTTTTCGCAGCGCAGCTCAGGCATGGGCACGGCATCCATCTTCGGCGGAGCCGGCTCGCCGTTCTTGAGCAACTTGCGAGTGTTCTTGCAGGCCGGATTGGTACAGCCGAAGAATTTGCCGAAACGGCCGGTCTTGAGCTGCATCTCGCTGCCGCACTTGTCGCATTCCAGCGACGGGCCTTCGTAGCCCTTGATGCGATAGCTGCCCTCTTCGATCTCGTAGCCCGGGCAGTCCGGATTGTTGCCGCAGACGTGCAACTTGCGGTGCTCGTCGATCAGATAGGCGTCCATCGCGGTGCTGCAGATGGGGCAACGATGCTTGCCGCGCAGAACCAGGGATTCGGACTCGCCCTCGTCGTCTTCGGCGATCTCGTCGCCCGGCACCAGGTTGATGGTGGCCTTGCAGCGTTCCTTGGGCGGCAGGGCATAGCCCGAGCAGCCGAGGAAGACCCCGGTGGAGGCGGTCCGGATCATCATCGGCCGGCCGCAGAGCTGGCAGGGAATGTCGGTCAGGGTAGGCTGATTGGCCCTCATGCCCTTCTCGCCCGCTTCGGCGTTCTCCAGCTTCTGCTTGAAGTCGCCATAGAATTCGTCGAGCAGATTCTTCCAGTCCCGCTCGCCCTGGGCGACGTTGTCCAGGTTGCCTTCCATGTTGGCGGTGAAGCTGAAGTCCATCAGGTTGGCAAAACTTTCGTTGAGGCGATCGGTGACGATGTCGCCCATCTTCTCGGCATAGAAACGGCGGTTGTGCACCGTCACGTAGCCACGATCCTGGATGGTGGAGATGATGGCGGCATAGGTGGACGGCCGGCCGATGCCGCGCTTCTCCAGCTCCTTGACCAGGCTGGCTTCGGAGAAGCGGGCCGGCGGCTTGGTGAAGTGCTGGCTCGGGTCGAGCTTGACCAGGCCGAGGTCCTCGCCCTGCTTCATCTCCGGCAGGACGTCGTCGTCACCCGGCTTGCTCTGCTGCGGCAGGACGCGGGTGTAACCATCGAACTTGAGGATGCGACCGCGGGCACGCAGCTCGAAGTCGCCCGCCGCGGCGGTCACCGTGGTGGACAGGTATTCGGCCGGCGGCATCTGGCAGGCCAGGAACTGGCGCCAGATCAGTTCGTACAGGCGCTCGGCGTCACGTTCCATGCCCGACAGGCTGTTGGGCTTGACGTTGACGTCGGACGGACGGATGGCCTCGTGCGCTTCCTGGGCGCCTTCGCGACTGCCGTAGACGTTGGCCTTTTCCGGCAGGTACTGCTTGCCAAATTCACTCTCGATGTAGCCACGGGCCATGGCGATGGCATCGCCCGACAGGTTAGTCGAGTCGGTACGCATGTAGGTGATGTAGCCGGCTTCATAGAGACGCTGGGCCATCATCATGGTCTTCTTCACCCCGAAGCCCAGGCGATTGCTCGCCGCCTGCTGCAGGGTGGAGGTGATGAAGGGTGCGGAGGGCCTGCTGCTGGTCGGCTTGTCTTCGCGCTTGGCGATGCGATAGGCGGCCTTTTCCAGCTTGGTCAGCGCGGCCTTGGCCTGGGCTTCGTTCAGCGGCTTGAAGGCTTCGCCCTTCTCGCGCACCACTTCGAAACGCACCTGGGCCTTCTTCGGCGTGGCCAGGTCCGCATGGATCTCCCAGTATTCCTCGGGGACGAAAGCGCGGATCTCGCGCTCGCGCTCCACCACCAGCTTGACCGCTACCGACTGAACTCGACCAGCGGACAGGCCACGGGCGATCTTCGACCACAGCAGCGGCGAGACCATGTAGCCGACCACGCGGTCAAGAAAACGCCGCGCCTGCTGGGCGTTGACACGATTGATGTCCAGTTCGCCGGGCTGGGAGAAGGCCTCCTGGATGGCCTTCTTGGTGATCTCGTTGAACACCACGCGCTTGTAGCGCGAGTCGTCGCCGCCGATGGCTTCCCGCAGGTGCCAGGCGATGGCCTCCCCTTCGCGGTCCAAGTCGGTCGCGAGATAGACGGTGTCGGCGTCCTTGGCCAAGCGGCGCAGCTCCTCGATCACCTTTTCCTTGCCGGGCAGGATCTCGTAGTGCGCCTTCCAGCCGTGCTCGGGATCGACACCCATGCGGGCGAACAGCTGACGCCGGGCCTTTTCCTTGGGTGACAGCGCAGGCGCCTCGGCGGCGGTCTTGCGCGTCTTGGCGGCGGGCTCCTTGGCGGTGCCGGCGCCGCTGGTGGGAAGGTCGCGGATGTGGCCGATGCTCGACTTCACCACGTACTGGTTACCCAGATACTTGTTGATGGTCTTGGCCTTGGCCGGGGATTCCACGATGACCAGCGATTTACCCATGGGAGAGTCAGATTCCTGCTTGAAAGCGATGAGCGAGCGAAAGGCGAGCGCCAGTACGGCGGATGGAGGACCAGAACGACTTCAGCCTGGTGCGCCGGGGGCGGTCGGCCAACGCGGCACCGCTATATATAGTGGCGATGTCGGCAAGGTCAAGGCTGCGGCGTGGCATCCAGACCCAAGGGATCGGCTTCGACGCTGATCAGCGCGAAGCGCGGCACCTGCTCGCCATCGACCTGGACGCTCTCGCGAAACATGCTCAAGGGGCGGGCCCAGAGACCATATTCGCCATACAACGCCTGATAGATGACCAGCTCTTCCTCGGTCTCCGAATGCCGGGCCAGACCCAGCACCCGATACTGCTGACCCTTGTAGTGCCGGTAGAGTCCCGTCTGCAATGCCATGTTCCACCTCGAAAAAAGAAAACCGGGGCAGCCCTGGGGGCGCCCCGGTCGGATGACGCACGCTGCGGCGGATCAGCGCAGGCGTTCGAACACCGTGGTGATGCCCTGGCCGAGACCGACGCACATGGTGGCCAGGCCGAAGGTGCCGTCATTCTGTTTCATGACATTTAACAGCGTGCCTGAAATTCTGGCGCCAGAGCAACCGAAGGGGTGACCCAGGGCGATGGCACCGCCGTGCAGGTTGACCTTTTCCTCCATCTTGTCGAGCACCTTGAGGTCCTTGAGCACCGGCAGGGCCTGGGCGGCGAAGGCTTCGTTGAGCTCGATGAAATCGATGTCGGCGATGGTCAGGCCGGCGCGCTTGAGCGCCTTCTGCGAGGCCGGGACCGGACCGTAGCCCATGATCGCCGGGTCGACGCCGGCCACCGCCATGGAGCGGATCTTGGCCAGCGGTTGCAGGCCCAGGTCCTGGGCGCGCTGGGCGGACATGACCAGCATGCAGGAGGCGCCATCAGTGATCTGCGAGGAGGTGCCGGCGGTCACGGTCCCGCCCTTCGGGTTGAAGGCCGGCTTCAGGGCCGCCAGTCCTTCGAGGGTGGTTTCCGGACGGATGGTCTCGTCCTGGCTGAAGACCTTGAGGAAGCCGTTCTCGTCGTGACCTTCCAGGGGAATGATCTCGTCCTTGAATTTGCCTTCCTGGGTGGCCTTCCAGGCCAGTTGATGAGAGCGGTAGCCGAACTGGTCCTGGGCTTCGCGGGTGATGCCGTGCATCTTGCCCAGCATCTCGGCGGTCAGGCCCATCATGCCGGAGGCTTTGGCGGCGTGCAGCGACAGCTGGGGATTCGGATCGACGCCGTGCATCATGCCGACGTGGCCCATGTGCTCCACCCCGCCGACGACGAAGACGTCGCCGTTGCCGGTCTGGATCGCCTGGGCGGCGGTGTGCAGGGCGCTCATGGAAGAACCGCACAGGCGGCTCACCGTCTGGGCGCCGCTGGTATGGGGGATGCGGGTCAGCAGCGAGGCCATGCGGGCGATGTTCCAGCCCTGTTCCAGGGTCTGGTTGACGCAGCCCCAGATCACGTCTTCCACCTCGGCCGGGTTGACCTGGGGGTTGCGGTCGAGGACCGCGTCGATCAGCCGCGCGGACAGGATCTCGGCGCGGGTGTTGCGGTGCATGCCGCCCTTGGAAC
This sequence comes from Pseudomonas sp. MS15a(2019), assembly GCF_013277805.1. Classification (NCBI taxonomy): domain Bacteria; kingdom Pseudomonadati; phylum Pseudomonadota; class Gammaproteobacteria; order Pseudomonadales; family Pseudomonadaceae; genus Pseudomonas; species Pseudomonas sp. MS15a(2019). The sequence goes on from NZ_VBTN01000010.1 coordinate 503,316, forward strand.
GGCCCATGGGCGTGCGGGCGAAGTCGACGATGACGACGTCTCTCGGATTCAGACTCATTTCTTTACTCCAGGCTCAACCGAAGAAGCGTTGGCCAGCGGCGGCCATTTCGCGGAGTTTGGGGGTCGGGTGGTACAGCGGCCCGAGGTCGGCGTACTTGTCGGCCATGGCGACGAATTCGGCCACGCCAAGGCTGTCGATGTAGCGCAGCGCACCACCACGGAAGGGCGGGAAGCCGATGCCGTAGATCAGGCCCATGTCGGCCTCGGCGGCGCTGTCGACGATGCCGTCTTCCAGGCAGCGCACGGCTTCCAGACACAGCGGCACCATCATCCGCTCGACGATCTCCTCGTCGGTGAATTCACGCTGTTCGTAGGTGACCGGTGCCAGCACCTCGGCCACGGTCGGATCGGCGACCTTCTTCGGCTTGCCCTTCTTGTCGGTCTCGTAGACATAGAAGCCCTTGCCATTCTTCTGGCCGAAGCGATGGGCTTCGTAAAGGGCGTCCACCGCGGTCTTGCGGCTTTCCTTCATGCGCTCGGGGAAGCCCTCGGCCATGACGTCGCGGGCGTGGTGGGCGGTGTCCATGCCGACCACGTCCATCAGGTAGGCCGGGCCCATGGGCCAGCCGAACTTCTCCATCAGCTTGTCGACGCGCTGGAAATCGGCCCCCTGGGCCAGCAGCGCGGCGAAGCCGCCGAAGTACGGGAAGAGAATGCGGTTGACCAGGAAGCCGGGGCAGTCATTGACCACGATGGGGTTCTTGCCCATCTGGCGAGCGTAGGCCACGGTGGTGGCGATGGCTCTTTCGCTGGTCTTCTCGCCACGGATCACCTCGACGAGGGGCATCATGTGCACCGGGTTGAAGAAGTGCATGCCGCAGAAGTTTTCCGGACGCTTGAGCGCCTGGGCCAGGAGACTGATGGAGATGGTGGAGGTGTTGGAGGTGAGGATGGCGTCCTCGCGTACCTGGCCTTCCACTTCGGCCAGCACGGCCTGCTTGACCTTGGGGTTCTCGACCACCGCCTCGACCACCAGGTCGACGCTCTTGAAGTCGCCATAGGACAGGGTCGGGCGGATGCGATTGAGCGCCTCGGCCATCTTCACCGGCTCCAGGCGGCCCTTCTCGACGCGCTTGTTGAGCAGCTTGCTGGCTTCGTTCAGGCCCAGTTCCAGGGCTTCGTCACGAATGTCCTTCATCAGGATCGGCGTGCCCTTGAGCGCAGACTGGTAGGCGATGCCGCCACCCATGATGCCGGCACCCAGGACGCTGGTCAGCTTGACCGGCGCAGCCTGCTTTTCCAGCACCTTGGCCTTGCGCTTGAGCGCCTGGTCATTGAGGAACAGCCCGACCAGGCTGGCGGAGACCGAGGTCTGGGCCATCTTGGCGAAACCGGCGCCTTCGACTTCCAGGGCCTTGTCACGACCGTAGTTGGCGGACTTCTGGATGGCCTTGATGGCTTCCAGCGGCGCCGGATAGTGCGGACCGGCCTGACTGGCGACGAAACCCTTTGCCGATTCGAAGGCCATCATGGCTTCGATGGCATTGAGCTGCAGCTTTTCCAGCTTGGGCTTGCGCTTGGCCTTGTAGTCCAGCTCGCCGGCCGCAGCGCGGCGGACCAGATCCAGGGCGGCGTCGAACAGGTGCTCGGGGGCGACCACGGCATCGGCCACGCCGACCTTGAGGGCGGTGGCGGCGTCGTTTTCCTTGCCGGAGGCGATCCACTCGATGGCGTTGTCGCTGCCGATCAGGCGCGGCAGGCGGACGGTGCCGCCCCAGCCCGGATAGATGCCCAGCTTGACTTCCGGCAGGCCGATGCGCGCGGCGGTGCTCAGCACCCGGTAGTCGGCGGCCAGGGTCATCTCGCAACCACCACCCAGGGCGATGCCGCCCACGGCGGCCACGGTGGGCACCGGCAGATCTTCGAAGTCGTTGAAAATGCGGTTGATCTCGGCGATGCCGGCCTGCAGCTCTTCGGTCGGCCGGCCGAACATCTCGACGAATTCGGTGATGTCGGCACCGACGATGAAAACGTCCTTGCCGCTGGTGACGATGACGCCGCGCAGGCCGGCGTGGGCTTTCAGGGCATCCACGGCCTGGCGGAATTCGCGCAGGGTGATGGCGCTGAACTTGTTGACCGATTCGCCTTGGAGGTCGAAGCGAAGTTCGGCGATGCCGTCCTCCACGTCGCGCACCGAAAGGGCTTTGCCTTCGAAAATCATCAGCGGGTCTCCCTTGAGTCCTGGTCGCGAGGCGGGCGGCGGCTTGGGTGGAAGCCGAAAATCGCCAGCCCCGATATTGTTCTGTGGAGGGCACCGGCCGGGCCGGGGCGAAAATTCATACAACCGTTTGAACGGCTCGCACAACCTTCTGGCAAAAGCGGGCGCTTGTCAATTGGGACACGCGGGGAAAGCGCAACCGGAGGTTCGCGTGGTGGGCGCTTGAGCTTGGCGCGCTTCTGTGCAAGATAGCCGTGGAGCTATCCCCGACTCCTGGAGTCGAAACTACAAGTGGGCGAGCCTCTGCCTGAACAGCTGCCGAGCGACAGCCGGTTCTTTCCAGGCAGAACCTGAAGCCTGCGATTCGAGCGCCAGCCACGGTACGGCCTGGCGCCCCATCATGAAGGAGAGATGTGTATGGCCTACCAACACATATTGGTTGCCGTCGACCTGACCGACGATTGCCAGCCGGTGATCCGCCGCGCCGTGGCCCTGGGTCAATGCTGTGGCAGCAAGGTGTCCCTGGTGCACGTGGTCGAGCCCATGGCCATGGCCTTTGGCGGTGATGTGCCCATGGATCTGTCGTCGCTGCAGCAGCAGCAGATTGAGCAGGCCCGCGAACGACTGGATGGTTTCACCACCCAGTATGCCGAGTTGGCCGGCAACTGCGTGCTGGCCTACGGGCAACCGCGCCAGGAGATCCACCGCATGGCCAAGGAGCAGGGTTGCGACCTGATCGTGGTCGGCAGCCATGGTCGTCACGGTCTGGCCTTGCTGCTGGGCTCGACGTCCAACGACCTGCTGCACGGCGCGCCTTGCGATACCCTGGCGGTGGCCCTGAACAAGGACAAGACCTGATCCCGCGGCCGGGTTGGATCACTCCAACTCGGCCCAGCGCTCGATGAGGCGGTCCAGTTCGGCCTGCAGCGCGTCCATGCGGGCCAGCTTGGCCTGGGTGACCTCGCCCGGCAGCTGGTAGAAGCCGGGATCGGCAATGGCGGTCTGCAGGGCTTCCAGTTCGATCTCCGCGGTTTCGATGGCGCCTGGCAGGGCGTCCAGCTCACGCTGCTCCTTGTAGCTGAGCTTGCGCTTGGCCGGCGCGGCTGCGGGTGCCGCCACAGGAGCAGGCTCGGCCTTGGCGGCCGGCTGTACCGGCTTGTCTTCGCGGGTTTGTACGCCCAGCAGGCGCGGTGAGCCACCCTGGCGCAGCCAATCCTGGTAGCCACCGACGTACTCCCGTACCCGCCCTTCCCCTTCGAACACCAGGGTGCTGGTCACCACGTTGTCGAGGAAAGCCCGGTCGTGGCTGACCATCAGCACGGTGCCCTCGAAACTCAGCAGCACCTCTTCGAGCAGTTCCAGGGTCTCGACGTCGAGGTCGTTGGTGGGTTCGTCCAGCACCAGCAGGTTGGCCGGCTTGCTGAACAGCTTGGCCAGCAGCAGGCGCGCGCGCTCGCCACCGGACAGCGCCTTGACCGGGGTACGGGCACGCTGGGGGCTGAACAGGAAATCGCCCAGGTAGCTCAGCACATGGCGATCCTGGCCGTTGATGGTGATGAATTCGCGACCCTCGGCGAGGTTGTCGATCACCGTCTTCTCCGGCTCCAGTTGCAGGCGCAGCTGGTCGAAGTAGGCGATCTCCAGCTTGGTGCCGTACTGGATCTTGCCGGTGGTGGGCTGCAGGTCACCCAGCAGCAACTTAAGCAGGGTGGTCTTGCCCGAGCCATTGGGGCCGAGCAGGCCGATGCGATCGCCACGCTGGATCAGCAGGGTCAGGTCGCGGATGAGCGGCTCGCCGCCGGGGTGGGCATAGCTCATGTGCTCGGCGAGGATGACCTGCTTGCCGGACTTGTCGGCCGTTTCCAGCAACAGATTGGCCTTGCCCTGGCGTTCGCGTCGCTCGCTGCGTTCGTTGCGCATGGCCTTGAGGGCACGGACCCGGCCTTCGTTACGGGTACGTCGGGCCTTGATGCCCTGGCGGATCCAGACCTCTTCCTGGGCCAGGCGCTTGTCGAACAGGGCATTGGCGGTCTCTTCCGCCGCCAGCTGCTGCTCCTTGTGCACCAGGAAGCTGGCGTAGTCGCCCTGCCAATCGATCAGGTTGCCGCGGTCCAGTTCGAGGATGCGGGTGGCCAGCGCCTGAAGGAAGGCCCGGTCGTGGGTGATGAACAGCACGGCGCCGGGATAGCCGCGCAGGGCGTCTTCCAGCCAGGCGATGGCCCCGATGTCCAAGTGGTTGGTGGGTTCGTCGAGCAGCAGCAGATCGGGCTCGGCCACCAGGGCCTGAGCCAGCAGCACGCGCCGCCGCCAGCCACCGGACAGTTCGGCGAGGGTCTTTTCCGCCGGCAGCTGCAGCCGGCTCAGGGTGCTCTCCACCAGTTGCTGCAGGCGCCAGCCATCGCGGGCCTCCAGCTCCTGCTGGACGTGCATGAGGCGGTCCATGTCCAGTTCACCGCTGGTGTCCTGGGTCAGGTGATGGTATTCGGCGAGCAGCTCGCCGACGCCCGCCAGGCCGGCGGCCACCACGTCGAACACCGAGCGGTCGTCGGCGCGCGGCAATTCCTGCGGCAGCTCGCCGATCTTCAGCGCCGGCGCGCGCCAGACCTCGCCGTCGTCGGCCTGCTGCTCGCCCTTGACGATGCGCAAGAGGCTGGATTTGCCGGTGCCGTTGCGGCCGATGATGCATACCCGCTCGCCCCGTTCGATCTGCCAGGACACCCCGTCCAGTAAGGGGGTGACGCCAAAGGCCAGGGATACGTTGGTGAACTTGAGCAGCGCCATGGGTTTCTCCGCGAAAAAGGCCAGCCAGTCTAGCAGAGACGCCTACCCTAGCGCCGGTCGACGCGACCCGGCGAAACGCCCGGACCGCCCGACGGCAGGCCATGGCCGACGCTTTCGCCGCCTGGCGCCGGCACGTAAGCTAGACTGCCCCGTGACGGTCGGCCGCTGGCCCTGAGCCTGGCGCGCCGCCTCCTCCGCATTCAGCTTTTACGGAATTCCCATGCGCGGTCGCCTGTTCGTCATCCTGCCCCTGCTCCTCGCTCCCCTGATCGGCTCCACCACCTCGCAAGCCGCTCCCCTAGAGCAGCAGCGGCAACTCTACGACCAGGCCAAGGCGGCGCTGGATCGCGGCGACGCCAGCGTTTACCTGGCCAATCGCGGCGAACTGCGCACCTATCCGCTGGAGCCCTACCTGGCCTACGACGAGCTGATCAAGCGCGTCCCCGGCGCCAGCGACGCCGAGATCGAGACCTTTCTCGCCGAGCACGGCGATCTGCCGCAGTCCAACTGGCTGCGTCTGCGCTGGCTGCGCAGCCTGGCCGATCGCGGCGACTGGAATCGCTTCGAGAAATACTATTCGCCCGACTACAACTTCACCGAACTGGATTGCCTGCACGGCCAGTACCTGATCGCCCAGGGCAATGCCAGCGAGGGCTTCAAGCTGGCGGAGAAGTACTGGCTGGTGGGCAAAGCCCAGCCGACCAGCTGCGACGGCCTGTTCCAGGCCTGGGCGGCGCGCGGCCAGCTCACCGAGGAGCGGGTCTGGGAGCGCGCCAAGCTGGCCGCCGACAAGGGCGAATACGGCCTGGTGCGCACCCTCTCCGCCCAGTTGCCGACGCTGTCCGGCCAGGCCCAGCGGCTGATCGACGTGGCGCAGAAGCCGCAGCAGATCGCCAATGTCCAGGCTTTCGCGCCGGCCAGCGAAAGCCTCGCCGACGTGGTCGGCCTGGGCCTGCGCAAGCTGGCGCGCCAGGACCCGGAACAGGCCATGGGCCTGCTCGAGGTCTACAGCCAGCGCATGCCCTTCACCCGCGACGAAAAGGTCGCCATCGCCCGCCAGATCGGCCTGACCCTGGCGAAGAACTTCGATCCGCGCGCCCTGCCGTTGATGGAGCGTTACGATCCCGAGCTGCGTGACGATGACGTCAGCGAATGGCGCGCCCGACTGCTCCTGCGCCTGGGTCGCTGGAGCGATGCCCATGCCCTGATCGAGCGCTTTCCACCCAGCCTGGCCAAGGCCAATCGCTGGGAATACTGGCGCGCCCGCACCCTGGAGCTGATGCAGCCGCAGAGTCCGGCGGTGCTGCGCGAATACGCCGAAGTCAGTCGCGAGCGTGACTATTACGGCTTTCTCGCCGCCGACCGCAGCAAGGCGCCCTATCAGCTCAACAACAAGCCGCTGGTGCTCAGCGACGCCCTCAAGCGCAAGGTACGCAACACCCCGGGCGTGCAGCGGGCCCTGGAATTCATCGCTCGCGGCGAGCCGATCAATGCCCGCCGCGAGTGGTTCTACGTCAGCCGTCACTTCAACCGTGACGAACTGGTGGCCCAGGCGCGCATGGCCTACGACATGCAGTGGTACTTCCCGGCGATTCGCACCATCAGCCTGGCCAAGTACTGGGACGACCTGGATATCCGCTTCCCCATCGCCTATCGCGAGAGCTTCGTGCGCGAGGCCCAGACCCGCGGCCTGCACAGCAGCTGGGTGTTCGCCATCACCCGCCAGGAGAGCGGTTTCATGGCCGATGCGCGCTCCGGCGTGGGCGCCATGGGGCTGATGCAGCTGATGCCGGCCACCGCCAGCCATACCGCCAGCAAGTTCGCCATTCCCCTGGCCTCGCCGCAGCAGGCGCTGACCCCGGAAAAGAACATCCAGCTGGGCACCGCCTATCTGTCCATGGTCCATGCCCAGTTCAACGGCAACCGGGTGCTGGCCTCGGCCGCCTACAACGCCGGCCCGGGCCGGGTGAAGCGCTGGCTGAACGGCGCCCGCCACCTGGCCTTCGATGTCTGGGTGGAGACCATTCCCTTCGACGAGACGCGGCAATACGTGCAGAACGTGCTGGCCTACGCGGTGATCTACGGCCAGAAGCTCAATTCGCCACAACCCCTGGTGGACTGGAACGAGCGCTTCTTCGACGAGACCTGAGCGCCTGCCGGCTAATCTCCCCCTCCCTGGCGGACTCGAACGCTGCTTCGAGTCCGCCGCGCAGGCGCCGTCCAGAGCGTTTCCGTCGCTGCGCCGCACGTTCCATCAAGGCCTCCGGCCCCGTGATGGCTGCGCAATCGAGCGTCACCCCCTATACTGCAGCCCCCTTTTTTTCCGCTATTGAACCGGAGAAACCCATGCTCAAGCGTTCGCTGGCCCTGGCAGCAGGCCTGGCCCTGTCCCTGACGTCCCTGCTTTCCCATGCCGCCGACGAACTGCGCGTCTCGGCCATTCCCGACGAGGCGCCCACCGAGCTGATCCGCAAGTTCAAGCCGCTGGGCGAATACCTGGAGCAACGCCTGGGCATGCCGGTCAAGTTCATGCCGGTGTCCGACTATGCCGGCGTGGTGGAAGCCATGGCGTCGGATCGGCTGGACCTGGCCTGGTTCGGTGGCTTCACCTTCGTCCAGGCGCAGCGCAAGGCGCCGATGAATCCCCTGGTACAGCGTGAGGAAGATCAGCAGTTCACCAGCAAATTCATCACCGCCGATCCGGCCGTGAAGAGTCTGCAGGACCTCAAGGGCAAGACCTTCGCCTTTGGTTCGGTCTCCTCCACCTCGGGCAGCCTGATGCCGCGCTACTTCATGCAGCAGGACGGCATCGTTCCCGAGCAGTTCTTCTCGCGGGTAGCCTATTCCGGCGCCCATGACGCCACCGTCGCCTGGGTTGCCGCGGGCAAGGCCGATGCCGGGGTGCTCAACGCCTCGGTGTGGAAGAAGCTGGTCGACGCCGGCAAGGTCGACACCAGCAAGGTCCGGGTGATCGCTACCACCCCGGCCTACTATGACTACAACTGGACGGTGCGCGGCAGTCTGGATCCGCAACTGGCAGCCAAGATCAAGCAGGCCTTCCTCGACCTGGACCCGGCCAAGCCGGCGGACAAGGCGATCCTCGACCTGCAGGCGGCCAGCCGCTTCGTGCCGACCTCGCCGGACAACTACAAGAGCATCGAAGCTTCCGCCCTGGCAGCCGGCCTGCTCAAGTGAGTCTCGCCCTCAGGGGCGTGACGCTGGTACACGCCGACGGCTCGCCCGCCCTGGCCGATCTCGACCTGCACCTGGAACAGGGTGAGCAGGTCGCCCTAATCGGCCCGTCCGGGGCGGGCAAGACCAGCCTGCTGCGGCTGCTGGCCACCGGGCTGCGGCCCGTGACGGGTCAGCTGGAGCTACTCGGGGAAGATCCCTGGACGCTGGGCAACCGCGCGCGGCGCCAGCTGCGCGCCCGTATCGGTCTCATCCACCAGGCCCCGCCGCTGCCCGCACGTCAGAGAGTCATCACCGCGGTGCTGGGCGGACGGCTCGGCCAGTGGTCGCTGGTGCGTAGCCTGGTCAGCCTGGTGCATCCCCTGGATCGCGCCGGTGCCGCTGCGGCCCTGGAGCCGCTGGATCTCGCCGACCGTCTCTACGCCTCCTGCGATCAGTTGTCCGGTGGCCAGCTGCAGCGCATCGGCATCGCCCGGGCGCTCTACCAGCAACCGCAGCTGCTGCTCGCCGACGAACCCGTGTCGGCCATGGACCCGGTGCTGGCCGGCCATACCCTGGAGGTGCTGCGCGACGCTGCCGGGCGCCAGGGCAGCACCCTGGTCACCAGCCTGCACAACGTCGAACTGGCGCTGCAGCGCTTTCCGCGCATCCTCGGTCTGCGTGCCGGCCGGCTGCTGTGGGACAAGCCCGCCAGCGCGGTGAGTGAGGCCGATCTCGCGGCGCTCTATGCCAATGACGGCCTGAGCACAACTCTATCGCTCGCCGCGCCGACTCCGGCCGAGACACCGCTCGATCTGCCACGATGCTGAATCCGCCTCGTCGGGACCCCGCTGCCCGGCCCCGCCTGCTGCTCACCCTGCTGGCCTTGGTGCTGGCCTGGCCGACGCTGCGCCTGGCGGAATTCGATCTGCTGGGCCTCTTCACCGGCGACAATGCCCGCACCATGGGCAACTTTCTCGCCGGCTTCTGGCCACCGGCCCATGACGCCGACTTTCTCGCCGTGCTGGGTCGCGCCACCCTGGAAACCCTGGCCATCGCCACCTTGGGCATGGCCCTGGCGGCACTGATCGCCCTGCCCGCTGCCCTGCTGGCCACCCGCGCGCTGTCGATTTCCGCCCTGCCCCGCGCCGGTCGCCCCGGTCGGTTGCCGCGCCTGCTCCGCGGGCTGGTCCGCGGGGTACTGATCGTCCTTCGCAGCGTGCCGGAGATCGTCTGGGCGCTGCTGTTCGTCCGCGCCGTCGGCCTGGGCCCCACGGCGGGGGTGCTGGCCATCGCCATCACCTACGGCGGCATGCTGGGCAAGGTCTATGCGGAGATCTTCGAATCGGTCGATCCCCGCCCGGCGCGGGCCCTGCTACTGCAAGGCGCCGGGCGCCTGCAGGCCTTCGTCTATGGCGTGCTGCCCAATGCAGCAGGCGAGATGATTTCCTATAGCGTCTACCGCTGGGAGTGCGCCATCCGCTCCTCGGTGGTGATGGGCTTCGTCGGCGCTGGCGGCCTCGGCCAGCAGGTCGACCTGTCGCTACGCATGTTCGCCGGTGGCGAGGTGGCCAGCCTGCTGCTGACCTTCCTGGTGCTGGTGCTGTTGGCCGATGTGCTGAGCCGGCTGCTGCGCCAGGTGGAGCGCGGCCAAGGCCGTGGCCCCGGGCTGTTGACGGTAGTGGCGATGGGCACCGCCCTGCTGGTGTCCATCAGCTACCTGGGCACCGCCTTCGGTGAATTGCTGAGCGCCCGCGCCCTGGGTCAGATGGGTAGCTTCCTGGCCGATTTCCTCAAGCCGGATTTCTCCGTCGGCCAGCTGTCGGCCGTGGCCTGGGGCGCGGTGGAAACCCTGGCGATGTCGGCCCTGGGTACCCTGCTCGCCGGGCTGCTGGGGCTGCTGCTGGCCTTGCCGGCGGCCGGCCGCTTCGGCCTGGCCGCCCTGGCGCTGGCGCGACTGCTGCTCAATGCCCTGCGCGCCGTGCCGGAACTGGTCTGGGCGGCGCTGATGGTGCTGGCCGCCGGCCTGGGACCCAATGCCGGCACCCTGGCGCTGGCCCTACACACCGCCGGGGTGCTTGGCCGGCTGTTCGCCGAAGCCCTGGAAAACACCCCCAAGGCGCCTGCCGAAGCCATTCGCCTGGCCGGCGGTGGCGCGCTGGCGGCCTTTCTCTACGGCACCCTGCCGGCAGTCTGGCCGCAGTTGCTGGCCTATCTGCTCTATCGCTGGGAAAACAACATCCGCATGGCCAGCATCCTCGGCTTCGTCGGCGCCGGCGGCCTGGGGCAGCAGCTGTACTTCAGCCTGAGCCTGTTCCAGCAGGCCCAGGCCGCCACCGTGATCCTCGGCATGCTGGTGCTGGTGCTGGGCGTGGATCTGCTGAGTAACTGGGCCCGGCAGCGCTGGGTCGTTCGTTAGAGCCTATTCAAAGGCTGCTGCGCGTCGGCCAAACGGCGTTGAAAAGACCATCGGAATGCTCATTTACTACTCGTAAACTCCGCTTCCTCAGGTCTTTTCGCCTTGTTTGGCTCTAGCTCGCGAGCCTTTGAACAGGCTCTTAGCGAATCTCCGGCAGCAGCAGCGCTGGCAATTGCGCGAGAAAGGCGGCTTCGTCGTCGAGCTGACGCAAATCCAGCCAGAGCGCATCGGCGTCGATGCGCCCCACCACCGGAATGGGTAGCTGGCGCAGGCCCTCTTCCAATTGCCGCAGGGCGCGCCCACGCAGGCGCTTGCTGACCTGGGGGCGACAGCACAGCGCCGCCCCGGGCAGCCGTGCCACCGGCTGGGCGCCACTGCCGATCATGCCCAGCGCCGGCTCCACGCTGACCGCATAGGTCGCGCCTAGCACGGCGGCGAAGGCCGGCAGCAGCCGCTCGGCCTGGGTGGTGATGGCCTCGGCCGAGCGCGACAGCAGCCTGAGGCTGGGCAACCGCTCGGCCAGTCGATCCGGATCGCGATAGAGCGCCAGGGTCGCTTCCAGGGCGGCCAGGGTCAGCTTGTCGACCCGCAGCGCCCGCTTGAGCGGATTCTTCTTGATGCGCTCGATGAGGTCGCGGCGACCGACGATGAGGCCGCACTGGGGGCCGCCCAGCAGCTTGTCGCCACTAAAGGTCACCAGGTCGGCGCCATCGCGCAGGGCCTGCTGCACCGTGGGTTCGGCGGGTAGCCCCCAGCGGGTCAGGTCCACCAGGGTGCCGCTACCCAGGTCTTCCAGCAGCGGCACGTTATGGGCGCGGGCAATGGCGGCCAGCTCCGCCGTGGCCACGCTGGCGGTAAAGCCCTGGACGCTGTAGTTGCTGGTGTGCACCCGCATCAGCAGCGCGGTGCGCGGGCCGATGGCGGCCTCGTAGTCGCGGGCATGGGTGCGATTGGTGGTGCCCACCTCCACCAGCTTGACCCCGGCCCGGGCCATGATGTCGGGGATGCGAAAGGCACCACCGATCTCGATCAGCTCGCCACGGGACAGCACCCCTTCCTTGCGTGCCCCTATGGCATGCAGGGCCAGCAGGACCGCCGCGGCATTGTTGTTGACCACGGTCACCGCCTCGGCGCCGGTGAGTTCGCGCACCAGGTCGGCGACCAGGTCGTCGCGATCGCCGCGCTTGCCGGTGGCCAGATCGAATTCCAGATTCATCGGCTGACGCGCGACCTCGGTCACCGCGGCGATCGCCTCTTCCGCCAGCAGCGCCCGTCCCAGGTTGGTGTGCAGCACCGTGCCGGTGAGATTGAACACCCGCCGCACCCGCGGCTGGCTATGCAACGCCAGGCGCTCGCCCAGGCGACCGGCCAGCACGCCCTCCTCCACCTCCACGGCGGTCAGGGTGCCGGCTCTCAGGGCGTCGCGCAGATCGTCCAGCAGCGAACGATAGCCGCCAAGGACCAGCTGGCGACCGTGGCGCTCCTCCAGCGGACGCGAAGCGGGATGGCGCAGCAGGCGGTCGATGGACGGCAGGCGAATGGCGGTCATGGGAGCCTCTTGGATCGATTCGACCCCCAGTGTAGCCGGAACCCGCGGCGGGTCGACCAGGGCGCGCCGCGCTGCCGCAGACCTGGCCCGTCCCGGCGTGGGGTGGCCCGAACCCGGACCCGGGGCGTCCGGAAATGACCCCCGGGTTCCCGGCTTGCCGCGTGCCAGAGCCCGTCCTAGGATGGTTTTCGCGGGCTTTTCCCTGGCGCCTACCGTGGTCCTGGCGTGGAAGGCCCTGGCCACCGCGTCCACCTCACGACAATAACAAAGGTGCCGTCATGTCCAAGAAAACCTCCCCCTGGGCCAGCGATGGCCTGCTCGACAACAGCGACATCGTCAGCCTCGGCAACTTCACCTACCTGCACACGCTGAAGAGCGCCGCGGTCACGCCGCTGGCGCAGACCAGTTCGGCCAGCACCCCAACCGTCAGCGAATTCCTCAACGGCGCCATCAGCGAGTACGTGCTGGGTGGCACGCCCGACGGCATGCGGCCGTTCCTGGTCGATGGCCAGCAGCTGACGCTGCACAACTCGCTCAACGGCGCGACGGCCCACACCTGGATCACCGCCGAGAACCAGGTGCTCATCAGCTATGCCGGCACTACCAGAGGCGAGAATCTGCTGATCGATCCCCTGTCCACCGCCGGTGGTCTGCTGAGCGATCTGCAGATCCTCGGCCAGCAGGTCTCCAGCGCCCAGCGCCAGTCGCTGGACTTCGCCCACCAGGTGATCGAGGCGGCGGCCAAGCAGGGCTATGGCACCCAGGACATCTTCGTCACCGGCCACTCCCTGGGCGGCATCTCGGCGGCCTACGTCGCCCAGCAGACCGGTCTTGGCGGCATCAGCTTCGAGGCCTCGGGCATTCCCCGCGATGCGCACGCGGCGGGTCACGGAGGCAACTTCGTCAATGTGGTCACCCTCGGCGATCCGGTGGCCAACTACAGCTCCGACATCCGCGGCGAGCAGCCCTTCGCGCCCAGCTTCGTCAGTCAGGCCGAGGGCGGTGGCAGCCTGCCGCACTATGGCTCGCTGTTCCTGATCGGCGCCCAGGCGGATCAGCAGGACCTGGCCGAGGCGGCGGCCAAGGTGGGCCACCTGTTCAGCGGCGACAACGGCGGCCAGGTCAATCCGCTGGGAGCGGCCCTGCATCCGGTCAGCGTGGCCGCCGGGATCGCCGAAGCGGCGCGCCTGATCGCCGAATTCCATCTGCCGGCCGCCGAATACACTAACCTGGGAGTGACCCCGACCGGTGGCTTTCTCGACACCCTGCCGGCACAGATCGGCACGGCCCATGGTCCGGTGCTGATGGTCGGCAACTACAGCGTGGCGGAGTTGCAGGCCTTTTCCGAGACCCATGCGACCTTCGGCTAGCCGGCTCGCGGCGGCCTTGTTTCGCCGCCGTGGGAGAACTCCCTCCTGCCGTTCGGGTCTGCCCTCCTATCGTCTGGGACCCCGAGGGTCCCGCCCGCCTTTAGCCCAGGAGAACCCCATGACCGCAGACGGTCCCCAGCGCATGACCGATGAAGAAGCCCAGGAATTCGCCACCGAGGTGTTCAACCTTGCGCGCACCGGCAATGCCGAGGTGCTGGCCCTGGTACTGGACAAGGGGCTGACGCCCAATCTGCGCAATCACAAGGGCGACAGCCTGCTGATGCTGGCCAGCTACCACGGTCACCTGGAGGCCAGTCGCGTCCTGCTGGAGCACCGGGCCGATCCGAATCTGGCCAACGACATGGGCCAGTCGCCCCTGGCCGGGGCGGCCTTCAAGAACAACCTGCCGATGGCCGAACTGCTGCTGGAGCACGGCGCCGCCGTGGAGGGCGCCATGCCCGACGGCAAGACCGCGCTGATGATGGCGGCCATGTTCAATCACGTGCAGATGGTGGAATTGCTGGTCGCCCGCGGCGCCGATCCCAAGGCCCGGGACGCCGCCGGCAACACGGCGCTGAGCGTGGCCCGCGCCATGGGCGCCCAGGACACCCCCGCCGTGTTGGAGCGACTGGGCGGCGTCTGAATGGCTCGTTGTTCAGCGGCGGACAACGCCACGCTGGTGGCAGCCCTTGCCGAAGTGCTGCGCCACGACTACGGCTGTCATACCGCTATCCTCTACGGCTCGCGCGCTCGTGGCGACTGGGAGCCTGACAGCGATCTGGATGTACTAGGGTTCCGGGATACGGACGCCCCGATCCGCTTGCCCACGGACTGGCAGGGCCTATATGTGGATGGCTGGATCGATGCGACCGCTGCACGACCCAATGCCAGTTGGGTTCGGCTAAAGGGCGGCCGAGTCTTGTTCCAGCGCGAACGGTTTGGCGAGCAGGTGCTTGCCCAGGTGGAAGAGCTAGTAGCAGAACAGACCGTAGCGCTGTCAACCGATGAACGTCTCCACCGGCAACAGTGGGCGCGGCGCATGTTGCGCCGGGCAGCACGCGACGATGCCGAAGGTCACTATCGGCTCCACTGGCTGCTGTTCTCCCTGCTGGAAGACTATTTCGCGGTGCGGGGACTCTATTATCCGGGTCCGAAAGCGGCTTTTGCCTTGTTGCGTCAAGGTGCGCCTGAGCACTTTCATGGCTTTGATCGAGCGATGGCGATGAGGGGCTCGCTAACCGAGGTGGCCGATCTGGTTAGCTTGATCTACGACCCCTCCACCGGTATCGAGCAGTCTTGAATCCAAGCACCTGTTTCAGCGCTTCTGGTAGCGATAGAACAAGTTAGGCTCGCTGACCACATAGAGGTTGCCGGCGGTATCCAGGGTGGCACCCTCGGGCTGGCGGATCCGCCGTGACAGGCCGCCGAAGGGCGCCACCAGGGAACGGGTATCCAGGGTATGGCCCTGGTCGTCGAGTTCGATCAGCACCCGCGACTCGTCGCTGAGCAGCAGCAGGTGGCCGGTGCGGCGATCGACATGGACCGCGGACAGGTCGCCGGTGCTGGGCGCCTGGTCCAGCCAGGCCTGGCGATCGATGATGCGCAGGGCGAAGTCGCCGTCGAAGCTCTTGAGCAGGCCACGGATTTCATAGAGCTTGCGCGGCGAGTGCTCCTTGACCACGAACAGCCGATCGCGGGCGGCGTCGTAGTCCAGGCCTTCGAAGCCCTGGTTGGCGCGGGGGAAGAGATCCAGGGTCAGGCTGCGATAGTCCTTGCGCCGGAGCACGTCGTCGCCCTCGGGGATGCCTACCAGGGTCAGGGCGTTGGCACCCTCTTCCGCCAGCAGCAGGCGGTCGTTGCCCAGGTAGGTCACGCCTTCGACGTCGTCGAAGCCTTCCAGGCGATGGCGTTGCAGCAGCTCGCCGTCCCGGCTCAGCGCCAGCAACTCCGGCGGATTGTTGACCACTGCCCAGAGGCGATCCCGCTCCGGGTCATAGCTGAGGTCGGACAGGTTCTCGGTGACGCCGGCCACCGGCTTGGCTTCCACCGCCACCCGGTAGCGACCGAGTTCCAGGGAGGTTCGGGGTTCGCTCTGCCACTGCTGGCCGACCCAGAACAGCAACTGGCTGTCCAGATGGCTGCTGCGCAGGCCCTGGGTCACCCCCAGTGCCAGCAGCAGGGCCAGGCCCAGCAGCCAGCCGGTCCGTCCGATCCTGATCCGTCGTACCCACGCCGTCATCGCCTTGCCCCGTCATTGTTGTACGGGGCGGAGTATCCAGGGCTGTCTTTATGGTTGTGTGACAGTCCTAGCGCCGGGGCTGAACGGGGTTACCCTCCCAGCGCGAGCGACCCGGCAGGGTTTCGCCCTTCATCACCAGCGACAGCGGGCCCAGTTCCACGTCGTCGCCGACGCGGGCGCCATAGAGCACCACGCTGCGCGGCCCCAGGTTGACCCCGGCCCCCAGCTCGACTTCGCCCACCTTCATCACCCGATCTTCGAACAGGTGGGTCTGGGGCCCGGCCAGGGCATTGAGTTCGCCGTGATCGCCCAGCCGCACGCAGTCGAACTCGGTGAGGTCGGTGGTATCCAGGTAGGTGCCCCGGCCCAGTCGGGCGCCGAGCAGGCGCAGTGCCAGGGGCAGCCAGGGCGTACCGCGCAGGGTGCCGAGCAGATTGGGCACGGCCAGGGTCTCGTAGAGGCTGGTGATGGCTTCGCTGCGCCAGACGAAAAAGGTCCACATGGGCGCCGAGCGCGGTCGATAGCGACCGACCACCAGCCACTTGAGGCCCAGCACCACCAGGAAACTGGCCAGGGCGAAAGCGCTGCCGGCCAGCAGGGTCTCGCCAAGCAGTTGCAGCCAGGCTCCGGCCTGCCACAGCGGTACCAGGGCTTCGGCGATGGCGCAGCCGGCGGCGACGGTGAAGCCGGTAGGCAGCACGATGCGCAGGGCCTCGATCAGACCACGCGCCACCCGGCGCCAGGGTGCCGGGCGGAACGTCAGGCTTTCCGGGTAGCCGGTGAGGGTTTCCCGCGCCGGCAACCGCACCGCCGGCGAGCCGAGCCAGGTTTCGCCCTGGCGCAGGGGCACGCCTTCGTCGAGTCGACCCAGGACACCGATCAGGGCGTCCTCGGGGATATGGCAGCCGTCGGCGACATAGGCGCCGTTGCCGACGAAACTGCGGCGGGCGATGGAGGTGCGCCTGAGGGTCATCCAGCCCTGGGCTACCTGTTCGTCGCCTAGCATCACGGCATCGGCGATAAAGGTCTCGGCGCCCAGTTCCAGCAACGAGGACACCGGGCCCTGGGCGGTGGATATCTCCGCATCACGGCCGACCCGGGCACCCAGCAGGCGATACCAGAGGGCCGAGTACACCGTGGCATAGAGGCCCTGCAGGCTTTGCAGCGCCGACTCCTGGATCAGGTTGGCCAGCCACTTGCGCCAGTAGAAGAGGCTGTCGACCGACCACTGGCCTTCGTCCAGGCGCGGCAGGATCAGCCGGCGCGCCAGGGCGCAGCCGAGCAGGGTCAGGGCAACGCTGACCACGCCCAGTGGCAGCGCCAGCACCCCATACTGCAGGGCGTCGAGCAGCAGCGAAGAGGTGTGCCACCAGGGCAGTCCACCGAAACTTTCCAGTTCGTCGATCAGCAGCGCCAGGGGAAACAGCGGCATGAAGAACAGCACCGAGACCACCAGACCGCTGAGGGCATAGAGCCCTTTCAGTACGGCACGCTGGGCACGGGACACCGGGGTCGGCGGCAGGACGCGGGCACCGGCGGCGCCCTGGTCATGGGCCGGCGCGCCGCCCCAGTGGCGTCCGGCCGGGACGCGCTGACCGCTGCGCAAGGCAGACTGGGCCTGCAGGCGAGCGCCGTCACCAAGGGCGGTATCACCTTCGAGGATGGCATAGGAGCCGACCTGGGCCTCCTGGCCGAGGGTCACGGGGCCAAGCAGCAACTCGCCGCGCAGCACCCGGGCGTTCTCGAAGTTGACGCCATTGCCCAGGCTGGCGCCCTGCCCCAGGGTCAGCAGCTCGGGGACGCGCAAGGTCAGGGTGCCGACGAAGGCCTCGGCACCGACCTGGGCGCCCAGCAGCCGGAGCCAGCCACGAGCCAATGGCGAGCCGCTGAGCAGGTAGGCCGGCGCCAGGGCGAGAAAGCGTTCGCCCAGCCACCAGCGGTAGTAGGTCAGGCCCCACAGCGGATAACGACCGGGCTGCAGGCGCCCGGTCAGGCGCTTGCCTACCAGGGCCACGGCGAATTCCAGGCCGATGGCCAGAACGAACAGACTCAGGGCGGTCAGCATGGCCAGGGGCAGCGTGGTGCCGGAATGGATCAGCAGCGGGAAGGCCAGGAAAGGTGCCAACCAGCGTCCCAGGCGCAGGGTCAGGAGTGGCGGCAGAGCCGCCGCCTGGGCCAGCCCGCAACGCCAGCGGCGCCAGCGGCTGGGTGGGGCCCAGGCCTCGGTGGCCATGGCCTGGCCAGCCTCGGCGGCATCCGCCTCCAGGGCGTCGGCAATGGCGCCCAGGGTGCGACCGGAATAGACCGCCTTGACCGTGGCGCTGGCATAGCGCGAGTCCTGACGCAGGCGCGAAACCAGTCGGGCGGCAAACAGCGAGTGACCGCCCAGGTCATCGAAGAAATCCATCTCGGCGTGCAGCGCTTGGCCGGGAAACAGTTCGGCGGTGGCCGCGAGAACGGCGCCCAGGGCGCCGCTGGCCGGAGCGACCGGCGCCACCACGGCAATGGCCAGCGGCCGGGTGCGCAACTGCTTGCGGTCGATCTTGCCGGAATTCAGTCGCGGCATCTCGCCGAGCCACTCGAAACGGCTGGGCACCATGTACAGCGGCAGGCAGCCGGCCAACTCGGTCCGCAACAGGTCGCTGCGCGGCACCGGGCCGCCATCACCGACCAGGAAGGCCACCAGTTGCTCGACGCCGGCCTCTTCGCGCAGCACCACTGCCACGGTCCCGACGCCGGGCTGCCTCGCCAGGGTGGCTTCGATCTCGCCCAGCTCGACCCGATAGCCGCGGATCTTCACCTGGTCGTCGACCCGGCCCAGGCAATGCACCTGGCCGTGTTCGTCGACCCGCGCCAGGTCACCGGTGCGATAGAGCTTGAGGTCGTGGCTGCCAGTGCTCCAGGGATTAGGCAGGAATTTCTCGGCGGTCAGTTCCGGCCGCCCCAGGTAGCCATCCGCCACGCCCGGACCGGTGATGCAGAGTTCGCCCACCTGATCGCGTGGCAGCAGCGCCAGCGGCAGGCTGGCATCGGCGTGCACCACCAGCAGGCTGTAGTTGGGCAGCGGCCGGCCGATGGTCACCAGCTCGCCCGGTTGCAGTTGCGCCAGACTCGCCGAGACAGTGGCCTCGCTCGGGCCATAGGTGTTGAACAGCCGCCGCTGCGGCCGACTCCAGCGCGCCACCAGGGGCTCGGGGCACATCTCGCCGCCGAGGTTGATCAGGCGCAGGCTGGGGACGTCTTCCGGCAACAGCGCCAACAGGGTCGGCACCACGTGCAGCACGCTGATGCGATGGGCGGTCAGGGCGCGGGCCAGGGCCTCGGGGTCGGCGGTGATCTCCCGCGGCGCCAGCCAGAGGGTGGCGCCCACCAGGTAGCTGATCCAGATCTCTTCGAAGGACATGTCGAAGGCCACCGAGAAACCCTGGTAGACCCGGTCGCCGGCCTCGATGCCGAGCAGCGAATTCTCGCTGCGCAGGAAGTGGCAGATGCTGTCCTGGCGGATGCCGATGCCTTTGGGCTTGCCGGTGGAGCCGGAGGTGTAGATCAGGTAGGCCAGGTGGTCCGGGGAGACTTGGCCACGCCGGCGCAGAATCTCGCCCTGGGCCAGGGCGACGCTCAGCTCGTCGGGGGTCCAGCAGCCGAGCCCGGGACGCGCCAGCAGATCGGCGAAGGGTGCCCCGGTGATCACGCCCACCGCCTGGGCATCTTCCAGGCACAGGGCCACGCGATCGGCCGGGGTTTCGGCGTCGCAGGGCAACCAGGCGGCGCCGGTCTTGGCGATGGCCAGCTGCATCACCAGCAGCTCGATACCGCGCGGCAGCCAGAGGCCGACCACGCGGCCAGGCCCGGCACCGGCGGCCAGCAGCCGCGAGGCGGCGCGATCGGCCCAGGCGTTCAGTTCGCCATAGCTCAGGCTGCGCTCGCCTTCGAGCAGGGCGGGCCGCTCGGGCGCCCGCGCCGCGGTGGCCTCGAACAGATCGGCGAGGACTTCATCGCGGCACAGATCGGGGCGGATGGGGCCTTCGACCAGACTGAGGGAGAGTTCGGCAAGCGCTTCCATGGGGGACAGCCTCTGGGTGTTTAGCGCAGTGTGTATCTCCCGGGTTACGCGCTCCTTAAGGCGCGCTTAGGGTTTGCTTAAGGCTGGCGGGTCCTCGCGTCGCGGGCGCCGGAACAGCTCTGAGCTGCGCCTTTTCATCGATCTGCCATTGATCGGCGATGGGCGGCGGTGCGCTGGCGAGGCCAAAAAAAACGCCTCCCGAAGGAGGCGTTTTCAGTTACCGCTCAGTGATCAGCGGAGATCGAAACGATCCAGCTCCATCACCTTGGTCCACACCTTGACGAAGTCCTTGACGAACTTCTCTTGGGCGTCGGCACTGCCGTAGACCTCGCTCAGGGCACGCAGCTGGGCATGGGAACCGAACACTAGATCGACCCGGGTGCCGGTCCACTTCAGCTCGCCGCTCTGGCGATCGCGACCTTCGAAGGTGGCCTTGTCCGGACCGGTGGCCTTCCATTCGGTGGCCATGTCCAGCAGGTTGACGAAGAAGTCGTTGGTCAGGGTCTGCGGTCGCTGGGTGAAGACGCCGTGCTTGGCGCCGCCTACGTTGATGTCCAGCACGCGCAGGCCGCCCAGCAGCACCGTCAGCTCGGGCGCGGTCAGGTTCAGCAGGTGCGCCTTGTCCACCAGCAGGAATTCCGGCTTGACCTTGAACTCCCCGCCCACATAGTTGCGGAAGCCATCGGCCCAGGGCTCCAGGTGCCCGAAGGAATGAACGTCGGTCTGCTCCTGGGAGGCATCCACGCGACCCGGGGTGAAGGGCACGCTGATCGAATGACCCGCCGCCTGGGCGGCCTTTTCCACCCCGACGCTGCCGGCCAGCACGATCAGGTCGGCGATGGAGACCTGCTTGCCCTGACCCTGGACGTCACGCTGGATGCCTTCCAGCACGCCCAGCACCTTGGCCAGTTGCGCCGGCTGGTTGACCTCCCAGTCCTTTTGCGGCGCCAGGCGCAGACGGCCACCGTTGGCCCCGCCGCGCTTGTCGGAACCGCGGAAAGTGGAGGCAGCCGCCCAGGCGGTGCCGACCAGTTCGGACACGCTCAGACCGGACGCGGCCAGTTTGTCCTTGAGCGCCTTGACCTCGGCCTCGCCCAGGGGCGCGCCTGCGGCCTTGGGCAGCGGGTCCTGCCACAGCAGCTCTTCGTTCGGGGTTTCCGGGCCCAGGTAGCGGGCCAGGGGACCCATGTCCCTGTGGGTCAGCTTGAACCAGGCACGGGCAAAGGCGTCGGCCAGTTGGTCCGGGTTTTCCAGGAAGCGGCGGGAGATCTTTTCGTAGGCCGGATCGAAGCGCAGCGCCAGGTCCGAGGTGAGCATGGTCGGCTGGTGACGTTTGTTGGGATCATGGGCATCGGGCACGGCATTGGCACCGGCGCCGTCTTTCGGTCGCCACTGGTGGGCGCCGGCGGGACTCTTGAACAGCTCCCACTCGAACTTGAACATGTTCTCGAAGTATTCGTTGCTCCAGCGGGTGGGCGTGGAGGTCCAGGTCACTTCGAGGCCGCTGGTGATGGTGTCGGCGCCCTTGCCGGTGCCATAGCTGTTCTTCCAGCCAAGGCCCTGCTGTTCGAGGTCGGCCGCTTCCGGCTCGGCACCGACGCTGGTGGCGGGACCTGCGCCGTGGGTCTTGCCGAAGGCGTGGCCACCGGCGATGAGGGCGACGGTCTCCTCGTCGTTCATGGCCATGCGGCCAAAGGTCTCGCGAATGTCATGGGCTGAAGCCACCGGATCGGGATTGCCCTCCGGGCCTTCCGGGTTCACGTAGATCAGGCCCATCTGCACCGCGCCCAGGGGATTTTCCAGGGTGCGCTGCGGATTATCGTTGCGACTGTGCTCCACCGGATGCTGCTCGGGCTGGGCGGTCAGCACACCGTCACCGGGCTGTTCCATCTTCTTGTGGGCGCCATAGCGGACGTCGCCACCCAGCCAGACGGTTTCCGACCCCCAGAACACCGCATCGTCCGGTTCCCAGACGTCCTGGCGACCGCCGGAGAAGCCGAAGGTCTTGAAGCCCATGGATTCCAGGGCGACGTTGCCGGTGAGGACGATGAGGTCGGCCCAGGAGATCTTGCGGCCGTACTTCTGCTTGACCGGCCAGATCAGCCGGCGTGCCTTGTCCAGGCTGACGTTGTCCGGCCAGCTGTTCAGGGGCGCGAAGCGCTGCTGGCCCTGACCGGCGCCGCCGCGGCCGTCACCGACCCGATAGGTACCGGCGCTGTGCCAGGCCATGCGCACGAACAGCGGACCGTAGTGACCGAAGTCGGCCGGCCACCAGTCCTGGGAATCGGTCATCACGGCGCGCAGGTCAGCCTTCACCGCTTCCAGATCGAGGCTCTTGAATTCGGCGGCGTAGTCGAAGTCCTCGCCCATGGGGTCGGACAGCGAGGAATGCTGGTGCAGGAAGTTGAGATTGAGCTGATTCGGCCACCAATCCTTGTTGGTGGTACCGCCGCCGGCGGCGTGATTGAACGGGCACTTGGATTCGGTCGACATCTTCTTGGCACCTCAGGGTCTTGTTCATCCGGTTGTCAGCCGCGACGGCAGCACGGCCTTCAGAAGGCAGGGTTCCGCTCGTGTCGGCCTAGGGGCTCGACAGGCACAGCTGCCGGCGTCGAGCCGGCGCCGGGGGAAGCCCCACCCTGGGCAAAACGGACGTTGCGGTCATTGTTATCCCCTCATCAGATGGGCACACCGACGAAGCGGCGTAAGATCCATACTAGACGGCTTCGCCGCCTGGCGTGATAGAAGGTTTTGCGCCCCTCGATAGACTGGCTCTGCAAGATGACCCCGGAGTGACAGGGAATTGCCAGCCGACTCTTGGCGCGATAAGCAACGTTGGCGACCACTTTGCAGAGGTTCGCGCGGCTTGGCTTCAGGAAGCGGAATCGAAGGCGCGTTTGGGCACTGGCCAGGGCGAGGCAGCCCGCCATATGCGGAAACAGCAGGAACGGCGACCACCCTGCCCCGGGCGGTCGCCCAGCCCGGTCTAGCCCGGGGCGAACAGCAGGTTGGGCGCGTGGCGCTCGTAGCCCTCTTCCGCCAGGCGTACGTCCAGCGCCAGGCTGGCAAGGTCGGCGGACAGGGGTTCGCTGCGGGTGTCATGGTCGCGATAGAGGTGCTTGAGGTAGGTCTTGCAGTGGGCGCAGGTCTCGGCGCGTAGCGGCGCCTTCTGGGCGTTGGCGTCGTCGGTGCTCAGGGAGTAGTAGCCCAGGCCCTTGCCGGTCTCGCAGTGGCTGCACTTGACCCGCACGAAGTGCCACTCGCAGGCGCACAGCGAGCAGGTGAGATACCTCAGGCCATTGGCCTTGCCCAGGTGATGGATGATGCCGGCCATGGGCGGTGCGCCGCAGCAGGGGCAGAGGGTCTGGCTGCCCTGTTCGCGCAGGGCGCTGAAGTCACTGCGCTGCAGCCAGTGGGTCCAGGCTACCTGCAGGGCGGCGCCGAGGAAGGGCACCACGCCGGCCGGCACCAGTTCGTAGCTGCCGGCCAGCAGGGCGATGGCCCAGGCCTTGCGCTGGCCGGCATCGGCCTGGCGCAAGGCGTCGAGGGCGGCCCGTACCGGCGCCTGCTCGACCGTGAAGGCCTCCAGCAGCGCCTCAAGCGCGGGCAACCAGTCGCCTTCGCGGACCAGGGTGTCGTAGCCCAGCGGCGGTAGGCCGTGCTGCAGACTCTGGGCGCTGCGGGCCTCGTCCAGTGGCAGGGGCGCGAGACGGTCGAAGACCCCTTGCTGGGCTTCGCACAGGTCGGCCATCAGCAGCAGGTAGTCACTCAGCGCATTGTCGGTGGCCAGCAAGCGCAGGCGGTCGGCGCGATAGCCGAACAGCTCGCCACCGGGCAGCAGGATGAAATCGGGATTGACGGCCGCGGCTTCGATTTCGCCGGGCTCGAGGATCTGGCCTGCCATGGCAGGGCTCCTTAGGAAAACGGTGGAAGATGGAGGATTCAGGATAGCGGGCGGGTTTGGATGTCGGACTCCGCTGCCCTCACCCCAACCCTCTCCCGGAGGGAGAGGGAGTCAGATCGGTGCGCAGGAGAAATCCCGCGCTCCCGATCCGTAGGTTGGGTTGAGCGCAGCGAAGCCCAACAACAGCCTTACTTCTTCTCGCGGGTGACCTTCTCGTACCACAGCGAATGGTGCTTCTTGGCCCAGGCGCGACTGACCCAACCGGTCATCATCGCGGTCACCGAGCCCTTGATCCAGATCCCCGCATAGATGTGCACGATGATCGACAGCACCAGCACGAAGGCGGCGACGGCGTGGGCCAGGGCGCCCAGGCGGATCACCGGGATGGGGAACAGGTGGGCGAAGTACTGCCGCCAGATGACCACGCCGCTGACCAGCAGGATCAGCATGCAGGCCAGCAGCACCCAGAACAGGATCTTCTGCCCGGGGTTGTACTTGTCGATCGGCGGCAGCTTCTCCTCGCGGTTGTTCAGTACGTCGTTGATCTGCTTGAGCCACTGGGCGTCTTCGCGGCCGATCTTGTTGTGCCGCCAGAAGCGGATCACCAGAAAGGCGAAGAACAGGAACATCGCCACACCCATGAAGGGATGCAGGATGCGCGTCCAGGTGCCGCCGCCGAACAGGCTCGACAACGGAAACAGCGCCGGGTGGAACAGCGCCAGTCCCGACAGCCCGGCCATGAAGAACAGGATCGCCACGATCCAGTGGTTGGTCCGCTCGTTGGCGTTGTAACGCTGGATTTCAGGTTTCATCTCGATCTCCCAGGACGCCCCCGGCTAACCGGGGGCGTACCCCTGCTAGGGCTGCTTGTCGTGCGGATCGAAGATCTGCACGGACGGACTCAGCTGCTTGACCTCGCCCTTGGGCGCATCGCCCTCGTGACGGGGCGGCGCCTCGACCACTTCGTCGTCGTCATCGGTCCGGTTGGGACCGACGCGCACGTAGTGGAAGAAACCGGCCAGCACCGCCGCGCCCATGGCGAACAGTGCCAGGGGTTTGGTGAAGCCCTTCCACAGGCCCACGGTGGGGCTGATGGTCGGATCCTTGGGCAGGTGGTTGTACAGCTGCGGCTGGTCGGCATGGTGCAGCACGTACATGACGTGGGTGCCCCCTACCCCCACCGGGTCGTACAGACCGGCGTTCTCGTAGCCGCGACTCTTGAGATCGACGATGCGCTCGGCGGCGTGCTCCTTCATGGCGTCCTTGGTGCCGAACACGATGGCGCCGGTTGGGCAGGTCTTGACGCAAGCCGGCTCCAGGCCGACCCCGACCCGGTCCGAACACAGCGAGCACTTGTAGGCCTTGTTGTCCTTTTTCGAGATCCGCGGGATGTCGAAGGGGCAACCGGCGATGCAGTAGCCGCATCCGATGCAGTGGTCCTGGTTGAAGTCGACGATACCGTTGGCGTACTTGACGATGGCCCCCGGACTCGGACAGGCCTTCAGGCAGCCCGGCTCGGCGCAGTGCATGCAGCCGTCCTTGCGGATCAGCCACTCCAGCTTGCCGGCCTCGTCCTCGTGCTCGGTGAAACGCATCAGCGTCCAAGAGTCCGCGGTGAGGTCCGCCGGGTTGTCGTAGGTGCCGTGGGTATGGCCCACCTCGTCGCGCAGCTCGTTCCATTCCGAGCAGGCGACCTGGCAGGCCTTGCAGCCGATGCACTTGGACACATCGATCAGCTTGGCCACTTCCGCCTGATTGCGCACGGACGGATAAGCCGTAGTCGTCGCGGAGCGGGCGTAGATATCTTGGCTTGCCATCACGCTTTCTCCACGTTGACCAGGAACGACTTGAACTCGGGCGTCTGGGTATTCCCGTCACCCACGAAGGGAGTCAGGGTATTGGCCAGGTAACCCATCCGCGCCACGCCGGAGAAGCCCCAGTGGATGGGGATACCGACATGGTGCACCGTTTCGCCATTGACCTGCAGCGGACGGATCCGCTTGGTCACCACCGCCTTGCAGACGATGTGGCCGCGCTTGGAGCTGACGCGTACGAGATCACCCGCGGCGATGCCCTTCTGCTTGGCCAGCACCTCGCCGATCTCGACGAACTGCTCGGGCTGGATGATGGCGTTGAGGCGGCAGTGCTTGCTCCAGTAGTGGAAGTGCTCGGTCAGGCGGTAGGTGGTGGCCGCATAGGGGAAGTCCTTGCGATCGCCGAAGTCCGCCCAGTCGTCCTTGAGCACCCGCGCCGCCGGGCTGTTCAGCGCCTTGCGGTTGTTGGGGTGCAGCGGGTTGACGCCGATGGGCGTTTCGAACGGCTCGTAGTGCTCCGGGAAGGGCCCCTCGGCCATCTTGTCCAGCGAGAAGAAGCGCGCTACCCCTTCCGGGTTCATGATGAACGGACTCATCCCGTCGCCAGGCTTGCCGTCGATCTTGAAGTCCGGCACGTCGGTACCGCCCCACTTCTGCGCCTTGTCGTTCCACCAGACCAGCTTCTTGCTCGGGTCCCACGGCTTGCCGCTAAGATCCGAGGAGGCACGGTTGTAGAGGATGCGGCGGTTGTTCGGCCACGACCAGGCCCAGCCCAGGGTCTGCCCCATATGGAACGGATCGCTGTTGTCGCGCCGCGCCATCTGGTTGCCCTGCTCGGTCCAGGCGCCGCAATAGATCCAGCAGCCCGAGGCAGTACTGCCGTCGTCCATCAACTGGCCGAAACCGGCAAGTTGCTGGCCGGCCTTGGCCGAAACGGCGCCCTTGGCATCGAGCACGTCGGTCACAGCGTAGCCGTTGAACTCCTTGGCCAACTCCTCCGCCGAAGGCTCTCCTGGTTTGGCATAGGGCCAGGAAAGGCCCAGGATTGGATCAGGAAAGGCACCGCCGTCCTGGCGATAGGCCTCGCGCAATCTGAGGAACAGTTCGGACATGATGACGATGTCGCTTCGGCCCTCGGCAGGCGCTTCGGCACCCTTGAAGTGCCACTGCAGCCAGCGACTGGAGTTCACCAGGGAGCCGTCTTCCTCGGCGAAGCAGGTGGTGGGCAGGCGGAACACCTCGGTCTGGATTTCCGCGGTATTCACATCGTTGTGATCGCCGTGGTTGCGCCAGAATTCGGAGGTCTCGGTGGCCAGCGGATCCATGATCACCAGCCACTTGAGCTTGGACAGCCCGCGCATCACCTTGGCCTTGTTGGGGAAGGCGGCGATGGGGTTGAAACCCTGGCAGAAATAGCCGTTGACCTGACCCTTGCCCATCATGTCGAAGTAGCGCAGCACATCGTAGCCAGCACCCGTGACATCGACCTTGGGCAACCAGTGGTAGCACCAGTCGTTATCCTTGGTGGCGTTGTCGCCGTACCACGCCTTCATCAGGCTGACGTGAAACTTGCCGTAGTTCTGCCAGTAGCTCATCTGTCCCGGACGCAGCGGCTTGCTGGCGCGTCGGTCGATGAAGGCGTGGTAGTCCTGCTCGCCGTCGGCGCCGATGGTCAGGTAGCCCGGCAGCTGGATCGACAAGAGACCCAGGTCGGTAAGGCCTTGGATGTTGGAGTGACCGCGCAGGGCGTTCATCCCGCCACCGGGCATACCGATGTTGCCAAGCAGCAGCTGCACCATGGCGCCGGCACGAATGATCTGGGCGCCAATGGAGTGCTGAGTCCAACCTAGGGCATAGAGGATGGTCATCGTGCGACCGGGCGCCGAAGTCTCAGCAATCTCGGCCCAGACCTTCTCGATCGCCTCAACGGGCGTACCACATACCTGACTGGCCACTTCCAGGGTGTAGCGGCTGTAGTGCTGCTTCATCAACTGGAAGACGCAACGCGGGTGCTCAAGCGTTGCATCGATCTTGACGAAGCCGTCGTCGCCGATCTCGTAGCCCCATTGAGTCTTGTCGGTATAGGTACGTTTTTCAGCGTCGTAGCCGGTATACAGGCCGTCTTCGAAGGAGAAGCCTTCCTTCACGATAAAGCCTACGTCGGTGTAGTTACGGACGTATTCGTGCTGGATCTTGTCGTGAGTGATCAGGTAATTGATCAACCCGCCCAGGAAGGCAATGTCGCTGCCGGTCCGGATGGGGGCGTAGTAGTCCGCAACCGAGGCAGAACGGGTATAGCGCGGATCGACCACGATCAGCCGGGCGTTGTTGTGCGCCTTGGCCTCGGTGACCCACTTGAAACCACACGGGTGCGCTTCAGCGGCATTGCCGCCCATGATCAAGACGAGGTTAGCGTTCTTGATGTCGCTCCAGTGATTTGTCATGGCGCCACGGCCAAACGTCGGGGCAAGACCTGCCACCGTCGGGCCGTGTCAAACGCGCGCTTGGTTATCGAAGGCCAACAGGCCCAGATTCCGCGCGATCTTGTGCGTCAAATAACCGGTTTCATTGGAGGACGCCGAGGCGGCCAGGAAGCCCGTGGTCAGCCAGCGATTGACCGTCTGGCCCTTGTCGTTGGTGGCGATGAAGTTGGCATCGCGGTCTTCCTTCATCAGGGTAGCGATGCGGTCAAGCGCCTCGTCCCAGCTGATGCGGGTCCACTCGTTGCTGCCAGGCTTGCGCACCTCGGGATACTTGAGGCGATTGGGGCTGTGGATGAAATCCAGCAGGCCGGCGCCTTTCGGGCAGAGGGTGCCACGGTTGACCGGATGGTCGGCGTCGCCCTCGATGTGAATGATGTTCTGGGCCACGTTCTTGGCCCGGTCACCCATGCTGTACATGATCAGGCCGCAGCCGACCGAGCAGTAGGGACAGGTGTTGCGGGTTTCCACGGTGTGCGCCAGTTTGAAATGGCGCACCTGGTCGGCAAAGGCGGCTGTGGGAGCCATGCCTAACGCCGCCAGGCTGGATCCCGCAAGGCCGACTCCAGCGACCTTGAAGAATTGCCGACGGTTCATATCCACGTTTTCTTGTCCTCGTTCAGGCTGGGCCTGGTGCATAGCCAGGCCCTGAGGCAAGAGTAACCCAATCGTTTGGCTTATCGAGCGCTTCGCCCTTGTCGCCGATCAATGGAAGTCGGCCTTCCCTCCTCTAGTCCGATGCGACCTGACGAATGGCCTGAGCATCCAGCTCGGTCGTCGCCCCTTCCACCTGCAGCGGATTGTCGCCCCGCGCCACCAGTCGTTCGCCGATCAGCCGTGAACCCCTGACGTTTAGGTGGTTGCCATCCTGGTACAGCGGCGTGCCGTCGAGTGCCGAATGGCAGCGCTGGGCATCGCAGGTAACGGCCTTGGGATCCAGGGTCAGCAGCTGCGGGTAGCGCTGCTTGAGGTCGTCGAGGATCAGGGTGAAGGGTTCCTGGCGCCGCGCCACGTCGCCCAATTCGACGGAACAGTCGTTGGCGGTGTGGAACAGCCGGTTCTTGACCTGACAGGTGTCGCGCCCGGCACCGATCTCGGGGATGCCGGCCAGGATCACCGGGGTGGCGCCGCTCTGGACGATGATGCGCAGGGCGTTGTCCAGGCCCTCCCGCAACAGCTCGGCGGGCGTCGCGCTGCCCCCCGGGCGCTGCAGCACGTTGTAGGCCGAAAGGCCCGCTTCGCTCATGCCTTCCAGGTACATCGGCCAGCGTCCGCCCAGCACCACATAGCGATAGCCGCCGGTACGAATGGCCTGGGTCACCACCGGTGCGGTGAGCTGGATCGACGGATCCAGGCGATTGCCCGGACGGGTGATGTGGACGTCGTCGAGACCGGGCAGGTAGAGGGTACCACTGCGGGTCATGTCATAGCCGCGCAGGCCGGCGTCCTTGAGCAGGACATCGAGCATGCCGGTGCTGGCGGCGGCGTGGCTATCGCCCACCAGCAGCACCTCCGCCCGCGGCCGGTCGACGGCGCCCAGGCGGCAGCGGTCCGGCGACCATTGGGTCGCCATGGTGCCGAACTCCTCGATGAAGCAGCTGCCCCGTGCCTTGGCGAAGGTGCTGTCCAGCGCCTCGACCATGGCGGCGGTGTTGCCGTCGTAACGCTGCGGAAAACCCTGGAACTTGAGCGTCAGCCCGACCGCCAGCGCACCCACCAGCAGCGGCGCGACATAGAGGCCAGCGAAGATCAGTCGTGGCGAATGGCGCGGCCGACCGCGGAAGGGTTGCTCGACGAAGCGCCACGACAGCGCGCCTAGCGCCACCGAGGCCGCCACCAGGGCCAGTTGCAGCCCCAGCTCCTTGGGCACCTCCATGTAGTTCGTGAAGGCCATCAGCGGCCAGTGCCAGAGATACAGCGAATAGGAGATCAGGCCAATGAACACCAGGGGCCGTTGGGCCAGCAGCCAGCGCGCCGGGCCCCGACCGTTTTCTCCGGTCCAGATCAGCAGAGCAGCGCCCAGGCAGGGCCAGAGGGCATTCACCCCTGGGAAGCGACTGTGATGATCGAGGGTGAAGGCCGGTACCAGGATCAGCGCCAAGGCCACCAGCCCAAGCACCCTGGCCTGCCCGGCGCTGGCGCGCGGCAGGCGCTCCCAGTACAGCGCCAGCAGGCTGCCCACCAGCAGTTCGAAGGCGCGGGCATGCAGCAGATAGTAGGCGGCATTGGGTTGCGCCCGTGCGGCCCACTCCGACAGCGCCAGGCCCGCGAGCGCCAGCAACACCGCGACCTGGCCGCAACGGCGCACGCCCAGCAGGCGATAGCCCAGCAGGAGCAGCACCGGCCAGAACAGGTAGTACTGCTCCTCTACCGCCAGCGACCAGGTATGCAGCAGCGGCAGCTCATCCGCCGTGGGCGAGAAATAGCCATTGCTGGCGCGCCAGAAGAAGACGTTGGCGATGGACAGCAGCGCGGCCATCAGGCTCTTGCTGTAGCTGGCGAGATCCCGCGGCAGCAGGATGCAGGCAGCCGCCACGCTGGTGACCACGGCCATGGCCACGAAGGCCGGTAGCAGCCGCCGCACGCGGCGCAGATAGAAGTCGGCGAAGCTGAAGCGCCCCAGCGCGAGGTCCGGTGCGGTCTTGCGGGTGATCAGATAGCCGGAGATGACAAAGAAGACATCGACGCCGATATAGCCGCCACCAAAGGCGCTGAAGCCGACGTGATTGAGAACGACCAGCAACACGGCGATGGCGCGCAGGCCATCGATGTCCCGACGATAGTTAAGCTCCATGGTACAGACTCCTGCTAGGCCTCGACGATCCAGCGAGGGCCTCTGCCAGGAATCATGCCGACCCCGGAGACGCCATCGCTGCAAGGACGCTGCGCATCCCTTTGCGCAACCCGCCTGCGACCGGTGGTCGCTCCAGAGGTTCAGCACTAGGCGCAACCGAAACACCCAAACGAGAAGTGGATCACTCTAGCGCGGGCATCTGCCACCGATCCCGGCGATTCGGCAGCGCCGGAAAGTCATGCTAAGCTCGCTAACTTTCCTCGCGATGCCTTCGGACCCTTCCACCATGTCCAAGCACCTGCCGACGCCGCCATAGCACCACCCCTCCTCCGGTAACCGCCCCTGCGGCGTGTGCCCGCATCGTCCTGCCCCGTCGTCTATCCGCGATCGTGCCCCGCCGTACCATCGCCCGTTCTGGATACGCCATGAAAAGTGTCTCTCCCCGTGCCGACATCCTGGCCGGTCTCACCACGTCCTTCGCCCTGGTGCCCGAGTGCATCGCCTTTGCCCTGGTCGCCCATCTCAATCCGCTGATGGGACTCTATGGCGCCTTCTTCATCTGTACCCTCACCGCCCTCTTCGGCGGTCGGCCCGGCATGATCTCCGGCGCGGCCGGCTCCATGGCGGTGGTGATCGTCGCCTTGGTGGTGCAGCACGGCGTGCAGTACCTGCTGGCCACGGTGGTGCTGGGCGGCCTGCTGATGATCGCCTTCGGCCTCCTGCGCCTGGGCAAGCTGATCCGCATGGTGCCGCACCCGGTCATGCTGGGCTTCGTCAACGGCCTGGCCATCGTCATCGCCCTGGCCCAGCTGGAACACTTCAAGCAGGGCGACACCTGGCTCAGCGGCGCCCCGCTGTGTCTGATGATCGGCTTGACCCTGGCAACCATGGCCATCATCTGGCTCCTGCCCCGCCTGACCCGTGCCGTACCGCCAGCGCTGGCGGCCATCCTTGGCGTGGGGCTGGCGGTGTATTTCCTCGACCTGCCGACCCGTACCCTGGGCGACATGGCTCACATCGCCGGCGGATTGCCGCAGCTGGCCCTGCCCCACATCCCCTGGACGCTCGAAACGCTGCAGATCATCCTGCCCTATGCGGTGCTGATGGCCCTGGTCGGCCTGCTGGAGACCCTGCTGACGCTGAATCTCACCGACGAGATCACCGAGAGCCGCGGCCGGCCCAATCGCGAGTGCGTGGCCCTCGGCGCGGCCAACATGGCGTCCGGCCTGTTCGGCGGCATGGGCGGTTGCGCCATGATCGGCCAGACCATGATCAACCTGAGTTCGGGTGGGCGTGGCCGGCTATCGGGGATAGTCGCCGGGATCCTGATGCTGCTCTTCGTGCTGTTCCTGTCGCCGCTGATCGAGCGCATTCCGCTGGCGGCACTGGTCGGCACCATGTTCGTGGTCGCCCAGCAGACCTTCGCCTGGGCCTCGCTGCGGGTGCTGCACCGGGTGCCGCGCAGCGACATGCTGATGATCATCGCCGTCACCGTGATCACCGTCTTCGCCGACCTCGCCACCGCGGTGCTCTGCGGCATCGTCCTGGCCGCGCTCAACTTCGCCTGGCAGCACGCCCGCCGCCTCTATGCCGACAGCCACTTGGAAGCCGACGGCAGCAAGAGATACCAGGTGCACGGCACCCTGTTCTTCGCCTCCACCGCCACCTTTCTCAACCAGTTCGATCCGGCCGGTGATCCGCCCAAGGTGGTGGTGGACTGCCGCCACCTGAGTTTCGTCGACTACTCCGCCGTGGCGGCACTGCGCACCCTGCACGAGCGCTATGCCAAGGCCGGCAAGCGGGTGCGGGTGCTGCACCTGTCCGCCCGCTGCAAGCAGCTGCTGCGGCGTGGCGGCGTGACGGACGACCTCGCCCTCGGCGATTGAACCCGAAACGGCGCCGCCGGGTCTCTCCCAGCAATATCCTGTTCCCGGAGACCCGCGGCCATGTCCAAGATCCTCGCCTGCCTCGACGGCTCGGCCGTGAGCGCCGCCGTCTGTGACTTCGCTGCCTGGGCCGGCACCGCCCTGGATGCCCCGCTCACCCTGCTGCATGTGCTGGATCACCGACGCTTCCCGCGACCAGGCCAGGCCACCTCGCCGCTGCTGGTCAATCGGGAACAGCTGCTCACCGAGCTGGCCGCCCTGGATGCCCAGCGCGGCACGCTCGCCGAAGACCAGGGCCGGCTACTGCTCGATGCGGCCCAGCTACGGGTGGAAGAGCAGCAGGCGCGCTGCGCCGGCGCCGTGCTGCAACATGGAGATCTGATGAGCTCGCTGGAGAGCCTGCAGGAGGATTTCGACCTCATCGTGCTGGGGCGCCAGGGTGAGGACAGCCCGCCCAAGCGGCTGATCGGTCGCCACCTGGAAAGCGCCATCCGCCTCCTGCACCGCCCGCTGCTGGTGGCCGGCCACCTGTTCGTCAAACCCAGCGGCGTGCTGCTGGCCTATGACGACAGCAGCAGCGCGCGCAAGGCGGTGACCTGGGTGGCCAACTGCCGGCTGTTCGACGGCCTCGCCTGCCACCTGGTGACCGTCGGCCGCGACCGCGAAGAACGCCGCGCCGCCCTCGCCCGCGCCGCCGCCGAACTCAGGGCGCAGGGCCGCACGGTCACCACCGCCATCACCGACGGCGACGTGGAACTGGGCCTGGAGCGCTATCGCAAGCAACACGGCCTGGAGCTGGTGGTCATGGGCGCCTTCGGCCACTCCCGCCTGCGCCACTTCTTCATGGGCAGCAACACCCGCAACATGCTGGAAGCGGCCGGCAGTGCGCTGATCGTGGTGCGCTAAAGGGGCTTGAGCTCAGCCTAGAAATCCACCCGCCCGCGACTGGCCTTGAGGCCGCTGCGGCGCGACTTGCCTTCCAGGCGGCGCTGCTTGGAACCGTAGGTGGGCTTGGTCGGGCGCCGCGGCTTTTCCTGGACGTTGGCCGCCGCAATCAACGTGGCCAGGCGTTCCAGGGCGTCGGCGCGATTCTGTTCCTGGGTGCGGTATTGCTGGGCCTTGATCACCACCACGCCGTCGCGGCTGATGCGCCCGTCGCGCAGCACCAGCAGCCGCTCCTTGAGCGCTTCCGGCAGCGACGAGGCCTGGATGTCGAATCTCAGGTGGACGGCGCTGGAAACCTTGTTGACGTTCTGCCCACCCGCACCCTGGGCGCGAACCGCGGTGAGCTGGATTTCCTGCTCGGGCAGCGTCAGACGCTCGTCGATGACCAGACTCACGCCAGGTGCGCGCCGCGGCTGAGCCAGGCGTCCAGCAGCGGTTCCAGTTCCTCCAGCGGCTGGTAGCCGTTGGTGACCAGCGCCAGCTGACCATCACGCTCGGCCAACAGCGTGGGGAAGCCGGCGATACCCAGATTCAACGCCCAGTCGAAGTCGGCCTGGGTGGCCTGGTGCGCCGGCTCGCCATCGAACAGCGGGGCGAATTCGATACGCGGCAGGCCACAGGCTTCGGCCAGCTCCACCAGCAGCGCCGGCTGGGTGACGTCGCGGGCTTCGACATAGAAGGCCCGCTGGATACGCTTGGCCAGTGGCCAGACGGCCTCTTCGTCGAGCTGGCGGGCGGCGACCAGGGCGCGGCAGGCCGGCTCGGTGTCGTACACTAGGCCTTCCGGCGGACCCTGGTCCAGGGCGAAAGGCTGGCCCGTGGTCTCCTGCACCGCCTGCCAGTAGGCCAGGGTGCGTACCCGGCTGGCGGTGTCCTGGGCTACCCGCTCGCGGCGCAGGCCGCCCACCACCAGGTGCAGGGGAATGCCCTGGGCCGCCGCTCGCTCGGCCAGGCGCTCGACCACTGGGGCGAAGCCCCAGCACCAGGAGCACATGGGGTCCATCACATAGAGCAGGCGACCGGGCATCCTAGACCTCCTCGGGGCTGGGGGTGGCGTTCAGCCGCGGATCGCGGCCGATGGGATGGGGTTCGTTGCGCAGGCGCGCCAGCTCGATCTGCTTCTGCCGCTCGCGGGCACCGGCGCGGGTCTTTTCCGACAGCGAATCCCAGCAGTGCGGGCAGCTGATGCCGGGGCTGTAGTGCGGCGACTGCATGTCTTCCGGCGAGACCGGCGTACGACAGGCATGGCACTGGTCGTAGACCCCTTCGGCAAGGTCATGGGTCACGGTGACGCGGTTGTCGAAGACGAAGCACTCGCCTTCCCAGCGGGATTCCTCCGCCGGCACCTCTTCGAGGTACTTGAGGATGCCGCCCTTGAGGTGGAAGACCTCGGGGAAGCCTTCCTGCAGCATGAAGCTCGACGCCTTCTCGCAGCGGATGCCACCGGTGCAGAACATGGCGACTTTCCTGTGCCGGGCCGGATCGAAGTGCTCGCGGATATAGGCCGGGAAATCGCGGAAGCTCTTGGTCTTGGGATCGATCGCCCCCTTGAAGCTGCCGATGCCCACCTCGTAGTCGTTGCGGGTGTCGATCACCAGCACCTCGGGGTCGTCGACCAGGGCGTTCCAGTCCCGGGGTTCGACATAGGTGCCCACGCGGCGGTTGGGATCGACGCCGGGCACGCCCAGGGTGACGATCTCCTTCTTGAGCTTGACCTTGGTGCGATAGAAGGGCTGCTCGGCGCAGTAGGATTCCTTGTGGTCGATGTCGACCAGGCGCGGATCGGCGCGCAGCCAGGCCAGTACCGCATCGATGCCTTCGCGGCTGCCGGAAACGGTGCCGTTGATGCCTTCCTCGGCCAGCAGCAGGGTGCCCTTGACATCATGGGTCAGTAGGGTCTGCAGCAGGGGTTCACGCAATTGGACGTAGTCGTCCAGGGTGACGAACTTGTACAAGGCCGCCACGACAATCTTGTCGGTCATCTTCGGGTTCCCAGGGGTCGCCCTCGCAAAGGGCGGACCGGTTAGAACCTGTTCATGACCTGCTGCGCGTCGGCCAAACTGCGTTGAAAAGGTCTTCGGAATGCTCATTTACCACTCGTAAACTCCGCTTCCTCAGCCCTTTTCGCCTCGTTTGTCTCTAGCTCGCTAGGTCGTGAAACAGGTTCTTTGACGAAAACGCCGGCAAGAATGCCGGCGCCGGTCAAATTTTAACCAATTAGTAGGGCGCCGAACAATGGCGCCTTGAGATCAACCCGCCAGGTCGTGCTTGCTGCCGCCGCGGCAGGTGGGCGAATCCGGTGCCTGCCCCTGGGCCGCCCACTCCGCCGGGGTATAGGTGTGCAGCGCCAGGGCGTGGAACTGGCCCATGAGTTCGCCCAGGGTGCCGTAGACCTTCTGGTGGCGTTTCACCGCGTTGAGCCCGGCGAAGTGTTCGCTCACCACCACCGCCTTGTAATGGGTCTCCTGGCCGCGGCTGTGCATGTGGCTTTCGTCGAGCACCTCCAGGTGCTCGGGTTGCAACAGGCCCAGGCTGGACTGGATACGTTCGCGCATGCTCATGGGGATACCTCGACTGTGAGAAACGTCATTCTAGCGAGCCTGGGCCCCGCCCGGAAACGACGAAGCCCGGAACGGGTCCGGGCTTCGTGGCAAAGGCTCGACTCAGCGCTTGGCGGGCGGCGGCGCGTTCTCGGCACCGGCCGGCGGCTTCACGCCCAGCTCCTTGTCCATTTCGGCGAGGATGCCGTTGACCTTGGGTACCGCCTGCTCCAGCTTGGCCTGGGTCAGCTGAGCGGACTGGGCTGACAGCCGCGGCAGGGTGGCGATCATCTTCTTGCCCAGATCGGACTGGTAGAACTTGATCAGGCCTTCCAGCTCGTCTTCGGTGAAGTTGTCGGTGTACAGCTTGACCATCTCGGGCTTGATCTTTTCCCAGCCGATGGTGCTGTCCAGCGCCTGGTTGGCACGGGCGGTGTAGCTTTCCAGCACGGCTTTCTTGGCCGGCGCCTTGGCCTGCTCGAAGTGCTGGGCGAACAGTTGCTGGACCTGGGCATAGACCGGGGTGGTCAGCTTGTCGGCGTTGGCCAGCTTGAGAAAGCGCTCCGCGTCGGCCGCGTGGCTCTTGGCGTCGGCCAGGGCGAAGCTGCTGGCGCTGGCGAGCAGCACTACGGCGCCAAGCGTACGGAGAGTCTTTTTCATGGACGTCCTTGGGGATGCGAAAAATGGACGGGAAGTCTGGCAGAGATGGGCTGAATGCCAGCTGAACTGCCCACGGCACCCTCACAATTGAGAATACTTCCCATTTGGGAACCCTGGCGCTAAGCTGCTGCCCAAACTAGCTGGACCCACACTCTATAAGCGGAGAGCGCCATGAGCCGTACTGAAACCGATAGCATCGGCCCCATCGAAGTAGCCGACGACGTCTACTGGGGCGCCCAGACCCAGCGATCGCTGGAGAACTTCGCCATCGGCAACCAGCAGATGCCGCTGGCGGTAGTGCATGCCCTGGCGACGGTGAAGAAGGCGGCCGCGCGGGTCAATCTGCGCCTTGGCGAACTGCCGGAAGATGTCGCCACCCTGATCGAAAAGGCCAGCAGCGAGATCCTCGACGGCTTCCACGATGACCAGTTCCCCCTGGTGGTCTGGCAGACCGGTAGCGGCACCCAGAGCAACATGAACGTCAACGAGGTCATCGCCGGGCGCAGCAACGAACTGGCCGGCAACGGCATGGGCGGCAAGAAGCCGGTCCATCCCAATGACCACGTCAATCGCGGCCAGAGCTCCAACGACTGCTTCCCCACCGCCATGCACATCGCCACCGCCCTGGCGGTGCAGAACGACCTGCTGCCGGCCATCGCCGAGCTGTCCGGCGGCCTGGCGCTGCAATCGGCGCGCTACCAGAACCTGGTCAAGACCGGCCGCACCCACATGATGGATGCGACGCCAGTGACCTTCGGCCAGGAGCTGTCGGCCTTCGTCGCCCAGCTGGATCTGGCCGAGCGCGCCATCCGCAACGCCCTGCCGGCGGTCCTGGAACTGGCCCAGGGGGGTACCGCGGTCGGCACCGGCCTAAATGCGCCCAAGGGCTTCGACGAAGCCATCGCCAAGGAAATCGCCGAACTCACCGGCCTGCCCTTCGTCACCGCGCCGAACAAGTTCGCCGCCCTCGCCGGCCATGAGCCGCTGGTGGCCCTGCACGGCGGCCTCAAGACCCTGGCCGTGGCGCTGATGAAGATCGCCAACGACCTGCGCCTGCTGGGCTCCGGTCCGCGCGCCGGTTTCGCCGAGGTGAAGCTGCCGGCCAACGAGCCGGGCAGTTCCATCATGCCGGGCAAGGTCAACCCGACCCAGTGCGAGGCGCTGTCGATGCTGGCCTGCCAGGTGATCGGCAACGACGTCACCGTGGGTTTCGCCGCGAGCCAAGGCCATCTGCAGCTCAACGTCTACAAGCCGGTGATCGCCCACAATGTGCTGGAATCCATCCGCCTGCTGGCCGATGGCAGTCGCAACTTCAACACCCATTGCGTCACCGGCATGGAGCCGGACGAGCACAAGATGGCCGAGCACCTGGAACAGGGATTGATGCTGGTGACGGCGCTCAATCCGCACATCGGCTACGACAAGGCCGCCGAGATCGCCAAGAAGGCCTATGCCGAGAACAAGACCCTGCGTGCCGCCGCGCTGGAGCTTGGCTACCTGACCGACGAGCAGTTCGATCAGTGGGTACGCCCGGAGACCATGCTGGAAGCCGGTGGCCGTGGCTGAGGCCCGCGGCGCCACGCCGCTGGAGGGGGATGGCCGGCGTCTGCTGGTCATCCAGGGCAATCCCAAGCGCACCAGTTTCTGCCAGTCGCTGGCCGACGCCTATGTCCAGGGCGCCCAGGCCAGCGGCCAGGTGGTGCGCCAGCTCAAGTTGGCCGATGCCCAGTTCGATCCGGTGCTGCGCGAAGGCTATGACCTCTCCCAGACCCTGGAGCCGGATCTGCTGGAAGCCCAGCGGCAGATCCACTGGGCCGAGCACCTGGTGTTCATCTACCCGGTGTGGTGGAACGGCTTGCCAGCGGTATTGGCGGGCTTTCTTGAACGGGTGCTGCAACCGGGCTTCGCCTTTGCCCAGCGCGACCAGACCTGGGGCGGCGAACCCCTGCTGACCGGCCGCAGCGCCGAGTTGCTGGTGACCTCCGACACCCCGCCCTCCCCCTGGCAGCGCCTGCGCAACCAGGCGCCCCATCGCCAGGGCATCCAGGAGGGCCTCGAGGCCTGCGGTATCCAGGTGCTGCAGGTCCATGAGTATTCGCCAGTGCGGGCAGCCGACGAGGAGCAGCGGTTGCGTTGGTTGCAGGAAGTGGAGCGGTTGGGGCGGAACGAGTAGTTGCACGTTTTCTATCGCGGCCATGGGCCGCTCCTACACCTTGGACAATCCGTAGGAGCGGCCCATGGCCGCGATCAGCAAGACGCCCGAGTTCCGTAGGAGCGGCCGCATCGGCGGACCGGCATGGCCGCGATTTCGTCGCTGCAAACCGAAGCCTGGCATAACCAAAGCGCCTTTTATTCTTTCTCCTGCGGATCATCCATCGGCACTATCGGCTCTCCTCTTTCGTCTGCGGAGCTCCGTCATGACCCGCTATCTCATCCTTCCCGGTTGGCAGGGCTCTGGCCCTGAACATTGGCAGACCCACTGGCAACGCCTGCTGCCGGACGCCCGTCGTGTCGAACAAGACGACTGGCAACGCCCCGATCCGCAACGGTGGGTGGATGCCCTTGACCAGGCCATCGCCAGCTCGCCCTTACCCGTGGTGCTGATCGCCCATAGCCTGGGTTGCGTCACCGTCGCGCGCTGGGCCGCCAGCGCTCCGGTAGCGCGTCGGCAGCGGGTGCTGGCCGCCTTGCTGGTGGCGCCGGCCGACGTCGAGCGCCCGGGTTGCCCGGCGGAGCTGGTGGGTTTCGCGCCCTTGCCCCGCCAGGCGCTGCCCTTTCCCTCGCGGGTGGTGACCTCGGACAACGACCATGCCATCAGCCTTGCGCGGGCCGATGCCCTGGCGCAGGCCTGGGGCAGCGAGCTGGACATCCTGCCCGGCGCCGGCCATATCAATACCCGCTCGGGGCATCGGCAGTGGGAAGAGGGTCTGCTGCAGCTGGCGAAGCTGGGATCGGCCCAGGGCCTGCGGGTCGCCTGAGCCGCGCTCAGCGGTCAGAAACGCCCCATGACCTGGCTCTGGCCGGCCCTGAGCCAGCCGATGCTCTGCAGCACCGGAGAGATGTCGCTGCCGGGCTGCGCCGTACCCTGCACCTGACCCCGCCAGTTGGCTAGGCTCAGGCGCAAGTCCAGACGATGCTGGCCGGGGCGCTCGAAGACGCCCTGCAGCCAGGGTGCGGTCTGGCAATCCACCTGCAGCCGAACGTCGCCCAGGCTGAGTCGCCGGGGCACCAGGATCTGCAGGCCATCGCCCTGCCAGGCGCCACCGGCCGCCAGGCAACGGCGCCAGCTGCCCCCGAGGCGGACGGCGCCGACCAGCCGACCGGCGAGCAGCGCACTACCCGGTGTTTGCACCCAGCGCAGATCGCCACCGGCGAGATCGGCCCGCCACTGCCAGGGCCAGCCGCTCAGGGTCAGCCCCCAGGGCGCACCTTCGGGCTCGCCTACCGTGACCTGCAGCCTGCCCGGCCAGCGCAGGTGCCACTGCCAGGGCCCGGCGCCACCACCGGGCCAGGCGAGGCGCTGCATGCCGCCGCCGAGCAAGGAGCCCTGCAAGCCGACCGGGGTGACCTGGGGCGGCAGCAGGCGCGGCAGCCAGTCCGCGGCCGGCCAGTAGAGCAGGCAGCCCAGGGCGAAGATCAGGCAGGCGAACAGGGTGAACGCCAGGCGCACGAGCCAGCGAGTCATGGCGCGCGCTCCACCAGTACCGCCAGGACTTCCAGTTCGAAGGCCACGCCCGTCGGCTGGCTGCGGATCCTCAGGGTCCGGGGCAACCAGCCACGCACACGCGCCCAGGCCTGCAGCCGCTCCACGGCGGCCACATTCACCGCGTCTCCGCGCAGGTGCCAGACCGGCTCGCCCAGGGTCAGGGCGCTGAAGGTCACCCCGTCAACCGCACCGCGCCAATCCGCCTCCTGCAACGGCTGGGCGACGGGCAGCGCCCGAGCCTCTTCGGCGAGGCGGACCCAGTCCACCGAGACGGGTCGACTGCCTGGCGCAGGGCGCAGCAACAGGATGGCGGCCAGCAACAGGATGACCAGGCCGCCGAGGGCCAGTCGCCGGCGTTCGGCAGGCAGCCGCTGCCAGCGCTGCAAAAGGATGCTCATGGTCGCTTCTCCGTCGAGGCCGCCAGGCGCAGGGTCAGGCGCCCGGCCTGCCGTTGCCACTGCAGGGTAGCGAATTCCTCACCGAGTCGGGTGCGCAAGGCCTTGTCCAGGCTGGCCGGCCCGTCCAGCACC
The DNA here is from genome assembly GCF_013277805.1 of Pseudomonas sp. MS15a(2019). Lineage (NCBI taxonomy): Bacteria > Pseudomonadati > Pseudomonadota > Gammaproteobacteria > Pseudomonadales > Pseudomonadaceae > Pseudomonas > Pseudomonas sp. MS15a(2019). The sequence goes on from NZ_VBTN01000010.1 coordinate 544,385, forward strand.
ACCTGGATGCCCTGCTCGTCCAGCGACCACTCCACCAGGCGCAGGCCGGGCTGAGTATTCAAGGCGGCGCCGAGCGGCCCCCCGAGCCGCTGCCAGAGGCGCCACTGACCCTCCAGCTGCCGTTGGGTGCGGCTGGCCAGCTGGAGTTCGCGCGCGGCGCGGCCGGCATCGAGCCGGTCGCTAGGCAGGCCCAGACGCTGGGCGACATAGGCCCGGTCCGTCTGGGCCTGGCGCCAATGCTGCACCTGTTGCAGCCCCAGGTGCACCGCGGCCAGCACCGCAGCGGCGGCCATGCCCAGTACCAGGGGCCGTGGCAGCTCCAAGGACGCTCGACGGCGGCGCTGGCCTTGCCGTGGCCAGAGATCCTGGGGCGCCACGCCGGCGGCGGGCTGGGGCCAGAGGGGTGCGACGGTGGCCTCGGGATCGGCGTCGAGCAGAGTGGCCAAGGCTGGCGGCAGACTCGCCTGGAGCGCGCTGGGCCAGGTCAGCCAGACGTCGCGATCCGCCACGCGGGTCTTGAATCTCAGGCTGTCGCCCAGGCGCACGCCGATCCCACCCTCGGCGGTGGGCTCGGGCAAGAACTCGAAGTCGACCCAGCAGGCGGCCACCGTCCAGCCGCAGGCGGCGCAGTGCTCACGCCAGGCCTCCAGCAGCGCCCGGTCGAGGGCCAGCAGGCGCAACCGGCCAGGAGCGCGACCCAGGCAGACCAGGTGCTGGCCGCTGGCGTCCGCCAGCAACTGGTCTTCCAGCAGCAGGCCCCACTCGTGGGGACGCAGTCCCTTGGGCGCGGCGACGTCGAACAGGCTGCAGTCCTCACCGTGCAGCAGCAGGGTCACCGGCTGGGCGGCCTCTGGCAGCGCCGCCGCGGCTTGCAGCCGGTCGCCCTGGAGGCGCGCGGCCACCAGCGGATTGTCCGGGCCCGGCGGACCGGGTCGCCGCGTGCGCAGGAGCAGGCGCGCGGAACTCTGGGCCGGGCTGAGGTCGCGGCGCAACTGGGGCAGCAGGCGCCCGAACGGGAGGGAGGCGAGCATGGGGTCAACCTGTCTGAGGCAGGGCGAAGGTGCAGACATAGCCGGCACCCTGCACGGTAAAGGTCAGCCGTACCCCATTGGCGGGTTCGGCCTGGGGCGGATAGGCGAGCCAGCGCCCGCCGCCGTGAAATTCCAGTTGCAGGCGCTCGATGCCCGGTTGGTCGAGCACCGGTTGCCAGACCGGGGCCTCCACCGCATCCAACTCGGCGCTGCGCCACAGTCGCAGCCGCTCCTGGTCGGCATCCCATTCCAGGCGCTGGCGGCGCAGGCGACCGGCGCCCTGTCCCGCACTCAGCGGCAGGGCATCCAGGGCGACCCAGTCCAGCCGGTGCTCGTCGGGGTGCCAGTCCAGCAGGGCGTTGTGCAGCGGCAGACGGTGCTCCTGCAGCGGGCGCAAGACCAGGCCACCCAGGCGGCGATCCAGCAGGCCGCAGAGGTCCAGTACCCGCGCATCGGCCGACTCCCGCGCAGCCAGGCGGCCGCGGGCGTCGAGCCAGAGATTGACCAGCCCACCCAGCAGCAAGGCGAGCAGCGCCGTGAGGGCGATGGCCAGCAGCACCTCGATCAGGGTCATGCCCGCCTGGCCCCTCATGGTTGGGCTCCGGCATGGATCGGCCAGTCGCCCAGGGCTCGACCGAGGGCGGCATCGGCATAGAGCGCCAGGCGTTGCCCGCCCAGGGGCCCGCCCGCGCCCTCCAGACGCCAGTAGCAGCGCTCGCCGCCCTGGCTCAGTTCGCCCTGACTGGCAGTCAGGCCTTCCACCTGCCAGCGGGCCTGGAGTTCGCGGGCGCAGAGCTGGGCCCGTTCGCGGGCCTGGGCGACGCCGGCGATGTCCAGCCGCTGGCCGATCACCTGGCTGACGCCCACCGCCATGAAGGCAACGATGGCCAAGGCCACCAGCACCTCCAGCAGGGTGAAACCACGCTGGTTCATGGACGCTCCACCGCGGCACGCCCCCGCAAATCGACCACCAGCAGCCATTGCCGCTCTTCTTCGGCGAAGGCCAGGCGCTGGCCTTGGGTATCGCCGTTCGGCCACCAGACCAGCCGCGGCTGGGCACTCACCGGCTCGGCCAATTGCAAACCGCTGGGCCAGCGCCCGTCGGGTAGATCGGCGCTGGCCAGGGGTTGCCAGCGCGGGCCCTGGGCATCGGCCACCAGCTGCAGATAGCGAAAGCCGGTGGCGTCGGCCTGCCAGCCGAGGATGCGCCCGCTGTGACGGGCGGTGTCCCGCGCCAGCTGGAAGTCGCCCGCGAGGCTTTCCAGCCGCCACTGCCCGGCCGGACTGCCGCCGCCCAGGCGCGCCACGCCCACGGTGGTCAGCAGCCCGACGATCAAGAGCACGACCATCAGCTCCAGCAGGGTGAAACCGCCCTGGCGCCCCGGCATGGCAGCTCAGAGGGTCCAGTTGCCGATGTCGGCATCGCTGCCCTCGCCGCCTTCGCGGCCGTCGGCGCCGAGGCTGTAGAGATCCACCCGGCCATGTTCGCCGGGGATGCGATAGCGATAGGCGGCGCCCCAGGGGTCCTCCGGCAGGCGGCGGATATAGCCGTCGGCGCGATAGTTGCGCGGCTCGGGGGCCTGGGTCGGCTTGCTCACCAGGGCGGCGAGGCCCTGCTCGGCGGTGGGATAGCGCAGGTTGTCCAGGCGGTACATGTCCAGCGCCTGCTCCAGGCTGGCGAGATCGGCGCGGGCCTTCTGCTGCATGGCCTTGTCCTGGTTGTCCAGCACATTGGGCGCGACGATGGCCACCAGCAGGCCGATGATGAAGATCACCACCATGATCTCGATGAGGGTGAAACCGGCCTGGCGGGCGGGTACGGCATGGGAAGGCATCGCGAAAGTCTCCTTGGGGTGCATCAGAGGTTGAGCGCCTGGTTGAGCTGCATGATGGGCAGCAGGATGGCGAGTACGATGGCCAGCACCACCCCACCGAGCACGAGGATCAGCACCGGCTCGAACAGCGCCAGGGCCAGGTCCACCTGCTGGTTGAAGTCGCGCTCCTGGGCATCGGCGACCCGTTCCAGCATGGCATCGAGGGTGCCGCTGGCCTCGCCGCTGGCGACCATGTTCACCAGCAAGGGGGGAAAGACGCCGCTGCGATCCAGCGCCCGGCCAAGGCCCGTGCCGGCAGTGACCTGCTCGATGGCGGCTTCCAGGGCATCGCGCAGCACCTGGTTGCCCAGGGTGGCGCGACTGACCTGCAGGCCTTCGAGCACCGGGATGCCGCTGCCGATCAGGATCGCCAAGCTGCGGGTCAGGCGGGCGCTGTCGAGGGTGCGCAGCAACTCGCCCAGGCGCGGCAGGCGCAGCGGCTGCCGGTGCCAGCGTCGCCGCCACTCGACCTGGCGCAACAGGCGCTGCACACCTAAGCCGACCAGCAACACCAGGCCCAGCAACCAGGGTCCGAAGACCAGCAGACCGTCGCTGACGGCCACCAGGGCGCGGGTGATCCAGGGCAGTTGCAGGCCGCTGTGGATGAATTGCTCGGTGAGCTTGGGCACCACGAAGGTCATCAGCCCCGCCACCACGGCGACCGACACCAGGGCCAGCGCCAGCGGATAGATGAGCGCGGTGCGCGCCTTGTGGCGCTGGCGCTGCACCCGTTCGAGATAGTCGGCCAGGCGTTCCAGCACCGGGCCCAGGCGTCCGGCCCGTTCGCCAGCGGCCACCAGGGTCAGGTACAGCGGATCGAAGGTGCCCGGATGACGCCCCAGGCTGTCGGCCAGGGTATAGCCCTCGCGCACCTGGCCCAGCAGATCCAGCAGCAGCGCCTTGAGCGCCGCCTGGCGACTCTGGCGCTCCAGCATCTGTAGGGCCTCGGCCAGGGGAATGGCGGCGCCCACCAGGGTCGCCAGCTGGCGGGTGAAATCGGTGCGGCTGTTGGCATCCAGCCGCCCGGCACGGTTGCGGGTCCCCCGTGCCGGACCGGTCGCCTGCACCTCGCGGGGAAAGAGGCCGCGCTCGCGCAGCAACTGGCGAGCATGGCGCTCGCTCTCGGCCTGGATGACATCGCGCTGGCGACGCCCGTCGCCGTCCAGCGCCAGGTAGCGGTAGGCCGGCATCAGCGCAGCGCTCCGCCGAGGGCGTTACTGGTGCACCGCACGCAGCACCTCCGCCAAGCTGGTCTCGCCTGCCGCCAGGCGCTCCAGGGCGCTCTCGGCCAGAGTAGCGCGGCGGCCTTCCAGCAGCCGGGCCATCTCGCCTTCACCGGCGCCGCGATAGATGAGCTCGGCCAGTTCGGCGTCCAGGGCGACGAACTCGTAGAGCCCCAGGCGACCGCGATAGCCACTGCCATTGCAGCTTGGGCAACCCTGGGGCTCGCGCAGCCGTTCGAGCCCGGCCAGCCCTGGCAGCAGCGTCTGTTCGGCCGTCCGCAGTGGACGCCAGGCCGCGCAGCTGCACAACCGTCGTACCAGCCGTTGGGCTAGCACGCCCTTGAGGCTCGACGCCAGCAGGAAGGGCTCCACGCCCATGTCACGCAGCCGGGTGATGGCGCCCAGGGCGCTGTTGGTGTGCAGGGTGGAGAGCACCAGGTGGCCGGTGAGACTGGCCTGCACGGCGATGCCGGCGGTCTCCACGTCGCGGATCTCGCCGATCATGATGACGTCCGGGTCCTGCCGCAGGATGGCCCTCAGGCCACTGGCGAAGGTCAGGCCGGCACGCGGATTGACCGGCGTCTGGCCGATGCCGGGCAAGGCGTATTCCACCGGGTCTTCCACGGTAAGGATGCTGCGACTGCCTTCGTTGAGCAGCCCCAGGCTGGCATAGAGGGTGGTGGTCTTGCCCGACCCGGTGGGGCCAGTGACCAGCAGGATGCCGTTGGGCTGCGCCAGGGCGCCGCGCAGGCCGGCATCGATGGCCGGCGGCAGGCCGAGGCGTGAGAGCTCCAGCAGGCTGGCCTGCTTATCGAGGATGCGCATGACCACCCGCTCGCCATGCACGCCGGGCAGAGTCGAGACGCGGATGTCGACGTCGCGACCGCTGGCCCTCAGGGTGATGCGGCCGTCCTGGGGCTGGCGCTTCTCGGCGATGTCCAGCCGCGCCATGACCTTGATCCGCGACACCAGCATGGCCGACAGCGCCCGCGGCGGGCGCAGCAGCTCGCGCAGCACCCCATCCACCCGCACCCGCACCACCAGTGCCTGCTCGAAGGTTTCCACGTGCAGGTCGGAGGCATCCAGGCGCAAGGCCTCGGCGAACAGGGCGTTGATCAGGCGGATCACCGGCGCCTCGCCAGCGCTGTCGAGCAGGTCCTCCACTCGTGGCAGCTCCTCCATCAGCCCGGCCAGGTCGACGGTCTCGCCGAGGCCTTCCACCAAGGCCTCGGTGCTGGCCTGGCCGGCTTCGTAGAGCGGCCCCAGGCGCTGTTCGAAGACCTCGCGGGCGAGCCATTCGCAGCCCTGCGGCGGTCCGTGGCGGCGCTGCACCTCCTGCAGCAGCGCCAGGTCCGCATCCGTGCGGCACAGCAGCCGATAGCCCTCGGGTGCGGCGGCCAGGGCGATGCCGGCCTGGCGCGCCAGACGATAGGGCAGCGTCGGCGTCATCAGAGGCCGTCCAGGCGCGCCCGCGCCGAGGGATAGAGACTCTGCAGGGTGGGCGCACCGCGCGTGCCCGGTGGCGTGGCCGGCAAGGCCGCGGCCGGGGCGGCGGCGCGCATGCCGCGGTACTTGTCCTCGCTGATCTGCTGCACCAGCGCCGGATCGCGCAGGATGCGCGGGCGAATGAACACCACCAGATTCTGCTTGGTGCTGGAGCGGGTACGCGACTTGAAGAGATTGCCCAGCACCGGCACGTCGCCCAGCAGCGGCACCCGCTGGTCGCTGTCGCTACCCTCGTTGCTGATCAGGCCGCCCAAGACGATGAGGCCATTGTCCTCTACCATCACCGTGGTCTTGATCTCGCGCTTGTTGGTGACCACGTCGCTGGCACGCACGTTGTCGGCCAGGGACGAGACCTCCTGGACGATCTCCATGCGCACCGTGTCGCCCTCGTTGATCTGCGGCTTGAGACGGAGCTTGACCCCCACCTCGCGGCGCTCGATGGTCTGGTAGGGATTGGCGTTGTTGCTGGTGACCGAACCGGTGACGAAGGGCACCTCCTGGCCGACCATGATGGAGGCTTCGGCGTTGTCCAGGGTCAGCAGGGTCGGTGTCGACAGCAGGTTGAAACCGCTCTCGCTGCGCATGGCCTGCAACAAGGTGACGAAGTTCAGCCCGCTGCCGCCGATGCGCCCGACCCCGGCGGAGATGCCCTGCATGCCCGAGAGCAGGCTGCCCAGGGCGGTGGTGTCCTGGTTGGCCGCGGCGGCGGCGATACCGTTGATGGGCGTGCCGTTGGTGAAGTTGACGCCGCCCGCCGGCAGGTTGCCATTGCGGTCGAGGAACAGCCACTGGACGCCCAGCTGGTTGGCCTTGGTGTCGGTGATCTCGGCGATGATGGCTTCCACCACCACCTGGGCGCGGCGGATATCCAGCTGGCTGATGATGCGCTTGTAGCCGGCCAGCTCCCGCGGCGGCCCGATCAGCACGATGGAATTGGTGCCCATGTCCGCTTCCAGGCGAATACCGGGCGCTCCCGGCGCTAATGTCCCGCCGCCACCCTTGGGCAGAGGAGCCTCCCCCTCTCCACTACTTTCAGCAGGGGTGGTATTACCGACAGGGGCGGCCACAGGGATCTCCACCCGCGCCTCCTGGGTGACCTCGCCGCTCAGGCCGCGCAGTACCTTGACCACCTCGCCGGCCTTGGCATGGTGCAGATAGACCACCTCGGTGTCGCTGGCGGCATCGCGAGAGACGTCCAGTTCGGCCACCAGCCGGCGTACCTGACGCCGCACGCTTTCGTCGCCACGCACCATGAGAGCATTGCTGCGGGCGTCGGCCAGCACCTGGACGCCGCCGCCGGCCTGGCCGCGGCTGGCCAGCAGGCGCTCCACCAGCGGCGCGGTGTCACGCGCCTGGGCATGGCGCAGGCTGATCATCTCCACCGGTTCGTCGCGCCCGCGATCCAGCCGCGTCAGCAGCTGGCCGATGCGGCTAAGGTTGCTGCGCCAGTCGGTCACCACCAGCAGGTTGCTGGCCGGATAGGGCGTGGCCACTCCGACCCGGGCGTCCATCAGCGGGCGGACGATGCCCAGCAGCTGTTCGAGATTGCCGCCGCGCACGGCGAATACCCGGGTCGCCACGGTATCCCCGGCGCCGGGCTTGGCCGGGGCGCCGTCGTCCACCTCCACCGGCAGCGGCTCGGTGCGCGCAGCCTGGTCCGGCAGGATCTTCACGCTGCCGTCGTCCAGCTCCACCGCGGCGTAGCCATTGGCGCGCAGCTGGGCCAGGGCCAGAGCATAGACGTCATCGGCGGCCAAGGGCTGGGCGCTGCGTACCGTCAGGGTACCGCGCACCCGGGGATCGATGACGAAGTTGGTGCCGGTGATGCGCCCCACGCTTTCGATGAACAGATCGATCTCGGTGTTCTCGAAATTGACCTCGAAGCGTTGGTCGGCCTGGGCGCCGAGCAGCCAGAAGGCGAGGAGCAGGCCGCAATAGCTGCGTTTCTTCACAGGGACAGTCTCACGGGTAGGGCCAGGGCGCGGCCCCGACGTTCCAGTTCCAGGGTCAGGGCGCCGGTGGCGCGCCAATGCGGCAGGCGTTGCAGCAGCGTCCGGGTATCGGCCACGGGGACGGCGTCCACCCGGCGTAGCACGTCGCCGGGCTCAAGTCCGAGGCCACTGAAAAAGGCCGGCTCGGCGCCGGGTTGCAGGCGGTAGCCGGTCAACTCGCCGTGTTCGCGCACGGGGGTGGCGCGAATGCGTCTGAGCAGACTGGCGAGGTCACCCTCCTCCGCCGCTGGCGTAGACGGCGCCTTGACTGTGGCCGGCTTGGCCGTATCGCTAGCGGCCAGGCCCACCAGCGCTCGCGGCGCCGGCCAGGGCAGCCGCTCTTCGCGGCCGGCGCGGCTGAAGACCAGGCCCTGGGCGTCGATGGCGGTCAGCACCAGCCCCGGCGCCAGGCTGTCGCCCAGGACCAGCGACCGCTGGCGATCGCCGTGGCGCAGGACCACCACGGAGCCGTCGATGGGCACCGCCTTGATTGCCCCGACCCACTGGATCGGCAGGGTGCTGGGCGCCGCCTGGCTGGCGGCGCGCCAATGGCCGGCGAGCAGATCGGTGGCGGGAGACGCCTCGACCTGGACACTGGGTACGGGCGTCGGCAGCCACAGCAGGCGCAGATCGCAGACCACCCGCGCCGCCAGCCAGGCGGCGATGCCCAGCCACAGCAGGGTCAGCAGCCGCAACGCCAGGGGATGGATGAGCAGGCGCGCCATCAGGCCAGAGACTCCAGACGGCGGCGTAAGGCGGCCAGCGGATGCCAGCCCGGATGGCCTTCGACGAACTCCAGGCGTGGCACGGGTAGCGGCGCCAGGCCCCAGTCGGCGGGCCGGGCGCGCAGAAAGGCTTCGAGGCGTTGCCACAGCGCCTCACCGGCGCCGAGCTCGCGCCCCAGGGCGAAGGTACGACAGGTGGTAAAGGAGGCGCCCAGGGGCGCCTGCACCGGTCCGATGCGCTGGCCACGCGGCGCGCCGTAGCGGCAGGTCCACTGGACGCCCATCAGCCGCGGCAGATCCTGGCTGTTGTCCAGCAGCAGGGGTTCGCCGAAGCGATTGTCCGCGGCTTCCTCCAGCAGCGTGTGCAGGCCGTCGGCCGAGGTGGGCAGATCCAGCACCGTGGCCTCGTGGCCGCCACAGAGGGCGATCAGGTGCTCGCGGGTGATCCAGTCGCCCCGGCGCAGCGGCTGGTCGTATCTCAACCCCGGCAGGAGCACCGGCTGCGCATCGCCACCGCCCAGGGCCGCGGCGATCAGGGCGTCCCAGCTGCCGCCGAGCAGGTCACGGCGCCAGAGGTCCACCGGCGCCCGTGCCAGACGCTGGTCGAGCCACCCGGCATGGGGCGCGCGGGCGACGGCCAACTGACGCTGGTGGCTTTCCAGCAGGGCCCGGTCGAGCACCCGCTCGGCCTGCACCGGATGGAAGACGGCGTCCAGGCGCCAGCCGTCGCGACCACCCCGGCAGCGGATCTCGAAGATACCGACGCCGCGGCAACCCGGCAGGCACACCGGCAGCGGCCGACCGCTACCGCGCATCACCGGGATCAGCTCCGGCCAGAGATCCTGCCCGCGAGCGCAGAGCAGCAGGTCCGCTTCCTCCAACCGCTCGGCCAGCCACAGGCCCGGTCCACTGCCGACATCGGCCAGCACCACCAGCAGATCGACCTTGCCCCGTGCCTCGGCCAGCACCGGGCGCAGCCGGGCATACCAATCGGCCAGGGGCGCCTGCTGATCGCTGGCATAGGGATCGGTCACGCCGACCAGGGCGATGCGCACCCCGTCGCGCTCGATCAGGGTGAAGGGGGCGACGCCCAGGGCGCTGCGCTGTTCCTCGGTGAGGGTGGCGCCCAGTACCGGACGACCATAACGGCGATAGAGGGCGGCGCTGCGCTCGGGCCAGAGCAGGCGTTCGTCACTGCTGACCCGGACCTCGCTGCCCAGCAACTGGCTGCCATCCACCCCGGCTTCGCCGCGGGTGAGCTGGGTCAGGCCGCTGCCGTTCCAGCACTGGCCATTTTCCAGGGTCAGGCTGCGGGTCGCGCCCTGACGGGTGCGCAGCTGGGAGAGCTGACAGGCCAGGGCGGCATAGCCACCGTAGCGCTGGCCATCGCCACGCCCGGCATCCAGCAGAGGCGCCAGCGTCGGGGCCAGGCGCGCGGCATCGGCACCGGTGCGCCAGGGCGCGGCGCCGATGCGCCCGGCCGGGCCGAGGCGTACCCGCGGCACCACCGGCCAGCCGGGTTCGCGGGCGTCCAGGGTGTCGGCCACATAGAGCAGTTGTAGATCGGCATCCCCCGAGCGAGTCGAGAGGCCCTGGGCACAGCCGCCCAGCAGCGGCACCGTGGCGCCCGCCGCGAGCCAACCCAAGACCTGGCGTCGTGCCCAGTTGCTCATCCGATGTCTGCCCTGCGCGCTAGAGAGGGCGGCATCCTAGGCGGCGAAAAGCTACAAATTCATGACAAAACAGCAAGTTACAAACTGTTACAGATGGTCTGCCGGGAAATGACCGGCTGTAACCTTTCAGTCACCAGACCATCACAGAGGCTTCCTACAGTCGCCGCTCCCGTGATTAATCAAGGAAGCTTTGCGCATGAGCACTTTCACGAGCGACGACCGTAACCGTAATGAAAGCGGCAACGAACCGCTGGACGCCGTCGTCGACCGTTACCTGTCGCGCCGCAGCGTCATGAAGGGCGGCCTGGGCGCTGCGATCGCCATGATCGCCGGCGGCGGGCTGACCGCCTGCTTCGACGGCGGTGGCGGCTCGAACGACGATCCGGCTCCCAGCCAGCCGACCCCGGCGCCGCAGCTCAAGCTTGGCTTCGAATCCATCCGCGGCGCGCGCCTCGACGCCATCGTCCTGGCCGCCGGCTACAGCGCCCGCACCCTGGCGCCTTGGGGCACCCCGCTGAACAACCTGGCCAACGCCTGGCGCAGCGATGGCAGCAATACCTCCACCGACCAGGCCAATGCGGCTGGCATGCACCACGACGGCATGCACTTCTTCCCGCTGAACAACTCCAGCAGCGATGGCCTGCTGGCCATCAACTACGAATACATCGACCAGAAGGTGCTGCACCCCAACGGCCCGACCACCACCAACGGCAAGCGGCCCGCCGAGGAAGTGCGCAAGGAGATCAACGCCCACGGGGCGGCGGTGATCCGCATCCGCAAGGTCGACGGCATCTGGCAGGTGGTGACCAACGACGCCCTGAACCGCCGTTTCACCAGCGCCACGCCGATGGAAATCGCCGGCCCGCTGCGCGGCAACGCCAACCTGATCACTCCCTACTCTCCGGACGGCACCCGTACCCGCGGTACCAACAACAACTGCGGCAACGGCTTCACCCCCTGGGGCACCTACCTCACCTGCGAGGAGAACTGGCCGGGCATCTTCGTCAACAAGGGCACCCTGCCGGTAGACCAGAAGCGCATCGGCATCACCAACAAGAGCAACTACGGCTGGGAGACGCCGGCGGGTGACGCCAGCGAGGTGGACAACGAATTCCGCCGCTTCGACCTGACCCCCACCGGCGCCAGCGCGACCCAGGACTTCCGCAACGAAGCCAGCGGCTACGGCTACATCGTCGAGATCGATCCCTACAACAGCGCCGCGCCCGCCACCAAGCGCACCGCCATGGGCCGCTTCCGCCACGAGGGCTCGGCCTACGGCATTCCGGTCGCCGGCCAGCCGCTGGCGTTCTACATGGGCGACGACTCGCGCAACGAATACATCTACAAGTTCGTCTCCGCCGCCGCCTGGGATCCGGCCGACGCCAACTCGGCCAACCGCCTGGCCATCGGCGCCAAGTACCTGGACAACGGCACCCTCTACGTCGCCCGCTTCGACGACGGCGGCAACGGCAAGTGGCTGCCGCTGACGGTCAATGCGCCGACCAAGGACGGCCGTACCCTGGGCGCCCTCTATGGCGACCTGGCCGGCATCATCCTCAACACCCGCGGCGCCGCCGATGCGGTGGGCGCGACCCCCATGGACCGCCCGGAGTGGACCACCGTCAACCCCTTCACCGGCGAGGTCTACGTCACCCTCACCAACAACTCGGCGCGCACCGCCGCCAACGCCGCCAACCCGCGGGTGCCTAACGTCAACGGTCACATCGTGCGCTGGAAGGACAACAGCAACCAGACCGACTTCACCTGGGACATCTTCGTCTTCGGCTCCGACGCCGGTGCCGCACCCGACATCAACCGCTCGGGCTTGACCGAACTCAACCAGTTCGCCAGCCCCGACGGCCTGGCCTTCGACAGCCGCGGCATCCTCTGGATCGAGACCGACAACAGCGACAACGCCGTGGCCGAGTACACCAACGACCAGTTGCTGGCGGTCATCCCGGCCCAGGTGGTGGACGGCAGCGGCAAGCAGGTCGCCATCTCGGCCACCAACCAGACCGCGCTGCGCCGCTTCCTGGTCGGGCCCAACGGCTGCGAGATCACCGGCATCACCTGGACGCCGGATCTCACGACCATGTTCATCAACGTCCAGCATCCGGACAACTGGCCCTTCAGCGAAGTCGCCACCGAGGCCACCCCGGCTGGCACCAAGGTACGCCCCCGCGCCTCCACCGTGGTGATCCAGAAACTCGACGGCGGCCCCATCGGCGTCTGATCGCGTCGGCGATAGCCAGGCTCCCCGGTCGGCAACGACCGCGGGAGCCTTTTGTTTTGCGGCGGACTCGATATTCGTCCTGTGACGTTTTCACCTCCTGGCGCCAGATTGACCGTAGGTTGGGCTGAGACTGCTCCATCGTCGAAGCCCAACATTGCCGGACCCAAGCCCCGCTACGTTGGGCTTCGCTACGCTCAACCCAACCTACGACGAGCGGTGACAACGGCCGCTTCCGCGCGCGCTGGCCGCGATTAGCTACTGCAACACCTCCGCCCCGCCCGGTCCAGGGACCCACAGGGTGGTGTCACGCGTCGCCAGCCAGCGCACCCGTTGCGCCGGCACCGCCGCATGCCAGCGACTCACGCCCTGGGCCGCCAGCTGCCGCACCTGGCGAAAGACCTGGCCATCGCGACGCACCTCGACCCCGAGCAGGAAGTCGCCGCTGTTGAGGATCAGTCTTTGAGTCAACAGGCTGAAGGTCTCCTCCCCTACCCCGGGCAAGGCCTGGCGCAGGGCCTCGACAGTGGCGTAGCCCTGGGCCGGCCGCGCGGTGATCAGCAGTTGCAGCGTCTCCCGCGGCACCTCACCGAGAAACAGTGCCTCCAGCAGCGGCAGGTGGCTCATCCCCAGGGCATTGGCATTGAGGCGCCAGCCTGAGGTTTCCGGCAGCGCGCAGAGTTCGCGCAAGTGCAGATGCCGACCGGGTCGCGCCGGCACGATCAGATCCAGCTCACCTATCTCGGCCAAGGGCAGATTGGGCACCAGCACCGGTGGCGTCAGGCGCAAGGCATCGGGAGTCTCCAGACCGAATTCACGGGTCTCGCCATCGGCATCGACCCAGTCGGCGAGGCGTTCGGCGAAGCCCTCGGCCGTCAGTCCCGGCTCACCCAGCCCACCAGGACGCTGCGCCAGCAGCCGCTTCAGCTGGCGCAAGGCCAGGTCCCGCTCCGGACCGACCAGGGCGTTGACGTTGAAGCAGCCATGCAGATCGCGCAGCTGGGCACGGACCTGGGCGCCTTCCACCTCATAGACCAGCACCTCGCCGCTCAGGCTCCGCCAGAACTCGGGGCGCTGCCGCGCGCCAGCTTGCACCAGCCCCTGCGTGACCACCTGCTCGGCGCCAGTCGCCAGCGCCCGCGCCAGGGTCTCGTGCTCCAGCAACCTCGCCCGCTGCAGCTCGGCCCGCCCCTCGGCCAGCAGCACCGGCAACAAGGCCGCCACCAGCGCCAGCGCCCAGAGCGCCATCAGCAGGGCCACGCCCCTTTGTCGCCGCACCCCTGTTCCTCCAGGCAAAAGCGGCATTGGAACCGACTCAGGTTGCAGAATCGTGGCAGTGACGCAGATGCCTGTTGGGCTTCGACGATAGGGCCGTCTCAGCCCAACCTACAAAGCCTAGGTAGGTTGGGTTGAGCGCCAGCGAAGCCCAACAATCCAACGCCCAACAAAAAACCCGCCACCAGGGCGGGTTCCTCACCACGAAGGCCTCATCACAGCTTGGCGATGGACACCTCGGTGGATTTGACGAAGGCGATCACCTCGCTGCCCACCACCAGCTCCAGCTCCTTGACCGAGCGGGTGGTGATGACGGAGGTGACGATGCCGGCGGCGGTCTGGACGTCGATCTCGGAGAGCACCGAGCCTTCGATGATTTCCTTGATGGTGCCCTTGAACTGGTTGCGAACGTTGATGGCCTTGATGGTCATGGCAAAACTCCTCGGATGAGCGATCAGTAGGCCCAGCGCAGTTGCGTGGGCAGGGGTTGCACGATTTCCGGTAGATCGGGATTGAGCGGTTGCTGCAGCACCCGGGCCAGCACCTCGGCTTCCAGGCGGGCCAGCTGGGCATCGCCGGCGGCCCGGGGGCGCGCCAGGGTGACGTCGAGATCCAGGCCGACATGGCCGTCTTCGATGAGCACCACGCGGTCGGCCAGGGCCACCGCCTCGCCCACGTCGTGGGTCACCAGCAACACGGTGAAGCCGTGGCGCTGCCAGAGGCCTTCGATGAGTTGCTGCATCTCGATACGGGTCAGGGCATCCAGGGCGCCGAGCGGCTCGTCCAGCAGGAGCAGGCGCGGCTGGTGGATCAGGGCGCGGGCCAGGGCCACGCGCTGCTTCTGGCCGCCGGACAGCGCCGAGGGCCACTCCTGGGCACGATCGGCCAGGCCGACCGCCGCCAGGGCTTCCAGGGCGCGCGGCTTCCAGTCGCCCTTGAGGCCCAGGCCGACGTTGTCGATGATGCGTTTCCACGGCAGCAGGCGTGCGTCCTGGAACATCAGCCGGGTGTCTTCGCGATGCTCCGCCAGGGGTTCGTCCTGCCCCAGCAGGGTGCCGCCACTGGCGCGGTCGAGTCCCGCCACCAGGCGCAGCAGGGTACTCTTGCCGCAGCCACTGCGACCCACCACGGCAACGAACTGGCCGGCCGGGATTTCCAGATCGATCCCGTGGAGCACGGTGCGCTCGCCAAAGGTCTTCACCACCTGTTGCAGCTTCAGGGCGATGCCCCGCGCCAGCGGCGGAACGGCTTGCAGACTGGTCATGCGTGGGCTCCTTTCTGATAGGCCGGGTGCCAGCGCAGCCAGGCACGTTCCAGGCCGCGGGCGGCCAGATCCGCCAGCTTGCCCAGTACGGCATAGAGCAGGATGGCCAGCACCACGATGTCGGTTTGCAGGAATTCCCGGGCGTTCATCGCCAGGTAGCCGATGCCGGAGCTGGCGGAAATGGTCTCGGCGACGATCAGCGTCAGCCACATCAGGCCGAGGGCGAAGCGCACCCCCACCAGGATGGCCGGCAAGGCGCCCGGCAGCACCACGTGCCAGAACAGCCGCGCCCCGGAGAGGCCGTAGCTGCGGGCCATCTCCACCAGCGCCGGATCGACGTTGCGGATGCCGTGGTAGGTGTTGAGGTAGATGGGGAAGAACACCCCCAGGGCCACCAGGAACAACTTGGCCGACTCATCGATGCCGAACCAGAGGATCACCAGCGGGATCAGTGCCAGGTGCGGCACGTTGCGCACCATCTGCAAGGTGCTGTCCAGCAGGCGCTCGCCCCACTTCGACAGCCCGGTGATGAAGCCCAGCGCCAGGCCGATGCTGCCGCCGATGGCGAAGCCGATGCCGGCGCGCCAGCCGCTGATGGCCAGGTGTTGCCAGAGTTCGCCGCTCTTGACCAGGCTCCAGCCCGCCTCCAGCACCGCCGCTGGCGACGGCAGGATGCGACTGGACAGCAGGCCGCTGCTCACCGACAGCTGCCAGGCGGCGAGCAGGGCCACGGGCACCAGCCAGGGCGCCAGGCGCTGCAATTGACGTTCGGTCGTGCTGCTCATGCCGCCTTCCTCAACTCTGCGCCGCTTTTTGCGGCAGGATGTCGTTGGCCACCATCTCGCCGAAGGGACTCACGTAGTTGGCGCCTTCCACCTGGGTCGGGCGCTTGACCGGCAGGTGCGGGAACAGCAGCTCGGCCACCCGGTAGGATTCCTCCAGATGCGGATAGCCGGAGAAGATGAAGGTATCGATGCCCAGGGCGGCGTATTCCTTGACCCGCGCGGCCACGGTGGGACCGTCGCCGACCAGGGCCGTCCCGGCACCGCCACGCACCAGGCCGACACCGGCCCAGAGATTGGGCGCGATCTCCAGGTTGTCGCGACGGCCCCCGTGCAGGGCGGCCATGCGCTGCTGGCCGACCGAGTCGAAGCGGGCGAAGGCCGCCTGGGCCTTTTCGATGGTGGCATCGTCCAGGTTAGCGATCAGCCGGTCGGCGGCCTTCCAGGCCTCTTCATTGGTCTCGCGGACGATCACGTGCAGGCGGATGCCGAAGCGCACCGTGCGGCCCTGGGCGGCCGCCTTGACCTTGACCGCCTCGATCTTCTCGCGCACCGCGTCCAGCGGCTCGCCCCAGGTCAGGTACAGCTCCACCTGCTCGGCGGCCAGGTCCTGGGCGGCATCGGAGGAGCCGCCGAAATACAGCGGTGGGCGCGGTTGCTGCAGCGGCGGATAGAGCAGCTTGGCGCCCTTCACCTGGATGTGCTTGCCTTCATAGTCCACCGTCTCGCCTTCCAGCACGCGACGCCAGATGCGGGTGAACTCCACCGAGGCTTCGTATCTTTCGCTGTGGGACAGGTGCAGGCCGTCACCGGCCAGTTCGTCCGGATCGCCGCCGGTGACCAGGTTGAACAGCGCCCGGCCGCCGGACAGGCGATCCAGGGTGGCCGCCTGCCGCGCCGCCACGGTGGGCGAGATGATCCCGGGGCGCAGGGCCACGAGGAACTTAAGTTTCTGGGTGACCGGAATCAGCGAGGCGGCCACCAGCCAGGAATCCTCGCAACTGCGGCCGGTGGGGATCAGCACCCCACCGAAGCCCAGGCGATCGGCGGCCTGGGCGACCTGGGTCAGGTAGCCGTGATCGACCGCGCGGGCGCCTTCGGCGGTACCCAGGTAGTGGCCATCGCCGTGGGTCGGCAGGAACCAGAAGATATCGAGACTCATGGGGGCGTTCTCCAGCAGGCGAAATCAGGGTTGGGCGGCAGCGGTCTGCAGACTGGCGGGCGGGGTCCACACCACGTCGCGGATGACCAGCGGCTTGGGAATCAGCTTGAGGGCGGTGAAGGCGTCGGCGATCTTCTGCTGCTGCGCCGCCACCTCGGGACTGATGAACCGGGCGCCATAGCCCTGGCGCTTGACCACCCGTTCGGCGGTGTCCAGCGGCAGGTTCAGCAGCGGCGCCACCTGGGCGGCGACCTGGTCGGGGTGGGCCTTGGCCCACTCGCCCACCGAGCGCACCTCGTCGACGATGGCGCCGACCTGTTCGGGATGGGCCTTGGCGAAGCTGCGGGTGGCCAGATAGAACTGGTGGTTGTCGGCGAGGCCGGTGGCATCGGTCAGGGTACGTGCCTGCAGCTGGGTCTCGGCGGCGGCCTGGTAGGGATCCCAGATCACCCAGGCATCCACCGCGCCGCGCTCGAAGGCGGCCCGGGCATCGGCGGGCGGCAGGTACACCGGCTGGATGTCCTGGTAGGGGATGCCGGCCTTGGCCAGTGCCTGCACCAGCAGATAGTGGACGTTGGAACCCTTGTTCAGGGCGATCTTCTTGCCCTTGAGATCGGCCAGCGAGCGGATCGGCGAATCCTTGGGCACCAGGATGGCTTCGCTGGTGGGCGCGGGCGGCTCATGGGCCACATAGACCAGATCGGCGCCGGCGGCCTGGGCGAACACCGGCGGTGTCTCCCCGGTCACGCCGAAATCGATGCTGCCGACGTTGAGGCCTTCCAGCAGCTGCGGGCCGCCGGGGAATTCGGTCCACTGCACCTTGACGCCGTCCTTGGCCAGACGCTGCTCCAGGGTGCCGCGAGCCTTGAGGGTGATCAGGGTGCCGTACTTCTGGTAGCCGATGCGTACCGTCTCTTCCGCCTGCGCCAGGCCGGCGGCCAGGGTCAGCAGGGAAACGGCGAGCAGTGAACGGGTGAAGGAGAACTGCATGACTGAGGCTCCGGGTCAGATACCCCAGCGCGCCTGGCCGATACGATCGGCCAGCAGCTCGGGAGTCAGGGGTTGGGGACGCCGCACCAGGGCCGCGTGGAATTGTTCGAGGGATTCTTGGAGGCGCTGCTCCAGCGCCGGGGTCAGGGCGACGCCGGTCTCGGTATAGCTGACCTGGCTGTCGTCGGCGAAGACGCCATTGAGGATTTCCTGGGCCTTGAGCGCCGAGAGCACCGGCTTCAGCGCATAGTCGATGGCCAGCAGATGACCACTGGAGCCGGCGGTGGCCAGCGGCAGCACCACCTTGTGGGTCAGGGCCCGCTCGGGCAGCAGATCCAGCAGGGTCTTGAGGGCGCCGGCCAGGGAGGCCTTGTACACCGGGGTGGCGATCACCAGGCCATCGGCGGCCTGCAGCTGGGCGATCAGTTCCACCACCGGCGGGCTGTCGAAACGGGCGCCGATGAGGTCGGCGGCGGGAAAGTCCTGGATACGCCAGCGCGACAACTCCACGCCACGCGTCTGCAGCCAGTTCGCCGCCAGATCCAGCACACCGGTAGAGCGCGAACGCGCTCCCGGACTGCCCGCCAAAGTCACCACCTGCATCGCCGCCTCCAGGATAAAAAGGAGCGGTGTCGCGCCGCTCGAAAAGGATTGAGCGGACCTTAGCAAGGGGCACTTATTCCCTAAAAATACCCTTTAGGCACTTGGTTATAACCAGAAAACAAAAACCCCGGCCAGGGCCAGGGTTTTCTTGTCACCAGAGGTGTCAGCGATTGGGCTGCGGGGTCAGGCGCAGATAGGGCTTCACCGCGGTGTAGCCCTTGGGGAAACGCCGCTTGAGCTCTTCTTCGTCCTTGAGCGACGGCACGATGACCACGTCATCGCCATCCTTCCAGTTGCCCGGGGTCGCCACCTTGTGATTGTCGGTAAGTTGCAGGGAATCGATCACCCGCAGGATCTCGTCGAAGTTGCGTCCGGTACTGGCCGGATAGGTGATCGACAGCCGCACCTTCTTTTGCGGATCGATGATGAACAGCGAGCGCACCGTGAGGGTGTCGTTGGCATTGGGATGGATCATGTCGTAAAGGGTCGACACGCTGCGATCGGCGTCGGCCAGGATTGGAAAGCCCACGGCAGTGGCCTGGGTTTCCTCGATGTCCTTGATCCAGCCCTGGTGCGATTCCAGACCATCCACCGAGAGGGCGATCACCTTGACGTCACGCTTGGCGAATTCGTCCTTGAGCTTGGCGGTGAGGCCCAGTTCGGTGGTGCAGACCGGGGTGAAGTCGGCCGGGTGGGAGAAAAGCACGCCCCAGCTGTCGCCCAGCCACTCGTGGAAGCGGATGCGACCCAGGCTGGAATCCTGTTCGAAATCGGGGGCGATATCGCCCAGACGGATGGTCATTGGCAGTTCTCCTGATGCAGGTAGGGATAGCGGCACTATGCCGCCCATCAGCATGGGCGGGAAAGATCGGATCACGCTGTGGTTATAACGCGAAAGATGGCCCATCCAGGGCCATCCACTAGCGGCTACACCCTGTGCCGCGTGATCATCCTCACAATTTCGTCGCGCTTTTTCCACCCAAGCGCAGCGGCCGCTAGGGTGCTACACCTAAGGAAGATCGACGGACCGCAATTCGGCCGAACGGGGCAACCCGCAGCGCTCGGCATGGTCTGTTGGCAAGACGAGGAGGAGATTCTCATGTTCGGCAAACGCAATGACGACCCCGGTGCCAGCACCCATTTCCGTAGCGAGCGCGTCAGCGTGGTCAACGGCCAATTCTTCTTCACCACCCGCGAGGGCACCCTGGAAGGCCCCTTCTTCAGCCGCGAAGAAGCCCTCAACCAGATCGATCGCTATGTCGAGCGGCTGCAGACCGCCCAGGGCCTGATGCGCCAATCCGTCAGCAACGTCTGACCGCCTGCCCTCGATCCTTTAGACTGCGCGCCCTGAACTCCAGGCCGCGCCGCTCATGACCGACTTCCAGCACGCCCAGCTCGACTGGGACGCCTCCGGGCAACCCCTCTCCCGCGCCTATGGCGATGTCTACTTTTCCCGTGCCAGCGGCCTGGAAGAGACGCGCTACGTCTTCCTGCAGCAGAATCGCCTGGGCGAGCGCTTCGCCGCGTTGACGGCAGGAGAGGTCTTCACCATCGGCGAAACGGGCTTTGGCACCGGCCTCAACTTCCTCTGCGCCTGGCAACTGTTCGAGGCCGTGGCGCCCAAGGATGCGCGCCTGCATTTCGTCAGCGTCGAGCGCTTTCCGCTGACCGCCGCCGATCTCGCCCAGGCACTGACCCTCTGGCCGGAACTGGCCGCCTACAGCGCGGCGCTGCAGCGGCAGTACCAGGCTATCCATCCGGGCTTCCAGCGGCTGGTCCTGGGCGACGGGCGCATCACCCTCACCCTGCTGATCGGCGATGTGCTGGAGCGCCTGCCCGAGCTGGATGCCCGTTGCGACGCCTGGTTCCTGGATGGCTTCGCCCCGGCCAAGAATCCCGAGATGTGGACGCCCGCGCTGTTCGCCGAGCTGGCACGGCTGTCCCATGCCGGTACCACCCTGGCCACCTTCACCTGCGCCGGCTTCGTCCGTCGCGGGCTGAACGAGGCCGGCTTCGCCATGGCCAAGGTGCCTGGTTTCGGTCACAAGCGGGAGATGCTGGCCGGCGTGCTGGAACGTCCCAATACCCTGTCCCAGGTGCCCTGGTATGCCCGGCCACCTCGCCCCCAGGGACCGCGCACGGCACTGGTCATAGGCGCTGGTCTCGCCGGATGCGCCACCGCCGCCAGTCTTGCCCGCCGCGGCTGGCAGGTCAGGGTCGTCGAACGCCATGGCGCCCCAGCCCAGGAAGCCTCGGGCAATCCCCAGGGCGTGCTCTACCTCAAGCTGTCCGCTCACGATACCCCGCTGAGCCGACTGATCCTCGACGGCTTCGGCCTGACCCTGCGCGAGCTCCAGGCCCTGCCTCCGGGCGCTGCCTGGTCCCCCTGCGGGGTGCTGCAACTGGCGCTGACGGCCAAGGATGCCCAACGCCAGGCGCAACTGGCGGCGCACTTCCCCACCGATCTGCTGCAGCCGCTGGATAGGGAAGCCGCCAGCAACAGGGCGGGAATCGATCTGACGGCGGACGGCCTGTTCTTTTCGGAAGGGGGCTGGGTGCATCCGCCCGCTCTGTGCCAGCACTGGCTGGCCCATCCAAATATCGAGCTGGTCACCCATACCGAGGTGACGGCGCTGCAGCAAACCGAGCACGGCTGGCAGGTCAGCACCCGAGGGGCAACGCTGGAAGCGACGGTGGTCGTGGTGGCCAGCGCCGCCCAGGCCAGGACGTTGCTGCCCGACCTGCCGCTCAAGGCCATTCGTGGGCAATTGTCCGCGCTGCCGGAAACGCCAGCCAGCCAGCCACTGGCAACCGTGGTCTGCGGCGAAGGCTATCTCGCGCCGGCCCGTGACGGTCAGCATTGCCTGGGCGCCAGCTTCGTCTTCGACCGGGACGATACCGAGCCCAGTCAGGCGGAACACCAGAGCAATCTGCAGCTGCTCGCCGAGCTGTCACCCGAGCTGGCCGCCGGCTACCAGGCCGAGGCCCTGGACGGCCGGGTGGCCTTTCGCTGCACCTCGCCCGACTACCTGCCCCTGGTCGGCCCGGTCGTGGATCAGGACCGCTTCGCCCAGCATTACAAGGCGCTGGCCTATGATGCCCGCCAGGTGCCCGAGCAGGCGGCGCCCTGGCGTACCGGGCTCTATGTGAATCTGGCCCACGGCTCACGCGGGCTGGTCACCACCCCATTGGCCGCCGAACTGCTGGCGGCCTGGCTGGAAGACGAACCCCTGCCAGTGGCACGACGGGTGGCCGAAGCCTGCCACCCCAATCGCTTTCCCCTGCGTCGGCTGATTCGCGGCGGCTAGATGATCGCCAGCGGACTCTTGGCTTGCGGCGGCGGGAAGGCGCCATCGAGCAGGGCGAAGTCTTCATCGCCCAGACGCAGATCCAGGGCCCGCGCATTCTCTTCCAGATGTCCGGCGTCGCCGGCCTTGGGAATGGCGATCACGCCCGGCTGACGCAGTACCCAGGCCAGGGCGATCTGCGCCGGGGTAGCCTGATGCCGTTCGGCCAGGGTAGCCAGGGTCGGGTGTCGCAGCAGATCGCCACCCTGCCCCAGCGGACAATAGGCCATCAGCGGCATCTGCTGACGCTGGCACCAGGGCAGCAGGTCGTGCTCGATGCCGCGCTGCTCCAGGTTGTAAAGCACCTGATTGGCGCTGCAGCGGTCGTCGTTCAGCTCCAGCATGTCGCTGGTGTCGAGGTTGGACACGCCCCAGTGACGGATCTTGCCTTCGTCGCGCAGCTTCTCCAGCGCCATGACCGTCTCGATCAGCGGCACCTGGCCGCGCCAGTGCAGCAGATAGAGGTCGATGACCTCGGTGCCCAGGCGCTTCAGGCTACGTTCGCAGGCCAGGGGTACGCCCGCTTCGGTGGCGTTCTTCGGATAGAACTTGCTCACCAGGAAGACCTCGTCACGCCGTCCGGCGATAGCCTCACCCACCAGCTCCTCGGCGCGGCCTTCGCCATACATCTCGGCGGTGTCGATCAGGGTGAGTCCCAGGTCCAGCCCCTGGCGCAGGGCACTGACCTCCTGGCGGTGCAGGTCGGCGTTTTCGCCCATGCGCCAGGTACCCTGTCCCAGCGCCGGAACGGTAGTGCCATCGGGCAAGCGAACGGTTTGAGCGGTATTCATGGACGCATCCTTCTCATGGGTGTTGCCGTTAGAACGCCAGCGTGACGCCGATTCTCCCGGTCATCCGCCAAACGGCAGCCAACGCCCTCCCACAGGCCCTGTGACCTGACGTCGCACTGGTAAAGTACGCCTATAAGGATTCCAAGAATAACCACCAGGACCTGCCATGAAACCGTCGATCCTGGGCCTCTGCGCCCTGCTCTCCGCTGCCCTGCCCATGACGTCCAGCTACGCTGACGTCATTACTCTGAGGTTTTCCCATGTGGTGGCACCGGAGACCCCCAAGGGCAAGGGGGCTCAGCTGTTCCAGCAACTGGTGGCGCAACGCCTCGCCGGTCAGGTCCAGCTGGAGGTGATGCCCAGCGGCACGGCCTTCGACGACGCCAGCGAACTGCAAGCCTTGCAGGACGGCAAGGTCGATATCCTGGCACCGGCGATCAGCAAGCTCACCGACCTCAGCCCCAAGCTCAAGCTGTTCGACCTGCCCTTCCTCTTCGAGAGTCGCGCGGCCCTCGATCACTTCCAGGCCCGCCCCAGTGGTCGCCAGCTGCTGCAGAGCCTGGAACCGGCCGGCATCATCGGCCTGGCCTACTGGCCCAACGGTCTCAAGCAACTGTCGGCGCGCAAGCCCTTGCGCGAACCCGGCGATGCCAAGGGGCTGGTGTTCCGCATCCAGAATTCCGAGGTCCTGCAACGCCAGTTCGAGGCCCTCGGCGCCACGGCGGTCAAGCTGCCGTTCAACCAGACCCTGCAGGCGCTCACCACGGGCACCGTCAATGCCACCGAGAACACCTGGTCCAACTACTGGAGTCAGCGCCTCGATCAGCAGCAGCGCTATTTCACCGAAAGCAATCACGGCGCCCTGGACTACCTGCTGATCGTCAAGGCGGATCGCTGGCGCACCCTGCCCTTCGCCGTACGCAGCACCCTGGAGGAAATCATCGACCAGGTGACCTTCGAGGTGAAGAAGCAATCCGAGGCGGAAAACCAGCGTGATCGCGCGCGCATCGCCGCCGCGGGCGGTAGCGAGATCATCACCCTCACCCCCGAGCAACGGACGCGCTGGCGTGAGGCCATGCGTCCGGTGTGGCAGCGCTACGAAGGCGAACTCGGCGCCTCCCTGCTCAAGGCCGCCGAGAACTCGAACTAGAACCGTTGCTGCGGCGGCTCGGCCCAGCGGCGCAGGGGTAGGCTACCCGGCTCACGGCACTGCAGATCGCGAAAGGGGCCGGCGACTCTGACCCAGCCCGGCCCCGGCGGCGTCTGGGTACAGAATTCCTGACCGTCCGCGTTGCTCCGCCAGCGCCAATAGGCCGCTGGCTCGGCGAAGGCCTCGGTTCCCAGCAGACCCAGCACAATGATCGCCAGACGCTTGCCAGCGGCCCGTCGGAACCTCTCGCGCGATAACCATGTCGATTTCAGGGTAAGCCTCCCGAATTCGCACAGGATCTCTGCCATGTCGCTGTCCCTCTTGCGTAGCAAACCTACCCTCCTCGCCCTGGCTCTGGTGGGTGCCGGCCTTGCCCTGACTGGCTGTGCCCGCGATCCGGAAAAACGTTCACTGGGCGCCGAGGCGGTCAGCAATGCCAAGAGCATGGCGCGCACCGATGCCGACATGCAGAAGGTGCTGAACAAGTACGCCAGCTTCGATCCTAAAGCCGTGGAGAAACTCACTGCCCAGGAGGCCCGCAAACAGCCTACCATCGCCGATGCGGTCAAGGGTGTGCTGCAGGACGAGGGTCGTCCCACCCAACCCGAGGCGCTGGTGCCTGGCGTGACCAGTGTCGACCGCGCCGTGGACGGTGCTGCCGGGGTACTGCCGGCGCGCATCTATACCCCCGAGGGCCAGGGTCCTTTCCCAGTCATCCTCTACTTCCACGGCGGCGGCTGGGTGTTCGCCGATCGCAACGTCTACGACGGTGGTGCCCGGGGCCTGGCCAAGCAGGCCAACGCTATCGTGGTCTCGGTGGATTATCGTCAAGCGCCCGAATACAAATTTCCAGCGGCCCACGACGACGCCCTGGCCGCCTACCGTTGGGTGACCACCCATGCCGGCTCGCTCAATGGCGATCCACAGCGTCTGGCCCTGGCCGGTGAAAGCGCGGGTGGCAACCTGGCGGTAGCGACCGCGGTCGCCGCGCACAAGGCCGGTCTCACCGCACCCAAGCACGTGCTGTCGGTCTATCCGGTGGCCCAGACCAACACCCACACCCCATCCTATGAGCAGTACGACGACGCCAAGCCGCTCAATCGCCCCATGATGCTGTGGTTCGTCGAGCAGGTGACCCGTTCGCCCGCGGACCTCAAGGATCCACGCCTGGATCTGACCAAGGCCGATCTTGCCGGCCTGCCGCCGGTGACCATCGTCAATGCCGAGATCGATCCCCTGCGTGACGACGGTGGCTTCCTGGAGACCGCCCTGCGCCAGGCTGGCGTCCAGGTGGAGCGCAAGGTCTATCCAGGCGTCACCCATGAGTTCTTCGGCACCGCTGCCGTGGTGCAAAAAGCCAAGGACGCCCAGGCCTATGCCGGCAGCCGCCTCAAGGCCGACCTGGGCAAATAATCGCAGCTCGCTCGTCCTGACCACCGCCGGCCCCGTGCCGGCGGTGTGCATTCAGTCAGGAAATAATAGCGGCCCTGCTTCGCGCATGAAGATCTCACAGGTCTTGGGCCCTACCCCCTTCAGCCGCTGCAGACGTGACTCGAAATCCACACGGTCCGTACTGGCGTCACGCAATCTCACGAAGCTGCCGCCATACGCCTCCTGCAGATGGTGACAGACGTCCAGCAGGCGCGTGGCCGTACTCTCGTCATAACGCCGGTAATGCCCTTCGCCGAGATAGCCGACCAGTTGCTGCCGGCTCAGACCGAGCAGCTTGCGCGGCGTGTCGCGACCGTACTTGCGATAGAGCACCGTCCAGGCCTGGGCGGCGATACCCTGGGAGATGCGTTTGCCGAACAGGTAGCTCGCCAGGAACCAGCCAAACAGCGCCGGTTCGTCGTCCACCGCCAGCGTCAGGCCGAGATCGGCCGCCGAAGTCGTCTTACTCAAGCCGTATCCCTCGCGTAGGCGTCTTGCCTAGGGAGGATCTCGCACGGCTGAGGTTCGAAAACAGCGACAGCCGGCAGGCTACTGGCGGATCACCTGGCCGCGTTGCGGCGCGAGGCGCGCCAGCAGGGCATTCTGTGCCCGCTCCGGAATGTCCTCACGCTGCATGGCCAGTTGCAGGTCTTCTACCAGCGCATTGAAGTCGGCGGGTTGCAGGTTCAGACCGCGATGACTTTCGGCCATGCTCGCCCCTTCATAGCGACAGGGACCGCCCGCATCAGCGCAGAATTTCTGGATGAGCAGACTGCGCAGGCGCGCGATATCGACATTGGCGAAGTAGTGCCGGATCCGCCCGTCACGCGCCACATTGAGCAGCATGCCCTCGACGATCCGGGTGAGGCCGGGCTGGCCACCCAGCTCCTGATAGAGCCGATCACTCGCCGGCGGCTGGGGCGTGCACCCCAGCATCAGCAGCAGCGCCGCCAGTACCAGCGTTTTCCCCTGCATCAGTAGCTCCCCTGCAGCGACAGATAGAGACCCTGCTGATCGTCCAGGGTGGCGATCTCGCCCAGCCAGGCATAGGCCAGCACCAGCGACAGGTGCTTGTTAGGGAAGTAACCGACGAAGGTATCCACCCAATCACTCTCACGGGTGAAAGACAGATTCCGCGGCTTCTCGCGATACTCCATGCCCACCGCCCAGCGAGGATTGAAGAACACCGCGGCCGAGCCTTCCTTGAGCCATTGACGGCTGTCGTTGCGATCGCCGCCGAAGCCCAGCAGCCCCATCTCGTTGGCGCGGCTGTACCTGAGACCGACGTTGATCCAGAGGTTGTAGCCGAAGGCGCCACCCAGCAACAGCCGACTGGCGCCCAGGTAGCCCTCGACATCGCTGTCGCGCCGTGCGCCCACGGCAGCAGGAATGCCGAAATCCCGTTGATGCTTGTACTGCACGCCCAGGGCGATCTGCGGCAGCCGGTCGTAGACCAGGTCGCCCGCCAGGCGCACCTTGGCGCCAATGATATCCTGGCTGAGGCTGTCTTCTTCGAGCTTCATCAACCGCCGCAGGGTCGGCATATCCAGCCGCTGCCGCGCATAGGAAACCTCCACCCGATTGTCGTAGGCCACCGCCAGGCCGGCCGCATCGAGCCGGTAGTCACCGGTCCACACCCGGCTGGCGAAGGCGGTCGCGCCGGGCTGACCGCTTTCGCCATAGCCACCGATCACCGCCCAGGGCGTGATGCCACCGCCCGCGGCGCCTTCCAGACTGCTGGCTCCCCCAGTGGCCAACAGCTTGCCGCCATCTGCCTGGACGCCGGTCGCCAGCAGCAGCCCGGCCAGTAGCCAGCCGCGGCTCATGACAGCGCTTCCAGCACCGGCATGCTCTGCCGTTCCATCCAGGCTTCGAATTCAGCGGCCGGCACGGGACGGCTGATGTAGTACCCCTGGATCACATCGCACCCCCAACTGCGCAGCAGGGCCAGCGCCCGGGCCTCCTCGACGCCCTCGGCGACCACCTCCAGGCCCAGGTTGTGGCCCATCTCGATGGTCGAACGCACGATGACGGCGTCATCGTTGCCCGGCGCCAGCTCCTTCACGAAGGACTGGTCGATCTTCAATTCGTCCACCGGCAGCCGCTTGAGGTGCGCCAGCGACGCCTGGCCGGTGCCGTAGTCGTCCACCGATAGCCGGATGCCGAGGATGGACAGCCGCGTCAGCAGCGCGATGGCCGCTTCGGGATCGGCCATGATGGCGCTCTCGGTGATCTCGAAGGTGAGCTGCCGCGCCGAGACGCCGGCGTCATCGAGCCAACCCATCACCCGCTCGGGCAGCTGGGTATCGGCAAGATCCACCGCCGAGACGTTCAGCGACACCTTTACCTCGCGGCCCTGGGTCTGCCAGAGCGCCAGCTGCCGGATCGTCGCCTGGATCACCCAACGGGTGAGTCCGGCCATGCTGCCGCTGCGTTCGGCCAGGGGAATGAATTCGCCCGGCGAGACCATGCCCAGCTCGGCATGGCGCCAGCGCAGCAAGACCTCGGCCTGGTGCGGTCCGCTGCCCTGCAGGGCCACCTTGGGTTGGAACACCAGCATCAATTCACCCCGCCCGCCCGCCAGCGGCAGATCCTGGACCAGTTGCAGACGCCGCTGCTGGGCCGCATCCCGCCCTTCATCATAGACCCGCAGGCGATCCGGCAACTGCCCGGCGTCGAGCATGGCACTGCGCGCCCGCTCGATCAGCTGGTTAGGGTCGTCGCCGTGGCGCGGATACTCGACGACGCCGATCCGGCAACTGAGGCGGAACAACTGCCCTTCCCACTCGATCGGCTCGGCCAGCGACAGGCGCAGCTGCTCGGCGAGTCCCACCGCGCCCTCCAGGCCCATGCGACAGGCCTGGACGAGAAATTCGTCACCTACCGGGCGCGAAACGCAGCCCCGGCCGGCCAGCAGCACCTGGGCGCGCTCGGCCACCATCCTGAGGATGCGATCGCCCCCGGCGACCCCGGCGCTTTCATTGATCGCCTGGAAACCATCCAGCCCCAGGTACAGCAGCGACACCTGGGATTGGGTGGCGATAAAGACCCGCAGCCGCTCCTCGGCCAGCAAGCGATTGGGCAGACCGGTCAGGGCATCGTGCAGGGCATTGTGATTGAGGCGCTGCTCACGCTCGGCGATTCCCTGGCGCATCTCCTCGAGCACCTGCGCCAGCCGACCGAATTCGTCCTGCCGCGGCACTTCCACCTTGACCGCGTAATCGCCCTGGCCGATCCGCCAGGACATGACCGACAGCTGCCGCAGCGGCTGGGCCAGGTTGCGCGCCAGCCATAACGCCCCCAGCAGCGCCGCCAGCAGCGCCCCTCCGGCGATCAGCGCCAGCTGCCTGAGCAAGGGCTCGAACTCCGCCAGGGCGACGTCGAGCGCGCGCAGCAGATAGACGTACACCGGATGGTCCTGGGTCCCCAGGGTCAATCGCTTGACCTGATAGAGCCGGCCACCCAGGGTCAGCTGCCAACCATCGCCGGTCCCTGGTGCCCGCGCGAGTTCCTGCACCAGCTGCCGCCCCTGCTCGTCCGGCAGGGTACTGGCCATGAGCGCGGCTTCGCCAAGGAAGACCACGTCCAGGTTGATCAGCGAGCGAAACTCCTGGGCCATGGCCTGATCCATGGCAAAGCTCATCACCACCTGGGCGATGGGCAAGGGCGCGCGGACCGGAACGGTGACCCGCAACTGTGGCAGGCCGGTGCCCGCCAGCACACAGCTGCCATCATTGACCGCCCCCACCGCGCCGGGGAGGCGCTCGCCTTCGCTGTGCGCGGCCACGGTGCTGGCGATCAACCGACCGTCCATATCCAACAGATAGGTATCGCCCGCGCCGACCCGGGCGCCATGATTGGCCAGCACCGAGCGCAGCGTCGGTACATCGCCACTGGCCACGGCGTCGCGAAAGCCGAAATCGGCGGCGAGCACGCGCACGGCGTCGTTCAGCCGCCGGCAGCGGCCGTCCAGTACCTGGCGGAACACCCGCGCCCCGGTATCGAGCTGGTCATAGGACTGGCGTACGGCACTGGCCTCGGTGGCGGCCTTGACCGTCAGATAGACCAGGGT
This sequence comes from Pseudomonas sp. MS15a(2019), assembly GCF_013277805.1. Taxonomy (NCBI): domain Bacteria; kingdom Pseudomonadati; phylum Pseudomonadota; class Gammaproteobacteria; order Pseudomonadales; family Pseudomonadaceae; genus Pseudomonas; species Pseudomonas sp. MS15a(2019). The sequence continues at coordinate 573,505 of NZ_VBTN01000010.1, forward strand.
GATGACCACCAGCATCAGCAGGAAGAGACTGCCGGCGATGCGGGTCTGGAAACTATGGATGAGCTTCATCGTGCGTGGCCTTGTGGAAGGCATCCTCGAAAGCCGAGCTCGCCGGTTCCGCCGGCTGCGGCTTCGGCTGAATCGCCAGCTGGAGTTTCAGGGTCACCGGCTTGCCCGCCACGTCCAGTGCGGGCTGGGCGACTTCCTGCTTGTCGCTGAGGTCGGGATGCCAGAGCGCCAGCTGATAATGACCGTCCGGCGCCTCCAGGCGGGCGCGGCCCTGGCTGTCGGTCACGGCGGAGCGCCCGGCAGCGGTCACATAGACGTAGCCCACCATCCAGTCGTGGATGTTGCAGCCCACCACCACCACGCCCGGCTGGTCGAACACTACCGGGGTGCTGGGAATCCCGTGATAGAGCGGCAACTCGAAGCGCTTCGGGCTGGAAAAGGAATAGACCTGGTGGCGGATATCATCGGTATTGGGAAAGCTCACCGCCGTCCCGGTGGCGACTGCCAGGACATGGGGGACGAACCGCCGATTCTGCTGGTCGATGGCCGCCGGCTGCCGCTCGGGCACCAGCCCCTGGCCCGACAGCATCACCACGGCATCGGCCAGGGGAGCGCCCTGGCTGTCGACCACCTGTACCGCGACCTCAGCCGCCTGTGCCGTCCCCAGGCCCAAGGCCAGCCATCCCGCTACCACCCAATGCTTGTTCACCCGCTGCTCTCCACCGCGCGCCTTTCGGATCTCTCGCCGGCTTTGCGGCGTGACCTCAGCTTTAGCGGCAGTGCCGGGGGAATCTTTATCGTGGCAGCGACCACTCGTTGCGCCGACCGTCGCACTTCGAGCGGTACCCGGCGGTCAAGAAGGACAGATCTTTGCCTGCGTTGAAAAACCAGCGCCCTCGCCCCATGTTGGCCCTACATCCAAGCCCAAGGTACGCCAATGAGCGATCAGGATAACCAAGCGGACATTCTCAGCGAAGAAGCCGGCCAGACCGGTCTGGTGCTGCCCGGCCAGAATCTTCCCGACAAGCTCTACGTCATTCCCATCCACAACCGCCCCTTCTTTCCGGCGCAGGTCCTGCCCGTCATCGTCAACGAAGAGCCCTGGGCGGAAACGCTGGAGCTGGTGGCCAAGACCGACCACCACTGCCTGGCGCTGTTCTACATGGAGCAGCAGCCCGGCGATGCCGAGGGCTTCGATCCCGACCAGCTGCCGCAGCATGGCACCCTGGTGCGCATCCACCATGCCACCCGTCAGGACGGCAAGCTGCAGTTCGTCGCCCAGGGCCTGTCGCGGGTGCGCATCCGCGGCTGGCTGCGCCGGCAGCGCCCGCCCTATCTGGTGGAAGTCGAACACCTGCGCCCCAACCCCGATCCCAGCGACGAGGTGAAGGCCTACGGCATGGCGCTGATCAACGCCATCAAGGAGCTCTTGCCGCTCAATCCGCTCTACAGCGAAGAGCTGAAGAACTATCTCAATCGCTTCAGCCCCAACGATCCCTCGCCGCTGACCGACTTCGCCGCCGCCCTCACTACGGCGCCGGGCGACGAATTGCAGCAGGTGCTCGATACCGTGCCCATGCTGCAACGCATGGAAAAGGTCCTGCCGCTGCTGCGCAAGGAGGTCGAGGTCGCGCGCCTGCAGAAGGAGCTGTCCGCCGAGGTCAATCGCAAGATCAACGAACGCCAGCGCGAATTCTTCCTCAAGGAACAGCTCAAGCTGATCCAGCAGGAGCTGGGCATCACCAAGGACGATCGCAGCAGCGATATCGAAAGCTTCCGCCAGCGCCTGGAGGGCAAGATCCTGCCCGAGGCGGCGCAGAAGCGCATCGACGACGAGCTGAACAAGCTGTCCATCCTCGAGACCGGCTCGCCGGAATACGGCGTCACCCGCAACTACCTGGACTGGGCCACCGACCTGCCCTGGGGCGTTCATGGGCAGGACAAGCTCGATCTCAAGCACGCGCGCAAGGTGCTCGACCGCCACCACGCCGGGCTCGACGACATCAAGAATCGCATCCTCGAATTTCTTGCCGTGGGCGCCTTCAAGGGCGAAGTGACCGGCTCCATCGTGCTGCTGGTGGGTCCGCCCGGGGTGGGCAAGACCAGCATCGGCAAATCCATCGCCGAATCCCTCGGCCGGCCCTTCTATCGCTTCAGCGTGGGTGGCATGAGGGACGAAGCCGAGATCAAGGGCCACCGCCGCACCTACATCGGCGCCATGCCCGGCAAGCTCGTCCAGGCGCTGCGCGACGTCAAGGTGATGAATCCGGTCATCATGCTCGACGAGATCGACAAGATGGGCCAGAGCTACCAGGGTGATCCCGCCTCGGCGCTGCTGGAGACCCTGGACCCGGAACAGAACGTCGACTTCCTCGACCACTACCTGGATCTGCGCCTGGACCTGTCCAAGGTGCTGTTCGTCTGTACCGCCAACACCCTGGACTCCATCCCCGGCCCCCTGCTGGACCGCATGGAGGTCATCCGCCTTTCCGGCTACATCGCCGAAGAGAAGCAGGCCATCGCCAAGCGCCACCTCTGGCCCAAGCAGCTGGACAAGGCCGGGGTGCCCAAGGATCGCCTGACGCTCACCGACAGCGCCCTCAAGGCCCTGGTGGAAGGCTATGCCCGCGAAGCCGGCGTGCGCCAGCTGGAGAAGCAACTGGGCAAGCTGGTGCGCAAGGCGGTGGTCAAGCTCATCGAGGAGCCCAAGCTCAAGGTCAAGATCGGTGCCTCGGATCTCGAGGACTATCTGGGCATGCCGCCCTTCCGCAAGGAGCAGGTGCTGTCCGGGGTGGGCATCATCACCGGCCTGGCCTGGACCAGCATGGGCGGTGCCACCCTGCCCATTGAGGCGACGCGCATCCATACCCTGAACCGGGGCTTCAAGCTCACCGGCAAGCTGGGTGACGTCATGAAGGAATCCGCCGAGATCGCCTACAGCTACGTCACCGCGCACCTCAAGGACTTCAAGGGCGATCCGAATTTCTTCGATCAGGCCTTCGTCCACCTGCACGTGCCCGAAGGCGCCACGCCCAAGGACGGCCCCAGCGCCGGCGTCACCATGGCCTCCGCCCTGCTGTCGCTGGCGCGCAACCAGGCGCCGAAGAAGAACGTGGCCATGACCGGCGAGCTGACCCTTACCGGTCAAGTGCTGCCCATCGGCGGGGTCCGGGAAAAGGTCATCGCGGCACGCCGCCAGAAGATCGGCGAACTGATCCTGCCGGAAGCCAATCGCGGTGACTTCGAAGAGCTGCCGGCCTATCTCAAGGAAGGCCTGACCGTTCACTTCGCCAAGCGCTTCGCCGACGTGGCCAAGGTGCTCTTCTAGTCTGACCGCTCGACCTCTTGGGGTATGCTCTGCGTTTTGCCGTCATACCCCGGAGGTTTCCATGTCCCCCCGTCTTCTGTTCTGCAGCTGTCTGCTCCTGGCCGGTTGCAGCAGCACCCAGCCGAGCGGCAACCTCATCCTGGGTGACGACAGCGACTGCACCCCGCTGGTCATGCACACCGGCCAGGAACTGACCCTGACCCTGCCCAGCGATCCCACCAGTGGCTACCGCTGGACCATCCTCCAGCGCAGCGACAACCTCAAGCAACTCGGCCCGGAAGTCTTCCGCGAAAGGCGCCAGGATCAGGGTGGCATCGGCAGCGCCGGTCAGTCCCTCTGGCGCTTCCGCGCCCAGAGCGCCGGCAGCGCCCAGCTCGAACTCCAGGCGCGCCAGCCCTGGGATGCCGAAGCCGAACCCCAGGCCCGCTTCGACTGCCGCATCGAAATCCGCTGACGCCACGTCCTGCAACGCCTGCCGGGGGTACAATGCCCCCTTTGGATTTTCCAGGTACCGCCCATGAGCGAAGCCGACCGTCTGTTCGCGTCGCCGCAGCCTCCTGCCGACTTCACCTTCAACGAAGACGTGGTGCGCGTCTTTCCCGACATGATCAAGAGATCCGTGCCGGGCTATCCCACCATCGTCGAGAATCTCGGCGTCATCGCCGCACGGTTCGCCCAGCCCCATAGCCGTCTCTATGACCTCGGCTGTTCCCTGGGCGCCGTGACCCAGGCCCTGCGCCGTCATGTCCGCGCCGAGGGTACCCGGGTGGTGGCTATCGACAACTCCACCGCCATGGTCACCCGCTGCCGCGAATACCTCAGCGCTCAGGACTCCATGCACGAGGAGTTGCTGCCGGTTGAAGTGGTGGAAGCCGATATCCTCGACGTCCCGCTCGAATCGGCCTCGGTGATCGCCCTCAACTTCACCCTGCAATTCATCGCCCCGGAACAGCGCCTGGACTTGCTCAGTCGGCTGCGCGCCAACCTGCTACCCGGTGGCGCCCTGCTGCTGTCGGAAAAGATCCGTTTCCCGCAGGCCCAGACTCAGGAATTGCTCAACGGCCTGCACCTGGACTTCAAGAGAGCCAACGGCTACAGCGAATTGGAAATCGCTCAGAAACGTACCGCGCTGGAAAACGTCATGCTGACCGACACCCTGGACGAACACCGGGCGCGCCTGCAGGGTGCCGGTTTCACCACCGTCGTGCCCTGGTTCCAATGCCTCAACTTCACCTCCCTGATCGCCCTGCCATGACCCCACCTGCCTACCTCGCAACCCTGCAACAAAAGCTGGCGGACACCTCGCTGGCCGGCTGGTCCCAGGGGCTCGAAAGCGTTCTGGCCGCCAAGTACGCCCGCGGCCATGGTGACCTGCAACGCTGGCAAGCTGGCGTCGACGCCCTGCCCGAGATCGCGGTGGAAGGTATCGAGCTGCGTGAGGCCGTGCGCCTCGCCGGTTTTCCTTCCGCGGAGCAGCACCAGGCCCTGCGCGAAGCGCTGCTGCAACTGCGACCTTGGCGCAAAGGCCCCTTCCAGCTGTTCGATCTTCATCTGGACACCGAATGGCGCTCCGACTGGAAATGGGATCGGGTCGCACCCCATCTGGATCTGCAGGGCAAGCGCGTTCTGGATGTCGGCAGCGGCAACGGCTACTACCAGTGGCGCATGCTCGGCGCGGGGGCCAGCCTGGTCCTGGGCGTCGATCCCAATTGGCTGTTCCACTGCCAGTTCCAGGCCCTGCGGCGCTATCTCCCCGACCTGCCCACCTGGCACCTGCCGCTGACCCTGGAAGAACTGCCTGCCTTGGACGGCGGCTTCGACACCGTCTTTTCCATGGGCGTGCTCTACCATCGCCGCTCACCCATCGATCACCTGCTGGACCTGAAGAACTGCCTCGACAGCGGCGGCGAGCTGGTCCTGGAAACCCTGGTCGTTGAGGGCGATGCCACCACCGTCCTGGTCCCCGAAGACCGTTATGCCCAGATGCGCAACGTCTGGTTCCTGCCCTCCGCCGCCGCCCTGCAACTTTGGCTGCAGCGCGCCGGCTACCGCGATATCCGCCTGGTGGACCTCACCCCCACGACGGTGGACGAACAGCGCTCCACAGAGTGGATGGGCTTCCAGTCGCTACCGGACTTCCTCCACCCCGAGGACCCCAGCCGCACCGTCGAGGGGCTTCCCGCCCCCTTGCGCGCCACCCTGATCGCCCGCAAACCCTGAGCGCAAAAAGCCCGGCACATGCCGGGCTTTTTCCTGCTCTGTCTTTGTAGGTTGGGCTGAGCCTAGCGAAGCCCAACACCTGGAAGCCAACCTCGCCCCCTCAACGCCCTGTCGCAGCTCGCTTGATACCTGCAGCAGACCTGATCATTGGGCTTCGCTGCGCTCAGCACCAACCTACGCCGGGCCTGTGCTGCGTTTCAAACACGACAGCCCGGCGCAGCCGGGCTGTCGGTGCTCTTGCAGACCTCAAGCCGCACCTGATGCAGCAAGCACAGCTCAAGCCTCAGCCGCACCGCCCCCGTCCCCTCTCCCCCCGGGAGAGGGCTAGGGTGAGGGCAACCTCAGCCGCATGACTGCCCGGCTTCCGCTGGCAGGGCTATCGGCCCAAACGCCTTGGCGTCTGGCCAAACTTTTCCCGCCCCAAAGACAACACCCCC